>JBGAIN010000021.1:70884-77359 GCA_044225505.1 Limisphaerales bacterium
GAGCTCGGCGAGAGTGTGTTCGGAGATTGGTGAGTCCGCCGCACTGCCAAGCGGCACGTGTGCGTTTTGAGCGAGCACGTGACGGCCATCTCGCGTGCGCCAAACGTCAACCGAAGCCCACTCGAGACCGTCTTCGATACAATGAATCAGCGCGGATCTCGAATTCGCCGGCGCTTGCCCAGCAGCTCCACGATGGGCGATGACTTGCAGCGGCCGACAGGGCCGGATCGGTTCATAGAACTCGAATCCGGGCGCGCCGATGCTGGGCGCTCCCGCGAACATGGCATAGATGAGGACCCAAAGCGTAGGGACTGGGCTAAGGTGCGACCGAGTCGCCCAGGCGACGACGCGGAGGGCGTGCCGCTGCCGTCTGACTTTCGCTCGTCGATCGTTCGCCCGCGTTGCGACGTGAAACTCGTGAGACCGTGCCATTGTCACTGGGAGTGTGCGAGGGGAGGGTAGATATGGCAAGATCCGGGTGAACGTGAACGCGAGAGCAGTATCCGGCAGCGGCCCTTTGCCGGAAGCGCTGGCTGATGTCGATCAAGGCACCGCACCGCCTCTTTGCCGGGCCTTGGCGCCGCGGGCGCGCTGTGTCGCTTACTTCGCGAGGGATTCGATCTTAGCGTTCAGTTCGTCGAGTGAAAAACCTTCGGCGCTCACGATTCCTTTGTGATCTATTAGAATGAGCCAAGGGAGGTTTCCAAGGCTCGTTGCCCAATGACTGGCGTCCGAGACCGACGTTAGTCGGGCAAGGGGATACTCGAACGAGTATGCCTCCCGCCAATCATTCCAAGCTTCATCGCTGGCCTGCGCGGTTTGGGCCACAGCGATGGCGACCCCTTGTTGGAGAAGCTCTTCTTGACGTTCTTTGAGCAGGCGGGCCATGCGTCGGGAAGGACGCTGTTGAATGTCGAGCAGGCAGAGCAGAAGCGGTCGATTGGCCGGTGCTGCATCCGAGGTGAACCCCAAAGTTGTTAGGTTCGGTAATGGTTTGCCGACGAGGGCAGAAACATTGGGACGGGAAGCTGGCGCGTGTTTTCGTCGGGCAGCTGTCCTACGGCTGGACTGGTCCATTAGCACGAGTGAAATGTTGGTATCGCCTGCTTGCACTGTCGTTTGGGAAAACCCGGCCTGGCCGCTCGCGTAGAGGCGCACGGTTCCATCGCAGACTTTGAATTTGAAGCGTCCTTTGCTGTCGGTTTGCATGTTGACCTGAGGTTGGTCGTCAGATGAGACTTGAACGTAGATCCCAGCAATCGGTTTATCTTTGGCGTCCAGGACCCGCCCCGCAATGAGCTTGTCGGCCAATCGTAGAACAATGGGAGCCAAGTCGATGACGGATGTCTCTGACTCGCCAGGAAGACGCTGCGACTTCTGGCTGTAGCCAGGCGCGCTGGCGTAGATCGTGTAGCGTTGACTGGTCGGCAGGGTAGTGAACGTGAAGCCACCCCGAGAATCCGTTGTCGTGGGATCGTTGTCGATCTGACCACCCATGTTACCCGATTGCAGGATGAGATTGGCTGTGGCGTTTGGGACTGGCTTGCCGGCTGAGTCGACGATATGCCCTTTGACCGTCCAAGCCTGCTCCAGTTGAACCGTAACGTTGGTGTTTTCGTCGACGAGTTCCTGAGCAATGGCAAGATTTCGGGTTCGATCACGAACCAGGAGCAGCGGATTGCCGTTCTGTCGTTGCCACGGCTCGACCACATAGCTCACCTTGAATGTCCCATCGGCTTCGGTCTTGGCCGGCATTGGCATGTGCATCGGAAAAACTCGCACCTCCGCACCTGCGACCGGTTTGCCACCGGCATCGTTGGCTGTGCCGGCAAGCCTCTGAGGTTTTGCACCACCGTCGCCACCCCCCATTTGTTCTCCCAGTGTCAGCACGACGTTCGTATCACCGGCCTCAGCGGCGCGATTGGCAAACATGCGAGCACTATTCGCAAACAACCGGACTGTGCCTTCGCAAACGTCGAAGCTGAATCGACCTTCCGAATCGGTGCGAGTGTTGGCATTGGGTTGACCGTCGCCATGTATCTGGACCATGGCGGACGAGACGGGTTTGTCCTCAGGATCGACCAATTTGCCCGCCAGTTTGCGATCCGCACGTTTCAGTTCGACAGTGTCGAGTTCGACGCGTTTGGCCTCCTCCGCTTGTTGCCCAACGTCGAGGAATCGGGTTCCATAGCCTGGCGCGGAGCATTGAATGCCGTACTGGCGGCCCGGGGGAAGCGCGGGAATCTCCAACTCACCAGGAATCGAGGTGGGTTTTGCGAGTCCATTCACGTACATGCTCATGTTGCCCGAACGAAAAAGGAGCGCGGCGGCGGCGTTTGTCAACGGTTTGCCGTCAGATTGAATACGCAACGCGAACGTGAGCGCCGGAGCGAGTTTCAACTCGTAGGATTCGGTTTCCGCGTCCACGTCTTGAGCTACCGCTAGGTTCTTTTCGGGATAGCGGACCACCAGGCAGGGAGACGCTTGGTCACCGCCGAATTGCTGTGGATTCCAATCAATTTCAAAACGTCCGTCTGCGCCGGTGAAGAACGGAGTTTGCTGCATGGAATAGTCGCCGAGCACTTGCACTGGAAGTTTCGTCCCAAGCTGGCCATCGGGCAGTCGGACAATGCCAGCAAGTTTGCGAGATTTTTCCAGTTCGATCTCGATGCGATTGGTTTGGCTTGTTTGCACGGTTCCCGAAACATTCGATTGCTGGTAGCCCGTTTTGAACGCGACGACCTGATACTCGCCCGGGGGGAGTCTGAGAACGGCAATTCCATTGGTTCCAGCGATGGCGCCCGACTGGTAGCCCTCGCGGAAAACATTCACGTTGGATTCATGGAGCGGAGTGCCCTCTTTGCCAGCACGAACGGACACTTCCAATAACCCGCCGCGGGTTGCGGTCAAACGAACTCCGCGACTTACGCCCTTGCTTTCGACGGTCACAGAAACCGGTTCCGCAATCCATTCCGGCGTGGCATTGGTGCCAAAGGTTGCCTGGATCCGGTAAGCGCCTGGCGCGACAGTATCAAAGCGAAACGCGCCATTGTTTCCAGGGCGAATGGCGGGTGGAAGTGTGACAAAAGTGCCCGGTTGGGCTGGCAACAATCGAAGTTGGGCGATCGGGACGTTGCCAGAATCAGGAAAAGCAATGGTCCCCTCGATGCTCCCGGCTGGTTCGAGTATCAAGCGGATTCCCCCTTGTCCCGCCCTGAACGGGAGCGAATCAGGGCTGAGGAAGCCCGCATTCGCCCCGCGCAGAACCTTGCCTGGCGCTTCTGCAATTAACGCGGCTGTCGTGTTGGTCGGGAAGCCTTCCAGACGGAACGAACCGTCAGGGCCTGTCTTGGTGGTGAACACGCTGCGCGCGGGTTTATCAGCCAGGTAGCTGAAATTCCGGCTGCCATCAGCCGTCGTCGTTTCCAAATAGGCGGCCGAGACTGAGACTTGAGCGCCTGCGACCGGAGTTTCAGTCTCATCCAGGACCTGCCCAGCGAGAAACGAGGCTGGAGGCAGGACCACGGTTTGTTCGGTTCCGTTAGAAAGCGCGAATTGAATCCAGGTCGCAGCTAACCCGGGTTTATGCGCAATGAGAAAGGTGGGGGTTTGTGGCAGTCCGGAGTTGCGTGAGACTGGCAAATCAAACCCGCCGTTTGCGTCCGTGATGACTTCCGGGGTTGGGTTCAATTCGAAACCGTTCACGATCGACGGGCCATAGATAAACAGTTGGACCGTCGTTCCGGGCAAGGTCCGTCCCGCGCTGTCTAGGACCTTCCCTTTGACGTGGATTGAGTCGGATGAGCTTAGTGCCGCCCGAACGCTGGTCATCGAGAGCAGCAGGAAAGCGCTGACTGCGACGAGTAACAGATTCATTGGGCTCCTTTCCCTTCGGTGGCCAACGCTTTCAGTATGAACTTTCGCCGGTTTTGCACTTGTTCCCGGAACGATTCCATAGCGTCGCTGAATTCCTGCAGCTGTTCTTGAGGATCTTGATTCTGGACGGTGGCACGGAGACGCACTTCCGGCTCCAGCTGTTTTTCCATGGCGTCAATCATCGGAAAGAGCGCTTTGGGTGTGAACTGGGTCGCGCAGAGTTCCTGGACGCGCGTTAGGAAACGTTTGCGAAACTCCGGGTTCGCCAGGAGCGGTCCGGAAAAATGTCCTGGCGGTCTCCACCAGCTGACGCCACCAAAGAGCCCGGAACCCCAGCGATCGAAGTCGCGGGGAGACTGGTCTCC
This sequence comes from Limisphaerales bacterium, assembly GCA_044225505.1. Classification (GTDB taxonomy): domain Bacteria; phylum Verrucomicrobiota; class Verrucomicrobiia; order Limisphaerales; family SIBE01; genus JAXMHN01. The sequence goes on from JBGAIN010000021.1 coordinate 75,126, forward strand.
GGTCATGCCGTAGGTCAGTGGCATTTCGTAGAGGTCATAGTCGGACGACGAACCGTCATAGTCGCCCCAGGTTTTGTCCTCATCCCAAGGATAGACCTCCCATTTTCCTGTCCTGCCGAGGTCATGATAAAGGTAATGATTGTTGAAATAGCCGTCCCAATTCTGGATGCAAGTATTCACCGCGTAGTAACTGACGAACTCTTGCACCTGAAAGTTCTTTTCAATCCAGTCCCATTGTTCCGCACCCGACTTCGTCGTCAGGCCGTCGAGCACTTGGACAAGATCGTCATGTCCGGATCGGAGGTTCGTCCGTTTCTGGTGTTGTTCAATGACGCCTTGGCCGAACCAGGCGAGTTTATACAAATTTCCCGCATCGTCGCGTCCGTTGCGAGCGAGAAACGATTCGTTGGGCTGCTCAATCAGGAGGTGAACGCCCATCAGCCGATCGTCAAGCGAAAGGCGGAGATGTTCCGTGTAAGGCGCTGGCACTCCCGCCAGGCGATAGACTTGGTAAGCGAGCGGTTCCGCCAGGATCCAACGGAGAGGTCCCTCCGCAATCAAGTTCACGCTGCTCATTCCTTTCAAGCGCTGGTCTTTCTGAAAGCGGACCTTGTAACCTCCCGACCGAGTGGCTACGTGGACATAGTCATAAAGCTCGGGTACTCCTCCATCGTGCGGCACGTAAACGAACGCTCCGCGGCCCCGCAACGTGGGCGGGCTGCGCTTGGGCGTGATGGTGTTGTGCGGCGGCCCTTGTTCAATCCGGCCGATGTTGATGACGTAACCGATCGCCACCGTCGCCTTGGGTGTGTTCGTCAAAACGATACACGAGTAGGTCGGTCGAGGATCGTTGGGGGCCGGCGCCAGACGCGCCGCGCCGGTCGAATCCGTCGCCCTAATCCGGTAACGAATCAGTTGGCCGTGAGCTTGCCCATCGAGGGTTCCCTCATAAACCCCGTCTTTTTCGTTGCCGGAGGTCCGAGTCATCCCCACCGCGATCTCGTCCGATTCTCGACCCGGCCCGGCCAGGCGGTAGAGCAGGGCGGCCGAGGCGATTCCGTCCGAGTCTCGAATACTGGCGCTGATTTTGAGTTTTTGCTGCGGTGTTGGCACTTGAGGCGAGCGTTCCACGTGGCTGATTACCGGCGGAAAGTTCGAGCAGAAACTGTCGTTCTTCGTCCCCGGCGTGCCCGAGGCCTTTTTCTTGGTGGGCCAATTTGATGCCGCCCAATTCTCCGGCCGATCGCTGCCCGCGCCCGGCGTAATGCGCTCCAGAGAGCTCGATTCCCCGTCGGCTGCCGCTGGCCACCCGTCACGGTCAGAGTAGCGGACCGCATCGATCAATTGCCCTTGCGCATTGGCCAATTCCAAGCGTTCAGCTTTGCGGCTAAGCTTCCCTGTGAAGTTCCCCAACGCTGGGATCTGTCGGCCGTAATGCGCGAAGAAGGCGTTCGTATCGCGGCAAATGACGAGATAATCCCCGCCTTTTAACGACGTGTGATTGGGAAAGGTATATTGCACCCCCTTTTGGAACGCCCACGCTGACATATCTACAGCCGACGTTCCGGCATTGAATAGCTCCACATATTGCAGGTTGGTCTGGCCGGCGGGCGGATGATACATGATCTCGTTGATGACGATGCCCAGTTCCGCTGCAGAGGTGAGAAGAGCGTTTGCCAGTCCGACGCTGCCCCAGAGCAGATAAATCAGTAGAAATCGTCGGATTGCGGCACCGAGTTGCTTCCGCCGAACCGTGCAATGTTTCATAGCGCTATGCATCTGGGATTTTAGGGCACATCCAGTGTTGAATCACCTTCTTCCATAGACATCGCCCGGTCAAAAGCGTTCTAGCGGCCTTGTCGGGTCCGGGAAACCGCCTCCGATTTAAGCGGGGCGATCTTTCGGTGTCGAAGAAAAATCGTTGCTCACGACCGTCAGCCGGAAGGCGCCTTACTCTCTAGCATGGAATAAGGTCCAGGGCTGCCGTGGCCGATCTTTCAATAGGCCTCGAACTCGAGTTGCGCATTGTAAGTGACCATTTCGTCTCGGGTCGTCTCCACGCCCGCGGCGCGCAGGCCTGCGACAATTCCGTCGAGCTCCGCCAGGTTCTCCGTGTCGACCTTGGGCGTGAGCGAGTCAGCGGCCCGAGCGACCAACCAAGGCCAGGCGACTCCGCTCCGGTACTCCCATGTGGCGCGGTGAACTCGAAGAGTCTCGGCTATTTCACGCGCCAG
>JBGAIN010000268.1:0-8202 GCA_044225505.1 Limisphaerales bacterium
CACGTCGAGTTCCTGAGCAAATCGAATCGTATTTTCGACGCTCTCTTGAGTTTCGACCGGGAGGCCCAGAATAAATGTTCCGTGAATAACAACGCCGGCTTGATGACAGGACTTGGTGAAGCGGCGCATTTCCTCGAGTGTCACACCCTTCTTAATCCGTTTCAGGATCTCCTCGTTGCCGCTTTCATAGCCCACGAGAAAGAGCCGCAGGCCGGAGTCCTTGAAGAACTTGATGGTATCGTAATCGATGTTGGCTCGGCTGTTGCAAGACCAGGTCAGCCCGAGGGGTGCCAGTTTGCGCGCGATCTCACGCGCGCGTGGCAAGTTCGCCGTGAACGTATCGTCATCGAAGAAGAATTCGCGAACCTTGGGAAACAGCTTTTTCATGTAAGCCATCTCGTCGGCCACGTTCTGCGGAGATCGAACGCGGTACTTGTGGCCCCCGATGGTCTGCGGCCAGAGACAGAACGTGCATTGCGCTGGGCAACCACGGCCCGTGTATAGGCTCACGTAGGGATGCATCAAGTAGCCGATGAAGTACTTCTCGATCTGCAAGTCGCGTTTGTAGACGTCTGCTACCCATGGAAGCACGTCCATGTTCGTAATCAGTTCCCGCTCGGGGTTATGGCGAATCTTCCCTTCCTTATCGCGGTAAGAAAGGCCTGCAATGGTTTCCAGAGGCCGGCCCTCCGCGACTTCCTTACAGGTAAAATCGAATTCTTTGCGCCCGACCCAATCGATGGAAGCGGACGCTTTCAGTGTTTCCGCGGGGAGAACGGCAGCGTGAGCGCCCACGAATCCAATGCGGGTCTCCGGACGCTGTTGTTTGATCGCTTCGGCCACTTTGCAGTCGTTTTTCAGCGACGGAGTGCTCGTGTGGATGATGACATGATCGAACTCCTTGGCGCGCCGAAGGCACTCGTCTTTGCCAATATCGTGAGGCGGGCAATCGAGCAAGGTTGCTCCTGGGACCAAGGCCGCGGGCTGGGCGAGCCAAGTAGGATACCAGAAACTCGTCACTTCACGTCGTGCTTGGTAGCGCGAACCAGCGCCGCCATCAAATCCATCAAACGACGGGGGGGAAAGAAACAGGGTCTTCATGTTCTTGTCTTGCGCAGACTAGGAGACAGCAGGGAGCAATCGATATCGCTTTGGAACGGGTAACTCGGAGCCGATTTATCGCCCTGCCCCGTTGTTCCGGATTTTCGCCAGCAACTCTTCGCGCGCGGACGATCCATTTCCATGGCTGCTGCAACCGTTGCTGCCGGAAACTTCAGCCGGATTGTTAATCACCGCTTTGGCCTCCGCCAAATGCCCTTTGCCAATGGAGAAACCGTTGTATGCCTTGACGTTTCTTCCCTCGTAATAAGGTTTGGGCCGCGCCGAAAAGTTGTATTTGAAGTTCTTCCAATTATCGCCGCGCTGATAGTTGGTGCCTAAAGCGCCACTTGGGTCGTAACCACAGTGAACCATACAGTTCTCACACCGCGGATCGCGCGCGACGCCATTGACGACGCCGTACTTGTTCCAATCCACCTTGTCGAGCATCTCGCGGTAGGTGGGATAATGACCATCGGTCATGAGGTAACAGGGGGCCTTCCAGCCGCGCACGTTCCGAGTCGGGATCGCCCACGCGGTGCAGGTCAACTCCCGTTTGCCCGCAAGAAACTCCTGGTAAACCGGCGTCCCGAAAATCGTAAACCGGTCCCCCCACTCCTGAATCTTCGCAAACTTCTCCCGCGTCATGGCGCGCGTGAGGAAAAAGTCTTCCGGCTGACGCCCCAAGCGCTTGATCATGTCTTTCTTGGCGGCATCATAATCATAGCCCGGTGAGATCGTGTGACCGTCCACTTCGAGCGAGGAGAAAAACTCAAACATCTCTTCGATCTCTTTGACGTCCGTCTCCTTGTAAACCGTGGTATTGGTCGCTACCTGATAGCCAAGAATCTTGGCCATCTTGATCGCTTCCACGCATTCTTTAAACACGCCTTCCCGTTCGACGATCAGATCGTGGGTGTATTCCAACCCGTCGATGTGAACGTTCCAGTACAACCATTGCGTCGGACGGATCGTCGTCTTTTGCCGCGCTTTTTCATCCGCATGACGTATCGCCTCCGCATCCTTTTCGGTAATCAGCTTCTCCGCGAGCAAGGCGGTTATCTTCGGTTCCAGACCTGGGGTGTAAATGCTCGCCAAATACTCGCGCATTTTCTTGCGCATGAACATCCCGTTCGTGCAGATGTAAACGATACGCCCCTGCCCAAGCAACCCATCCACCAATTCCTCGATCTTCGGGTAAATCAGCGGTTCACCCCCACAAACCGAAACCATGGGTGCATCGCAATCCTGCGCAGCCCCCAGACAATCCTCCAGACTCATGACATCTTTTAAGCTGGTGGAATACTCGCGGATTCGGCCACATCCAGTGCACGTCAGATTGCACGTATGCAATGGTTCCAGCTGCAGAACCATGGCAAATCGGGGTGTCTTACGGAGCTTGTGGCTGATGATGTGCCGGGCAATCTTCGCCGTCAAAGCGAGCGGGAATCGCATAGTGCTTTTAATCTGCGTTGAACTGACTAGAGCGGCTGGGCAGGAGCCACAGTCGCTTCAGCAGCTGCGGGTGCTGTCACGGGCGGGTTGTTCTGTCCTAAGCCAGGCAAAAGAAACATGCCCGGAGAAACGCTTGGAGACGCCGAGAACCCACCGCACCCTGTCAACAGGACGACGAGCAGCGGGAGAGCAGCAACCCAAAGCCGATTCCAATTTGATCTCACGTAAGCTAGTATATTGGCGCGCGACATGTTAGCAATAACTATTTCTTGTCCAAGCTCGCTGACCGAGCCGAGCCTCACACCGCTCGCAAGGTCTTCCCAGAGAAATTGTTATGCAATTCTCGCCGTGTGGTCCGCGATCGTTTTAGCCCTGCTTCAATCGCTCCCAATTTTTGCACAAATCCCCGCTTCCGAGTCCGAGGCCAGGCGGCTCTACGACGAAGCCCGCCAGGAATTCGCCAAAGCGGAAACCAACACAGTCGCTGGCTGGCGATTAGGTCGAGCCGCATTTAACTTGTCCGAATTCGCTCACGACGAGGAGACACGCACCAAGATCGCTGAGGCGGGTATTGCTGGCTGTCAGCACACTTTGGCTCTTCAGCCCAAATCGGCCTCTGCCCACTACTATCTCGGTCTGAATCTCGGCCAGGTCGCACGCGCCAAGAAATTAAGCGCGTTGCGAGTGCTTCGAGAAATGGAGCAAGAGTTTCTTCAGGCATTGGATCTAGATCCGGAATTGGACCGAGCCGGACCGGATCGCGCCCTGGGCATGTTATATATGGAAGCTCCGATTTGGCCGGCCAGTATTGGGAATCGCAGTAAAGCGCGCATTCATTTTGAATCGGCGGTTAAGGTGAGCCCTGAATTCCCTGAGAATCATCTTTGTCTAGCGGAAGCTTTGGCACGTTGGGGGGAGGTCCAAAGCCTGGAACATCAACTCCATACCCTGGAAGATGTCTTTGCCACGGCACGGGCGCGGTTTCCACTCCCACAGTGGGCCGGTGACTGGGCAGACTGGGAATCCCGCTTGCAGAAACTCCGTAAAGCCCGTGAGCGGCTGAACTCGAGCAAACGAGTCTCCCCTTCGGAACGCGGGGCACGGCCTGCGAAATAACCGTGCCGCAGAATTATGCTAAATTCGGCATCCGCATGAGTCACTTGCCGCGTTTGCTTGCGTTCGTTCGCCCTGTGGTGTGCCTATTGGCGATCTCGGCTTGGCCGTTGGCATTGGTTTCGCACGCGGCTAACCCGGTTATTAGCGAGTTCATGGCGGCCAACCAACTCTCGCTCCTGGACGAGGACGGCGAACCCTCCGATTGGATCGAGCTCCACAACCCGACGCTTGAGCGCGTCAACTTGGCCAACTGGTCTCTGACGGATGATCCGCTCCTTCGAAACAAATGGCGCTTCCCGGAGCGTTTTCTCGACCCAGGCGCTTTTCTAATCGTGTTCGCCTCGGGCAAGAACCGCATCGCACCTGGCCCGCTGCATACGAACTTCCGGTTGGATGCAGAGGGTGAATATTTGGCCTTGTTTCCACCCGGCGGAGCTGGCCCCGCCTCGGAATTCAGTCCGCGCTTCCCTCCGCAAGAGGCGGACGTCTCCTTTGGCATCCCGATGCTTGGGAAAACCCGGGATCTTCTCCAAGCTTCGGAGGTCTGGATGCTGCTCCCCACCTCTGCGGCCGATGTCCCAACCGACTGGTCGGCGCCCGGCTCGAATCCAGGGAGCAACTGGACCCGGCTCAACGGTTTTGCCGTCGGTTTCGATTCCACCCCAGCAGGGTTTGGCACCAATCGCAATCTGGCGATCCAAGGTACCGCGAGCCAGAGCACGATCGGGTTTGGATTCAGCCCGGCGAACGCGATCGACGGCGATCCGAACACCTTTACCCATACCGACAGCAACGACAACGCGTCGACTTGGGCGGTGGACCTGGGCGCGGCCACAGAGATCAGTCAGATCATTTTGCGGAATCGGCAAGATTGCTGCCGTTCCCGGTTTCGGGATCTGACCGTCAACTTGCTCGCCGCGGACGGGAAGACGGTGGTTTGGTCGTCGGGCTTGCTCAATCCCGAGAATAAACTGGGCAGTCCTGGCAGCCTGACGCTCGATCTTTTCCAATTGAACGTTGGCCCGATCGAAGCTCAAACCATTCAGGTCGTCCGGACTCCTGACCCGGATCTCTCGGGTTCGGGCGGCGCGGGGAACAACGATGAAGACAATGTGCTATCCTTGGGCGAAGTGGAGGTTTATGGCGTTGCTTCTGTTTCTTATGCTCCGCTCATCCGCAGCGATCTAAGTGCGACGATGAAAGGGCACGCCAGCTCGGCGTTCTTCCGCGTCCCCTTCAACGTGGACACCATCGAAGATGCGACCAGCCTGGCCCTCCGCCTGCGGTTTGACGACGGCGTGCTCGTGCATTTGAACGGAACGGAGATTGCCGCGCGGAATACCCCAACCGCTCCGGACTGGGATTCTGTCGCCCCAACCAAACGCGTAAAATCCGACGCACTCACTCCTGAAGTGATCGATCTGCTGCCCTTTCGTGCGCTCGTCAAAACGGGCACAAATTGGCTGGCGTTTCAAGGATTGAACTCTTCGGTCAATGACGCGGAGTTTCTGTTAAGCGCGGAGCTGCTTCTGGAAACGCGTGGCTCGCAAATCGCCGCCTACCTGGAGCGGCCTACTCCAGGCGCGTCCAACCTGGTCTCTTGGAACCTGGGCCGGGTCGCGGACACGAAGTTTAGTGTCGGACGCGGTCGGAAGAGCGCCCCGTTGGATCTGGCGCTCTCGACGGCGACCGCCGGGGCAGAAATTCGTTACACCCTCGACGGAGCGGCGCCAACGGCCGCGGGAGGAACGGTCTATACCGGGCCGATTCGGATCGATCACACCATGACCGTCCGGGCGGCCGCGTTTAAGCCGGATTATCGTCCGACCGACGTCGATACCCACACGTATGTCTTCCTGGCAGACGTGGTGCGCCAGCCGGCACTTCCAAACGGATTCCCGGCAAACTGGGCCGGCGTGGCCGCCGATTACGCGATGGATCCCCGGATCACGCAAGCGCCCGCCTACGCCAATCGAATGGAAGAGTCGCTGCAAGCCCTTCCGACCATCGCGATCACCACCGACCGCGACAACCTGTTCGGCACTAGCCGCGGCGTCTACGCGAACCCCGAACGTTCCGGTGCAGACTGGGAACGCCCCATCTCACTCGAATGGATTCGGGCGGACGGCACCAGCGACTTTCAAGTCGATTGCGGACTGCGCGTTCAGGGCGGACACTTCCGTCAACGCTTCGTCACCCAGAAGCATTCTCTGCGATTGCTCTTCAAAGGAGAGTACGGAGTGGGCCGTCTTCACCAAAACCTTTTCGGCGAGTTTGGTGCGGCCCAGGAATTCGACACGCTCGTGCTTCGCGCCGGCGCCAACGACGGCTACGCTTGGAACGACGCCATCAATACCGAACAGTTCATTCGCGATGAGTTTGGCCGCCGTTCCGCACTCGCGATGGGTCAAGCCTCGGCGCGCGGGCAGTTTGTGCACCTTTATCTGAATGGCCTTTACTGGGGCGTTTATAACCTCACGGAGCGCCCGGCGGAGGATTTTTCCGCGACTTACTTTGGGGGTGAGGCCGCCGACTGGGATGCGATCAATTCCGGTGACGTCAAGGCTGGAAGCCTCGATGCTTGAACGTTCATGGCCGGCGCCCAAAGCCACGACGCTTGGGGATTACCAGCGCTTGAAAGGACTCAACTCGGACGGGACGCGCCACTTGGCTTTTCCCGAGTATTTCGACGCGACCAACTATATCGATTACATGCTGGTGAACATCTGGGGCGGCAACTGGGATTGGCCGAACAAGAACTTTTGGTTTGGCCGTCATCGCGGCGGCCAGGCGGGCGGCTTCAAATTCTACCTTTGGGATTTTGAGAACACCATGGGCAACAACCGCGATCGGTCCCCGTTAAATATGGTCTCGCCCCGCCCGGACATCGCCGGCTATTGGGTGGGTGAACCGCACGCCCAGCTCCAGCGCTTGGAGGAGTACCGCATGGAATTCGCCGATCGCGTCCAAAAGCATTTCTTCAACGGCGGCGCGCTCGCTCCAGAATCGCTGATTGCCCGATACCGCGCACTCGCAAGCGGCGTGGAGCCCGCCATCATCGCTGAAACCGCTCGGTGGGGTGACGACAATTGGCCTTCGCCCCAGGACTTGGCGGATTGGCAGCGAGAACGGGATTGGATTGTGGGCACTTACCTTCCCCAAAGAACGGGGGTGGTGTTGGAACAATTACGCACTGCCGGGCTCTTTCCAGCGCTTGCGGCGCCGACCGCCCGTCCGGCCGGGGGCTCCGTGACACGAACGACCCCAATCCAGCTTTCTGCAGCGGCTCCGGAATTGTTTTACACGACCAATGGCGTGGACCCGCGTCTCCCCGGGGGCGCGGTTCACGCCACGGCGATTCGCCTGGCAGCCAATGGAACAGCGACCGACGCGAACGGCTCGTTGTTGATTGGACAGCCGACCTGGTTGAAGGCGCGGGCTCGACAAGGTGCCGAGTGGAGCCCGCTCACGGAAGGACGCTACCGCTTGGATGTCGTGCCCGCGACGTCGAATCACTTGGTGATCGCAGAGTTTTGCTACCGGCCCGCGGACCCGGCCACGCCTGCGGAGCGTGCCGCGAGTAATGATCGCGATGATTTTGAGTTTATCGAACTCCTCAACATTTCCACGGAATCCATTGACTTGACGGGCGTCCACTTTACGGCGGGCATTCTTTTCAATTTTCCGGACGCGAGGGCGCCGTTGGCCCCTGGCCAACGCACTTTAGTGGTACGAAATCAAGCAGCGTTCACCGCTCGCTATGGCACTGGCTTTTCGATCGCCGGCCAATACCAAGGCGCCCTTTCGAATAGTGGCGAGGAAATTGCCCTCATCGATGCAGGTGGCCGCGATATTGCCCGATTGACGTATCTCGACAGCTCGCCGTGGCCCCCGAGCGCGAACGCGAATGGTTATTCGTTGGTTTACCAAAAATCACGGTTGAATCCCGATCCGAGTGACCCGGACCAATGGCGTGCCAGCGTGCGGCCCGGAGGAAGCCCAGGAAGCACAGACGCTTCGGCTTTCGTTGGCTCTCCTGAGGCGGACAGCAATGGCAACGGCCAGCCCGACCTGTTCGATTACGCTTTCGGCGCGCTTTTAACAAATCCCCTGACGGGAATCGTCGTCGGCATCGAACCCTTCGAAAGCAACGGCCAGAGAACCGAGCATCTACTCCTTACGTACCCCCGCAACCTCGCGGCCGACGACGCCGCCGTGATCCTCGAGACAGCGCCTAGTCCGACCGGTCCGTGGCACGAGGAACGTGGGGGCTTCAGCCTCGTTCGGGAGGAACGTGCCGTCGATGGCACCGCCCGGCAATCCTATCGGATGAACACTCCGCTAGGCGCGGGAGCCGTGTTCGTCCGGTTGTCGGTCTCATTGGCACGCTAGGCGAGGCGTCGCATCCGGCCCAAGAAAGGCGGATAGCGCCATCTCGAATTACCATTGATTTTGCCTCCTCGCGCCGGCGACGATTCGTGGTGACGATTGTCACCAGCATGTCCACAAATTGTTGACATGGCAATTAACCGC
>JBGAIN010000022.1:0-75226 GCA_044225505.1 Limisphaerales bacterium
CGCGCGTTCGAAGACGCGCTGCGCGAGATGCAAGCCAACCGCTGGGCGGCAGGGCTGTACCCGATGTAATCTCGACGTTCCTGACAGGGAGCTTGCCACAGACGAGTTGGTGAATGCCGTAATCGCCCGTGATCGAGATGTTACACGTTGCGTCGTATCCAACGTGCTCAGGAATTTCAGATAATATTTTCCAAGTTGCCTAGTCGGTTTCGAAAAAGGTTTGGAATTTCGGTTATTTATTTTCCGACGCCTCGACGTAAGTGCTTCATCATCAGTCGAAGAATTTTGAGTAATTATTTTTCAGGAACACATTGCTGCCTGGTTGGCGGTTTGCCGGCTGCGTGTTCCCTTCGGGGTCGGTATCGGCATCGGTATCGGTATCGTTCCTGGATACGATGTAATCGTCCGATTCGTCGTGTAACGTGTCGGCGTGGTGCCCGAGTTTCGTCAGCATCGGGCGTGGCAGAGCGGCAGAGTGGCAGCGGCGTCTCGCTTCCGCTATTGGCGCAAATCGTTCCTTCCCAAGCGGCAGGGCCGGTGACAATTTGTCACCGTAGTCCGATTTCAGACTCCAGCAAAGGCTTTCCAGGAGTGGTGAGAGCCCTCCGGCGCCTTGGTGGGAGGCGTCAACCCAGACGGTGGCGGGACGGAGGAGTAAGAGCACGATCACGATCAAGGCCGGAAACGTCAGCTTTTTCCGCTTGCGGATGTTCCGCACGAAACGGCCAGCTGACCCTGGGTTGCTTTTAGCTTCACCAGACTTGATTCGAGCTTCGTTCGACAAATGTCGTAGGAAGCCTGCGGAAGGCCGAACGAAGCCTGAACGAAGCCCGGACCAGCCCCGGTTGAGTAAGCTTGGACTGGTGGAAGAAGCAGCAAAAGAGAGTGACTGCTGTGGCGCTGTGGGTCGAACTCAGCGGCAGCCACGGAGGCCAGAAATTGGCCGTATACCTCGCCTCCCTCCTTGGGGATGGCGTTGAGGCTCGAATCTGCTTCGGACGGGGCGGAGGGGGAGGGCCTAAACCGAGTGGGGTCGCATGAGTCGCTGGGTGTATCCTCGCTCTACTAAATGCTTAAACGCGTCGTTCGCTGCCTGGGATACGGGTTGCTCAGTTTGGTAGCCGAGTTTTGGATACTCCAGGACGCGTTGAAAGTCACCGACCACGATCGAGATCACCTCGGCCAACGTCATGCCTGGCGGCGCCAGCTCTTCCAGGGTCTGAGGCGGTGCGGTGACCAGCACTTCGACTTCAGGCCAGGCTTTCTGGAAGGTAGCACGGACGCGCAAGCCCATGAACGGTTTTTGCACAGCGATCACGCGTTGGGCGCGAATGCTCCGAGAATCGAGGAGGGCGCGCGAGAACCGGACGTTTTCCCCGGTGTTGCGAGACTCTTTCTCGAGGAGAATGGCCTCCGTGGGAACGCCACAGCGTTGAGCGATGTCGCCAAAAACCTCTGCTTCGCTGGCCGTAAAGCGCCCGGTCGTGTTGGCTCCTTCCTTACCAGAAAATACCACGTGGGGCGCGAGGCGCGCGTGATACAACTCGGCCGCATACTCCGCCACGCGCGTATCGTAGCTGCACAGGACGATCATCACGTCCGCGCGAGCCAGCGGATCCTTGACGCGTTGCGCTTCCAAGAGGACGCGGGCCTGAACGAGATCATCCTGCGACAGACCGGGCAGTGGCCCTTCCAAAGAGTTCCCCGGCAGCTTGGACGGCATCATGCGTTTGGCGAGATCATTCACTCCCATCCCGAGCCGGCCGAGCCGAGAGTGCGGGGTTTGCTTCTTTAATTCACCTCGCGATTTTGGCTCCCTGATCCAGGCACGTTCTAACCGCGTCGGCCAGGACTTGGACTTCGTAAGGTTTGGGCAAATAGACCACACCGGCTTTATCGATGGCACTCATCTGGGCGATTTCTGCGCTATAGCCGCTGGAGATAATGGCTTTCAGACCCGGCTTGACGGCTCGCAGCTGTTCGGTGAGTTCCAGGCCCGTCATGCCTTCGGGCATGACCATATCCGTCAGGAGCAGGTCGATCTCAGAATCGAGTTTCTGCCAGAGCTTTATGGCGTCGCGTCCATTTTCGGCCTCATAAACAGTATAGCCAAGCGTCCGCAACGCGAGTGCGACCAACTGGCGCACCCGGACCTGGTCCTCCACCACCAGGATCGTCTCTTTGCCGTTCCGAGCCCGCAGTTTCTCTTGGGGAACGGGCAATTCCCTTTCTGACCGAGCCAAAGTGGGCAAGTAGACTGCAAAAGTGGTCCCGTTCCCGACGGCACTGTCGACTTCCACCCAGCCTTTATGCTGAGTCACGATGCCGTGCACGGTGGCCAAACCGAGGCCGGTTCCGCGTCCCGCTTCCTTGGTGGTAAAGAATGGCTCAAAAATGCGTGCTAACGTTTCCGTATCCATGCCGCATCCGGTATCGGAAACGGCCAGGCAAACGAACTGGCCCGGACGACGACTGCTGCCCGGCTGTGCTTCAGCGGGGGAGAAGCTAGCCACGCGGGTGCTGATGGTGATTTTGCCGCCTTGGGGCATGGCATCGCGCGCGTTGACCACGAGGTTCATCAATACCTGTTCCAGCATGCCCGCGTCCGCTTCGACCAGCGGCAGAGAAGCTCTGTTGCCCAGTTCCAGATTGATATGTTCGCCGATCAACCGGCGCAGCATTTTCAGCAGATTCTCCACGACTTCATCGAGATCCAGCGGCTTCACGTCCATGACCGCTCGGCGGCTAAACATGAGAAGTTGGCGCGTCAGGCTGGCCGCGCGTCGGGCTTCCTCTTCCATTTCGCGCAAGCCATCGCGGGCTTCGCGATCCAAGGACGGATGCATCTGGAGCAAATTGAGTTGCATCATGACGGCGGCCAGGATGTTGTTGAAGTCGTGAGCCACGCCGCCGGCGAGCTGCCCGATGCCCTCCAATTTCTGTGCTTGCCGAAGAGCTCCTTCGGTTTCTTTTAACCGGGTAATGTCGAGAAAAGTTCCGATACATTTCACGGGCTTTCCCGGAGTGACCTTGTCCAAGGCGGCAATTTGGCGAACCCACTTGGTCTTGCGCCCGGCGAGGATCCGATGCTCCAAGTCAAACGAAACACCGTTGGACAAATCCTGCCAGGCCCGGTTGACCAACGCGCGGTCGTCCGGATGGATGCAAGCGGCGAATTCCTCGGGTGTCGTAGGTGCGGAAGTCCGGTCAAAGATTCGGCAGGTTTCCGTGGACCAGCTGAGGTGATAGGGATTGAGGGCCAGGTGCCAACTGCCCAAGTTGGCAAGTCCCTGAGCCGCTTCCAGCTTGGCCTCGCTTTTCCGGAGCGACTCTTCCGCGCGTCGCTGGCCGATAGCGATGCTCGCTAACCTCAGGACATTTTCGACCCAGCGGAATTCCTCCTCCGTTGGCAGGCACGGTTTGGAACAGTAAACTGCCAGGACACCGAAAGGCTCTCCATCTGCCGATAAAACGGGCAGGGACCAGCAAGCGCGTAGCCCGGCCTGGTGCGCCAAGTGACGGAACTTCGTCCAGTAGCTGTGGGTTTCGATATCCTCTACCAACACGATCTGTTTGGTTGCGACGGCCGCGCCGCACGATCCGGCGGTCGGTGCGATGAGCAGTCCATCAAGCGCTTCCACGTAGAAGCGTGGCAACTTTGGGGCCGCGCCCCAAACCAGGCGTGAGCGTGTCTCATCGACCAGCATGACGCTGCCTCGCCAATCGGCGCGGCCGAGTTCCAGGACGTTTACGATGGAAACCAACACGTCCCCCAGGGGTGCACCTGTGGCCAGTTGGTGCAGGACCTGAAACTGCAACCGGTCCATTTCTTCCTGCCGCCGGCGCTGGCTGATGTCGCTGAATGTGACCACGGCCCCGGCGACTTTTCCTTGTTCCACGATGGGGCGACTGGCGTATTCGACGGGGAAGCTGCTGCCGTCTTTTCGCCAGAAAACATCCGTCGACATATGCTCCACGGCTTTTCCGTCAAAAGTCGTCCGGATCAGGCAAGTCTCCAGGGGGTAGGGGCTGCCGTCTGGACAACTGTGATGCCAAGTGGCATGGGCTGGGAGCGCCAAGAGTTCTTCGATCGTGTAGCCTAGCATCGCCGCCGCTGCTGGATTGACGAACGTATGTCGGTCCTGGAGATCCAACCCAAGAATCCCCTCCGCCGCGGAAAGGAGGATAAGCTCGTTTTGGCGGTGGAGATGCGCCAAAGATTGCTCAGCTTCATGGTGCTCCGTGATGTCGCGGCTGATGCCTAGAATCCCGAGCAACTCCCCCGCTGGCCCTCGGTACGGGGTCTTGAGCGTGTCCACCAGGCGCCGCCGTCCATTCGGATGGGTGACCCATTCTTCATCGTGACGTGGCGTGAGCGACTCGAGCACGGTTTGATCATGTTTCCGGAAGGCCTCGGCGACCTCCGGAGCGAAGAGTTCGTGGTCCGTCCGACCCACAATTTCCTCTCGAGGACGCCCGACCAGCTCCGCAAAGGCCGGGTTGCAGCCCAGGTAAACGCCGTGGAGGTCTTTGTAGAAGACGAGATCTGGGATCGAATCCAGCAGCGACCGGATCAGGCTGCCTTGGTGTCGAATCTTGTCCTCGGCTTGCTGGCGGTCGGTGATATCCAAAGTGGCGCCGCAATACCGCGTCAGCTTGCCGGTTTCATCGAAATGGGGAACGGCGCGCTCATACACAACCCGGACGGTGCCGTCGGGCCGCACGATGCGATGCTCCAGTTCGTAGATGGCGCCTTGGCGCAACGCCGTGCCAAACCGCTCGTTGAGGAGCGCCGCGTCATCGGGATGGATATGATTGGCCAGCATCGCCTCATAGGTCGGCGAGGGTCCGCTGGGATCCAGTCCATAGATGCGGTACTCTTCCTCGGACCAGATCGTCGTTTGGGTATCCACGACATATTCAAAACTGCCCACATGAGCGACTTTCTGTGCTTTGGATAAAAGTTGGCTCATCCGAGCCAACTCCTCCTGCGCACGTTTACGCTCGGTAACGTCCCGGACCAACGCCAGGAAACGGCGCGTCCCTTGCATCTCAAAACAACCAAAGTGAATCTCGACGGGGAAGATCGAGCCATCTTTCCGTCGGTGGCGGCGTTCCAACACGATGGCTTCGCCCGGACGATGCGTCTCCCAGGGCATCTGGGCCCAAGTCTCATCAAACTCGGCGTCTACATCGGAGACGCGCATGCGAAGCAGTTCGCCTCGGCTGTAACCGAGGCTGTCGCAGGCGCGTTTGTTTACTTCCAGGAAACGGCCTGAAAGATCGTGGACCACCACGGCATCGGCGGCTTGCTCGACGTAGGTTCGAAACCTTTCTTCGCTAGCGCGGAGAGCTTCCTGCGTTTGGGTGCGTTCGGTGATATCCACCATCGAACAGAGCATGGCGCGTCGGCCTTTGAACTGAATCGAACTGGCACTGACTTCCATGGACCTCAACGTTCCGTCTTTCCGTCGATGAACCGACGGGTCTAGCTTGCCTTCTTGCGGTCCGCCGTTTTCCAGGAGGGTGATCCGAGTTTCAGGCGACTGTGCGCCCGGGCAAATATCGCGCACAGTCATCGTCAGAAATTCTGCGGCGGACCAACCGTAATGTTGGACGGCCCGTTCGTTCACCGCCAGAAACCCCAGGGTCGTATCATCGTAGACCCACATCGGGTTTGGATTGGCGGCGAAGAGCAAACGGTACTGCTGCTCACTCGCGCGCAGTTCCTCTTCCAATTGCTTGCGCTCGATTCGCAACCGCCAGGCCTGCAAGGCACGGTCAACGATATGACCCATATCCGCAAATACCGCGGGCGATTTGACCACATAATCCATGGCACCGCGCTGGATGGAGGCGACCGCCAGCTTCTCGTCGCCATGGCTGGTCATAACCACGATAGGAAGCGCGCCACTCTCAGGAGGGGACGTGAGCAGGCTCTCGGCGCGGCCGTCGGGCAAGATCAGATCGAGCAGGACCAAATCGGGCGCGAACCGCTCTGCGGCACGCGCAAATTCGCCGAGAGTCCCGACCACATGAGCTTGGATCGGCGGAACCGCTTGGGCAAGCGAGCGGCTAATCGCTCGGGCATGCGGCGGTTCATCTTCCACGATGAGCACTTTGACGGGGGGAGTATTCATTCGTGAAGGGATGACTCAAGATAAGGCTTCGCGATGCGCGGTCAAGGCTCGGACGACGTGGTACCTGGGAAGGGGTATTGGTTCCACGCTAGCCAATAAAACCCGAAGGCGTTCAGAAGCTCGGTAAACTTCCCGAAATCCACCGGCTTTTCCAAGTAGCTGCCCGCCCCGTTGGTATAGGCCGCGACCAGGTCACTCTCGGCATTGGAGGTTGTCAGCACAACCACTGGGATGGAGCAAAGGCTGGGATTCGCTTTCATCCGGCGCAAAACTTCCAGGCCATCGACTTTGGGCATGCGCAAGTCGAGCAGGACCAGGTCAGGACGGGTGGCAGTCGTAGCGTACTCATTCTGACCGAGCAGATAGTCTAGGGCAGCCTGGCCATCTTCCACGTGCGTCATGCGATTCGCGACACGGAAGTGAGCCAGGTTGCGTTGCACAATCCGAGCGTGTCCCGGGTCATCCTCGACGAGAAGAACGTGAATAGGGCGTCCTTGGACCATAGAATTCAGGAGTTAGAAGGTAACGATGGCGTTTGACTCAGCGTAAAGCAAAACTTCGTGCCTTGGCCCACGCCCGCGGATTCGGCCCAGATCCGTCCGCCGTGGACTTCAATGATGCGCCGGACCATGGCCAGGCCAATCCCCGTGCCAGGCAGCCCAGGATGGAGCTTTTCGAATAGGCCGAAAAGCTTGTCGCGATGGCGCGGGTCAATGCCCAGGCCATTGTCGCGCACAAAAAAGACCGTCTCATGGCCGGTCTGTTCTGTTCCCACCTCGATTCGGGGCGCGGGTTGGGCTCCCAGGAACTTGACCGCGTTATCCAAAAGGTTCTGGAACACTTCAACCAGGCGTTGGCGGTCGACACAAACGCACAGGGGGGATTCGGCCACCACAACCTGCACGCCCCGTTCCGCCACGGCTCCGGCGACCAGTTCGAGCGCTTCTTTGACCAGCTCGGTCCAAGGCACTTGTTCGAAGGTGTTCATCTTCCGCCCGATGCGTGACAACTCCAGAAGTTCCTCGAGGAGTGTGGTCATTTTCTCTGCGGCGCGGTGAATATAATCCAGATCCTCGCGGATTTGTGTCTGGTCCCCGGTCTTGATGTCCTGCTCCAGATAGCCGGCAAAGGTTCGAATGGTCACGAGTGGACTTTTCAGGTCATGGGAAACCGTGTAGGTGAATCGGAGCAGCTCCTCGTTACGCTTTTTCAAGTCCTCTTCCGCGCGAATCCGTTCGGTGATCTCCACTCCTACGCCACCGACGTAGCGCGCTCCTGACACATCTGTAAAAACGAATTTGTTATTCAACCAAAAGGAGACAATGCCTTCTGACTCACGGGTCCGCTCAATCACTTCGATCGGCTTCCCGCTCGTCAGCGCCTGCAGGTCGTTTCGTCGAAACTCCTCCGCAATCTCGCGTGGCCAGAGCTCGGCGTCCGTCTTGCCCTTCCAATCCTCGAACTGCACCTGAAAGCGCCGCTGAAAGCTATCGCTCAAGAAAACATGTCTTCCCGCTTCGTCTTTAATCCAGGCGATGACGACGGTGCTATTGAGGAAGGCGAGCAACCGCTGTTCCGAGCTTTGGAGCGCTTCCCGCACCTTCTTTTGCTCGGTGATATCCGTGTTGGTCCCAAACCACCGGTAGACCTTGCCAGACGCATCTTTGACTGGCATCACGCGCGTGAGAAACCAGCGGTATTCCCCATTCCCACCCCGGAGGGGAAACTCCATTTCAAAGGGTTCGCCCGTTTCAAGAGAAGCGCGCCAGCGCTCCACGACTAAGGTGAGCGTTTCCGGATGGTGCACGGCCTGCCAGCCCCAGCCATCCATTTGCTCCGAGGTAGTGCCCGTATACTCGTACCACCGCCGGTTATACCAGAATATCCAACCTTGTTCGTTCGCCAACCATGCCAATTGACTGATGTTGTCTGCCAGGGTGTGGAATTTAGCCTCACTCTCCCGTAACGCTTCCTCCGCTTGTTTCCGCTCGGTAATGTCCTGCACGAATCCGTGCCACAGGATGCTGCCGTCGGGGTCTCGGCGAGGCACGGAATGACCTTCCACCCAGCGCTCACCTTTTTCCGGATGCCGCACCCGGAACACATCGCGCCAGGGCTGCATGGTGAGGGCCGATTCGCCGATGCTCTTTTGCAGCTGCGCCCGGTCGTCCGGGTGGATCCGCACCAAGATCGGTGAGAAATCCTCCCGCACATCCTCGGGCCGTAGTCCGTAAAGTTCCCGGATTGCCTCCGTGGCGAAGGGCATGCTGGCGGAACCGTCCGGTTTCAATTTAAACGAGCAGATCAACCCAGGCACGGTGGCGGCAACTTTGGTGAACTGGTCCTGCAGTTCCAGTTGCTGGTGCAGGGTTTCTTTTGCCTGTTTGCGCTCGGTGATATCCTCCATCACCCCGTCTGCGCCTAGAACCGTCCCGAGTTTGTCATAGCGACCCTGGCCACGAATGCATAACCAATGAACGCTTCCATCAGGCCACGTGGTTCGGCATTCCACCTGACCACGGTTCCGGTCCGCCAGTGCGGTCCGCAACGCGGACTCAACCTGTGATCGATCGTCGGGATGCAGCATCCCAAGGAAGGTTTGGTAGCTGATGGGTCTTGTCAGCGGCTGTCCGACGAGTATCGCTGCATTCTCCGAACAGGAAATCTGCGAGGTGGAAAGCTCCCAGTGCCAAGTCGCCAAGCCAGCCGCAGCAAGGGCATTCCGAAGACAGCCCTCGTCGTTCTCAGGCACTGCTTCGGTCTTCTCACCGCGCTCCGCTTTCATTCAACGCTTCTCCGCTGCTAGTCAAATGTTTAAGACATTTTAATGCCAGAAGCAAACAGATACGTTCCGAGCTTGATTGTGAAAAGGAGTGCCAATAATCCTCGGTCCGACTATGAACAACACCGAGAACGCCGTCAGCATCCATCCCTATTTCAAGATCCATCCCGGCAAATTGGATGCCGTCAAAGCTCTCCTGCCTGCTTTTATTCGGAAGACAGCCACCGAGAAGCAGAATCTGTATTACGGCTTTTCGTTGAGCGGAGATATCCTCTTTTGTCGGGAAGCCTACGTCGACGCGGACGCCTTGCTCGCGCACGTGGAGAACGTCGGGCTGGAATTGGGGCAGATGCTTACGCTGGCGAACGTCGAGCGGGTCGAGGTGCATGGGCCAGCGGCGGAATTGGACAAGTTGCGCGGCCCGTTGGCGAGTTTGAAACCGACTTGGTTTACGTGGCTGGGGGGCGTTAGTCGAGGACTCTGAGCGGGGAACCGTAGCGATAAGGTTCGGTAAGACGTCGCGCTTTCAGGATGTGGGAAAGTGGTCATCAGCCGGTGTCCACAATTTGTGGACAGGGACTCAAACACCTCTACCAGAGCGCTTTAAGCGCCCGTATGTCCGGGTTAGGCGGATGAGAGCAAATTGCTCCTGGATTCACCCTTGGAACGGCTGATGCCAGAGAAACAAACGGCCTGGACTTGTCGAGGGCTGGGAGCAGGATAGGTAATGCTTGCTGGACAACGGTTTAGGTGCCTGGTGACAAATGTCACCACACTTCCATGGCGAGAGGTTTGAGCCCCCCAGGCGAATCTTATTTGCGAGCGCGGAAGTCGCCAGACCATTGGTCGACCCGACCCCAGACAGGCCGAGTGCATTTGGGATATCCTCGAACGGTTCTCCTAAGCGTGGTGAACACGTGCAGGTGCCCGTGAAGTGGAAGACGAGCTCGCCCCTGACGCTTAAGCTCGCTTGAATCGTGGGAGTCATTCCGACGGGTAAAGGCAAAAGCGATTCCATGGCGCGTGGATTTATCTCTAATCCTGCCGCCGGTCCTGGCCGCGCCCCGAGCTCCATCTGGGGTCCCATGAGCCCGCAATTAGTATGGTGACCGCTACGGGTATGCGCCTCGCTCGCGCCTTGCGGGCGCGCAAAAACCCTCGCCGCGAAAGCTTACGGATTAGGGGACCGCGCACTACCGCCGCAATCGGAAGAAAAGTCCCGAACCCGAGGCGTGCAGGGTGACCTGATAATTGCTGCCCACGATCAAGGGGAGGGCATTGAGCGCGGCCCAACCGTCCGAGAGGTGGCTTGTGCCTTCCAGCGAGTAGCCGACGCTCCCCTCCATCGGCCAGGAAAGGGAGATCTCCTTACCGCGGGTAACGATGGACAAACGAGGCGTGGACGGTTCATCTGTCACGCTCAAGGTCACCGTAAACGTATCCGCGAGGCTGCTTGGATCCCATGGCTTCTCGTAGGCGAGAGACAGGGTGGTTTTGCCCGGAGCGATTGCGAGCAAAGGGAAAAGATAGGTTCCCCCTCCACCGACGCCGCCGCCCGGGTTGGGTGTGTACGTGGGTGAGCCTGTAATCGAGACCGAGGAGCCGTTCGTGCTGCTCCAAACCCAGGCGTATCCGGTGGAGGGATTGCCTGGCAGTTGGAGGGCAATCGCTTGATGGAGGAGCACGGGCACCGTCTTGTCGCGATCCTGCTCGTTCAAGACGAGCGTGTCTGTTTGGGCGTGGCAGAGTGGCCTGGCCAACGCGAGGGTTGCCAAAACAAGAACCACACGGCTCACGAACTTCGAACCTGGAACGCCCTGCATAGAGCTCCAGTATGCGACATCGCCGAGCAGTGGCAATGGGATTCCGGAGAGCGTGGGGTGGCAATGGCGCTCTCGAAACAGGTTGAGGTACCGTGCGCGGACGGTGTCGTCAGACCTGCCGTAGCGCTGACATGCCAGCGACGACCTTCAACGTAATTCAGGCTGCCCTTGCGAATGCACTTGGGCTACACAGGGCGTTCATCTCACGGCGATCGGAGCGTTCTATCCATTGAGCGGCAGGAAGTCGGATAGGCGAGTAAGCTTGTTCCTGTAAATGGACAAAAGTGGGCGATCTCAAGACACGATTGAAATACTTCTGGAGGGGTTTCGGTTTCAACGGGCTCGTTTCTTGGGGGCTATGAGATGAGGGATACGGCTGCTGGCGAGCAAATTGCTCCGGCTCGGCCGTGCCTGAGTTTACATCCTGTCTACTGCTTTTTTGGAGTATGTCGACGCATCTAGTTTGCGCTCTGTCTCGCCGAGTTCGCAGTTTGTGGTGGCGGTTTTTTCACCGGGGCTACGGCAGCTTTAGAATCGCCCACAGCCGGTCGAGCAAAATATTGCCTCGCTTGGCAAGCCCCAGTTTGCGCTGTTTAAGCATGGGCTTGGCGCTTGGCTTCCTCGTCCTCGCGGCTCAACCCGTCGTTGTTGGCGCCACCCTTTATTATACCACTGGCAGTGCCACAGCTTCGTTGGATACGCTTGGTAGCATTGGCACCGACGGTTCTTCCCAGTCTACGTTAGCGAGTGGGAGCGGCAATTTTACTCAACCTATTGGCATTGCTGTGGACGGCCTGAATAGCCAGATCTATGTCGGCGATACGGTGGCTCCCGCGATTCTAAGGTATGACCTTAATGGGAACAATCGCACCGTGATTCTAAGCAGCCCGGCGGGGAATGTGAATGGCTTGGCTCTCGATGTGGCCAACCAGAAGATCTATTACACGACGGGCAGCGGCACCGCATCGCTCGATACCCTGGCGGTCGTCAATTACAACGGCTCCGGACAGATTACGTTGGCCAGCGGCACCGGTGGAGCTGGTTCCCATTCCGGGACGGCATTCGGCAATCCGCAAGGTATCGCTTTAGATCTCGTCAATCAGAAGATCTACGTGGCCGACGGCGCCACCCAAGCGGGCGGGGGACGGGCAGCAAGATCTGGCGGTTGACATGGATGGCGCAAAACGGCATGATTTGCAACTACGCTCGCGGGCGCGTTGGGCGTGGTTCCGGACGTCGCTCACCAAACGATTTACTACGTCACAGGAGTGGAACCAGCAGTCTGGATACGTTCGGCAGCGCGAGCTACAACGCGGGCGGTGGGTCGGGCACAACTCCCTGCCTCGGGAAACTTCGCCCAGCCGTCTGCGATTACCCTGGATCTGGTCAATTTCTTTCGCTTACATCGCCGACGGCAACGGCGGAAACCAGATCCTTCGCTTTAATCTTGCAGGAAGCGGGCGCGCGCAAATTGGATCAACGAGCGCGGCAGCTTTGGGGATCGCATTGCCAAACGCTCCGGCTCCGGTTGTCAGCAATGTCAGTGCGTCGACCGCCAATGGGTCGTATCGCTCTGGCCAGTTGATTGCGATCACCGTCACTTTCGACCAGGCAGTGACGGTCAGCGGTACGCCCCGTCTCCAGCTCAATCCTGGCGGGATCGAAGTTCTTCGCCAATTACTCCTCCGGTAGCGGCGGGACAACGCTCACGTTCAACTACACTGTAGGAGCAGGCGATACGAGTGCGGACCTCGATTACTCGTCAACTTCGGCTTTGACGCTTAACGCGGGCTCTATCGCTGGATCCGGAGGGAGTGCGACGCTGACGTTGCCGAGCCCCGGAGCGAGCGGCTCTTTAGGAGCCAGTAAGAACATTGTCATCGATACGACGGCTCCAACGCTCAGTATTGGTGCGCCTTCCACGAGTCGATGGACTGTGCCAGTAGCATCACGTTATTGGCAAGTGACGGTGAACACGTCAGGTTCCGCGCAGGTTAACTCGATCTCCGTCAGCGGCAGCGGGAATACTGCACGGTGCAGCTGAGCCAGATTTCCACGACGGTGGGCCTGCCCCTACCCGAGGCACCGTGGACAACACTGCCCCGATAGTCAGCATTGGTTTGCCCTCCACGAGTCTTGGACCGTGACCTGGACTGGTGCCAGTAGCATCACGTTATTGGCCAATCAAGTGACGGTGAACACGACGGGTTCCGCGCAGGTTAACTCGATCTCCGTCAGCGGCAGCGGAAATACCCGCACGGTGCAGCTGAGCCAGATTTCCGGAGACGGCACGGTGGGAATCTCTCTGCCCTCCGGCACCGCCACGGATACGGCGGGCAATTCCGCCAGCGGAGCCGGTCCGAGCTCAACGTGCACCGTGGACAACACGCCGCCTGCGGTGCAGTCGATGGTGCGTCAGAACCCGGCCGGAGCGGCCACCAGCGCTGGGAGTGTGACGTTTCGTGCCACATTCAGCGAAGCGATCTCCGGACTGGACGCTGCCGATTTCGTTGTGACCGGGACGGCCAGTGGATCGATCGGATTGCCGTCGCTGGTGAGCCCTGGAGTCTATGACGTGACGGTCAGCTCGATCAGCGGCGTGGGATCGCTGAGACTCGACACCGTAAGCGCCGCGTCCATTACCGACGCAGCGGGCAATTCGATCAGCACCACCGCGTTCACTACAGGGGAGGCTTATACGATCGTGGGGCCGGTCAGTCAGTTCGCAGTGGACGTGTCGTCCGCGTCGACCACAGCGGGCGCAGCGCTGAACGTCACGGTCACTGCGAAAGATTCGTTCGGCAGCACGGTGACCGCTTATACGGGGACGGTGCATTTTACCAGCACGGATGGGTCAGCGACGTTGCCTAGCGACTACACATTTACCGGGGCGGATAACGGGTCCCATACGTTCAATAATGGCGTGACCTTCAAGACGGCTGGACTCCAGACCCTCACGGCGGCCGACACCGTCAGCGTTTCCCTGACCGGAACTTCCACGGGGGTCACTGTGAATCCGGACGTTGTGACGCAACTTGCGATAAGCTTGCCGGCCACGGCTCAGATCAGCGCCGTGACGGCGACCGTCCAAGCCAAAGACGCTTACGGCAACATCAATCCGGCCTACACCGGAACGATTCACTTTACGAGCAGCGACGGCGCGGCGACGTTGCCTAGCGACTACACCTTCACCGGGGCGGATAACGGCGCGCATACGTTCAGTGCCGGGGTGACTTTTGGCACGGACGGCAACCAAACCGTGACCGTGACCGACACCGTAACGGCGTCGATTACCGGCACATCCGGAACGGTGGCCGTCGATCGCAACCGCGTTCCCGTAACGACCAACGATTCGTTCACGCGTGGCGTGGGCGTGTTCAAGATGGCGATCAGCGTGTTGCTGAGCAACGATCATGATCCCGACAGCGATCCGCTCAGCTTGTCGCTTTTCGACACCAGCACGACCGGGGGCGGGACCGTGAGCAGGGCTGGAGGGTTTCTCATTTTTACCCCGCTGTCCGGGAACACTTCGGATACGTTTACCTATACCGTGAGCGATGGCCATGGCGGCACGGCCGTGGCGACGGTGACCGTCACGCTGACCGGAGCTGACACCGGTCAGACGAAGAATATTCTTGGGGTGACGACGGACGGGGCTGACAAAGTCGTCGGATTTGCGGGCATTCCAGGCACAGATTACACCGTGCAGTACACCACCAGTCTTTCTGGAACGCCTGTCTGGACGGACTTGGTTGTGCGCACCGCCGGGGCGGACGGGTTGTTCAGTTACCGGGATGTGGCGCCAGCGGGTCCGGCGCGATTCTATCGAGCGATCGTTCCCTGAATCTGAAATATCCACGCCATGAGCACCATGAATCTAAAGCGTATCGTTAGCTGGGTGACGGGAATGGGAATTGGAGCGGTCGCGCTTCAAGGACAAATCACGTCGCAGAATGACTTCACCGGGATTAACGCCGCCATCCCTGATGGGAATCTGTCTGGATGGGCCGATACCCGGGAGCTCAGCGGTTTGCCGGAGTCCATTCAAAGCGTCACGGTGACCCTTGATTTGCAGGGGACAGACGCAGGTGCTTTTAACGGGGACTTTTACGCTTACCTATCTCACGGGGGCGGGATTGCTGTGCTGCTGAACCGGGTGGGAGTGACCGGGAGCAATCCCAACGGCTATGCGGACAACGGATTTAACAACGTCACGTTCAATGATGCAGCGTCTAACGGCGACGTGCATTTGTATCAGGCACTGGTGACCCCAGCCAGCAACGGAGCGCTTACGGGCACCTGGGCACCAGATGGCCGAAACGCCAACCCGCTGACGGTCACGGACGCAACGTCGCGCACAGCAACCTTGAGCTCGCTCACGGGCTTGGACCCCAACGGAGGGTGGACACTGTTTATTGCGGACGTCAGTGGCGGGGGCACAGCGCAAATCAACGGTTGGTCCTTGAGCATCACTGCTGTGCCTGAGCCTGAGCCCTATGGTTTGGTGTTTGGAGCGTTGTTGGTTGGCGGCGCAGTCTGGCGCCGGCGCCGGGCGGCCTAAGTATCGAATGTCATCACGATGTCGCCGGATGGATCGGTCTGGGCGACAGCCCCATCTGGAACCGAGACCATCGCGGACGATGCTTGAACCAGGACAGACACGGCGCGGTCATGACTAAAGTCATGGATCCGTGACACGCCGGCGATCAAGGTGGGCTCATGCAACCCACTCGAATCACCGCTCGACTGCGATTGCTCCTCCTCGGCGCATCGTTGGCATTATCTTCAAAC
This sequence comes from Limisphaerales bacterium, assembly GCA_044225505.1. Classification (GTDB taxonomy): domain Bacteria; phylum Verrucomicrobiota; class Verrucomicrobiia; order Limisphaerales; family SIBE01; genus JAXMHN01. Next base: position 15,537 of record JBGAIN010000022.1, read on the forward strand.
GCAGCGGAGCTAGCTCGACGGCAAGTTAGTTCTTCGTCAGCCGATGCGGGACAGATCCGGTTGGAACGTTTGCCCGACTCTCCGTGGCATGTGGAAAAAGTGGGGACGCGCGAGGTGGCGCTCCTGAATTTCAGCGGCCGACCGGCGCGCGTGACTCTGGCAGATGGAAAGTCTCTCGAAATACCCTCTTACGACCTGGTTCTGGAGTAACCTGAGGACGGTCGTTCGAGCGGGTCACAGGGGAGTTCCGTAGCCATTGATTCGACTTTTAACGGATTAATTTGAGAAGAGAAGCGCTGGTTGAGGTCTAAGCATCGTAACGTGAATGCGAACGACTCTCCTGCCGGCCACAAAACCACCTTGGACAGAGCACGCGTGCCAATCGGCCCCGCGGTGATGGCTGGGCTCGTCGGTTGGGTGGCAATCTCCCTCGGATTCCTGGGGCTCAAAGTGTTGATGCAAGAGCGTCCGGAGTTTGTCGGCCAACCCATGCGGGTCACGAAGGCGGAACTGGTTCAAGACGCACCGCTCGTCGTTGTGCGGAAAGTCAGCGACGATATCTCCGTGATCAAACCGACGTCGCCGGAGACTTCGGACATCCGTTTCGATATGAAAGGGCGACGCGATTACCGTGGCTTGCGTACCATCATGGATATGTCCGGCGACTTTCGGGCCACTTACATGCTCACCAACACATTTGCTGAACCGATCTTCGCGTTGTTCAAGTGCCCTCATCCGCGCAGCGAGAGTGTCGATGGCCAAGGTCTTCTCGCAGGCGAGTTGCGGTTGCAGACATCAGCGCCTGGGGAATCGGAAAATACGAAAGACGCCTGGTATTGGAGCGGGACGATCGAAGCCCACGGCTCGGCCGGGATCGAGATCTCCTATCAATGCGCTTCGCTAAAAGGAGTTTCCTATCGCATCGATGACCGCAGCGGCAATCAGATCCGGCACTTGAAAGTTGCGTTGCATCGCCAGGATCTCGACTCGATGCACTTCGAGAGCGGCGACGGATCCAGAGTGACTTCGGACGAAACGGTAATCTGGCAACGGCAAAACTTTCTGGCGCCAGATTTCTTTTCCGCGAGGATTGTGGAGAGCCGCAATTTGTTCTCCTCGCTGGCCCAACTGGTAGAGATCGGACCGCTCGTTTGTCTGCTTTTCTTGCTGACGGTGCTGGCGGTGGTTCTCACCAGGCAACCGCTCACCGCGATTCAAGCATTAACCATTGCGGCGGGCTATGCGATTTACTTTCCTCTCATCCTCTATCTTAGCGCCCGATTCTCGTTTACCGTGGCGTTGGTGATTGCGTTTGTGGTGCCGGGCTTGCTGCTGGTCAACTACGCGCGCTGGCTTTTGGGCAGCAAACTCGGATTGGTGGGCGGAATTGTTGTTCTGCTCCTCTTTCAGGTCTTTCCAACGTTAGCAGCGTTTGCCGGGTGGAACCGCGGAATGTTGCTCCTGTGTTTGGGCATCGTTACGTTGTGGGTCTTGATCAATCTCCAGAATCAAGCGCTCAAACGTCAAGCCGTCCTCGCCAGCCTCGCCGCATTATGCCATCTCCCTTCCAACGCACAAGGCGGCGAAGCTCAAGTGCTGCTCCCGATTGAATTTGCCAACCAGTTGCCGCAGTTGCGACGCGAACCGACGAACGCGCTCATCGCTTATCAAACCGCGCAGTATGGAGTCCGAGCCGAGGCCGGTTACTTCCTGGTCGATGCGACCGTGCAGTTCGAAATCATGAGAGCGGGAGAATCCCCCGTGCCTTTGTTCAGCGTTCCGGTGCACTTGCGTCAAGGCCAAATTGAATCTTCTAATCCTGATCTGGCGCGAGTCGTTATGGTTACGAACCGGATCGCTCTCTTTGCGCGCACGGTCGGGGCGGGCGGATTGCGAATTTCCTATCGCGTGCCGGTTGACCGTCGAGAAGGGAAACACCGTGTGCAGATCCCGCTGCTGGCAGGTCCTTCGGGTGAGGTGCGGCTCGAAGCGGGGCCCGCGGATCTGGAAGTTTTGACCGGGAGCGTTTGGACTAGGGCCGTTTCGGATAAGGCCAGCGTCTATGAGATCGGCGTGGCTGGCGAGGAGTTGCTGGTCGTCCAATGGCGAGCTCCCGAGCTGAACGCGGGTCCCGGGCCGGCCGCAACGGCCGTGGGCGCTCAGGCTGTCTATGGCATTGGCCTCACGCGCGCCCAAAACCTAACCGTGATCAATTCCGACGGCAGCTGCATTCATTTCGCCGAATTCCAACTCTCTCCGTTTCAGACCGAAGAGTTCCGCTTACGTTTGCCTGCCAAAGCGCAGTTGATCTCCGTCTCTGTGGACGGCACGGAACTCAGCTCCCCGACGCTTGATGAGCAACTGTGTCGCATCCGGCTACCAGGCCGAGAGCCCGGACAGAAGGCGCATCAACTCTCGTTTCGAATCGCTTATCCTCCCGTGCGATTGGGGTTTGTCGGAGTTGCCGAACTCATGCTGCCGGAGGTTTTTCAGACCACTGGCACGTTGGAATGGGTGGTTTCCTTGCCTAACGGCTTCGTTGCTCAGGTAATCTCCAGCGGCTTGGAAACCCAGAAAGGCTTGGCTGACCTGGAGAAGTTCGGTGACTACGGGCGTATTTCAAAATCGCGCCCACACGTCTTCCTGGCCAAGGAGCTGGCACCCCCTAGTCTGATCAGCTTGAATCTCCGATATCGCCAGCTGGTGCCGGGATTAATGGAATCGCGGCCAGAGTAAGGATCGGCTTTGTGGGATAGCTGTTCCCGCGGCTTTATCCGCGGTTTACTTGCTCAAGATCGAGCAGGAAGCGCTTTCGGTCCAGTCCACCCGCGAATCCGCGCAAGCTGCCATCTTTGCCCACCACCCGGTGGCAGGGAACGATCAACGAGAGCGGGTTTCGACCCGTAGCCATCCCAACCGCGCGAATGGCCTGCGTTGCGCCGGTGCGTTGGGCCAGGTCGGAATAAGTTAGCGTTTCGCCGAACGGAATGTCCGCGATCTCTCTCCAAACGCGCTCTTGAAACGCTGTTCCCGCGAATCGCCAGGGCAGCGAGAAGTGCTTTCTGGTGCGGTCGAAGTATTGCTGCAGCTCTGATTCTGTCTGGCGCAAGACAGGGTGATGCGGGGCCTGAATCCAGGCTTGGCTCGCATTCGGGACGTGATCGCACCCTCCGAAATAGAGCCCGATCAAATGCGAACTGTCCGCGACTATGTAAAGATCACCAATCGGGCTTTCGATGATTGAACAATTCGCCGCAGATTCGTTCCGGGTCGTCGCCATGAGAGGATAATATTCTTTCACATGCATGGGCTCAAGGTAACTTCCAGGCGCCCGAATGCTCGCCGCTTTCGGTCACGGAATTAAATAGATTTAGACGTCCGAAAATGGCGAGATTAGCCCGCGCGCGCGAGTATGTTACTCCAATGACGCAGGATCCCAAGTCTCTTTACCGTGCCCTCCTGGCGCGTGACTCCCGTTTCGACGGGCTCTTCTTCGTCGGGGTGACTTCGACCGGGATTTATTGTCGACCGATCTGCCCGGTGAAACCGCCGAAGGAAACGAATTGTCGCTTCTATCGCACGGCGCAGGAAGCGGAGTTGGCGAAGTTTCGCCCCTGCCTGCGCTGCCGCCCGGAGTTGGCGCCAGGCCTTGCGCCGGTCGATTCTGCGCAGAGGATCGCTCATTTCATCGTACAACAGATCGAAGAAGGCGTGAGCGCTGAGGAGAGTAACCTGGAGAACCTCTCGGCTGAGTGCGAGCTTAGCGCGCGTCAGATTCGGCGGATCATTCAGAAAGAGCTGGGTGTCCCCCCGATTCAACTGCTTTTGACGCGCCGTTTGCTGCTCGCGAAGCAGTTGCTCACCGAGACGTCGATGCCCGTGATTCAAATTGCGTTCGCGAGCGGGTTTGCGAGTCTCCGCCGTTTTAATGACGCGTTCGTGACGCGCTATGGGATGCCGCCCACCCGTCTGCGCCAGCAGGGCGTGAACGATACCGCCTCCGACATTGGGTTAGGCAGTTCCTGCCTGCAGATTACCTACCGTCCGCCTTACGATTGGCCTGGCATGCTGGCATTCTTGAAAGCGCGCGCGCTCAAGGGCGTCGAATGGGTCACCGAAAGCTCTTACGCCCGCACCGTCCAGTTACGGGATTGTCGCGGCTGGATCCAAGTCACGCCCATCTCCAAGAAGAATGCGGTGGCGCTCGAATTCTCCCATAGCCTCGCCCCTGTTTTGCCTGCACTTCTGAATCGGGTCCGGGCTTTGTTCGATTTGAACGCCCGGCCGGAAGTTATCTCGGGTCATTTCGTCCGGGACGAGATTTTGGGTCCCCTGGTCAAAGCCAACCTGGGGCTGAGAGTGCCTGGGGCCTTTCACGGCTTTGAAATCGGCCTGCGCGCCATCCTCGGCCAGCAAGTGACTGTCAAAGCGGCCACGACCTTGGCGGGCCGCCTCGTGGCGGCTTTGGGCGAGCCGATCACAACGCCGTTCTCGGAATTGACCCATCTCTCACCCGTGCCAGCCCAGCTCGCGAAGGCCGAGGTCGAGACACTTTCCCAACTCGGCATCCTGCGCGCCCGAAGCGAAACGATCCTGGGGCTCGCACGCGCGCATCTTTCCGGCAGCTTATCTTTGGACAAGAGCATCCCACACGACCCAGAGGTTACGATCGCGCGGTTGGTTGAACTGCCTGGCATCGGGCCGTGGACGGCGCATTATATAGCAATGCGCGCGTTCCGTTGGCCGGATGCCTTTCCGAAAGAGGATATCGGGGTGCGCCAAGCGCTCGGCCGCGTCAGCGCGAAAGCGGCCGAAGCGTTGTCCCAACGATGGCGGCCCTGGCGGAGTTACGCGGTGCTCCATCTTTGGCGCGCCCTCGAAAGCTCAATTCCCAATACCTAAGCGGTAGAACTTCTGCGCGCTCCGGGAGTTAACCGGCACACTGAAGGTCAACGTGCCGTTCGGATTGGACAAGCGCACCACGGACTCCCAGGTCCTCAAGTCGGGCGATGCGAAGAGGATAATGTCTTTGTTCTTCTCGCCTTGGGTGTTCAGACTCATGAAGCCGTTGCGCGGCCGGGCGAACCCAGTAAATGAAGGCGACTTGCAGATGCCAGCGCTCCCCGCGCCGGCGATCGATGCAAGGCCAGTGCTGTCGAAAGGGCTCGTCAACAGGGTGACCTCGTCGATCGAGCCGTTGAAGGTCAACGGTTGGCTTCGACTAATGGTGAAGACAGAGGTGGGAGCGTGAGGGTCTACCGTCGGTCGCGCCCAGGCTAAGACCCCGTTGTAATATAGCTTGAGAACACCCTCCGAGCGGGCCAGGCCAATATGGACCCACGTGTTCTGGGTCAGCCGGATCTCAGGAAAGAACCACTGAACCCCGCCGTAAAGAACGCCTAACTCGCCTCCACGAAAGCAAAGTTCCTGGAAGTCGCTGCACCAGCCGGTGCCAATGATAAACAGGCCGTAGCCATCCAGGGCGGGATTGCCCTGATAAAAGATCGCCTCGCCTTTTTGACCGGCCGCGGTGCTCGCCCCTTTCCAATTCACCCAGGCGGCCAAGACCCAACCATCCACCTCGGGGAAGGGAACGCTCGCTTCGACCACTCCATTCGTCCCATCGAAGCTGAACGCTTCGGCGACTTTGCCCGTGGCATAAGCGACCGTGCCACGCGTCGTCCCGGATCGACCCCCTTGGAAATCTAGCGCGCTGCCATCGCCGCTCCACCAGTGTGCCAGACCTGCTGGCGGTTGAATACAAATAGCCCCCGTGGCCGAGGTCGTATTGGTGGCTCGGCCGGAGGCAAGAGCGGTTTGGCCGAGCGCGGTCGGCGCTTGGAGAACCGCCAGCCCGCATATCCCGAGCACACCCACACGGACGGCTATTCCTGCGCGGAACCTTAACGAGAAGAGAGATTTAAGAATCGCATCCATGGCACCTCGGATCTGGGTATCACTCTGCCCACGTTTGACCCCAAGACGCAACAGGGAATGGGGATGTGCGGCTCCGTGACTTTTCTGAGACCCAAAGTGGCAGCGCCGTCTCGGCGCTGATTCCGGCTCTCTCTTGGCGATCAGGCACCGGCATACCGCGGCTGGCGGCGAGACGTGCTGCTGCCACTCCGCGACTGGTCTCCGTCTACAGTCCCGCCCGGAGAATGGCTCGTCCAAAGCGCCGTCGCCGCATGCGCAACTGGCCTCGGTTCGCTCTTCCTTCGCTGGTGACCCACTGCGAGTGGGTGACCAGTGGGTTACCTCCGAACGAAGAGCGGTCGCGGAGCGGCAGAACTCCGCGCCGGCCAGAGGGCCACCGAGACCTTGTGGAAAACCCGGACGAACTTGAGTTTGAGTTGTAAGTGCTTAATAATGAGTCGACGAATGGGTTGGTGACGAATTGTCACCTGCCAATCCGTAAGTCTGGTCAGTCCCGAAGGGACGCCGTGAGAGTAGCCCGGTCGCTTTAGCGCCGGGGGTGGCCGGTTGAAAAAGACCCAAGCCCCGGAGGGGTGGCCGAACTCGGGCCTGAAATGTCGTCCAAGATGAACATTTCGACTTTGCTCGCGTTCGCCGGGGCTTTGTTGTAGGAGCAGTCACGAACCACTCGACACCGTGTTGGCCAGGCAACGGATGAAGAATTTTCGACGAACGCCGGTTGCCCGGAGGCGAGGGGGTCCACGACTGGAGCTGGTGGTGGGCCTGGCGGTGGTCTTGGGATGGCCCGGGGCGCTGGCGGCGCCAACATTGAACACGGCGTCGAACGTGGAAGGGAGCAGCGTGGGATCGATGGAGATCGTTCGTGCGTTGCCCGGCGTGGCCAGCCTGGCTGGGCCGCAGTTTGAAAGTCTCTCCAGCGCCCAGACCGGGGTGAATCTTGTCTACCAGTTCCCCGCGAATGCCCCTTTCGAGTTCCTGCAAGATCAAGGATGCGCCGGTGGCGTTTGTTTGGGGGACTACGACGGAGACGGCTATCCGGACATCTACCTGACGCATTACAATCGAGGCAATCGGCTGTTCCGGAATCTGGGACATTGGCGCTTTGAGGATGTTACCGCGAAAGCTGGAGTCGGGGGCAATGGGGGGTGGAGTGCTGGCGCCAGCTTTGTTGATATCGATAATGACGGCGACTTGGATCTTTATGTGTGTGTCTTTGACGGCCCGAACTGCCTCTATGTGAACCAAGGAGACGGCACGTTTCGAGAGGAGGGTACAGCCTACGGGCTGAGCTTTTCGGGAGCGAGTGTGATGATGGCGTTTGCCGATTATGACCTGGACGGCCGCCTGGATGGGTATCTGGTGACGCACCGTCTGAATGTGGGCAAAGAACATCTCCTCCCCAAGACATCGCAAGACGCCTTTCGGAGATCGATTCTAGCGAAGACGGGGCCAGGGCGAGCCGCGATCGATCCCAAGTTTGAGGAGTTGTTCGCTCTCATGGATCGAGGCGAAGGCCGAACCGAGCTGATCATTGCCGGTCAGCGGGATTATTTGTTTCACAATGACGGCCCCGGACGTTTCTCCATCGCGAACGCGAAGGCAGGCATTCAAGGCTTCGACATCGGCCTGGCCGCGACCTGGTGGGATTACAATGACGATGCGTTGCCCGACATTTACGTCAGTAATGATTACAAGGGACCTGATCGACTTTACCGTAACAACGGCGACGGGACGTTCACCGACGTGGCACGCACGGCGCTCCCTCATGTGCCCTGGTCCTCCATGGGCGCGGACGCTGCGGATATCGATAACGATGGCCGGGTCGACTTCCTGGCGGCGGATATGGCCGGGTCGACGCGGGCGCGGGCCATGTTTATTGACGCCGATCTCGCCAAAGAAACCTGGTTTTTGCGAGTGTCCGATCCACCTCAATACCGCCAGAACGCCGTCTATCTTGGCACTGGAGCGGATCAAGTTCGGGAAGCTGCGGGCTTGACCGGACTGGCCGCGACGGATTGGACCTGGTCGCCGAAATTTGCGGACTTGGACAACGACGGTTGGGTCGACCTGTTTATCTGCAATGGCATGTCGCGGGATTTCATGGACAGCGATTTCATGATGCAGGCGAGGGATCGCGGGAGTCGCCGATGGGCCATGGCGCCGGTGTTGCGCGAGGAGAATCTCGCGTTCCGCAATTTAGGAAACCTCCAATTCCAGAATGTCGGGAAGGCCTGGGGCTTGGACCATCGATCGGCCAGTTTTGGGTGTGCGATTGGAGATTTGGACCGAGACGGGAATCTGGACTTGGTGGTGGCGAACTTTGAGGGGCCGGTCTCTATCTATCGCAACCGTGGCTCCACGGGACACCGCCTGTTGCTTAGGCTCAAGGGAACCAGGAGTAATTCCTGGGGAATTGGCGCGAAGGTCGACGTGGTTACCGCAGCGGGGCGCCAAGCCCGTTGCCTTTCGTTGGCGAGCGGCTTTATGTCCGCCAACGAGCCAGTCTTGCACTTTGGGTTGGGCGAAGCGACGCGTGTGGACGAACTGACGGTGCGTTGGCCGAACCAGCGCATTCAGATCTTCCGCAACGTCGACGCCGATCGCGAGTATTTGATCACGGAACCGAGCGAGCCCCCGGCCGGTTCCCCAGCGGTGACGGAAACGAAACGGTGGTTTGCACCTGTCGAGTCCCCGACTGGAGTCAGGCATCGCGAGCAGCCGTTCGACGATTTCCAGCGGGAACCGCTGCTTCCGTGGAAGCTCTCGCAGCTCGGTCCGGGATTGGCCGTTGCGGACGTCAATGGCGATGGACGAGACGATTTCTACTTGAGCGGCGCGGCGGGCCAATCCGGCACACTTTCTCTGAACGAGGGTCGAGGACGATTCCGACCCCAGGCGATGGCTTGTTTGGATGACGCCAAAGGCTCGGAAGAGATGGCCGCCCTATTTTTCGATGCGGATGGAGATGGGGACGCTGATCTGTTCGTCGTGTCCGGCGGGATTGAAGTCTCGCCTGGGGACGTGTCGTTGAGGGATCATCTCTACTTCAATGACGGGCATGGGCAATTCAGCGCGGCACCTACCGGGGCCCTTCCCGACTTGCGCGATTCCGGGAGTTGCGTTGTGTCAGCCGATTTCGATCGCGACGGCGATCTGGACTTGTTTGTGGGCTCACGTTGTGTCGCTGGGAAGTACGGTGAGATTCCTGAGAGCCGACTGCTGCGCAACGTGTCGGGACGGTTCGAGGACGTCACGGACGCGGTCGCGCCGGAGTTGCGCCACGCGGGGTTGGTCACCGGCGCGGTCTGGTCGGATGTCGACAACGATGGTTGGGTGGATCTGCTCGTGACCCAGGAGTGGGGCCCCGTAAAGCTCTTTGCGAACGACCATGGCCAGCTGCGGGATCGGACGGAAGGCGCCGGGCTCGATCGGTGGAAGGGATTTTGGAACGGCATCGCGGGTCAAGATTTGAACCACGATGGAGCCATCGACTATGTGGTTTCCAACCTCGGCTTAAACACTAAGTACAAAGCTAGTCAGGCTGAGCCTGCGTTGGCCTTCCTCGTTCCTGTGCGCAACGAGGTCGCGTTTATTGAAGCGACGGTCTCAGCAGAGACGCTCTACCCGGTCCGAGGCCGATCCAGCTTTTTAAGCTTCTGGCCCGCGTTGATCGAGAAGTTCCCCACCTTGCGCAGCTTCGCGACAGCGTCCCTTAAGGAGTTGGTGCCGGAGCAGTTGCTGAACGAAGCCCGGAGATTGGAGGTAAATACGCTGGAAACCGGCGTGTTGTGGAACGACGGCCATGGCCGCTTCACCTTCAGGCCTTTGCCTCGCATCGCCCAGATCGCGCCGACGTTTGGGATGGCGACCACCGACTGGGACGGGGACGGGCATCCCGACATTTATCTGGTGCAGAACTCGCACCGAGCGACCCCTGAGACAGGCCCGATGGACGGGGGCTTGAGTCAGCTTTTGGCGGGCCAGGCGGATGGTGGCCTCACTTGTATCGAACCGAAAGCGAGCGGTTTGATCGTGCCTGGGAAAGGCAGGTCCGCGGCGGTGTCAGATCTGGATGGGGACGGGCGGCCAGATCTCCTGGTGGGTCGCAACGATGGAGCGCCCCTCGTTTTCACCAATGGCACGCCCAGCGCGGAGCGGATCTTGACCGTTCGTTTGGTGGGACGGCCTGGAAACGCGGCGGCCATCGGTGCCAGAGTCACCGTTGCGCGATCGGATGGTCTCAAGCAATGCGATGAAGCGCGCGCGGGTGGTGGGTATCTTTCCCAATCCTCGTCGCGCTTGTTCTTCGGACTGGGGCGGACGAATCAAGCGGTGAGCGTGACGATACGATGGCCGGATGGGAGTTCGTCCACCAGGCCTTTGGACCCGAACGCCCGTGAAGCGACGATTCGACAGCCGGCGAGTGTTCACTTGGATGGGGCAACGGGTGGAAAACTTTGACCTGCCGCCTCCGGATTGGTAAGCAACGAAATGTCCAAAGCTTGCGGTTCGACAGCGTAGCGACTTTGAAACGATACTCCCCCAACATGCCATTGAATCCGATCCATGACTATCGTCCGGTGCGGACCTTTCCTATTCGAAGTGAGCCGCGGTTGGGCCAGGGCTTGGGCGGCGGTTGGGGAGTGGCCATGTCGGTGCTCTGGCTCTGGGGGGCTGCGGTCGGATGGAGCGCGGAATCCCGATTCGCCGACATGCCGGGCCCAATTCGGACCGTCTTGGAGAACGCGGCGCCTCTCGAAGCGTCGCGGGAGGGGCGATTGCCGCTATTCGTTTTACCAATCAGTCAAACGCTGGCTGGGAGCACCGAGACGATCGCTGAAGCCGCTTTGCGCGAATTGAATCGGCGCGGCATCGCTTACTCCGTGGCTTGGAACCCGTCCGATGTGGCCAAATCACTGCCCGAGGCGCTCCGAATTGGCAGACTCCAGCAGAAGTTAGGCATGGAAGTGGCCGTGGATGCGACCAGTTGCCTCATGTCTTTTTACGACGGCACCGAAGCCACCTTGCACCAGGACGACACCGGCCGGCCGTTTGCCGAAACCTCGTTTGGAGGGCAACTGGGCTGCCCGTTTACCTTACAGCCGCGCATCGCGGTAATTCGAGAGCGCCTCGAGTCTTTCCTACGCGAATACCAACGGGCGGGCGTGCGACTGGATTTTGTCTTTGCGGACTGGGAGGTGGACGGCCCGATCGAATGGAACGGAGCTTGGGAATCGTCGCAGAAATGTCGACGTTGCCGGGCGGCCGTGCCGGGGATAGGGGATTTTCGGCAATTCCAGAAGCGCTTGCGTGAAGTGCGGAGCGAACTGCAGCGGGAGGCATTCGCAGAACCGTTGCGACGGGCGTTTCCAAAGGTCCTGGTCGGAAACTACGGTGTGCACCCTCACGAGGGTTACCGTTACTGGTACGACTATTTTGAGAAAGAGGTTGTCCCTGGGACAGGCATTCCGCTGAAGGCCGACCGGCGGGCTCGTTACCGCGAGTGGGCGCCCGAATTTGCCGGGACAGAGTTCACCTTTGCCAATCCCGTCCTCTACACGTGGTATCGGTTGTTTGACTGGTACGATTTCGAAGATTCAGATTATCGCTGGTTCTATAATCTGTTACTCGAAGGCTCCAGTGCAGGAAAATCGACCCCAGCGACGATTCCGCTGATCCCGTTTGTGCATTGGACCACGACCGATCCACCCAAAAGCCCAGATCCAAAGGTTCGCCAGTTCAGCGTGGGACGGTACCAAGAGTTGCTCTGGCACCTGCTGCTCCGTGGTCACGACGGGTTCTTTCTTTGGTGCATGCCGGAGGAATTGGGAACAGAGATCCGAGCACTCCATTCGGTCTATGCCGAGTCGCTCCGCTTTCGAGAGTTCCTCGTGCAAGGAGAACCTGTCTCGTTTGAAGTGCCACCCAATCCCGGGCCAATCGTTTCAGGCCTGCGTTTGGGAGATCGGGTTTTGACACGCCGGACAGAGTTCGGCAGTGATCGGCAAGCCCGAGTTCTGTCCTTGAAGGATGGGGGGACGATCACGGTGGTTTCGAGCCGCGGCTTGCAGATACTGGCCGTCGAGTGTGTTGGCGGTCGACGCGAGTAGACGCCCAGCGCCGAGACAGGCGCGGTTAATCCGCCCGGGAATACCGCTTGTCCAGGCTGGATCGGACCACGTTGGACAGAGCGTTCAAATCGTAGGGCTTTTGAATGTAAGTGATACCCGCTCTGGTAGGAGCCCCTTCCTTGGCAATCTCCGCGCTATAGCCGCTGGAAATGATGGCGGCTAGACCTGGATTTTCCGCCAACAGCTTTTCTGAAAGCTCGAGCCCAGTCATGCCTCCGGGCATCACCATGTCCGTGAGGAGAAGATCGAACTTCCCGGTTTGCTCCTGCCAGCAAGCCAGGGCCTCTGGGCCGGTGCCAGCCTCCGACACTTCGTAACCCAGAAGCCGGAGCGATCGTGCCAGCAAGCTTCGCACCTTGGTTTCATCTTCCACAATCAGAATTCGCTCACGCCCCTGGCGGATGGGCCGACTTGAATCTTCCAACGCGGGCGAGGCCACAGGATCGCGAATGGGCGGCAGGTAAACGCGGAAAGTTGTCCCGTGCTGAAGTTGGCTTTCGATGTCGACCCAACCTTTATGTTGTCCAACGATTCCGTAAACCGTGGCGAGCCCGAGCCCCGTTCCTTTGCCCGCTTCCTTGGTGGTGAAGAACGGTTCAAAAACGCGTTTGAGCGTTGAATGGTCCATGCCACAGCCTTGGTCTGTCACTTCCAGGCAGACAAAGGGTCCCGAGCGGCGGTTGGGATTGGCCGGTGTTTCCTCCGCGCGGACATCAACGAGGTTAGTGCGGATGGTGATTCGTCCTCCTTTAGGCATCGCGTCGCGCGCGTTCACGACCAGGTTCATCAAAACTTGATCGAGCATGCCGGCGTCAGCTTCCACCATCGGGAGCGTGCTAGGTCTATGGAAGCGAAGTTCAATATGCTCTCCGATCAGGCGGCCGAGCATCTTGAGCAGGTTGGCGACGAGCGCGTTCAAGTCCAGCGGCTTGACCGAAAGCACGGAGCGTCGGCTGAGCATCAAGAGCTGCCGGGTTAAATTCTCCGCGCGCTTGGCCTCCGCTTCCAGTTCTTGCAGCGCTTGACGAGTCTCTGCGTCCAGGCCCGGATTCAATTGGGTCAGGGCCAAGGTCATCATCATAGCGGCGAGAATGTTGTTAAAGTCATGGGCCACCCCTCCGGCCAACTGGCCAATCGCTTCCAACTTCTGCGATTGTCGGAGTTGATCCTCAAGGCGTTTGCGCGCGGTAATATCGCGATCCATGCCTCGATACCCGAGCAATTCCCCGTTCGGCCCGAGAACGGGCATCCCGCTGCTTTCCAGAACGATCTCACGCCCATTCTGGTGCAGATTCGTGTTTTCAAGGGCGGTAAACGGGGCTCGACGGGTCAAGGCCTCCTGAAAGATCGCGCCCACCCGTGCCGCTTCCACAGGGGGCATAAAGTCGAAGGGGGATCTTCCCAGAACCTGTTCTGCTTTGTAGCCAAGGATTTCCTCGACTCTGGGACTGGCGTAGGTGTAGCGACCATTGGCATCGACTTCCCAAACCCAATCGAAGGTGGTTTCGATCAACGAACGATACCGTTCATTGCTCCGCTCCAGCGCCGCTTCGACGCGTTTACGATCGGTAATATCCTCTTTCACCGCCACGAAGTGAGTGACGATGCCTTCCGGACTCTTGATTGGGGAGATAAAGGCATGCTCCCAGAAAAATTCGCCATTCTTCTTCCGGTTGTAAAACTGGCCGCGCCATTCGTTGCCCTGCAGCAGCGTGGACCAGAGCTCCTGATATTGTTCAGGCGGCGTTTGTCCCGACTTCAACATCCGTGGGTTCTGTCCGAGCGCCTCTTCCTTGGAGTAACCCGTGATCTGCGTGAAACGCCCATTGACGTATTCAATGATTCCATTGGCGTCCGTGATGAAGATGCATGCCAGATTCTGTTCCACCGCGCGGGAGAGTTTGCGCAATTGAGTTTCGGCCTCGCGCTGGCGTAACACTTTATCCAATTCATTCGCGACCAGCTGCAACTGCGCCACGTCACCCTCGTGGTAGGGCAGCACCTTGTTCCCAACACCGAAAATAATATGCACTTTGCCCTCTTGGATCACGGGAATGCTCATGAAACGGCGAACGGGCGCATGGCCCTGGGGCAGACCATGCTGGTTCGGGGACTGCGCATAGTCATTGTAGACGACAGGCCGTCGCTCGCGGACACAGTCGACCCAGTTGCCCGCTTGGCTGAGCGGATAGTGGGTGTCGAACTGCGCGGTGCAACTCTTCAGGGCTTCCTCGTTCCACGCTGTCAGGATAATCTGGTTCTGGTCCGCTGAGACTCTATGGAAGAAACCTGTTTCGCTGTCGGTGAGTTTGACGGCTTTATCGAGCACGTAGTCGAATAGTTCGCGGTCACTCATTTGCGGCGCCCGCCGATGCAGTTCGAGCAGTAGTTCCGTCCGTTCGCCATCCTGCTTCGCCCGGTGCTCGGCGAGCTTGCGCTCGGTGATGTCTTGAAACGTTCCCATGACCCAGGCCTGGCCGCCTTCCAGGACCCGGCCCAGCCCCCGCACTTCGGTCCAAAGATGCCGCCCGGTAGCGGTCGTCAGGCCTGTCTCCACGACAAAGGGGGTGCCGTCCTGGAGCGCAGCTTGGAGCGCCGCATGCAAGACTGGCAAGGACGCGGCATCATAATATTTCAGCCCTTCTCTAAGACCGGGTTGGTGATTTTGCGGCAACTCGAGAATCTCGAAAACACCTTCGGTCCAATAGAGGTAATCCGTTTCGAGGTTGGCCTTCCATGCCCCAATCCGAGCAATCTTCTCTGCTTGTCGACGGAAGAGCAGCCCTTCGCGCAATTCGGCTTCCGCGCGTTTGCGATCCGAAATATCCCGCGCGATGAGCTGGACCGCAGGTTTACCCGCAAACTGCACCGGGGCGGCGCTGACTTCGATCGGCAGGATCGAGCCGTCCCGCCGAACATAGCGTGCCTCGGCAGGGTAGACTGTGGTATCGCCTCCCATTCGGCGTCGGATACGTTCGGCGGCGGCTGCGCGATCGTCCGGATGTAGAATCTCCGCGGTTGGCTTGTAAAGCAGATCCGCTTTGACTTTGGCGCCGAGTTGGCGAACGGCTGTGGAGTTAATGAAGACCAGCTTCTCATCCTGGTAAATCCCAATGGCGTCGGGAGAATCTTCGACCAGGGACCGGTAGCGATCTTCGCTCTCCTTTAGCGCGGCCTCGGCTTTCAAGCGAGTGATGGCATGAGCGGCCTCGGCCGCAATGGTTTCCAGGCTGGTTCGGAGCGCGCCGGGAATATCCAGAGCAGAATGGGAAACCGCGTTTAAACATCCGATGATGCGCCCTTCGTGTTGGATCGGGATAATGCCAAGGAAAGGAAGCCCGTTTTCCCGTTCGGTCTCGTCCATGCCGACCATGAACTGGCTCTGCAGTCCCTGCCCATACACGGGTTTTCCGGACATTACCGACTTGGCTTCAGGAGAATCCGCTTCGTAACGCGCGGCGTTTCCTGCGAAATGTTTGGAATTTCCAGTGTGGCCTTGCAGCCGCAGCGAACCGTCCAGTTCGTCCAAGAGGTGAATCCCCGCCCAATCCAGAGGTTCCGCCGCGATCGTGGCCTTCAAGCAGACCTGGATCACCGTATCCAAGCTGCGACTGGCACCGAGCGCTAATGCCAGGTCGCATTGGATTTGACTGAGGCGCTGGTCCAGCTGGCGCTCGGTGATATCGGAGAAAGTGACCAAGACACGGCTCCAAGTGTCCTCGTGGTGAGGAACGAGCGAGAGCGAGATGGCCAACACTCTGCCGAGGCCGTTGGGGCTGACAATCGGGATCTCGCCAGCCCAATGCTTCGCACCGGCTGCCAAACTTCCTAATTCATCGGCAAAAACGTCGAGAGAAGCCGACGTGAAATAGGAAGGGAGATGCTTCGGTATCTCCTGCTTAGGCATTCCGAAAACCTTGGCGCTGGTTTCGTTAATCCGAACTACTTTGACGGCGGCGGCGCACGCGGCGAGTTCTGTCCGGTGCTCACGCAAGTAGGGAGTGATATCGTGCACGCCGGAAGCCATGAGCGCGTCGAGTCGGTTCTTCACTTCCGTGAAATCCTCCTCCCAAATGGCGGCCGGAGAATGCTCGAAGAGTGTTTCTAACCGCGCCTCCTTTTCGCGCAACGCCTGTTCCGCAGCTTTGCGTGTGGTAATGTCAATAACCACGCCGATGATTCGCACGGGTCGGTCTTGGGCGTCGAACAAATAGCGCCCGTGCGATGTGACCCAGTGAACGCTCCCATCGGGCCAGACGACCCGATAATCAACTTGAAATGGCGCGCGGGTCTTTTGCAACTCTTCACCCCGTCGGAGGATGTCGGAAAGATCGTCCGGGTGAACTCTCGAGCTGAAGCCCTCCGCCGTGCCGGGAAACGTGCCTGGGGAATAGGCCCAAAGCTTTTCATGATTCGCCGACCAAACGACTTTGTCAGTGGTCAAATCCCAGTCCCAGGTTCCTATCTGGGCTGCTTCGAGCGCTAAACGGTGTCGGAGTTCACTTTCGTGGAGGGCCGCTTCGGCTCGGTGCAGGTCGGTGTAGGCTGATTGCCAGCGTTGCTCGCTTTCGCGGATCAATTGGGCTGATCGTTGCGCTTGGCGGAAGTAACCGTTCAGAGCGACCCCGAGCAGAACGGCGGTGGCCAAAACGAAGGACCAATGAGACCAATGATCAAGCCGAGTCTGAAGCGTTGGATCGACCACCCATCGAGCTAATACCCAGTCCGAAAAGAACTCCCACAAAGTCCAAATGAGTGCGTAAGCAAAGGCGATACGGATGGCCAAACCGCGCGTGAGCTTCCAGGGAGTGGCGGATCGGTTCGGTGTTTCGTCGGCGCCTGTTGACATAGTTCGCGACCTTCGCCCGGTGTGATGTTGCCCACGGCTGCCAACCTCGGCTTAGGTTGAAGCTCGTTCGCCTCTCTAAAACCGGTCAATAGCTCAGGAAGGCGCTGAAAGTCAGGCCGATCACTCAATGGGTTCTCGGCCTGATCGAATCATCTCAAACCCTCGAACAGTACTCTGCGGAATGCGCTAGCACCAAACGGCTTGGCTCGGGGAAGGAGATTCGCAGCTACCGTTTCGCAAGCCACGCCATCAGTCGGTCTGGCTTCGCTGCCAGATTGTTATCGCAAAGCTTATACGGCCGGTAGGTCCACGACAAGCTGAAACCAGCCGACTCGTCTCTAAACAGCAGAGCATTTTCTTGGCCGGAAACGGCAAATCTGAGAAGGGCGCGCGTTTCCGCGACCCCGCTCAATCCAAGAGCGAAACCGAAGACTCCGAGGTCAAGCTCGCGCGTAGGCTGGGTGAAGTCCGGTGGATTCCGCGGGAGGCGGGGACGGTGTCGACACGTTCAAAAGCCGGGGCGATCCGCGTCGATCTTCGATAACGGAGCAATAGGTGTGCGACCATCAAGATTTCGCAGAAGGTGAACTATCTTGCTTGCGCTTTCTCCGCAGAAAGAGCTACAAGCAATCAAACCAGCCCGCCACCTATATGAGAACACTACTTTTTCTCGGTCTTTCGGCTATTCTTGTGCCTTCGTTCAGTCAGGCCCAACCGTTTGATATTTCGACCTTCGATCCGGCGTCAACCGGGCCATGGTCGGAAGTGGGGCGAACGACCTTAACAGTCCCCAAGGTTCCCAATGGCTCCATTGCCCTCGATGGCGCTGCGTCCTCCCAAGAGTATGGAGGATTCAACGGCATCACCGTTACCCCTGGGGTGAATGCCTGGATCCTCGATTTCCCGGGCGACAGATCTTGGGATTCGCCCGACGACTCCAGTTTTACTTATTGGCTCGCCCATGATGATGACAATTTTTACGTCGGTGTCCAAGTGAAGGACGACGTGGTCACCAGTGACGATCCAAACGGGAGCTTCTGGAAGGATGATGCGATTGAAATTGTCGTGGATGCGCTCTCCGATCGATTGGACAACAACACGGACAGCTCCAAAGACCCGGTCGGCGGGCATAGTTACGTCAACTTCGCCGGGAAGTTCTCGGCCTGGGATGATACCGCTAGCCAGATCAGTGGGACCAGTTGGGCAACCGCTGTGAATTGGACATATGGAACGAATGGAGAGGTCTTTGGTGTCGGGAAAGCCGCCGCAGGCGGTTGGCAGTTAGAAGTCCGCCTGAAAAAGACTCTGTTCCAAGATGCCACGGCAGGAAATAAACTGAAGAACGGCTACCGAATGGGCTTCAATATCGGTTTGGACGATGATGACAAACACGGCACGGGAGTAAGCGGCGACAAATCCCGCACGGAAGATCTAGAAATTCAGTATTTTTGGGCCAATCGCCAGCGTCGAATCGGATACAATGCCGATTATCTCGCCGGATTGAGTGCCGAAGATAAAGCCGCGAAAGTCTGGCTATTGGATCCTGCCGCCGATTCGCGAGGCTTGCCATTAGCCGTGGATTCCCCCGGTCGCCTTTCGCATGCAGGGTCCGGAGAGATTTTCTTTGGCTACGACAAAGAGGTTTCGGCGTCTGGCCAAAACATCCTCTTCGTCACATCGAATGCCGATTCTCCCCTGAACGCGGATCCTGCTTTGATCGCGTGGTTGCAAGCCAAAGGTTACACGGTCACACCACTGACGCCTCCCGCGACACCGGAGGAGTTTCGCGCCGCGGCTGTCGGAAAACAGCTGGTCATTCTTTCGGAAACGATCGGTTCGGGGACCGTCTTGGACCCGGTCAACGATGCGCTTGGGGCGTTCAGCCTCAAAGACACCGACGTGCCGATCATCTCCTTCGAAGCGTACATGTTTGACAATGCAGAGTGGGTTAAGAAAGCCGCGGACGGCTCGAACGATTGGATCAATTGGGGCAACACCGGACGCTCCGAGCTAGCCGCTGAAGTCCAGGATGCGAGGGATTCCCTATACATCACCAAGCCGGGCCATCCGATCGCGGGCGGATTGACCGGTAAGGTCAAAGTTTACGAGGTCCCTTACAGCTTTAATTTCGGTGTTCCTTCAGCGGACGCTGACATCATTGCGAGTGTGCAGGCCGACGGTTCGTATCCCACCCTCTGGGTCTATGAAAAGGGCGACAAACTCTTCGACGGGAGTGTTGTCCCGAACAAACGTATCGGGCTGTTTCTGGGACAAACGGCCAATCCCAACGCCAACTGGCCGACGGACTTTGCCGATCTCACGGAGGCGGGCCGCACGCTCTTGCTCAACACCATCGCTTACGCGTTGGGAACCGGGACTCCGTCGACCGGGTCCTTGGATCTGTCCGCGACTCGAGCTGCAGGGAAGATTCGGCTAGCTTGGACGGACACGGCCGCGAAACTTGAGTCTGCCTCGGGGGTGCTCGGGCCTTGGACCGCCGTAGCCAACGCCGCGTCTCCATTCGAGCAGGATATTGCTGGATCCCAACAGCAGTTCTTCCGTTTGAAGAAGTAAATCCCGAGCGGAAAATCCGCGTCGAATCCTGACGTGAGTCCGGTGATCCTGTGCGTGTCACCGGCCTCTGCGGGCGTTGTGCCTCGGATGTCCCAGGCGGCGGAAATCGAGAGTCGAAGTCTTCCGTGCGCCCTGCCATGTTGGCCAGAAGCCGATGCACCGCTTAGATCCGAAGTTCACTCCGGCCGCTCGCCAGTTGCTGGCGATGGCGCGCGCGGAAGCGGCAGAGTGGCAGATGAACTTTGTTTTTACACAGCATCTGCTGCTGGCATGCATCGGGTTCGGAAAGGGCCTGGCAGGAAACATCTTTGAGAAACACGGCCTGCAATTGGAGACCGTGCGGGCGGAGTTTCGCAGATTCATTGAGGTGGACCCGCACGGGCTGCTCGAAACGCCCGTTTCGTTGGGACCGCGCGTCGTCGAGATCCTGGCGGGTTGCTACCAAGAAGCTCAGGCAGCAGGCCGTCCCTACATTGGGATCGAGCACATCCTGGTGGGGTTGCTCCGTCAGGCGGACGGCATTGTCGTTCGTGTGTTGACCGGCTTAAAAGTCGACGCCGTGGCACTTCGCCAGGAACTCGTCAGGGCCTTCGATCTAAGGGAGTCGTGACCGAGGGCGGAAGCCGATTTGAACGGGCACTTTCGTTCAACTCTTATGAGTTAGATCAAGGAGCGCACCGGGCTTGGGAACTAGAATCCAGTCTGTATGCACCCTATCCTCTCCTTGTCGATCTTGCTCTTGGCGAGCTTATCCAGTTGGGCGCAGCTCCGGCCGACCGAGTTGCGGTGCGAGTTTCGCCGGGATCCGATAGGGATCGAGGCTCGAAACCCACGCTTGAGTTGGGTCCTAGCGCCGGCGGATCCAGAGGCCCGGAACCTGCGACAAACGGCTTACCAGATCGTCGTCGCTACCCAACCCGAACTCCTGGAGCCAAGTCGGGCTGATCTTTGGGACTCCGGAAAGGTGCCTTCCGATGGGATGGCGCACATCGCCTATTCTGGACAGTCACTCCGTTCGAACCAGCGAGTGTGGTGGGCGGTCCGTGTTTGGGACCAGGACGGGGGCTCTTCCGCTTGGAGCTCATCGGCGTCGTGGACGATGGGCGTTCTGAGTGCGGGCGATTGGCAGGCCAAGTGGATCGCCGCATCCACCGGCGGTGAGACTTCTGGTCCGCTCCCGTTATTCCGTAGGGATTATCAATTCACGCAGAGCGTCCGCCGAGCCTTGGTGCACATCTCCGGACTGGGGTTCTATGAGCTAAGCATCGACGGAGTCAAAGTGGGCGATTTGGTGTTGGACCCAGGCTGGACCGATTATCGGAAGCGCTGCCTTTATAGTTCCTACGATATCACCGAACGCTTCCAGGGCGGGAGTGCGAACAACGGACGGCACACCATCGGTGTGATGTTGGGCAACGGGATGTTCAATGTTCGCGGTGGGCGATACGTCAAGTTCACCGGGTCTTTCGGGCCGCCTCAGTTCGTTCTTCAGACGTACGTGGAATTCACGGATGGCACATCGACGAATTTGGTCAGTGATGAATCGTGGAGGAGTGCTCCAGGTCCGATTTCGTTCTCCTGCATTTATGGCGGCGAAGATTACGACGCGCGACGCGAACTCACGGGTTGGAATCGACCGGGTTTTGCGGAAACGGGTTGGGCATCTGTCCGAATCACAGCCGGACCGGGCGGGCGCTTGGTTGCGCAAGCGGCGCCACCTTTGAAAGTCATGGAACGTTTCGGACCCATCCGGATCTCGGAGCCGAAACCCGGCATCTTCGTGTATGATCTTGGGCAAAATTTCTCAGGTTGGCCTTTCCTGGAAGCACGTGGCCCGAACGGCGTGACCATCAAATTGACCCCGGGAGAATTGCTCGATGAGCGTGGATTGGTTAGTCAACGCAGCTCGGGTGGACCGACCTGGTTCAGCTACACGCTCAAGGGTGGTGCAGAAACAGAAGTGTGGCATCCGCGGTTTTCCTATACGGGCTTCCGCTACATTCAGGTGGAAGGGGCCAGGCCCGCAGATTCGAATTCATCAGCCGACCATGCGGCTGTGATTGGATTGCGCGGAGAGTTCATTCATTCCTCAGCGGCTCGAACGAGCTTTTTTGAGTCGTCCGAGAAGCTCCTGAATCGGATCGATCGCCTGATTTGCGCCGCGATAGAAAGCAATTTGCAGAGCGTGCTGACCGATTGTCCGCATCGGGAGAAACTGGGTTGGTTAGAAGTCTCTCACTTGCTGGGTCCGGCGATCCTTTTTAACTACGACGTCCTGCAGCTCTATGCCAAAATTTGCCAAGACATGGCAGACGCGCAGCTTCCCAACGGGCTTGTGCCTGATATTGCGCCTGAATTCACGGTGTTTAGCGGGGGGTTTCGTGATTCGCCAGAATGGGGAAGTGCGTGCGTGATCAACCCGTGGCTGATTTTCCAGCGCTATGGCGACCGGCAACCGCTGATCGATCAGTATGATGTCATGGCACGCTATCTCGCTTACCTTGGAAGCCAGACACAGGAGAACATTCTGTCGCACGGACTCGGGGACTGGTACGACATCGGTCCCAAACCGCCCGGGGAATCACAGCTCACGAGCAAAGGACTAACCGCCACGGCGATTTACTACCAGGACATCGAAATCCTGAGGCAAGTCGCCGAGATGCTGGGAAAGAAAGCTGACGCAGAGAAATGGACAACGCTCGGGACCGCTGTTCGACGAGCATTCAATTCCAAATTCTTGGATTCGGTGGTCGGTCAATACGATCGAGGCAGTCAAACGGCCGCCGCGATGCCACTGGTCGTCGGCTTGGTCGAAAAGGACCAAACAGCGGCAGTTCTTGCGAACTTGGTTCGAGATGTCCGCGCGCGGACAAATCAGGTTACTGCGGGCGACGTTGGATTCCGCTATCTGGTGGAGGCACTCCGGATTGGTGGACATTCCGTCGTGCTCTATGTTCTCGTCACACGTCGGGAGGGTCCTGGCTAGGCCGAACAATTGCGCAAAGGAGCGACGACCCTGACGGAGGCTTGGGATGCGGATCCGGCCAGTTCGCACAACCATTGCATGCTGGGGCACGCAGAAGAATGGTTTTACACCGGACTGGCTGGGATTAATCCAGATCCAATGGGCCCCGGTTTCCGCAACATAATTATTAAACCCCAATTTGTTGGCGGGCTAAGCTGGGTTCACGCTGGATACGATTCGATGAGCGGGCCTATCCGGTCATCGTGGACCAACCAGGCTGGAAAGTTGACGCTGGCCGTTTCCATTCCGCCCAATACCCGTGCGACCGTCTATTTCCCAGGGAAAGGGCCGTCGGCGGTTGCGGTTAACGGCCAGTCTGCGGCCCAGGTGTCTGGAGTTGACTTTTTGCGGGTCGACGGTGACGCGGCTGTCTATTCGATCGGCTCAGGAAACTATCGGTTCGCAACTCCGTGACGGAGCGTGAGGCGATTTTGCAGGACTTGATACTCTAGCGAAAGGGCGTTTTGACAATGCCCACGAAGGTTTGATCCTTGGGAGCCTCAAATTCCTCAAGCCCAAATTGAATGGCGTGAGGATCATCCCGAAGGCGGAACGAGCGGAAGATTCGATCCCAGATCGATAGCAAAGATGCGAAATTGGAATCCGTCTCCGGTTGCACTCGAGAGTGATGCACTTTGTGCATGTCCGGCGTGACAATCACGCAACGGAGAGCGCGGTCGATGACTCGTGGCAATCCGATATTCGCATGGTGGAACTGAATGACGGCTAATAAAACGGTTTCGTAAGCGACGATTTCCCAAAGTTCCACCCCGAGAAGAAGGATCAGCGGGATTCTCAAACAGTTTGACAGGACGATCTCGCCGATGTGAAAGCGACTCCCGGTCGTCACGTCCATCTGCGCGTCGGAATGGTGAGCGCGATGAAAGCGCCAAAGGAACGGGACCTGGTGGTTGAAGCGATGCCACCAGTAGGTCCAGAAATCCAACGCCAAGACAGCGGCGATCGCGTGCCAGACTGAGCCCAGGCCCAGCCAGTTCAAAAGGCCGAAGCCGTGGCGCGTTGCCCAACTGGCCGTCACCGTCCAGACTCCCACGAACAAGAGAGCCGTCATCGCGCTGTTCAAAAGAGCAATCGCTAGGTTGCGCAACCCGTGCCTTGTCCTCAGGCGGGGGGCCTTGTTAAACAACGGCAAGAATGGCCAGAATGTTTCCCACGCCAGCAGCAGGAAAAGAAGCACCGGGCCGGTCACCCAGCGAACGGAAGGAATACTTTCGAGTGCCATGACTAGACTCGAGTCAGAGTTCCTCGATACCAACCCGCGAGCTTTTCAGGCGATACTCCCAGACGATACCCAGCAATAACCACCTTGTTCATCAAGGTGGTCCGTAGCACTCCTAGGCGTCTCCAGCGACGTCCAGAGGTCAAGGCCGGGGCGTCAACCGTCACGATGCGCCCGCGCTTTCTCAGGCGTTGATTGAATTCGTAGTCCTCCATGATAGGCAGATTTGCGAACCCTCCCATTTCTTCGAATAGAGCCCGACGTAGAAACAATGTTTGATCCCCGTAGGGACTGCCAAGCCAACGAGACCGAAAGTTCGTCGCACGCTCCACCCACCAGCGTCCAGGGAACGGTTCGGCGATGCGAAAGCAAAAGGCTCCCGCTGCCACTCGCGTTCGGCTTAAGGCTTCGGCCACAACGCGGCTCCAGCGATCCGGCAATTGAGTGTCGGCATGCACGAAGAGCAAAATATTACCTGTGGCTTGGGCGGCACCCGCGTTCATTTGGCGGGCACGACCTGGCTTGGAATGGATCACCCGGGCGCCGGCGGCCTGCGCCAGCGTGGCGGTGGAATCAGTGCTGCCGCCATCGACGACCAGGATCTCGTGAGGAACTCCGGCGCTGACTTGCCGAAGCGTGGCTTGAATATGAGCCGACTCGTTCAACGCCGGAATGATGACGGAGATTGCGGGGGGGTGAGTCTCTTCCATCGCCGTGAGTTCATTCCAAAGGCCAAGGTCCTCTGGTCGATCCAGGTCATGCAACGGTGGAAGCAAGGCATGAGGCATGTCGAGGGGCTTCAATCTAGTTATCGATTGTTCCAGAACAGTCTCCGTTCCCCAGGAGATCCCTTGGAAGAGTTCGGGGACGGTTCTCGTTAGGCCAACAAGGTAATACCCGCCGTCGACAGCCGGACCAAACACCACCGGAGCCGTTTCTAAAGCGCGAAACGCGGCGGCGAGCACTTTCGGGGTTAGCAAAGGGCAATCGCTCCCAATGACGACCGTGGCGGTCGCTCTTTCCCTAAAGCTGTCGGTGAAGGCGTTCTCCATCCGCGCGCCCAGATCACCCGAACATTGCCGTCGGCACGTCCAACTATCTCCCAACCAATGGGTCATCCGCACTTCATCGTCATCCGCCACGCGAACCTCGAGCTGTATGCGGTGTGACTGGCAGAGGGCGGCGCCCGCGCGAAGTGTTCGCAGCACCAGGCGGCGATGTAACGCTGCGGCTCCCTCCGCCCCAAGCGCGGGGATAAGACGCGTCTTTACCCTTCCCGCGACGGGATAGCGGGTGAAGAGAATTAATCGTCGTTGCTGCGGGGCCATTCGGCGGCGCGGTCACCGCCGCGCTAGACATGCATTTTCTCGGTGGCTCAGGTTTATAAAACGGTTCCGGTGCAGCTGCTGCCAGCGCCAGCGGTGCAAGCCAGGCAGTGAATTCCAGTTAGTATCTCCTGATCGTGCAATTGTTCAGGGTTGAGATCCCAGAGGTAAAGCGGTTTCCCGTTCCGAACCTGCATCTTCAACATTTGGTTAAAGTCGCAATCAAAAACCTCACCCCTCCATCCAATACTAATAGTGTTGCGGCACATCAGGCCGTTCACCGTTGCTGGGTTAAAATGATCAGCGAGCAACTCCAGATATTTGTCCCATTGCCCCTGTTTGCGAAGGTCTTCGGCAAAGCGCGCAATAGGCTGATTGGTGATGGTAAACAAGCTGGTAAACTCGATGCCGAAACGACGCCGTAATTCCTCCCGATAATCGATCTCAAGTTCCGCTTGGGGAGGAGGCAGTTGGGCTCCTACCGGATTGTAGACAAGATGCAGTGTCAGTGATCGACCATAGCCCACACGGTTCAGTTTCTGCAAAGCGGCAATGCTCTTGGTAAACACCCCATCGCCCCGTTGGGCATCCACATTTTCCTCCAAGTAACAGGGGAGCGAAGCCACAATCTCGACTCGGTGTGCCGCTAAGTATTCTGGAAGCCACGCGTACGCTGCGGTCTCGATGATCGTCAGATTGTTGCGATCAATCACTCTGCAACCAGCGGCACACGCCGTTTCCACCAAGAATCGAAAATGTCGATTGAGCTCCGGCGCCCCGCCAGTGATATCGACGACGCTGGGTCGATACTGGCGAATCCAGTCGCCAACCCTGGCGGCAACCTCCGCACCCATCATTTCCGTCCTCCAGGGACCAGCGTCAACATGACAATGATGGCACGTTTGGTTGCATTGACGCCCCACGTTAATCTGCAACGTCTCAAGCCTGGCACGGCGCAGGGCCAAGCCATGCTCGGACAGTTTTTGTTCAAAGCGATTCATCGGTGCGACGGACTGGCAATCCACGTCGTTAGTATGGCGTTGCCAGGCAGAAGAGTAAACCTCCTGGCCTTGGGTTGGCTGGGATGGGTCTCCAGCTTGGTGCTGAGGCCAGCCGAACGAGAGTTTGAACTCAGGTGGCACAAGCTTTGTATAGCAAAGACACGGTCCGATAGTGACGTCTTTGCTGTTATATATCGGCATAAAACGCGATAAAATTGAAAATATTTGAACTTTGTTAAACAAAGTGTGTCTATGTTCGCATGACTTGGCTCGCGCCCCTAGGCTCTCCCCAGCGCTCTCTTTCGAGCTATTTCCTCCCAGACGAGATGGTCGTTCCGCCACCATTGCCACTGAGCCAAGGGTCCAAGTTGCCGCGACCGCGTTTTGCCCTGCTGCTAAACCCGTTCTATCCCAAAGACCCACGCGCCAGTTTCGGAAAACATGTATTAACCCCAACCCTGGCTTTGACGAGCATCGCCGGAGCGACCCCGCCCAGTTGGCAAGTTCGGTATTGGGACGAGAACTTGTTGCAAGGGCCGCCACCGTCCGATCCTTTGCCTCAAGTGGTTGGGATCACGGTGCATTTGACGTTCGCGAAGCGAGCCTACGAGCTGGCGGCGTGGTTTCGGAGCCAGGGATCGTTGGTTGTTTTGGGCGGATTACATGTGCTCTCGTGCCCGGAGGAAGCGGCGCCGCACGCGGATGCACTGGCGATTGGCGACGGGGTTCAACTCTGGCCACGCATTCTAGAAGACATCGACGGGAAGCAATTAAAGCGGTGTTACCAGGCGGATTACACCCGACCGTACCGGGAGGATCCGCCACCGCGGCGAGACCTGTTGCCGCGGGATTGTTTTCTGACCACGACCAGTTTGATTGCGACGCGAGGATGCCACAATCGGTGTGGCTTCTGCTACCTCTCGACGAAGGATCTGCACATGCCTTACTTGGTTCGAGACGTCGAGCAGGTGACGCAGGAATTCGCGGCGGATCAGCAGCCTTATGCCGTTTTCACAGATAATAACCTGGGGTCGAAACCAGAATACTTGCGCCAGCTCTGCCGTTCTCTTCGACCATTGGAAAAGATTTGGAGTGCTGCTGTGACGCTGGATGTGACCGACGACCCGTCGCTCATTCGGGACATGGCCTTGGCGGGGTGCACCGGTGTCTTTATCGGATTTGAATCGCTGGCGGATGACAATCTTCAAGCCGCACGCAAGCGTACTCCGCGCACGGCCGACTACGCTCGGCGTGTTGCCATTCTGCACGATCACGGAATCCAAGTGAACGGTTCGTTTGTGCTCGGTTTTGACAATGACGACCGCGACGTCTTCGCCCGGACGGCAAATTGGATTGAGGACAACCGACTGGAATGCGCGACCTTCCATATCCTCACGCCGTATCCTGGGACACCGCTCTTTCGTCAAATGGAGAGCGAAGGGCGTTTGCTGCACAGGAATTGGGAGCAGTACGACACGGCGCATGTTGTTTTTCGACCGAAGCGCATGACACCCGATGAACTCCTGGAAGGATACGGTTGGTGTTATCAACGCCTCTTTTCGAGTCGCTCGATCTGGCGGCGGCGCCCGAAAGACAGGGCGGCGGTGCTTGCGTACCTCGCGATGTCCTATCTCTACAAACGATCGAATCGGTTTTGGCACTTGCTCATCAAATATCGCCTGACCGCGCGAGTTTGGAGGCCGTTGGTGGAAATGAACCGTCGTCGGCACCTGCGGTTCCGAGCGATTCTGGCGCGTCAAGGCTCGACGGCAGTGCGTCCCGGCGTCGTCGTTGCCGCGGGGGTGTAGCCGAAGGATTGTTTCGGGCGGAGGGGTGAGGATTAGGGGATTGGACGGGGCAGCTGTGTTTTTTGCTGTCTTTCGCGGATGAGTCTGTTACCAGACAAGCTATGACACCAGTTCGATACTCCCTTTTGGCAGCGATTGCCCTGAGCTTGTCGGTAGCCTGGCCGACCCTTGGCCAACTGGCGAACCAAGCGGTCAGCGTCACCAACTTAAAGTCCGTTCCAGACGGAAACTATCTCCTCACTTTGGAACTCGAGGGCCAAACTCAACGCGTGAATCTGCGGGTGGAGGATAATCGAGCGAAATGTGTCGCGAGCAGCGATCCCAAGCTAAAAAGTTTACAGGGTCGGTTTGAGCCTAAAGGGGATGGGGTATTCGTCGGCTTCTTGCAAGGCGGCGCATTCCGCACCTCGCAAGTCTGGATTTTCCGCGCGGATGGGGCGGCGGCTGTGCGTGAGGTTCCCGATCGTGGGGAACAGCAAAGTGCCGTACCGACCAAAAGCAGTTCTCTTGAGATACCGAAAAAGAATTGAGCTGATCCCTCGGGGCTTGGCTCGAGCAGAATGGGGCGAAACCCGGCTTCCGACGTCGATCCCGAGTTCCTTTTGGGAAGCGCTCAGGCTGGTATAAGCGCGATGATGTTCCCAGGCTGTGCGGCTCTTGAACCAACCCTGATCCGCCGCAGACAGGGAAACGCTTAAGAAACGAACCAGGCTCACCGCCTGATACCAACGAAATGACCGTATAACCTCGATTGAAAAGCGGTGGTCTGGAGATTGATAGGATACACTCGGCCTCTTGAGGTGAATTGAATTGGAAGCTTTGCTAGCGTTCCGCGCGTCGTGCCAGAGTCAGCTATCATTGTGAGCGCAGCGTCCGATCCGCCCGAGCAGGTGAAGCGGAATCGAATTGGGCTTTCTTCTCTGGAATTGGTCCTGATGGCGGCCGCTTCGGTGCTGCTCTTGGCGGCCTCGTATCTCGGTTGGTGGCCGATCGGCATCGCCGAAGGTTGGGGCTTTGTTACCGGTGGGATCTGTGTTTGGTTGGTGGTGCGAGAACATGTGTGGAACTGGCCGATTGGGTTGGTGAACAATATCTTTTTCTTCGTCTTGTTCCTGCAAGGGCGGCTCTATGCAGATATGAGTTTGCAGCTCGTTTACTTTGGCCTGGGCGCTTATGGCTGGATCCATTGGCTGTATGGCGGCGAGCGGCGGACAGTGCTAAAGATCAGCCGCGCCACTCGGGCAGAAGGGTGGGCAATGGCCGCACTGATCCCCGCGTGCACGTGGGGGCTGCGCGAGGTGCTAATCCTGGCGGGCGGTGTGGCGCCTTTTTGGGATGCAATCACGACAGTCCTGAGCTTGGCCGCGCAATACCTCCTTTGCCGCAAACGGTTTGAGAACTGGTTTCTCTGGATTGCTGCCGACATCATTTACATCCCGCTCTATTTGAGTCGGCAGTTATTCCTTACCGCTATGCTCTATTCCGTTTTCCTGGCCATGTGTCTCTTTGGGGTTCGGGAATGGCGTCATCGATTGAACCAAGACATCGTGCCGCCATGAAATTTCCTCTCGGCCTGGTCGTGGGAAAATTCCATCCACCACACCTGGGGCACAAGCTTCTGATCGATGCCGCCGCCGAACAATCGGAACAGACGGTCGTTTTCGTTTGCGCCAAGCCGACCGATCTGATTCCCGGCGACTTGCGGCGGCAATGGCTGCAGGAAATCCATCCGACGACCTGCGTGCGCCTCATTGACGATCGTGACGATGAGCAGGACCTGCGCGTGTGGGCAGCAAATACAATCGCTTGGCTAGGCCGCGCGCCCGACGCGGTGTTCACCTCGGAAGATTATGGAGACCGCTACGCCGCGTGGCTAGGGGCCAAGCACATCGCCGTGGACAAGTTACGAAGGCAAGTCGCGATCTCGGGGACGGCGGTGCGGTCCGACCCTTACGCCAATTGGGCCTTCATTGGACCCCCCGTCCGTGGCTGGTTCGCCAAACGTGTCTGTATTGTGGGCGCGGAATCGACCGGGACCACGACTTTGGCCCGAGCACTGGCGGAAGCGTTGCAGACGGTTTGGGTCTCCGAGTACGGCCGTGAATATTCCGAACTTAAGCGGACGAAGAGTGATGTGGGTTGGCGGACCGAGGAATTCGCGGTCATTGCCCGAGAGCAAATGAGTCGCGAAGACACCGCCGCCAGGAAGGCGAATCGGATTTTGATTTGCGACACCAATGGCTTCGCCACGAACCTATGGCATCGGCGTTATGTGGGGCACTCCAGCCCGACCGTTGAGGAGATCACGCGACCCGTGCGTTGCGATCTCTACCTCCTGACAGGAGATGAGATTCCGTTTGTGGCAGACGGTTTGCGCGATGGTGAGGGCATCCGCCACGAGATGCACGGTTGGTTTGAGGAGGCCCTGGCTGCCCAGCCGGTTCCGTGGCAGATCGTGCGTGGCTCGCACGAGAGACGAATGGAGGAAGCGCTCGGCCGGATTCGCGGTTTGTTTTCGGAATCGAAATGGCGACCAGGCGGTTAGCCTTGGGACGCCGATGCCATGACCTTCCCGCGCTTGCGACAGAACTTCTTCGCTTAACAGAGCACGCCTAATCCGGGGCGGGCTTGCCCACTCACCTTAACGCGTAGGCTTGGCCGGAATTGGGTCTGGCAGCGGCTTCCGTGGGAGGAGTTCCGCCCGATTCGCGGCGTTATAGACAAAGGCCGCCATGATCGCGGAGGCTTGCATGAGATCGCCAGGCTCGGCGTGATCGTAAACATCGAGCTCCGAGTGGTGGGTTCGACTGCCGTAATCCAATGGGTCTTGAATGAATTGAAAACCAGGCAGCCCGACCTGGTCAAACGCCAGATGATCCGTCCCGCCCGTATCTCGAATCGTGATCGTGCCCGCAGCCATATCTTTGAACGGAGCGAACCAGGCTTCAAAGATCGGCCGCATCATGTCGTTGCCCTGCAAATGCACGCCCCGGATCTTTCCGGAACCGTTATCGAGATTGAAATAGCCAGAGAGAGTGGCGTGTTCTGGCTTGGGATTCATCTGGAATGGATCGGCAAAGTGTTCCCGCACGTAAGCGCGGGAGCCGTACAACCCTTGCTCTTCGCCGCTCCATAACGCTAACCGGACGGTGCGATCGAGGTTTAGATTCAGCGCTTTGAGGATGCGCAACGCTTCCATGGCGACCGCGCAGCCCGCACCATTGTCTGTCGCTCCGGTGCCGCCGTGCCAAGAGTCCAAGTGGCCCCCCAACATGACAACGTGTTGTTTACGTTTTCCTCCTGGAATCTCGGCGATGACATTGGCGATGGTCGGCGCATCGATGAATGCAACTTTGAGATTCACCTCGGCTTCCACTGGAATCTCTTTTTCCGTCAAACGCCAAAGCCGGTTGAATTGTTCGGGTGCCAGGACAATGTTCGGCGGCGGCACGGGGGCATCGGGACTTGGCGAGGCGGCTGCTTCGGAAAAGACCAAGCCACCGAGGCCGCGCGCGTCGGTACGAAGCACCGCGCTCACGCCTTCCTCGCGTAGAAACCGATTCAGATCGTCGTAGACGCGATCGAAGCGTTCCCAATAATCTGCCATCATTTCCAAGGGCAGATCGCGAAAGAGCAGCGCCCGCTTTTTGGGGTCATCGGGCAAACGGTTAGGGATCCAATTGGGTTTTGGGATGGGCGCCCACTCCGGTTGCTCGGCCACGGACGTGAGCGCTTTGTCGTCGAGCCGATGGCTCTGGGCTTCGGTAGGCTGGCTGAAATCGCGCAATCGACCTAGCAGCACGATTTTGCCACGGAGTTTTCCTTTCCATCGTTGCTGGTACTGCTGGATGCGCTCTTGCACCGTGGCAATGTCGAGGTCGCGACGTCCCTCGTCGTCCCGCAATAGGGACGTGGCAACCACGGGGCCGCGCACCGGACCTTCGGTCCCGCCGCACCAAGCCATGGGAACTCCATGCAACGGCGTGTAGACCGGCTTGTGCAAATGCATGTCAAAACGAGAGAACGACCAACCCCGTCCAAAGGGGCCCCAGGGCTCCAACCGGGCATTGTCGATCCCAGCGCTCTTCACCCCGTCCATTGCCCGATGGGCTGCCGTCTCCCAACCGGGCGATCCTGTCAACCGAGGGCCGTTCGCGTCTGTGAGCGCGAACAAATAATCCATCACCTTCGAGTTGCGGAACGCCTCGGCCTTGATCCGGTGGACAACGTTAAGATCGACCGGTTCCTCTGCCGAAACGAGAGCTTGGATAGAGACGAGGGCGGCGACCGTAATCTTGAGAATCGCGAGCTTTTGTTGGGAAACGAGCGAGCTCAGCCTGGCGGTCATCGGGCGGCAAGAAGTGGATGCGCAAGCCATATGCCTGAGTATCGCAAGCAGGCCGGAGTGGCAAGCGCGAAGCGGCGCAGGATAGAGGCTCTTGCGCATTCCCGACTGCGCAGAAGTCGTGGGTTCGATCTCGGATCGTGCGCGGTGGGAGGAACCCAGCGTGGCGAGCCAACAGTACTCGCACACGCTTGGGTTTGGACGAGATGCGCCGCTGGCGGCTATTGGCCGGCCGGCTTGGCGTTAGCCATGGTGTCGGTAAAGGTTGCTGCCGTTAAAGACATGCCGGTTAGATGGTCATTCACCCATTTGATTCCGGCGCTGCAAGCTCCCAACAGGTTCGGGCTGGGCGCGGTCAGCGGCAGAATACTGTCTTCGGCTTCGCTGTAGATCGGCATGATATCGCCACCGTTGATCGCGCAGAATCGCTCCCCCGCGCCGATCGCCAGGAGCATTTTCGCGTAACTCTCCAGATTGACTTCGCCTTCTCCATGCCCGCAGAACTGGTGCCCTCGCTGTGTCCAATCTTCGCTGATCATGAGCGTGGATGCGCCGTCCAGGTATTTGAAGTTCTTGGCATGACTGCCAACGAGGCGCGATGCGACGAACGGACTCGTGAAACGTCGGGTCCAGTTCTCGCCGGCCCAGCAGTGGCTAGGATCGCCCCAGACGCACAGAGAGCGGTCATAGTCGACGGCCTGGAGGAGCAAACCAAAGTCGCGCGAGCAGATCGCGCCAGTGCCCGGATGAATCTCGTGGGCCAGGTAGGCATTCCGCTGATTGGCTTGAGCCCGGATTTTGGCGGTTGCAGTCCGGAACCGTTCCAAGCCTTCGGCCATCATTTTTTCCCAACCGAACACCCATGGATAACCGCTATGCAGGACGGGGTGTCCCCAAAGACCCCAGAACCACCCGTAAATGTGGATGCCCGCGGCGGTGCCGGCCTCAATCAGGCCGACTAGATAGTCTTCAGACCAGCTCTCGACAAAGGCTGCCCCTTTGGCCGCGACAGAGGGCGGAACGAACTTATCGGCGTAATCGAGGCCCCACTTCGCGCTCAGATGGGCAAAGGCAGCACAATGCGCACTGATGGTGGGCGCGACAATCCCCAGACCGCTCAGGATTTGACGCACTTCTTTCGGATTGCGGAATACGATCTTGGCATTGTCGCCGTGCCCAGGACCGTTCATTAGATAGTTGGAGATCATCATGGAACGGCTGCCCGACTCGACGGCGTATTTGCCGACGGCTTCGAGAGTGCCGAAACCGCCGACGAGTTGGCCGGTCTCAACGCCAGCGACGATGCTGACTTGGCGGCCGCAAGCCAGGTTTAGGCGTGCGCGGTTGGGGTCGAAGTAACTGTTCGTTTCTTTGAAGAATAACGGATTCATAGTGGGCGCCAATTCGGCGTATTTGGTTGAGCGATAAGATGACCGGAAACGCTGCTGGTTTGCGATCAAAAACAATCGGCCGCTTGCAACGTCGCGCGGAGGCGCGCGTAAAGGGCGGACAAAGCGAACGATTCCAGAGCGGTTAGCGAGGTGCTAGCTCTTCCTGGGGGTGCGGCTGGAAATCGTCGAGGGCCAGCCGCCCTTCGCGCGCGACCCGGCAGCGGTGTGATCGGTTTCCGTCGAGCAGGTAGACCGTGCTGTTGACCCGATAGTCGAGCGCGCGCGCTTCGAGGATGGGCTTGATTCGCGTTGCTAGCGCCAGATTTCGCAGGTGCACAGGGATCTCTTGAGTTGCGGAACTCAGTCGAGGAACTTCGAGCCGTTCGTTGCTCAGCCCTTCCCCGATATAAAGCCCGTTGAGATAGAAGCTGTGCACGCCCCCATCGAGGACGATCGGCGCGGGCGTCCGGTTGGAAATCCGGACAGTAAAGACAGCGGTGGTCTCCCAGACCGTTGCTTCGTTGAGCCGAAAGTTGATCAAGGCGACGTCCATGGCATCGTTTCGTTCCAAGGTGGAACAGGAACAGAGTGTCAGAACCAAGAACAGCCACGCGCAACAACCCTTTAAACGCATGCGGACAGATCGCAGACTCATTGAAACAGGGCAAGACGAAATTGCAGACATACTCCCAGAGTAGTAGTGCGTCCGGACCGGCTTTCTGATTGAATGAGAGCAGTCGATGATCACCCGTAGGCTGCACCGGTTGCCATCTGTGTTGCTCCGCCCTGTTTTGTGCAGGAGCACTCTCTCCTGCCGCTGGGTGCCGGCATGGGTTAGCCCCGTCGGATGCGTGCTTCTGCTGTGGCTCCGCGCGTGCATTGCGTTCGGGCAGGCGAGCTTTTGGCCGGAGGGTACCGCCTCTGTCGAGGCGATCGCTGTCATCACAAATCTGGCGCAACTGCGCGGTTTGGAACGTCCCGAAGCGAAGCGTCAAATCCCGGTCCGTCTCCAGGCGATCGTCACCTACTGCGAAGACCAATGGCCTTCCTTGTTTGTGCAGGAGGGGGGTCACTCCAGTTATGTCTATCGCCCAAAAGAGGCTCCTCCGCTCAGCGCCGGGGACCGTATCGAGATTGAAGGTCTAACCGGCGAGGGTTTCACTCCGTTGATCCAGGCGAGTGCGATCCGAAAGATTGGCACCGCTGAACTGCCGGCGGCGGTGGAAACGACGTTAAACGAATTGGTGACAGGCCGATATGATGGACGAAGGGTCCGGGTGAAGACGACGGTGCGCTGGATGCACATCACTTACCGGCGGCTCTACCTCCATATCGGCGATGGGACCGGCCGGTACGAAGTGCACATTCCCGAGTTCCGCGCGGCGCTGCCGGTGCACCTGGTCGGGGCTGAGGTGGAGCTCACCGGAATCACCGGCACGAAGCTGGATACCCTGGGTCATGTAATCGGGGCAGGCATGTCGCTGGCGCGACTTGAAGAACTGCGGGTGCTTCGCCCGGCGCCAGCCGACCCTTGGGCGAGGTCCGCTCAGGTCATCAATACACTGACCTACTTCCATCCCTCCACGTCTTTTGGACAACAGACAAAGATCCGGGGAGTGGTCACGCTCAATACCCCTTCCGGACGCCTTTACGTGGAAGATGCTTCCGGGGGATGTGAAGTGCGGTTGCCTGCCTATCAAGAACGTCCCGACGATTACGGGCAGTATCTGGAGCCCGCGCGTCCGCCAGACTTGCATTTGGGCGACGAAGTGGATGTGCTCGGATACCCGGACATCGGATCCTTCTCTCCAGTCCTGACTGACGCCTTAGTGCGGAAGAAAGACGTGGGGAAGATGCCGGAGCCCATGGTGCTCATTGCGACCAATGTGGTGAAGACAGCTCGCGATTCGCGACGCATTCGGACGCAAGGCCGGATTGTGGCGAGCGAAGTGCACATCGTTAAAACGGGTGTGCAGCAACGGCTCACGCTCGGGGAGAAGAACGAGGTCTTTTTCGCCGAGTTCGAAGGCAGTGCGCCCCTGGACGCTCCGGTCGATAGCCTCGTCGAAATCACCGGCATCTGTGCCATGGATGCGGACGAGAGGCGACGAGTCAGCGGCTTTCGGATGCTGTTGTCCGCGGCGGAAGACCTTCGCATTTTGAAGGGCCCGCCGTTGGTGACGACTCGCGGACTGCTGCAGGTTGGCACTCCCTTCGCGGCCCTGGTGTTCGGTTGGATCTGGTCGTTGCGCAGGCAGGTGCGACGCCGCACGTTGCAGTTGCGTTCGGCCAATTCCGAATTGCGCCATGAAGTGGACCAGCGCATCCGTGCGGAGCAATTACTGAAAGAGCGCGTGCGCGTGATGTCATTGTCGGCCGATGTCGCAATCGCCCTCAATGAAAGCACTGAATTGCGTCCGATGCTGCAGCATTGCGCAGAGTTGCTCGTGCGCCATCTCGACGCTGTCCTGGCCCGAGTTTGGACCTTGAACGACGCCGAACAAGTCCTCGAACTGCAAGCCAGCGCCGGAGCATATTCTCACCTGGACGGTCCCCACGGCCGGGTTCCTCTGGGCCAGTTCAAGATCGGCCTTATTGCCCAAGAGAGGCAGGCCCACCTAACGAACGAAGTGGAGACCGATCCGCGCGTCAGCGACAAAGAGTGGGCACGGCGCGAGGGGATCGTGGCGTTTGCGGGCTACCCGCTGCTGGTCGACGGGCGGGTTTTAGGGGTGGTCGCCGTCTTTGCGCGCCGGCGCCTTGGGGATGAAGTCCTCCAGGCGCTCGGCCTGGCGGCGCATTCCCTGGCGTTGGGCATTGAACGCAAACGCGCCGAAAGCTCGCGGCGCGATGGCGAAGCCCGATTGCGCACCGTCGTGCAACACAATCCCGCGGGGATTCTTGTCCTCGATGCGGATGCGGGCAAATTCATTGATGCGAACGAGATGGCCGAACGCCTGATTGGATACCCGCGCGACGAGATTTGCCAGGGCGGCCCGCTTCATACCAGCGCGGCACTCCAGGCGGACGGCCGTCCCTCCGCAGAGGTCGCGGCGGAACGGATTGCTGAAGTGCTTCAGCGCGGCTCGGCCACGTTCGATTGGATCAGCCGTCATGCTTCGGGCAGAGATTTTCCGGTGGAGGTTCGCGCGGCGCGCATCCCCATTGCCGGAAGAAACCTGATCGTGGCGAGTTTAGTCGACATTACGAATCGCAAACGGGCCGAGGCGGAATTGCTCAAGGCGCTGGAACGTGAGCGGGAGTTGGGCGAGCTCAAGACGCGGTTTGTCTCGATGGTATCTCACGAGTTCCGGACGCCGTTGGAGGTGATTGTTTCGAGCGCCGATATTTTAGGGCGATACCTGGATCGCCTGGAGGGTTCCGAGCGCGCCGAGCACCTCGCGGCGATCCAGCGGTCGGTGCGGCGCATGGCGGACATGATGGAAGACGTCCTCCTGCTCGGGAGATTCGAAAGTGATCGGCAGCAGTTCCGGCCGGATGATGTCCATTTGGCCGGATGCTGCCGGCGCTTGGCCGACGAGATGCGGTCGGCGACCGGTGGGAAATGTCCAGTTCAGCTGGACATTGCGCCAGAGCTTCCGCTCGGGCGGGTGGATGAGAGCCTTCTGCGGCACATTCTGACCAACTTGGTTTCGAACGCGGTGAAGTACTCGCCAGCGGGCGCAACGGTCTGGCTTCGCCTGTCCCGGGAAGGCCATCAAGCAGTGTTCCAAGTGCAGGATTCGGGCATGGGAATTCCTGCGGAAGACCAGGCCCATCTGTTCCAGGCGTTTCACCGGGGCCGGAACGTTTACCAGATTCCAGGCACGGGCTTGGGATTGGTTGTGGTGAAGCGGAGCGTCGAGATGCACGGCGGCGACATTGAATTCGTGAGCGAAGAAGGGCAGGGGACCACGTTCACCGTGCGCCTGCCCGTCTTCGATTCGGCTGACCTATGAAAAAGATCCTGATCATTGAAGATGAAGAGCAGACACGCAAAAACCTGGCCACCATTCTGCGCATGGAAGGCCATACCGCACTCACCGCCGCGGACGGACAGGCCGGCCTGGAAATGGCTCGCCGCGAGTTGCCAGACTTGATCCTTTGCGACGTCATGATGCCGCTCTTGGATGGTCATGGAGTTCTCAAAGCGTTGCGCGAGGACAAAGAGACCGCTGGCATTCCCTTCATCTTTCTCACGGCGCGTGGGGAACGAACTGAATTGCGCACGGGAATGAACCTGGGTGCGGATGATTACCTGACCAAACCGGCGACGGCCTCGGAGCTCCTGGCGGCCATCGAAGCGCGCTTGAAGCGCGAAGCGCAACGGCCGCCCGGTGAGTTCGCCCCCGATTTCTCGTCTTTCGCGCCTTTGGAAGCGCTCGGGTTGACCGCGCGCGAAGCGGAGGTGCTCCTCTGGGTGGCGCAAGGGAAGAGCAACGGGGAAATCTCGGCCATTATCGGTGCGGCCGAGAATACCGTGAAGAAACATCTGCAGAATATTTTTGAGAAGCTGGGCCTGGAATCGCGCAATGCGGCGGCGGTGCGGGCGCTGGAGGTGCTCAGCCAACCGGTGCGATGAGATGCGAGTCATCGATGGCCAGAGCGTGATGCACAGGGTTGAGGCCAGCCACAAAAGTCTCCGCGGTCCTTAAGGTTGGGCCAGCGCACTCAGCCTGCCCCCCCAATGGCCGGTGCTCTCACTAAAAGCTGGCTTTTTCTCCGACCGGCTGTACATCTAGCGTCAGTCCGGCTCTTTCACGGATGGTATCTTGCGCCTGAGAGCACATCCCAGTGGCTCCAGGCGCTTCTTTTCCAGACCGTCGCCAGCTCAGAGCGGTTATCTTATCTAGGTGCCCTGTTATCAGTAAGTTCGGACGCGCTACCCGACGTTGCGGATTCCCGCGCTGAATAGACTTGAACGAAATGCGTCCAATCGGGCAAGTTGAGAGTATGAAGAAACTCGTTTCGATAGCGTGGCTTGCGTCTCCGCAATAGCGAATGAGTTCGTTCCGTCTTCGATCTGTATGACACCCCATTCCAAGCTTATGAAAAGACACCTTTCCAGCTGCGTCGCTCTCCTCGGCGTCGGCGCCCTCTTAGGTCTGGGAACCGGCTGTGCCTCGACGGGAGTCCGTAACCCCTCAGGCGTGCCGGTCACCGAAATGCGAGCCGATGAAAAAGGCTTTGTCGCCGGCACGGGCATTGAATCGCAAGACCTGGTCACGGTGGCTGATAAAATGGCGCGCGAGCTAATCGCGCTTCCCCAGTTTAACAATGCCCGAGGCGTGCCACGCATTGCGCTGCTTCCGGTCAAGAACGAGACCCGCTTTGCCATTAACAAGGAAATCTTCCTCAAGGAGATTCGCACCGCGCTCAACGAAAAGGCCGCGGGCAAGATTCTGTTCCTGGCGCGGGATCGCATGGCTGAACTCGAGAAAGAACGCGAAATGAAACAGAGCGGCCAAGTGACGAGCAGCACCGATCCGAACGTGAACCAGTTCAAAGGCGCGGATTACATGCTCACGGGCGAGTTGACCGGCCTAACCACGCGGATGTCGGCCGGCACCAGCGATTACATTCTCTACAGCTTCCAGTTGCTCGATCCCAACACCAGCGACATTCTCTGGGAAGGTTCGCACCGGATCAAGAAACAGGGGCTGGAAGACGCGGCTTACCGCTAATCGGTCTCCGTGGGCCGAATGAAGCCTAGCGTTCTAATCCAGACCCTCGCCGTTTGTGCGGCGCTCACAGGCTGCCGAACGGCGGAGCACCAAAGCTACTCCGCGTCGCGCACGGGCGATCCGGTGGTCGATGGCAAAGCCCAGGTCGCGGCTGTGCCTGCCAAGGATCGGGTGCTTTGGCAGTGCCGAACAGCCGCCGCCGCGATGCGGCGCGCTCAGTTTGGCGAGGCCAAGCAACTGCTGGACGATGCGC
Source organism: Limisphaerales bacterium (assembly GCA_044225505.1). GTDB lineage: Bacteria > Verrucomicrobiota > Verrucomicrobiia > Limisphaerales > SIBE01 > JAXMHN01. The sequence goes on from JBGAIN010000022.1 coordinate 55,100, forward strand.
TCCTGACGATCGGAAACAATCTCGGCAATGATAAGTCCGGGCGTAAGGCGCGCAGTTACTTTTCCGAAGAGTCCAAGAAGACGTTCCGGGGCGAGCCCTACGAGCGGGTCATGGCGTATTATTACCGGGGCATTCTCTATTGGATGGACGGGGAACCTGACAATGCCCGCGCCTGCTTTCGCAGTGGACAATTACAGGATGCCGATGCCGAAAACCGGCAGTACGCAGCGGACTATGTACTGCTCGACTACCTGGACGGTTTCGCCACGGCCAAGCTCGGTGGAGACGGTTCCGACGCTCTCAAGCGCGCGGCTGCCGAAAGTCATTTTGGAAATCCACCCCCCTATGATGCCCGGGCCAATGTGCTCTTCTTCGTCGAGTTCGGCAACGGCCCGACCAAGTACGCCACTGGCGAATATAACGAAGAGCTCCGTTTCATTCCGGGCACATCCGTGGCCCAATCCGTTTCCGTCAAGATCGATGGCGGTCAGACCCTTGGCTTGCGGCCTTACGACGACTTGACTTTCCAAGCCACCACCCGTGGCGGACGAGTCATGGACCATATTCTGGCGAACAAGGCCGTCTTCAAAAGCACGACCGACGCGGTCGGAAACGCAGGGCTGATTGGCGGCCTAGTCGTGGCGGGCACGTCGCGCGATCGAACAGCGCAGGAGGTCGGACTGGGCCTGGCTGCCGCCGGGTTAGTAAGTAAGATCTTCTCCGCCGTCACGACGCCGGCGGCCGACACGCGCTCTTGGGATAATCTCCCCCAGTTCTTAAGCTTCGCCGCGGTGCAATTGACGCCCGGACCGCATTCCGCGACGATCGAATTTTTGGATGTGTCCGGCCGTCCTCTCTCCGGATTGACGCGAAACGTCACGATTAATGTTGTGCCCAACCGGGAAGCCGTGGTCTTCGTGAGCGACCGCGCTTCCTAGATCTCCTATGAAAAACTCTATTCTTTGCCTGGCCGCTATTCTGTCGGTGGTGCCGTTGCTTGGTGGTTGCCAAACGGGCGGGGCTAAAGCCCCGGTGAACACCGTCAAATATAACTACGAAACCACCGCGAAGTTCGCGCTCATGGATTCGCGAGCGCAACGCTCGGTGACCTGCACCGGGTTGCAGGAACGAAAATCAGAAGACGGACGACTGGAGGTCGCTGCGAACTTGCGCAACCGCGAGAATCGACGCATCGAAGTCCAAGCCCAATGTCTGTTCAAGGATCCTCAAGGATTCGCCCTGGATGAAACCCCTTGGCAAACCGTTATTCTGACCGAGAATGGTCAAGAGACGATTCGGTTCACCGCCATGAATAACAAGGCGACGGATTACGAAGTGCGAGTCCGTTCCAGTCGTTAGGCGGCGCCCAGCCCGGGTCGAGAAAGGAAGTATGAAACGGAGCTTTGTATTCGCTTTTGCTGGATGGGTCTCGCTGGCGTGCGCCCAGGCCCAAACCCAGACCCAAGTTTCTGCAACACCCCCGGTCTATCCGGCCGTCCGTCCAGTTCCCACCCCGGTTCCCCTGTATGTTTACGATCAAAAGCCGGTCGCAGGTCGACCGTATTTGGTCGCTCCGGAACAGGCCCAGTCGATCATCAACCGATTCAAGGAAGAGTACAAGAAGCTGGGCAGCCCTCGGGTCGTCATTTACGTCAATCGCGAACTGGTGGATGAGACCGCGGGCCTGAAGCTTTCCTCCCACAAACAGGTCGTGGAAACGACCCGCGTCTTGGGTGACACCAACACCCCCGCGACCCTTAGCCCGCGCCTGACCGAACGGGCTTCCAGCACGAATATCTATCGCGTTCGCGAACGGAAGGAGACTCCCCTGGCCGACCGACAGACCGTGCGCGATGTCGAAAGGCTCTTTGCTCGTCCTCTCCGTATGGCCGGCGTGCACGTGGCCGATCAACGCATCGCCACCCAGCTAATCGGCGGGAAGGTCGGCGACGGATTTAGCGTCGAGCCCGACAGTGATCAATCCCGACGGGAACGCGAGGCCGTGGCCAAGATTGCCGATGTCGTCCTGGAAGTACTAGTTTCTTCCAAGGATGTGCCCGTCGCGGAACTCTCGGGTGATCGGACGTATAGCGCTCCGGACATCCAAGTGACCGCCATCCGTTTGGCCGATTCCAAAATCCTCGGCCAAGCTACGGCCGCCGACTTGATCGGGCAAGGGGCCAGCGCAGGACGTTCCATGCGGACCTTTGGCGTGCGCGAGATTGCAGAAGCCACCGCGCTATCGCTTATGGAAGACATGATGTTGCAGTAGGAGTTGTCGTTTCCGACGGACAAATCTCGGGCCTCTCGGCTGGTGACAATTGGCTAATGCCATTCGGTAATTCTGGGCAAGTCCCGGAAGGGACAGAATGAGAGAAGCCCGGTCGCTTTAGCGCCGGGTGCTCAAGTGAGAGGGCCCAAGCCCCGGAGGGGCGGCTGAGTGCGGCGAGAAAGGGCGTTTGGGTTCTACGACCTTGTGATCCGCTTAATCTCCGGTTCTTCCGTTCAATGCCACGTCCTCGGCCGTCCCGTCGGGACTTGGAATCGCCCCATTCGACCTCGCCGTTGAAACGCCGAGCTATCTTGGGTGGCCCTTCGGGACGGCACGGGATCACATCGCTTAAGGTGACAATTGTCACCAAAAGTTATAAAGTGTTTCACATCAGTCGTTTGAGGATTTTTTTGAAGGAATCCAAAATCGATCTGTGACCGCTTTCCGACGCTCGGTCTTGTGCTGATCTTATCTCGTTCTGCCGTTCTTCGTTCGCTTTATACTCGGATATAACACGGAGATAACAGGGATTTAACTCGGATTTGGTCCGTGTTATTTCCGTATTAATGCCCTGCATATACCGTGTTAAAAACGGATGAACTCCCATCGAGGGTCGTACCCTCGGTGTTGAATGGTTGGGACAAGAGAAACAGTTCGGCGCCAGATCGACGGTGATCAGGCCCATAAGATTTACGCAAGGAGTCCAGTGCGGTGCTTGCCGCGTGGCTTGGGATGTGCTCTTATTTCGTCAGATCTTAGATTATGCCGACTTACGAATACGTCTGTCAGAAGTGCAATCATCAATTTGAGTTTTTTCAGTCGATCAGTGACAACGCGTTGACGGTCTGTCCCAAGGAGCGATGTGCTCGTCAGCCTTGGGGAAAAGGAAAGGTCAAACGTCAGATTGGCGCGGGCGCAGGGCTGATCTTTAAGGGCAGTGGCTTTTATATTACCGATTACCGGAGCAAAGAGTACAAGGAAGCGGCCAAGAAAGAGGGTTCCGCCTCGACGGCCAGTTCTTCCTCGAGCTCCAGCGAGTCAAAGCCAGCGGCGGCCCCCGCCAAGAGCGACTCGAAACCGGCACCCAAACCGAGTTCGGGCTCCAAATCGAAAGATTGAACGACGGACTTGGACCTATGAACCGGCGCTTTGGAATTGGTCGAGGTCCAGCAACTTGGGTGGCGTGGAGTTGCTTGCTGGCCCTGAGTTTGTGCCACAGCACGAGGGCCGCGCTCAAGCTCCCGCCTGTCCGCCAGTCCGAACAGTTTACTGTGGTCGACGCGCGGACGGTGGCGAGCAGCTTTCCGGGTCGATTGAAGGGGCCGAACGGAGAAGAGTTGGTGCTCCTGGACGCGGATGTGCTGCTCTTATCGGCGGAACGGATTAAAGACAGTCTTTGGAAGGAACTTCACGCCTCGACAGACGGTGCGGGCAAGATCCGGCTGGCTCTTTATCCAGCGCTCAAAGGGAGGCAGGAGATCGCCTTGATTTCGAGCTTCTCGCCGTCGGGCTGGGATTATCGGCTCGATGTGCCCGATCAGGTCTCGGAAACTACTTTGGCCAAAGGGTTGGTGCAGGCGCTGCTCTTGGAGTATGCCAATCGCGGGCAAGGGCCAAAGTCGGCCGATCTGCCGATGTGGTTGGTCGAGGGATTGACGTGGCACCTGGCGTCGGTTTCGAGGCAGGAGCTGATTGTCAGTTCGGTCCCGCTCGGCTCGATGTTCCGCGTCGTGCGTGAGCATAAAGGGATCGATCCGCTGCATTCGGTGCGGCAGACGCTCCGCGCGGCCCCGCTTGTTTCGTTTTCCGATTTGGCTTATCCCAAACCGGAGCGTGTAACGGGGGAAAATCTTAAAGTCTACGAGGCATCCGCTCAGTTGTTCGTTTACGAACTGCTGCACGCGAAAGATGGGGCTGCCAAACTGTTGCGCACCCTCCGGGAGCTGCCGACCTGCTGGAATTGGGAAACCGCGTTGCTCCGGGGATTCGCCGCGGATTTCCACCGCATTCTTGACGTGGAGAAGAAATGGTCCGTCGACCTGCTGGCTTTCACGGCCCGAGATCCGGCTCAGGTTTGGTCGAAGGTGGAATGTCTCAAGCAGTTGGACGAGATCTTATCGGTGCCAGCGCAGATTCGGCTGGCGTCAGATCGGTTGCCGGAGCGTCGGACGCTAACCTTGCAGGAAGTGCTTACCAAGTGGGAGCCCGCGGCGCAGACCTCGGTGCTTCGTCAGAAACTTGCGCTTCTTGAAGTCTTGCGATTCCACGCGACGCCCGACGTGGTGAACGTGGTGGAAGGGTATCATAAAACGTTGTTCGCGTATCTTCAAAAGAGGCAAACAGCGGCGCGGACCCTGAGACTCGGATGCAAACGACCCTGAGTTTGAGCATGATTGCCCAGGAGACGATTCGAGAGCTCGAACAGCTCGATCGGCAACGGAGCGCCCTGTTGCCAGAATCGGTTGTTTCAGGTGCTTCCCCTATAACTCCCTAACGCAGAACCGCATCGGGTTTCACGGGGTGCCGTTCCTTGACAGCGGCGCTGCCCAAAATATAGTTCGGCGTCATGTTAAACGACTCTTCTGCAGGTTCAAGCGAGGAGCCGCCATCATCAGGCCGGCTCCAATCCCTCAAACAATTCTTTTCCCCTGGGCGTGGGTTTTGGTCGGATGTGTCCGATCAGGAATGGAACGATTGGCGGTGGCAGTTGAAGCACCGTATCGTTTCGGTGAGCCAGTTGGAACGTTTAATGCCAACGTTGAGCCCGGAAGAAAGGGCTGGAACGGTGCTTGCCAACTCGAAACTGGCCTTAGCTATTACTCCTTACTTTTTTAACCTCATTGATCCGACCGACGAGAATTGCCCAATTCGGCGGCAAGTCATACCTCGGATCGAAGAGACTCAGACAGCGACTTGGGAAATGAGCGATCCCTGCGGGGAGGACAGCCATTCTCCAGTCCCCGGTTTGGTCCACCGGTATCCAGATCGTGTTTTGTTCCTGGTGACCGACCGCTGCGCTGCTTATTGCCGCTATTGCACCCGATCCCGACTGGTGAGCAATGCGAGTGGTTATGACTTTCATCCTGAGTTCCAACGTCAAATCGAATACATCCGAAGGACACCGTCGATTCGCGACGTGCTCTTAAGCGGCGGCGACCCGCTCCTGTTGAGCGACGACAAATTGGAACATTTGCTCCGCGAGCTCCGATCGATCCCCCATGTGGAGTTTCTCCGCATCGGATCGCGCATTCCGATCTTCCTGCCGCAGCGGATTACTCCAGCGCTGTGCGCCATGCTCAAGAAGTATCATCCGCTCTTTATGAGCGTGCACTCGAATCATCCCCGTGAACTGACCATCGAAGTCCGGGAAGCGCTCGGCCGTTTGGCAGATTCGGGGATTCCGCTGGGGAATCAGTCGGTGTTGCTCCGGGACGTCAATGACGACGTCGTCGTGATGAAGGCGCTGGTGCAGAAGCTCCTGATCTGCCGGGTGCGGCCGTACTATGTTTACCAATGCGATTTGATCGCAGGCTCGGCCCATCTCCGCGCGAGCGTCCGTCAAGGGTTGAAAGTGATGGAAGGTTTGCGCGGTCACACCACAGGTTATGCGGTGCCGCAATATGTCATCGATGCCCCCGGTGGCGGCGGCAAGGTGCCTGTCAATCCAGACTACGTGCTGAGCCGCAACGCCGATCGCGTTGTAATCCGAAACTTCGAAGGCAAGATTTTCGAATACCCAGAGGCGGTCGACGGGACTCCGCTCGTGGCGGCGCCGTCGCAGATCGAAGAGCCTGAGTTGGTATAGGCTGCGAGGAGCCGCCGCACTGCCACGGGCCCCCATGCCTCGAGAATCTCTTGCTCAGAAACGAGAGCGCACCGGCCGGATTGTCTCCGGCCTGCGACGTGCCTATCCCGAGGCGCATTGTGAGTTGGTGCACACCAGTCCGTTGGAGCTTTTGGTCGCGACGATCCTCTCAGCGCAGTCCACAGACAAACAAGTGAACGTGGTGACAGCGGATTTGTTTACCAAGTACCCATCCGCCCAGGCTTATGCCAACGCTGATCTAGAAGCGCTGCAACGCGACATCCAACGGCTCGGCTTCTTTCGTAACAAAGCCAAAAGCATCAAAGCGTGCGCCCAGGCGTTAGTGGCGCATCATGGCGGGGAAGTGCCACGCACCATTGAGGCGCTGACCGAGTTGGCCGGCGTAGGACGCAAAACCGCCAATGTCGTGCTCGGAAACGCGTTTGGCATCAATTCGGGGATCGTGGTGGATACTCACGTGACGCGCTTGTCGCAGCGCCTTGGCCTGACCGGGCAGAGCGATCCTGTGAAGATAGAACAGGACTTGGTCCCACTCGTTCCGCAGCCTGACTGGACGCTGTTCAGTCATCTTCTCATTTGGCATGGGCGTCGCCGCTGTTTCGCGCGCAAGCCAGATTGCCCGAGTTGTGAAGTGCAAGTAGATTGTCCTTCGGCAGGCAAGGCCAACCGCGCTCCGAAGCAGGGGGTAAGCGCTGCGCCGTTGCGGACTGCCTGAGCTGGAGGGCGGATCGAGAGTCATGGCGCAAACCTGGTTGGTTCTAAAATCTGACAGCAGTCCGGCAGCTTGGAATATGGCCGTCGATGAGGCCTTGCTGGAGTTTGCTTCCCATGGCGCTGCGCCGCTCTTGCGGTTTTATGGCTGGACGGAACCGGCAGCGACGTTTGGTTACTCGCAGCACTACGCGGAAGTCGCGAGCTGGACTCAGTTGCGCCCGCTTGTTCGCCGCCCGACCGGCGGCGGGCTGGTGCCGCATGACGCCGATTGGACCTATAGTCTGATCGTCCCACCACAACATGCCTGGTATCGACAAAAGGCCGTCGACACCTATTGCCGAGTCCACCAATGGATTCAGCAATCGTTCCAGTCTTTAGGCGTGCGCACGACCCTCGCCGCCTCACCGCACAAACCAGCCCCAGGCCAGTGCTTTATTGGAGCGGAACAGTTCGACCTGCTCCTCGCGGGTGCGAAGATTGCCGGCGCGGCGCAACGGCGCAACCGACAAGGGTTGCTCGTGCAAGGCTCGGTTCAGGCCGCCGCCAGCGGCTGCGAGCGCGCAGCTTGGGAAAACGCGATGCGCGTGGGCGGGCCGCCTGGCGAAGAGGTTCGCTGGGAAGAGTTCGCGTTGTCTCCGGAGCTGGTCGCGAGAGCCACCGCGCTGGCGGGGGAAAAGTACTCCCAGGCGACCCATAACGAACGCCGGTGATCGATTGGCAGGAGATCGCTGGCTTACTGGCGGAGGCGATAGTACTGATGCGCCTCGGATGGAGTGACGTTGAAAGGACTCTGGCCCGCAATATCCGTCCACGGGCCGCTCGGCGCTTCCGCGGACTGCAATGTCATCCCTGGGCTGCTCCATTCCAAGATAAGAAGGCTTGCTGAATAGGAAACCTGCAGGGTGGCGTTCTTTGACACAGGCTCGATGCGGGTGAGTCCCATGCCAAAGGTGGTGTCGGCGCTCCTGGCATTGTAGTTGTGAACTTCGACCGCGAGGACATTGTCGCCCACTTTGAGATTGCTCGCCAGGTTTGGGGGGATTTTGAACTCGTCCGCGCAGGTCGCGTCCCCATCGCATCCGAAGCTCGAAGCTAACGTCTCTGGACCCGCGTCTGCCGGCATGCGCAATCGATAAACTTCAACGCCATTGAGGTAAAAGATCGCGCCGTCATCCACGTAAGCGGAAACCTGCAACGCCGTCCCGGCGACCAGGTTAGTTAATTGGAAGTGCGTCCGGAAGTAGTAAGTGATAAAGGGGAACCCAGTCGAAGGATCCGCTGGCAGCACGGTGTTCTTTGGCGTCACGGCAGCATTCGGACCGACCGCCCGGACATCGATCCAGAGCAAACCTGCACCCGGATCAGTCCAAGCCGAATCGTCGTAGGCAGGCATCGTCCAGTCTGCGCTTTGCATTTTAGCTGTGCTCGAGCGCCATTCCTGAGTCACGGCAAAAACTTCGGCGGAGGTGACGTAATTGGTCGTGGTGAAGAAGTAGGTCGGCGAGAACACCGGCGCACCGTTGGTGGACGCGACGATGCGGAAGTAGTAGCCAGTGTCTGGCGTCAACCCGGCCAGACGCGCCAAATGATTTGTCACCAGGGACTCCGAGGGGCCTGTGCTCGCGCCCAGCGCCGCGGTCACGCCATACTGGACTTCGCTCGTGGCAGGAGCCTCGGTTGTCCAAGTGATCTCAGCGGTGGTATCGCTCGGCTTGGCGACGACCTCATTGATAAAGCGGGCCAGCGGTTTGGCATACACTCCAAAGTGGCTGCCCACGGTCCGTTCCCGGCCGGAATCCGCGACGGCGCTCGATTGATTCAATCGCAACGGCACGCCGGTGCTGTCTTCAATCACCAGGGTGGTGGATCCTCCTCCGTCCATGTTCACGCCGTCGTAAGCGCCCAGCAACAAAAGCCACTCGGCGCTTTCATAGTCGTTGGCACCCTCGCTATATCCAGGTTGGCGGCCGTCAATAGCGACGACATACAAATACCGCCGATCTTGCGAAACTCCAAAAACAGTTCGTGGATCCACTTCGCGCGCGTTCGGCGAAACAACATTCTTGCCCGCAATCACCAAGGGATAATTCCCGGCAACCGCTGTATAAACGTTGTCAACGTTCGCGGCCGGCCAGTTGCTAGGCAGAACTGTGGGAGAGTTCGTCTTATCAAAAAGGATGACGGCGGCATGGTCCGAACCATCTTGCTCCGATACCACGATCCCCTGGCTAATCGCCAATCCGTAAACGTCCATCGGCGTGCCGGCCGGCAAATAATAATTGCGCCCGTCGAAGAAGTTGGCGTTGATCGCGGCTTGAAGATGATTTGTATGTAGAAAATCGCTCACGGTCAGTGCGCCAATTTCACTGACATTTGCCACGTAATTCGAATTCCGCGGTGTGGTCAGGAGTTGAATATCCGGGTCAGCCAGGTCGATGCGCAGCGCGGAGACAACCTGCAAATTGGAGAAGTTTCCTACCCCTGGCACATTCGTGCTCACGGAGAAGTCGATCCCTTTGAATTTCGGTTCCCATGGACCCACGACGGGAGTCGCTCGGACGCTGAGCGTTCCCAGGGCAAGACCGACCCACAGGGTCAGAAGCGGTCTGCCAACCAATACGGCGAGTGCCGCGGGAATGCCCGGACCCGGTGGCGCCGCTCCAGCCCCCTCGCGTAGAGAGAGGGGAGATGCTGAAGGGTGGGAGCGGAGTCGGCGCGATGGCGCCCAAAGCGAACTAATTGCCACTATACTGATACGCATAACTTGAAATTGGGTCGCGCGTGTAGGCCGCGCTGTAGCCATCGTAGTAGATTTTGGTGAAACTCACGTGTCCATCGACAAATCCGGCCACGCTTTCCGCATCGTTATAGAACGGCGCATTCGCTCGGCCGGTGCGACTGCGATGCCAGGAGAGCGGCGCGTGAGCCGACCATTCCACCACGGAAAGCGTGCGCAGCGGTTGTTTGACTTGGGAAACTTTCCAACCCGCGATATTGGGGACACCGGGCAAACTCACTCCATTAAACACATAGCTCGTGTAATCAAAGCGCGGCGTCCGACAGAAGGGCGTTGGATCGGAATAGCCACGATCCATAGGGCAGGCAAAGAGAGTGTCGTTCGCCGAAGAGGCGCCCGACAAGCCAGCGTAAGACTTGACCTGTTCCTTATACCACCACCAGGAATCTCCCCCCAGGTTCAGTGTTGGACCTGGCAACCGTTCATTGTGATCGTTGGCATACAGAGACACAGCGCGGTTCACGGCTTGGAGGTTGCCGGTGCACAAGGCGAGCCGCGCATTGCGGCGACTGATCGATAGCGGCGCAACGATCAGGGCAGCCAGCAAGCTCAACGTGGCCAAGAGCACGGACAGGTCCGTCCTGGTAAAACCCTCTCGAGGGTAAATGATTCCTCGCCCTGGGCCGTTGGATACACCGCACCCGAGAGTCATGGCTTCCCCCATTCTTCGTCGGAAGACAAGCGCGCGGAAAGATCCTGCGGGCGCACGATCTGGTAAAGCTGATCGAACCGCGTGGTTGCGGCGGTGGACTTGCCTTGGCTTTGCGTTGAGTCTTTGCGCGGGACGACCGCCGCGTGCAACAGCGCAGCCTGAAAGAGTTGGCGCAAGTCGACGTTCTCCGCGAGGTTGCCCGGGCAGAAGGCAACCACCTTAGCGAACGATTTCCCCAATTTGCCTCGCTGTTCGGAGGTCAGCAAAGGCGGACCCAGTAGTGAGATCACCACGGAATTGACGTCAGGTCGGCGCATGAGTTCGAAGAAATCCCCAGAGGGCACGTCCACCGGTCGGAGAGGATCGGTCTGCAGCAGATGCAATGCAGGGGCGGGCACGCCCGCGTGTCGGAGTTCCGATTGCAGCGCGTTCAGCAGCACGTCGAGGGCCGGTTGCCGAAACGCTTCGGTATCTCGTGTGATAATGGCGATCCGTCCCCCGGAGGGCAGCAACGCGACACCCTCGCGGGCCAACGCTTGACCCAGAGCGACGTGTAACGATCGGTCTAAGGTGGGCTTTGGCTCGACACAGCTGAAATAGAGCGTCAGGAGTGCGGCGGCCGTCGCGCCAAGGGCCGCAATTTCGATGGGGACCGAACGACGCATTCGGCCTTTTCTAAAAAACACCGCGCGGCTTGGAGAAAACCACGTTGGTCAGTCCGGACGCCAGCACGGCGCTGATTTGGGCGCGGAGAGATTCGGTCTTGGTTTGCTGCACGCTCCCGTCGGCCAGAACGAGATTCCCCTTGCGCGTGTGCAAGGTCTTGTCCCAAGCCGCGTCGATCGACGAACCCAAGAACTTGCTCCACTTAGGGTCCAGGCCTCCGTCTCCCCCGGTCACATTGCTATCGCCGGTGACGATAGTTTGCGGTTTTTCCTCAGTGGCGGAAAGCCCGACGAAATAGCTGACATGCGCGTCGCCTGAGAGGGAAACCCAGTTCGTAGAGGGTTTTTTCTTCGTTTCCGCAGGGCAAAGCAGAATGTGGGTCGAGCCGAGTTCGTTGGAACAGACCCGGAAGTGATCGGACCAATCCGCGGAATCGGAGCTGCCGCCATTCGCTCCCAGGACGTTCCAGGGGTATTTGTCTGCGTTATCGTGAGCCCACAGGCGAAAGCCTAAGCCTGTCTGGCGAAGGTTGTTAACGCAGGCGATGCGCTTCGCTTTGGCCTTACTCGCGGCCAGGGCGGGGAGGAGCATGCCCGCCAGAATCGCGATGATGGCCATCACGATCAGCAACTCAATCAGAGTGAAGGCCTTTTGTTTCCGGTTCATAGGTAAATCCCGAGGGCAGCGTTCTTGATGATAAATTAAAGCACGTCTAGTACCAATTCATTCAAAAATCGTTCGACTCTCCTTCCCGCAAAAGGGAGGCATTGCGAAACCAGGCCTCTCCCGCGTCGGCCCGAAGTTCACAGATCAGTTCCACTGGCCCCGCTGCTGTCATCCGCAAGAGAACTTCCAACGTCTGCCAGATGGTACTCCCGGTCAATCGGGACGAGTAAACATCGCGCCCCAGAACACGCAACCCCGCTCCTTGATTCTTGCCGAAAGGCAATGGCGCCACTCCGCGGACTTGAACCTCAGCCCGAAATCGGTACTGGCCAGGGTTCAAGAGGACCGTCGATCGCCAGGCGGCCGACGTCCGACCTTCCGCGGCGATCCGATATCCAGAAGTCCCGTCGTCCAGGGTGATTTGTTCCAGTTTGGCAGCCGCACTTCCGGGAACGGGTTCCCAAGCGTTGAGCATGGCTCGCCCTTTCGCGAAGGTCGGGAACTTGAGCGCAGGCTGAGTGAATTGTCTTTCCAGGTCTGCATGCCGGGCCTCGATCAGATTTCGAAGCTCCGCGGCTTGGTCGGTCAGGCGGCGAAATTCTGAGGCGGACACGCCAGATCTCAGCCCGTCCAGTCGACGGTCCACTTCCTCGAGCAGCAACTTCGGAAAGAACGGTGCGCGAGCCAGCCGTTTTAACTGAGTCTCGAACCTCTCGCGACCTGCGGGGATCTCCAAAATGGCGCGCGCCACCAGGCCGGACATGTCGCAGTTCCACGCCAGGTCCGGTTTGTTAAGGATCTGGTCCATTCCCGAGGGAAGGAATGTGAATCTGCCGCTCTCTGGATGCTGGTAAATTCGATAGTTATTCTGTCCGAGACAATATCCGTCCCAGTGGCAGATCAGGATTTCCAGGGCCATGAAGTTTAGAAAGGATTCCAGGTCCAGAGCGCTCTCGAACTTGGTCCATCGCCGCGAAAGATCGGGCTCGCGTGCGACCGCGGCGAGTCGTTGGAGTTGCTGGTCTCCCGGTCCCTTCCTTGAGTTCGAGTGGGGTTTCAGGGGACCATCGACATCATGGCCCAGTTGCTTCTCATAGAGGATGCCGTCGCCCTGGCCGAAGTGCCGCGTCAGGAACTCTTCCGTGAACCCTTCCTTGAGGACATACAGGCCGAGGGCCGTTCCATTCAGTTCCACCACAGCATGACTCACGCGCGGGGCGGGAACCCCACCAGCCGTGAATGCCGCCGCGCCGACTGCTTCTCGGAGATAACTCAGGTCTTCCACCGAGTTGTTAAGATGGATTTTGCGAACTCCACCCCAACCGTGTCCCGGAATGGATTTGCCAAAATCCAACGTCCAACTGGGTTTGTCATCGATGGGCCGGAAACTGCCATCTGCGCCCTTGAGATGGACCATGACTCGATGTAACACGTTGCCTGAGAGGGTCACGATCGCCTCGACATCTGTGCGCGGGTTCATGCGCAAGCGTGCAACCGCGTCGGCAGTCAGGCGAATCTGCACGCGCTGGCATGGAGCTGAGAACGGATCCGCGATATCCCCACTCCGGGACCCCGCCGTTTCAGCCCTGCCGACGGCTGCGCAAAGAACGATTCCGAAAGCTACAAAGCGCCCCAGTTCCGCCGCGGCCCTTCTTGAAGTCGGAAACGTCAGGCGCATTCGTCAAGGTTGAGGCAGGGCGCCTCCCGTCCGTGCGGGTGAACTGCCACCCCCGGATTCTGGTTTGAGCCGCGTGACGATCAGAGCATTGGCCACCGGGCGCTCCTGGCCGTCGCACGGCCGGTTTTGGACGGCTCCATTAAACCACAACGTCGCCGAGCCGCCCCCATCGAGATTCATTGCGCCTTGGCATCCTAGTTGAGCCAAATAGGCTCCTAACTCGCTGAGCGTCATTCCCACCGAGCCGCGCTGACGCCCGTCCACCTCCACAAGGAAGAACCAATCCTCATTCCACCCGATGGCGGACCGTGGATGCCGTTCGGTCATACTGCTGGACTCGTAGGAGTCGGCATCGTCATCGCGAAAACGCAGGCTTTTGCTCTCCGAAACTAAGACTGGCCCGCCGCCGATGGCAGTCTTGACGCCACGCAAGCTTGGACGAGTTTCCATCGAGATGGTCAATTCCGCTCCGACGTCTACCCCTCCACGCGTCCGAGCCAAACTGGGACCGAGCGACAAAACAAGGGTATCCAGCGTGACACGACTGTTGCCCTCGTCGCGGACTTCGCGGACCTTTGCGCGATACGTTTTCCCCGGACGAAGGGGCAGCCACGCGGTGCTTTCGACTTTCTCGAGAATGAACTCTCGCCCGCCACTGGTCCGCGTGGATGCCCCCATCGCGGCGGTATAGAGCTCCGCGCCATTGGCTTGCCGGACTGCGTTTAAACCGACGCGAGTGGTCTTTCCGTCGGGCCAAGTAACCGTAAACAGGGATTGGACATTGGTGGTATGGGGATCCCCGACCGCGTCGAGCCAAAAGGCTGCTCCTCCGGTCGGCGCGCTGATCAGTTCGCCATCGACGATTTGCAGGCCGCGCGGGTCTCCAGCGTAGGTCCCGTCTCTTTTATAAAAGTCGCCGTTGATCCCGGCCACGGGCGTTCCCCAAGCGGGCGCTATCGATCGAATCTGCTGGCTCAGCGGGCTCAATCCGATGGCTCGATTGCCCGCGTGCACCGCATGCAGGTCAAACCGCGCTGGTCGGCGCGGCACGCGCACCACGTGAATCGACCAGGGACCTCGCGCTTGGCGATAGTTTTGATATCCGACATCTGGAGCCGTGCCTTCGGCAGCCCGCGGCGATTGGACCAAAGCCGCGGAAATGGCCATGCCCATGGCAAAGGTTTTCCAACTTGAATGGAGGCGATGTGCGTTCAAAGTCTCGGGCCCATTGACGATGCTCATGGTAGTATACAGAGATTACGTTAAGAGAAGGTGAACCGGACGCAAGATTTGGAATTGGGAGGCGGTCGAACGGTCGGGCCGAAGCCCTTGCCCCAGAGCAACGCGAGAAGTATCCACGAGTCGCTTCAAATCCTGGAAGTTAAGCCCGGCATTGTTCAGCCCTGGATCGACGTTGCCCGCGACTGGGCTGTCGACCTGACAGGTCCGCTAAGCGATTCAACGATCGCTCCGCCAGGATCGGTCGCCAAAACCTTCGCGAGCCCGATCGCTGCCTTCGCGTGGGGAATAGGGAGGCACGCGACGGCTCGGAAGCCTTATTCTCCTTTGGACTTCTCTTTTCCAAGCACGGGAATGCGGATCTTTTTTCCAGCCACCAAACGGTCCGCTTTAAGGCCGGGGTTAGCCTTTAAGACTTGATCGACCGTGATTTTGGGTTGGCCATGCTTTTGAAAATAGTCGTTATACTCGGCGACAATATCCAGAAGCCGATCACTCTTCCGGACGGTGTAGACAAAGGGTGGTTCTTCGTTAACCGGTTCCGGGGCGGGGCGAGCGGAGGTGGTCTTGGGAGCAGGCGGTGGCGCCACCGGCACTTTGGCCAGGTCCCGGATATTCTCCAAAATCACCTTTTTGTCGGCTTCGCGTTTCTCATCGATCTCCCGGACATACTTACGAAGCTCATCCCGGCTGACCATGTTGCCAGAACTGCGGTTCTGATCCTCTTTCAGGTTGCGAACTTCGTCGGCCAGTCGTTCTAGTCGCTGACGGAATTCCGCCTGGTTTTTGACAAGTAACTCTTGCGTCTCCTGAATCGTCTGAATCTCGGCGGACAATCGCTTGGACCGTTCCTCGGCGTCGCGTTGCAGCGCCAATGCCGATGCATCCGAAAGCGGGTCGGCTGCGACCCAAAGTCTCGGACTGGCAGCAAGAAGGCAAAGAATCAACGCAACCGATCTTTTCATTGGGTCAAAAATAGGAAGGCGCGACGTGAGGTGCAAGCGTGAACACGCGGATTTGCAGGCCCGGCGGAGTTGGAACGGCACGCTTAGCCAGCCCTACGGCAAGTCAGGGAGGTTGAGAGCGTGTCCTCAGAGCGCTCGGCGACGGGTTCCGTCCATTCCCCTTGAGGTGTTCCGCCGGTTAGCATTACCTTCCTCCAACGTGACCGTTTTGGAAGTCATTCAGCGTAGCGCTGAGTTCTTGACCCGCAAAGGAGTGGATTCGCCCCGACTCCAGGTGGAATTACTATTGGCCCACGTCCTTCAGATGCCGCGTCTGCGGCTTTACCTGGATTTTGAACGACGCCTGTCCGACACGGAGCTGGATGCGGTCCGCACGCTCGTGAAGCGGCGTGCCAGCCGAGAGCCGTTACAACATATCGTCGGTTCAACTTCCTTTTGCGGATTGGAAATCAAGGTGGATCGGCATGTGCTTATCCCTCGGCCGGAAACGGAAGGTCTGGCGGAATTGGGTTGGGAGTTCTTGCGGACGCGTGACGCCGGTGACGGAGGGACTGTAACCGCGTTGGACATGGGCACTGGAAGCGGGTGTCTGGCGGTGGCGCTGGCGGTGCACGCGCCATCCGCGGATGTTTGGGCCGTCGATATCTCACCGCTCGCTCTGGCGGTGGCGCGCGGCAATGCCGCCCGGTTGGGAGTGCTCGATCGGATTCGGTTCCTGGAGGGGGATCGATTTAGCACGATCCCTCCCGCGCAACGATTCGACGTCATCGTTTCGAACCCTCCGTATATTCCTACCGCCGAAATCGAGGGACTTGCTTCCGAAGTTCGCGACCATGATCCCAGGCTGGCGCTCGACGGGGGAACGGATGGTCTCGAGTTCTTTCGACAACTGGCGTTGGAAGCTCGGCAAAGGCTCCGGCCGGGCGGCCGCTTCTTGGCCGAGTTTGGCGATGGCCAAGGACCGGCATTGCAAACGCTTTTCGAACAGAACGGATGGAAGGTCGTCGAGATCGTGCGCGACTTGTCGGGACGCGCCCGGATCTTGGTTGCGTGCGGTTCGGAATCCTGAAACCATAAATGCTACGTTCCGGTATTACCCATGGATAGTTTGCTTATTAAAGGCGGAACTCCGTTGCACGGAGAAGTGACGATTAGCGGTGCCAAGAATGCCGTGCTGCCGATCATGGCGGCGACGCTATTGACGGACGAGCCATGTGTCATTCGCCGTGTGCCCCAGCTCAGTGATGTGACTTTCATGGGGCAGATCCTCGCGTCGCTCGGCGCACGGGTTGAGTTTGAGGGCGATACCGTCACGGTGCAGGCCGAGAATGTTGTCGGAGTCGGTGACTACGATCTGATCCGCAAAATGCGAGGGTCTATCTGCATTCTAGGGCCGCTCTTGGCACGCTTGCACAAAGCCCGAGTCTCTCTTCCAGGCGGCTGTGTCATTGGTTCGCGTCCCATTGATCTTCATCTCAAGGGATTGGAAGCGCTCGGGGCCAAAGTCACGGTGCAGAGCGGCTATGTCATCGTTGCGGCTTCCAAGCTTTCCGGATCGGAGCTGTTTTTAGGCGGGCGGGCCGGTCCGACCGTTCTCGGAACGGCCAACGTGATGATGGCGGCCGTCCTGGCGGACGGGGTCACGATCATCGAAAGCGCGGCTTGCGAGCCTGAGGTCGTGGATTTGGCCAATTTCCTAAATGCCATGGGGGCCAAGATCGTCGGCGCGGGTAGCCCAACCCTGACGATTACCGGAGTTAAACGGTTGCATGGCGCCGAGCACGAAGTCATTCCAGACCGTATTGAAGCGGCCACGTTCGCTATCGCGGCTGCGGTCACCAACGGGGAAATCACGCTTTTGGGAGCCCGGCCGGATCATATGCACGCCGTCTTGGATAAGCTTCGAGAAGCAGGCGTCAAAGTCGAAAGGAACGGGGCGGCGTTGACGGTGCGGCGCGGTGGCCGACTCAAACCGGTGGATATTACGACGTTGCCCTACGCGGGGTTTCCAACGGATGTGCAGGCGCAGATGACCGTGCTGATGGCGACGACCCCGGGCATCAGCATCATTACCGAACGCATTTTCGAATCCCGGTTCATGCATGTCAGCGAGTTGGCGCGTCTGGGCGCTGACATTGCCATCGAAGGTCCGAGTGCTATTGTGCGTGGAGGCAAACCGCTGAGCGGGGCTCCGATTATGGCGAGCGACTTGCGAGCTTCAGCCGCGCTCGTTCTGGCGGGCTTGGTCGCCAAAGGTAAGACTCTCGTCAAACGGATCTATCACCTGGACCGAGGTTACGAAAACATCGACGAGAAACTGCGAAAGCTTGGGGCTCGCGTGCAACGGGTGCAGGAAACATGAAGGCACTGATCAGTCTGATGCTTTTGCTCGCCGCTTTTTGGGTCGGTAAAAAGCTGTTCCTTACCTATCAGGATATTGAGAAGCACTCTCCCAATGGTGAGCCTGCGTCCTCACGTCAGGCCGCTTCCTCGGCTTCGGCGGCATTGCCCGGCCTCCCCGCGTCGCTCGAAACTTCGTTGGCCGCCGCAGAAAAGCAGGGCGTCAGCGGCTTACGTGATTGGCTGCGAAACTACCGCTCTTTCGCGAAAGACCCTCGCCTGGCGGCTATCGAACTCGATTATGTTGTTTTGATCAGCCGCCAAGACCCTGCCGAGGCACGTCGCATCTTCGACAACGTCAAGGGCCGCACCCCAACGTTCTCTCCGATTTACGATCGCGTGAAGCGGCTGGAAAAAACCTTTCAATAGCCATCGTTTTCCAACAGAGGTCGGACGCCATGAGTCGCCCCTCGAGTCCTACGACGCACGGCTTGGAAGATCGTTTGCCGGTGTGGAAGGCATTTTCCGAACTCTTTCTCGATTCGGATCTGCAAGGCGAGGACTATGACCGAATCGCTCGTGTCGTGGCCAGGTCTCCCTATTCCGAGGCGGAGTTATGGGACATTCTGCGCTACGAGGTCTACCCGGTATGCCGTCGAAATCTCCGGAGCGTGGCGGGTGAATGGTCGGGGTTTGACGATGATTGGCTAATTGGCCACGTGGCACCGCGATGTGGACGACGGCCATTGTTCCACTGGCTGGGACTCCATGGCTGGGCCATCCGAGGCGATTTTAGGCGAATCCTGGAGTCGGTGAACCCATTGAGAGTCAGCGGTCGCTGACCGATCCTGGTAGATGCTATGAAATTTCTTCGTAAAGCGCTGCGGTCAAGCTTTATCCGATGGTTAGGCGTGCTGACTTGTGGTGGCATTTTCCACCCTCTACCGACAGCCCCCGTTCAGCGCACCGTGAAATCCGGACGTTTTCTCTAGAGGCTCGAGACCTGCATTGGTGACATTTGTCACCGGCCGCTGGAGAATTTGGGAACGGGCCATTCCCAAAGACGGCTGCGCAACCGAGATTTGTCGCATACTCCGTCCACAAATTGTGGACCGCCGCGTCAGCCTCCCTCCCTAGAAAGCTGTTTCCTTCACCTCAGACAGCCTCCGGACAGCCTGTAAACGGCGTGCTCACAGCCTCGTGACGCTGTGACCAAGCTGTCAGCACGCTGTCGCCAGCGAACGACCGAGCGCTCACGGCCAGAAACGCGCTCCAAGATACCCAGCGCCCCTTTGGACCGAGCGGTAAACGAATTCCAAAGGAACCTTAGTCCTTGCGCGCCAGCGTCTTGGAGTGCGCCAGACCTCTGGCGCTTTGTCCCGAGAGCTACTTAAGGCCCAAACGCGACCATTCCTCCGATCGATCGCGCCGACTGTCGTCCGCAATTTGCGGACGGGACATGTCAATCGCCACGCCGGAGCCTTTCCCTCGCAATCTTCATCTTAATCATAATCGTAA
This sequence comes from Limisphaerales bacterium, assembly GCA_044225505.1. Taxonomy (GTDB): domain Bacteria; phylum Verrucomicrobiota; class Verrucomicrobiia; order Limisphaerales; family SIBE01; genus JAXMHN01. The sequence continues at coordinate 74,433 of JBGAIN010000022.1, forward strand.
TCCTCCTCGTCATCGTTCTCCGAATCCTCCCGCACCTTCCTCCTGTGGTGCGTCCCACCCACCGTGGGGGGTCACATCCATCCACATCCAGCGATCGAGGGCTATGGCATCGCCCGAAGCGCGCGCCTTGGTGGCGCAACCAAATCCAGGAGCAATTTGCTCCTGGTATGTGAGACAAATCGCAACCGGCGTTCCCAGGGCATTCAGCAAACGGCGACGAGCATCACTGGAAAACGCAAATCTGTTTTCCCAATGGCGAATCGAACTCCGTCATCCAGACGCCTTTCCCGTCTGCGATCAGCAATTGCTGATCCGAGTGCAACGTGCGCTGATTCAGGCGTTAAGGAGGGTGTTTGGGAATTATTGCCAGCACTGGTTCTAAGTCCGCTTAATGAAAGGCAAGAAATGTCGAGTTCAGGAGCCGTTCAAATGCGGGCGTCCAACAAGGCGAGAGAAGCCCTTTCTAGGAACAGATGGCAGCCAAGGCTGGGAAGCTTGGTGTTAGCGAGCCTTTGAGGCCGTTGTTTCGTCATGCAGGAACCGCGTGAGCCCTGTTCTGCAAGTCGGAGCGGCCACTGCGCGGGCGGATCACAAGGTCGAAGGCCTTGACCGTGACCGTCGAAGGGTCAGTCCCGCAGAATGCAATATAGATGTTGACGCTTGAGGCGAGACAGCGGCAGGTTCTTGGAATGGCGTGGAAACTGGAGGGCAGTATCCTCAGCGGACGAGATAAAGCGTTGCTGATGGACGGGAGCGGCAACAGATACTTGAGAATGGCTTGTGATTACAGGCCC
>JBGAIN010000269.1:0-4334 GCA_044225505.1 Limisphaerales bacterium
AAACGCACGCGCAGCAAGCCCTTCCTCAGCTCTGGTGCTTCACGCACACGACTAAAGAACTCGAGATACGCCCTATGCACTCCACTATCCCGTTCCACGACTACTACGTCAAACCCGAACCGCCGCCGAAGAAGGGCGCGCGACACCAGTGCGTACTCCGAGACCCGCAAATCCCGTTCAAAGCTGTGTCCCGCTCGCAGGATCGCGATTAGGTCGATGTCATTCGGGTGGTCCTTGGACGTGACGAAGCTGCCATCAATGATCAACTCCTCAAACAAACCACTTAACCGCATCGCGCGAGCCAGCTCGTCCAGACGGGCAAAGAGCTGGGGACGACGATCTGAACCGCTAAAAGCGCCGAAGCGAGCGCGCACCTCGGGCAATTCACAGTCGAAGAGCCCGCTGGGCAGTAGTCCATCTGAGTTCAATTCGGGTATCGGCATTTCGGCAAACCCATTTCTTACGGCCGCCAGTATGGACAGAACGTGCCTGTGCCGCAATTCAACGATCTGAAAAAACATGAACACCAAAGATTTTATCCGACTCGGTATTCCTCTCGGTGGAGCTACTCGCCGGGCAACAGATTTCGTTGCTCAGTTCATCCTCAGCGGGGGTGATAAAACGAAGCTGGAAGAGGAACTAAAGGCCATTGTAGCCAATCCCGCTTTGTTTGCGGAGGACCCCATGCGCAAGGAACTGGTCAAAGCGATTGTCAACGCTCCGCCGCCACCGCGCGCTGAACCGGTCAAATACCGTCGATGGGGCGAAGGACTGGAGCATGAGGCCGTGATGCAAATGGAGAAAGGCTGCCTTCTGCCCGTCGCAGTGGCGGGCGCCCTCATGCCTGACGCGCACGTCCCGGATCTGCCGAGCGAGTTAAAGCGCTTGGCCTGGTTGTCTTTGGATTCCCAGGAAGGCCAGGAATACCGGGAAGCGATGGAACTGATGGGCCGTTACGCTGCGGACAACCAAGCCCTCGCTCCACGCAACGACTAACGCTGCCATCATAAGCCTGTTTCTTCCGCTACGTATTCGAATGCAGCAGGAGAGCGAGCTCGTCTGGTGGCCGATGCCAAATGCGTACCGCATCTTTATAGACTTCGCGCACCCGGTGGAAAGGAACCCGATGCACCTGGCCTTCCAGATCCAGCAGTTGAAAGGTAGATGGGCTTTCCGTCGGAAATGTAACCTCCTTCAGCGGGACCGTAATGATCCGATTCTCCGCGCGATCGTAATAGCCCAGCTCAAAATCTCCCTTGGCAAACTCGGGATCCCAGCGAATGCGACTGAGTAGTTCGTGAATAGGGATCATTTCGGTTCATCAGACGAGGCTTTGCTCTCAATCCCGATCTTTGGTTCCTGGACCCAGGTGCTCTTGCATTCCGGACATTTGGAGGGCTTGGTCAATTTCCCTTCCGAAACTTAAGCCCGCAGGCCCGACAGCGGGCTGGTTCCACAATGGCTTTGTATTCGGTGTGTTTGAGACTGCGCAACAGATGATATAGATCGTCGGCGACATCGCTGGGCGATTCGTCCACCAGTCGCGCAATCTGGATAACGGTCATCGGATCGCCGAGGAGGATGTCTATTAGGTCCCTTCGAAACATTCGCAGGTCCTCGCCATAACGAGCCCAAAGTTGGATTCGCGGCCACGCAACAACAACGCGCAACCGTGCCCAGATGTCGTCTTCACTCTCTGAGCTTGTTGAAAAGTCGAGCCTTCGTAGCCTTAGAAGGTGAGGAGGCGGAGAATTCGGGCGGGTGCGGATCCTAAATCCGCCTCCTAACCTCCGAGGCTACGGTTTTCAAACAGGCTCTTTGACTATGGCTAAGCTTGGGGTCCACATCAGGCCTCAATGATCCGTTCGGCGGCTCTTCAATCTTCGGTAGAATGATCGAGGATCTGGGCCGCCGCTTGGATAAATACGTTCTGCAGCAGGACCCGGCTGGGAGCGACCTGCTCTCGCTCTTCCATGTATTCGTAACGGCTTCGCATTCGGGCGCTCTCGGGCTTCTTCTGCAACCGTTCAGCGCTGGCCGCCAGGGGATACACCGTGGCTGGCTTCTTTGGCAGTGATTGCCTCGCATTAGATAGAGCTGTCCAAAGCTTTGGAATGTCGGAGGCCGATTCGAAGGAGACGCTGCTGTGCCGTTGCGCAGGGTCTAAACGAATCAGGTTGACTGCGATGGCGTCTTTCTCCGATCCGGGCATCAGAATGTGTCTGGTCAAGCCTTGCATCTTCACCCAAGCGTTCAGATAGTCCGGGTCCAGTTGAACTGCCTGTTGATAATGTTTCAAAGCCTCCGCGTAGCGGGCCTGTTCTTCTCGAAGGTAGCCTAGTAGATAGTGCACTTGGGGCTTTTCCGGAGATTTCTGGACTAAAGAACTGAATACCTTCTCGGCAATGGCTTGGGCTTTTTCACCCGCGAATGTCTGTTCGCAGCCAAAGCAATGGCTTTCCATCCGGCCGAACTGCTCCGGCATGAGCTCGTAGGCTCGCCGATAATGCTCTTCGGCTTCGGCGTGCTGGCCGAGTTCAGCAAGACGCACGGCCAATCGTGCGTGGATGCAATAAGCGTCAGCAAAAGTGCTTAAGGAATTCTGGTAGAGGTCTACCGCTCGCTTCAAGAGGCCTGCCGCGTAAAATTGATCCGCTCTTTCCGATTGTCGAACTGCGGAAACGATGCTCCGTAGGAAATCCGCTTCTTTGGCATCTCCTCTGGCCGCGCGAATTTCGGCGAGCTCCGAATAGGCACGCAGCCGATCGCCGGGCCCTTCTTCGCCGTCCGTCGGATCGATGCTCATGGCTTTGCGCGCGACTTGTTCGGCTTCCTGGAGTTGGTTGTGCAACCGCAACCAGTGAGCCTTCCAGATGAGCGGACGCTCTTCGAACTGGTCTAGTGTGAACAGTTTGTCCAAAGCGCTGGGAGCGCCCTCCGGATCCAATTCCAGGAGCAGCTCATACAGTCGATCCGAGCCCGGTTCTTGGCCCAGTAATGCGTCGACGATTCGCCGCGCTTCTTGAACACGATCCGTCTTAGCCAGGGCTGCGGCGGCGTAGAGCGCGATCGGCGTTTCCACTTGATGCATCGTGAACTGGTCTCGGTTGAATGCAAATAAGGTTGGAGTTCGGAATTCGGCCAGGTCCTTTGAACCCCAATAAGGGGCCGAGTCGAATACTTGCAGTACGTCCCGGTACCGCGCGGCTCCGTGGTATAGCTTCACCAAGCCGGCCAGAAAGGGTTGGCCTGCAGACGTTGAATACCCGTATTCCGGTCGTTCACTCTCCAATCTCGCGATCTTCTGCAGTGCTGTTGAAAGGACAGCCTCGGCCTCGGCGCCCCGGCCGATTTGGATCAGGAACATCGGCAGTGCTGCCGATGCTGAGTATTGCCACATCGCTTGCGACGAGTCCTTTTGGAGGCTTTCTTTCGCGGCGGCGAGTCCTTCCTCTAGCCAGTTGTTCTGGTTCAGCAGGTATCCAATCTGGGCAAGACGCAGGCCCAAGGCAGCGCGGTCCTCTTGCTCGTAACGGGAGACCGAAGGTTGGCCCTCGGTAGATTTCATGACCTGACGAAGCTCAGATACTCCTTGTTCTATGTTATCCGTGGCGAGCAAGGCCCTGTGAAGAAGCTGTTGCAGCCGGAGAGCCTGCTTTTTGCTAACGCCAGCTCGTTTCGTCGTACTTTGAACCAGCTTCACCATTTCCTCCGTTGCTCCAGCGTGGGCCGCAGCCTGGACATATTCGTCCCAGAACGGGAGTTCGGGATTTTCACTAAGAATTTGGTGGAAGAACTCGTTCAGCTGACGCGTGAAGCCTGCCCTTTCCATCTGAACTAGAGCTTCGCTGGGGACGGAGAAATTGTCTTCCTTCTCGAACTTGTTCGCGACAGCAACAGCCTCTGCCGTCCGTTGCTGAGCGATCAGCCCGAGAAGATAGTACATTTGGGCATTGCGCCGTTGGTAATTTGCGGGTTCGACACTCGCAGATATGTCCGATTCGGCTCCCGCCTGCGGTTTGGCGGGCTTGGCAAAGCGTTTCTCCAGGGCCTCGTAAAGTTCCGCATCAGACAATGAGTTTACCAGTTGCCATTGCGGCGTTTTGAGGCCGGCCATGGATTCGTGGGCGATCTTCTTGGCTAAGGCCGCCGCGGGCGTTCCGCTTTCCACCTGAAGCAGAGACTTGGATTCAGTCAAAGCACGTTTGAGGAAAGCTCCGGCTTTTTCCTGTCCGACGAGTGCCACGAAGTTGGCCGGAATGTTCACCGAGCGCCCATAGCTGTCGCTGTCTTCGCCGACGAGCTTCCGGTTTAGCATCTTGAGAATTGCGTCC
>JBGAIN010000269.1:4353-7926 GCA_044225505.1 Limisphaerales bacterium
GATTTAGCCGCGATCTGCTCTAATGCGCCGACGTCCTGCTTGCGCTTCTCAGCATCCCCGGAAATCGTGTGAACAAACAGACGGAGGCCGATCTCTGAAAGGCGAGCGTTCGTTCCTGCGTTTCGCTGCTCCACAAGACTTCGCAGCGCGGGCCAGGCGGGGGGTGGAGGCAGCACGTCCAGAATTTCTTGGAACTGGAGCGGGATTCCCTCTGGAGTGCGAGCGGTGCGGGCATCCCCCAACTGCAAATAGCGATCTACAATGCTTAAGAATTGTCTGGCCTGAGCGTCGGGCGGGCTGTTTGTAACCGCTGATGCGAACTGCTTGAGCTCCGTTCGGAACTGACTGGCAGGGTCCTGTGGTTTCTCTGATTGTTTCTCCTTTTCTGCCGCTTGCACCTGGCCAAGAACTGCCTCGGCGCCGAGGAAAGGGGCATCCGCTGCAAAGGTCAAACTGGACGTGGTTAAGAGAAGAAATCCGCTCAGGGCATTCTTTGTACGCATAGAGTTTCCAGGCTAAGACATCACAATCGTTTCTGCCGGTTAGACAAGGAGAAGCCGCCCACGTTTTGTCTAATTCTTTCCGCGCATTTGCCCTAGGAAACCGCCGAGCTCACCGTTTGACTGGGTTCAGGGCGAACGCCCTTACCGGGAACGTCCCGTAGGCTTTCACTTTCACCGGCACCGCAAAGAATCGGGCGCCGGTTTCCGGTAGTGCGGCCAATCCGCACAAATGCTCCACGATGGCCTTTGTCGGTCACCATCCCGTGTTCCACAGTGTGGCTCAGATCGATCAGCGACGTTTTCATTTTCTCTCGTTCGATTTTCTAGGTCTTCAAGCTCAGAGCAGCTTTTCAATATTTTCCGGCGGGCGGGCCAGCACGGCTTGGTCGCCACGCACCACGATTGGCCTTTGGATGAGATCAGGATGTTTGGCCATGAGAGCGATCAATTCTTTATCCGTGAAATCCTTTTTACCGATGCCCAACTGCTTCGCCACTGGTTCGTCCTTTCGCAGGATCCCGCGGGCGGTTAGCCGGAGCTTTTTTAACAATCCGGGCGAGGTCCGTTTCGCGGAAGGGAACTTCGTAGTAGTTGATCGATTCGAACTCCACGCCATGTTCCTTCAAAAGCCGCAAGGTAGTTCGGCACTTGCTGCACGTCGGTTTCTGGTAAACCGTCAGCTTTTTATTCATCGTTCACCTGCTACTGGAATTGGGCCCGGCTGTCGACCACTGAGCGAGTTGCTTTCTCCATTCGGTCTTCTTCACTTGCGCTCCGTAATCTCGATTCTGCATTCTGGACTGAAATCGTGGCTCATCCAGTCCATTTGATTCTCTCGGCTGGCACTCGCATTGTCACCCGAAACGATGTCAACCGCATCGGGGGTGGTTCAAGCATCGCGGCGGGAGCCGTGGCGGTCATTATCGAGTCGCCATGCGATGCTCAACACGCCTACAAGGTCCGATTCAACGACGGAACTGAAGCAATGGTCCGTCGGAGCGAGTTCTCGATCCTAAAGGAGTTTAAAGAAGTGGTTCACGGGCATGGAACGGCTCCCGATGAGTCCAACGAATTCGAGCAGTGGGAACCGTATATTATTTACCGATGCATCGTTGGGTCGCAGGCCTTCGGTCTGACAGACGGGGACTCCGATGTCGATCGCCGTGGGATCTATCTTCCGCCGGCTGAGCTTCATTGGTCCCTCTATGGCGTGCCGGAACAAATCAATCCACACCGGACAGGGCCGGACGCGGATAATGCCGAAACTTACTGGGAACTGCAGAAATTCCTGATCATGGCGTTGAAGGCGAACCCGAACATTCTAGAATGCCTGCACACGCCGCTGGTCGAATACAGGACGCCCCTCGCCGAAGAATTGCTCGCCAACCGTCAGCGATTCCTCTCCAAGCTGATTTACCAAACCTACAACGGCTACGTGATGAGCCAATTCAAGAAGCTCGAGCAGGACCTGCGTGCGCGTGGTGAGATTCGGTGGAAGCATGCCATGCACCTGATTCGCTTGTTGCTCTCAGGGATCACGGCGTTGGAAGAAGGACAGCTTCGAATCCGCTTGGACGAGCACCGGGAGGAACTCTTACGCATCAAACGCGGCGAACAAGCCTGGAGCGACGTCAATGCATGGCGGCTCCGGCTGCATCAGCAGTTCGATGAGGCTTTTGCGTCCACCCAATTGCCAGAACGGCCGGACTATGGTTGGGCCAACGAGTTTCTTTTGAACGCTCGAAGACGAATGGTGGGAGTTTAGGAGTTTAGGAGTTTAGGAGTTTAGGAGTTTGGGGGTTTGGGAGTTTAGGAGTTTGGGGGTGGGGTTTGGGAGTTTGGGAGTTTTACGGTTGATACCGACAACTCACCGATCCCTAAACCCTTTAACTTTCTAACTCTTTCTTGCCGTGGCGAGTGAGGACGAGAAGATCCGGAGGAGATCTTCGCTTTCCTGCTTCAGCGGGCGGACGGTCTCCGGTGGACACACCCCTGCCTCTTCGAACAGTTCAAGCCATAGCATAGTCTCGTCGGTCTCCTCTACGACCGTGCCCAGCTTGGAAATGAAATCCGCTTTCGATTTGGCCCTGCAGACCGCACGGTAGTTTGCCGCGACGGAGGTTCCGGCCCGCAACACTTGTCTTCCAAGGACCCTGGCCTCATCCGATTTCGGAAGGTTTCGGTAGAATATGACGATCTGAACGGCAAACGCCTTGCTCCGAGCTTTCAGCATTTCCCCGAATTCGAAGTTGGTCATAATCCTCCTTGTCACAGTTTAACAGTTTGGGAGTTTAGGGGCTGGTGTCTTCCTTCGTGAAATCCTTGAACAGAACCCTTCAACTCCGAAACCGACAGCTCCGCAACGCTACCGCTTACTGCCGCTTACCGGCAACCCCTAAAACCCCAAACTCATTAACTCTCAAACTCCCATCATGCCTGTCGATCCGCGCCTTAAGAGCATCGTGGCGGCACAACCGTTCCCGCTGCTATTTGCCACAATCAGCGGGGCGCACCTCTACGGTTTTCCATCTCCAGACTCAGATTACGACCTGCGCGGGGCCCACGTGCTCCCGTTGGAAAAAGTCGTCGGCTCCAGACCACCCAGGAAACGATCGAGGATTCCCGAGTCATCGAAGAGCTCGAGATGGACATCGTGACTCACGACGTGAAGAAGTTCTTCGGCCTGCTGTTGAAGAAGAATGGTTACGTTCTTGAGCAGCTCTTTTCTCCTTTGATTGTGCATACGACGCCTGAGCATGGACAACTGAAGGAAATCTGCCGGAACAACGGGTCGCGGGGTGTCATAACCCGCTATCACGCGCATCACTACCTCGGATTTGCCGAGACCCAATGGAAGCTGTTCGAGAAGGAGAATCCCAGGCGCGTCAAACCGCTGCTTTACGTCTACCGTGTGCTGCTCACGGGAATTCACTTGATGCAGACGGGCGAGATCAACGGCAACCTGCTGGAATTGAAGAGTGAGTTTAAGCTGCCCTACGTGCCGGACCTGGTGGCACGAAAGCAATCTGGCGAAAACACCTCACTCGCGGGCGGTGATGTCGACTTTCAC
>JBGAIN010000270.1:0-8016 GCA_044225505.1 Limisphaerales bacterium
TATTCCGGGGAACTGCTCCAACCGTAAACGCTCAGGGGTTGCTCGGGCCTTATCAGTTTGCCACGAACCGGATTATGATGCACATAATCGCAGACACTTTTGAGATACCCGCTGCCCGAACCGTCCACCAGCAACGATTCATAGCGCCCGCTGAATAAGTGCCCAAAGCGCCGATGCCGCCGGTTGAACCGGCGTCGTGTAAGTAATTAAGGTCTTTTTCGCGGGTGGGAGCCCGCTTCGCTTTGAAATCGAATGCCCGCCGTAATCCGGGCTCCACCCGCTAAAAAGACCTTAATTACTTACGCGCGCGGCGCTATCGCGAAACAGCTTATTTCCAAGACCTTGCGCCGTCCTCCACAAATGTGGACGACGGGACAACCGCGCGGCGCGGGCGCGTGGACAGGTGTGCTCATGCGCTACTTGCGTCAGAAGTAACGGTTGAATTGGATCGAAGTGGTCTCGTGTCACCGGAGCAAGTTGCTGGCATCCTGAATGTTGGCCATTTTACTATCGTTAACGAGGAGGCCATGGCTCGCTTTTCGGGCCCGTTTCTTGATCGTAAGGAGCTGCCGTCTCGCGCAAAGCCCACACTCCCTACGCCACCCCCTCCCGGCAAGCGATGCGCTCGCGACATGCAACCATCCTACCGCCGCTTCATGATGGCGACATCTCAACCAATGAGGCCTAAAAACGCCTGCAACCCAGTTCGTTAACGTTCGTAAATCCGCCAAGCACCTCCACAGGAGAAACTTGCCTCGGTGACACGAGAATCCAATCGTCTTGGCGCTTGGCCATTTGCATCGACATCTTCACTTCATTGGCTAGACGCCATACTTGCTCCAACGATGTCCCTTTCATGGTCGACTCCTCTTGCCTCATCCGCCGGTCGGACCTCGCCTCCGAGCCCGCGGCTATAAGCAAAGGGACTTAAGCGCTCAGCACACTAGCGGTGGCAAAAATTCCCACTCGCAAGTCTTAGCGCCAAATCCGAGTTGGTTACACTCGGATCAGCAATTGCTGATTAGCCGATGCGCTGCCCCGGTTCCCTTCGTCTTGGGCTCGTCTTGTGGAGGCTCCGGGGAAGAGCTGTGGAGGGCCACAGCACTCCAAGACCTCGCGGAGAATCGCGCGCGCATTCGAGATTGGAGAAGCACGGTGCACGCGCCATGTCGCTATCCAACGGTTCCGCAAATGACCCACTGCACCGTAAGTCCTATGTCAACAATTTGTGAACCGCATGTGCGACAAATCGCGGGATTAACGCTTTTGGGAACGGACCGGCCCCTGCCCCTCGGTCGTTGGTGACATTTAGGCACCAACCGCAATCCCGCCAGCGGCGGATTGGACTGGCGGTGCGCCCGCTCGCTTGGCTTCAAAGCGACGGATCGCCCGTTCGCAGGGCGAGAACGCCCGCTTGCACTTGCCACCGATGCAGGCGCGCACCCAATTCTCGCGGCCAACTTTCTTCCGTCGCGGTCATAAACACCTGGCTACCCGCCCGGTCGACGCGGTGCAACAACGGGAGAAAAGCCGCCCGTCGATTGGCATCCAACTCCCCCATAATGTCATCGATGAGCAACACGGGAGGCACTCCGTGGATCTGGGTTAGGTATTCGGCCTGAGCCATTTTTAGCGAGATGGCCACCGACCGCTTTTGTCCCTCACTGCCAAACTCATCGACCACACGTTCATTCACTTCGAGACTTAGCTCGTCTCGGTGCGGTCCGATCAAAGTGGATCGAAAGGTCCGTTCCCGACCGCGCGACTGCGCCAGTTCCACCAGGAAGTCGCTCTTGACCGACGGCCGGTAGCGCAAGGTCAAGGCTTCGGCACCCCCTGTAATCCGAGTGTAAGCGGCGGTCGCAATCGGAATGAAATCGGGCATCAGCGCGTGGCGCCGTTGGTTGAGTTCCGTTCCGGACTCAATCAACTCGCGGGTGAAACTCTCCAGGGCAGCCTCGTCCAAGGGAGTCCGTTTGAGCAAGGCGTTTCGAGAGCGAAGCGCTTGGGAATAGCGCTGGAGCAAAGTTAGATACCCGGGAGCCGTCTGCGTGAGGAGCAAATCGAGGAAGCGCCGGCGGCGGCTGGCAGGCCCCTTGACCAATTGCAGGTCTTCACTCGAGAAGACGACCGCCCGCAGGACCCCCAGGTATTCCGAGAGGCGGCGAATCGGACGAGCGTCCAGATTCAATGTGCGTTGCGCCGCAGACCAATAAATCTTGATGAGATGCTCGCCGTCGCTGACCACTGTGGCGCCGACAAAGTATCCCGCTTGTTGATGACGAATGATCTGCGCTCCTTGCCCTGTGCGTTGTTGCCCAGAAACAAATGGAAACCGGGCTGAAAGTCCGCGTCCAATCGCGCGTAATTCCGAAAATCCCGCAGCCGCAAGTGAGCCAGATGCACCCCCGGAGGGTACCCTGCCGCACCTCCGGACGTCAAAGAACGTCATCGTCCGCTCTCTTTGCGCATCCAGGCCCGATGCCGCTTCCGTTCGGTCTCGGGATTCGGCCTTCTTCCGTATTAAACAGGGATATAACTCGGAAATAACAGGGATTTAACACGGGTTTAATCCGTGTTAAATGCCTGTTTATCCCCTGTTAACTCCCTGCTAATTACGAACGATGCCTATCGGGCGTCCTTCCCGATTCCTGCACTCTCACCCGCCAGAACCCTGTGGCCGCACTTCTCTCTCTTGCTCTTTCACGAGTTTCCTCGTAACAAAACGCCGTCATCGCGGGTATTGAGGGAGATCGACCTTAGATTCTCGGCCTATGAAAATTGCCATTTTTGCGGCGCTCGTCCTGTTAATCGTCGGCTCCTCGGGATGCATCGGGTTCTCCGACTGGAAAACCGTCCAAGGCTCCGGGAACGTCACGACCGAACCTCGAACGGTCCAAGGCTTTGATAAGGTCTCGGTTTCCGGCGGTGGCGAGTTGACGTTGGTCCAGGGAGATCAGGAATCCCTGACTGTTGAGGCGGACGACAATTTGCTGCCCTACATCCGGTCAGAGGTGCGGAATGGCAATCTGCTCCTGGGTCCGCACGAAGCCAACGTGCGCTCCAGCCGACCGATCCGCTACCAACTAGCGTTGAAGAACTTACGCGAACTCCACGTGTCGGGTTCCGTTCGCTCGGAAGCAGCTCGCATTCGATCGGATAGCCTGGGATTGCATATCAGCGGGTCGGGACGCGTCGAGGTGGGCCAACTCGAGGCGCGCGCGCTGACGGTGAACATTAGTGGGTCAGGCACAACGACGGTGGCTGGGGCGGTTGACCAACAGGAAATCCACATTAGCGGGTCGGGCGATCAAGTGGCTCCAGACCTAAAGTCGCAGCGAGCTCAGGTGCATATCAGCGGTTCTGGAGGAGCGACCCTCTGGGTGACAGATGCCTTGAACGCCCATATCAGCGGGAGCGGCCGAGTGCAGTACCGAGGGCAGCCCAGCGTTGACTCCCACGTGTCGGGATCTGGAAAGGTTCGCCATATGGCTGGAGCTGAATAGCTTCTTGTTGCGCACAGAGATGCCCGATGGCCAGCTTCCGCCTTGGCGTGTTGAAGAGAAGCCGCGGTCCTTAATCTCCCACAGTTTCAAGCTTGGGGATTTCCAAGTTCCGGATAAAAATGCCGGGCATGACGTACTGTCCGATCGGCCACGCCAGGCGTGTGGTCATTGCCCTCACCGTTTTCGTCGGCCTGCTTGCGATTCGCGTGAGTTCGGGTGAACCCGGTAGCTCCAGCGTAGAGACGTCACGGCTCGACGTCCTCGTGCCCACGTCGCGCATTGTTTATCAACGCGACAACGCCAATCACGCGTCCATTCCCATCCAGGGCGTCTGCGCGCGCAACGTGGAAGTCGTGGAGGCGCGCTTGGTTCCACGCCAGAATGGCCAGGGCAAACCAACCGGGTGGACCCGCGTGCCCGTCCAACCCAATGCCGGACGCTACTCCGGATTCCTGGAGGTGGAAGGAGGATGGTACGATTTGGAGTTGCGCGCTTTCATCAGCGGAGCGGAGGTGAGCCATACTGAAGTGAACCGCATTGGAGTCGGCGAAGTCTTCGTCATTGTGGGGCATTCCGTCGCAGCGGGACAAGACGTCAATATTCCCGGGGCCATCGACGATCGGGTGAGCACGGTCGCGCTCGACAAAGCAACGGTCGCCTACCAAACCTATTTATCGACTGGGAATCCGAACTTCCTCCCGCCCCCAACGTTTGCTCACTATGGAACCGGCGTTATCCCAGCGCCGTTTGGCAGTGGCAATTACTTCTGGTCGAGATTCGGCGAGGAGCTCGTGCGAAAACTGAACGTCCCGGTGCTGCTTTATAATGCCGCATTCGGAGGCACGAGTCTGGAGCACTGGGCCAAGTCAGCCCAAGGGATCCTGTTTACGCATAGCTTTGTGAAGTCGTCGATTCGAATGCCCTATATCAACCTGGCCAACACGCTGCAAAAGTATATCCCGTCCACAGGCCTGCGTGCGATCCTCGCGGACCAAGGCCAGAACGATTGGACGGAGAAAGACGAAACGATTATTTTCAAGAATTACGCGACTTGGGTGGCGCAAGCGCGCGCTGACCTCGAGTTCCCACGCCTGGCAGTGGTGGTGAATCTCCAGACCCCGTTTCGCAGAGATGCCGCCGTGCGTGCCGCACAGGAACGGATGGCTCACACGCCCGATTGCTTTGCCGGGCCTGACTACGATCAACTCGCCCCGGAAGATCGGGCGGATGGAATCCACCTCGAATTGTCCGGTCAAACCAATGCCGCGCATCTCTGGGCAGAGGCCTTGGACACTCGCTTCTTTGTCGAATCTGTGGCTTGGCGACCGGACTTCGCCCGAGCGGTGCAGATCACCACGGAGCGAACGACGCCAAAGCCAGCCCAACTCCGACCTGCGGCCGTGGGCGCCGTTGAAATCGCCGATTCCTTCTGGGCACCCAAGATCCGAACTTATCGCGAGAAGACCATTCCGCATTCGTGGCAGTACATGCAATGGGAGCTTCGCGCTTTGCACAAAGCGGCTGGAGAAACGGTCACCGGCGATTTGAACGGCACGTGGGGCGAAGCCAATCTCTACAAATTCCTCGAAACTGCGGCCTATGCGCTCGCGATGCAACGCGATGCTGACCTCGAGAAAAAGATCGACGCCATCATCGATCTGCTCGCCCTGGCCCAGCGACCGGACGGATACGCGCATTACTTTGTCACCAACAGCAAAAAGCTTCCGTGGGATCCCGCCTTCCTGGATGGGTCCCATGATGGTTACGTCCTGGGCCATCTGATTGAAGCGGCCATCGAATATTCCGCCGCGACGGGCAAAACGAAGTTCCTGGAGATCGCGCGTCGGGCGGCCGATGAAGCTTACGATCATTTCCTTGGACCCAACGGACAGCCGGGGTTCTGCGGCCACGCAGAACTGGAAATGGCCCTGGTCGAACTCCATCGTGTCACGGGCGAAGCGCGATACCTGCAGCTATCGAAAGCGTTCGTCGAATGGCGCGGCCGAGGCAAAGTGAAGCCGGTCAGCGAAACGCCTCGATCCTACTTTCAGGACGAAGTGCCGCTGCGCCAGCAATGGACGCTCGAAGGACACGCTGTCCGGGCTCTCTTCTTTGCCACGGGCGTTGCGGATTTAGCATTGGAAACGGGCGACGCAGACTATCGAATGGCCGCCCACCGATTCTGGGAGAGCACCGCGCGTCGGCGCCTGGCGATCACCGGGGCGGTCGGACCACGCCACGAACACGAAGCTTTCGGCGAAGACTACGAGCTTCCCAACGACGGGTATTACGAGTCTTGCGCAGCGTGTGGTTTGGCCGACTTCGCCCAGCGAATGTTCCTGCTGGAACGAACCTCGGAATCGATCGACGTGCTGGAACGCGTCCTTTACAACGCCGTCTTGCATGGCATGGAGTTGACCGGGACAAATTCTTACTATCAAAACCCGCTCTCGGATCACGATCGGCCACGATACAATTCCTGGGTCTGCTGCCCGCCCAATCTCTCTCGGACGTTGTTGCAGATCGGCCGTTACGCCTACGCGCAAAGCGACCGTGACCTGTTCGTAAATCTATTCGTCGGCGGGACCTGGCACGCTCGGGTCGGATCGGATGGGGTCGATATCCGCGTCACCACCGAGTACCCCTGGGACGGTCGGGTCCAGATTGCCCTCACGCTCCCAAAAGCTGCCCATTTTACGGTCTGGCTGCGCCGGCCAGGTTGGGCCAAGCAGGCGGAACTGAGCCTGAACGGCGAACGGGTAACCACTCTGCCGCAGGCCGAGAACGGATATTGGCGCCTCGAACGCACCTGGCAGCCCAACGACCGCCTGGATATCCAGCTGGAGATGCCAGTCGAACGGATGGTCGCGCACCCGAACATCCGCGATTGCCAGGGTAAAGTCGCACTGCAACGCGGTCCGCTCGTTTACGGATTTGAGTCGTTGGACAATAACGGCTCGGCGCAAGTGGCGTTGGGGCGCCAGCCCAACTTCACCATCGAGAGCCGCCCGGATTGGCTCGGAGGCGTGACGGTGATCCATGGAACGACCGCCGATGCCAAATCATTCGACGCTATTCCATTCTACGCCTTGGCTAACCGCGGGAAGGCTGCCCAGGAAGTCTGGGCCACTCAATGTTACGTGGGACTGGGAGATTCGTGGTGGCTCGGGCGCCTGTATCGACCGCTCGAAGAAGTCATCGCGAAGGAGAAGTGAGAAAAGTTCCAAGACGCTACCGCGCAAGCACTAAGGCACTACGCTCCGCCCGGTTTGGGAGTGTGGGCAGCCCTCCACCGCTATTCCGGGGAAACGCGACCGAAATGTTGCACATCTTGTCCGCAAATTGTTCTCAAAGTGTGCGACATTTGCCGATCGCGAATTCACGAAAAGCCCGGCCTCTCAGGCCTGGGAAATGGCTGGGAAGCATTTGAAGCTGTCTCAGCGAGGCCGGCCAGGTTCGGGTCGGAATTCGCCTCAATCCCGGTCGTGGCCAGGGCCATTTTCGGCCCCCCCAAAGCTTTGCGTATCAACTGGGCGAGCATGTCCGGATGACAAGGTTTCGGCAGGAACAGGAATTCTTTCCGATCAGGATCCGGCCTCATCATTTCCTCGTTGTATCCACTGGTAATTACCACGGCCAAGGTCGGTTTCTCCACGCGGAACCGCCGGGCGAGGTCTTGTCCGGTGATTCCGCCGGGCATGACCATGTCTGCCAGAAGTAATTCGATCTCCGCATGGAACTCTTGCCAACGCGCAATCGCTTCACGGCCGTTGGCCGCTTCACGCACGGTATAACCCAGATAACGGAGGCAGAGCGCCGCGGTCCGGCGAAAGGACGGGTCGTCTTCCACGAGCAGAATGGTTTCCTTGCCACGCGGGGCTGGCTCTGTTTGCAGCGCCGCAACTTGCGTCTCAGGCTTGGGGATCCAGGGTAAGTGGATGGAAAACGAACTGCCTTGCCCCACTGAGGATTCAACCCGGATCCAACCTTCATGTTGCTTAACGATGCCAAAGACCGTGGCGAGCCCCAGGCCTGTCCCCTTGCCGACCTCTTTGGTCGTAAAGAACGGTTCAAAGATATGTTTTAAGACCGATTCGTTCATACCACAACCGGTGTCGGTGACGGTAAGTTGAACAAACCGCCCCGGACGCGCGTCCGAATGCGCTCGAACGCAGTCGTCGTCGCAATCGACTATGTTGGTGCTGAGCGTGAGTTCACCGCCCGCTGGCATGGCGTCGCGGGAATTGAGGCATAGGTTCATCACGGCTTGCTCGATCATTCCACTGTCCGCCCGCACCCATAGGGCCTCGGAAGCCGGGAGAAACGCTATTTCGATGCTTTCGCCGATCAGACGGCGCAACATCTTCAATAAATCCTGGATTAGGCCGTTTAGCTCCAACGCCTCCACTCGTGGCGCCTGACGGCGGCTGAAGAGCAAAAGCTGGCGCGTCAAACTCGCCGCGCGCATCGTTTCACCTTCGATACTGCTCATCGCCTCTTTTATAGGAGT
>JBGAIN010000271.1:0-7932 GCA_044225505.1 Limisphaerales bacterium
CACGACGGCACGACTATCCCTGGCCACGATGGGGAGGAAGGCATTTCCACGATAGCCGCGTGCTACCAGTTCTGTCGGCCGGATGAACCCAAGCTGCTCCGGTACAAACAACGGGCCATTACAGACGCAAATCCCCTCTTCAACCAAGGGCTGGAGGGTATTAACTGGCTGGACTGCCGCGATGCCACTAAGCCATGGTCGGGTTGGCGTGCTGGACCGACATCCCCGGGATGGTGCGCGGCTCTTGCTGGCGCTTCCAATGTCGCTGAGGTGCGCTATTGGTTGCGCAAGCTGGCCACCGTTACCGACGCCGACGGTTCGCTCTGGTGGTGGCCTTACTCCCTTACCAACCGGGCCAATCTGGCCGACGTGCGCCGGCGCGACTCTGACGCAGATGTGGGCAAGTGTGGCTATGCCGCCTCGCTCTACACCGTGTTGTTCTACAGCAAGCTGCTGGGCGTTTCTGTGGACCGGCCAGCGCAGCGCCTCCTTTGGCGGCCTCTGCTCCCCTGGGAGATGCTGGACTGGAGAAACTGTAGGATCGGGCCATCTGCGTTTGACTTCGTCTGGAAACGGACGTCGGATTCCCTGGTCGCAGAGATCACCAATCTGAACCAATGTTCCTATGCGGTTGAAATGGAAATGCCGCTGCCTCCCGGCAAGGAACTTCAACAGTGTGTGGTTGATGGAAGAGATTATAGTCCTCGCCACGGTACGCTTTACGGCCGCCCCGCTATTTTGGTGGACGCAACAATCCGGGCAGGGGAGGCGCTGAAGGTGCAGTTGCGTTTTTGAAAAGGCGGAACCTCTGCGGCTGGTCTGACGACACAGTCGCGCTCCTTGACCTCACTCAGTTTCAAACGCACCTGAGCTGGGATCTGATCCAGCGTCGATCGATCCTCGTACTCGAAGACCAGCGGTCTACGTCTTAGCGAGCTTCGAATTGCGGGAGGATCTGCATCGGTCGAATCGATAGCGGCTCCTGTTTTATCGATTAACACCTCTGCGCAAAGGTGCCGTAAGACTGAGGTGTGAAGGTAAACTTGGTTATCGCGTGGCTTTGGATCCTATCAGGATTTCTAGGAGGCGCATTGCTTGGACTCGGACTTCACCGTGAAGAATGGCTGGGCGGCTATACGAGCCACCGGCGTCGCCTTTACCGCTTGGGTCATATCTCATTCTTCGGTTTGGCCATCATCAATCTGCTCTTTTATCTGACGGTGCAGCAATTGCATGTGAATGGGGCATGGGTAGAGATCGCGGCTTGGGCGTATGTTGCCGGGGCGCTCACCATGCCCGTTTGCTGCGTCTTGATGGCGCAACGACCGACGTGGCGCCTGCTCTTCAGTATTCCTGTAACCAGTTTGTTGATCGGAGGGATCATTACCGTCACACAGATCGTCAACCTATGAAAATTGGATTTATTGCTATGAGTGGGGTCCGAGCCCATAACGCCGAATTGACGGCATTGGGTCTGACGTTACCCGGCTTCGTCGATCGTAACCGAATTGTCGCTTCCATGCCGAGCTTATCGCTGCTGACTTTGGCCGCACTGACGCCACCTCCGTTTGAAGTGGCCTACTTTGAAGTGGCGGATCTGAAGGACCAAGCGGACCTGCCGATGGATTTCGATCTGGTCGCGATCACTTCGTTCTCGGCGCAAATCTACGAGGCTTACGACCTGGCGGATCGCTATCGCGCGCTCGGTGTCCCCGTCGTGATGGGTGGATTGCACGTATCGGCGGTGCCTGAGGAAGCCAAAGCGCATTGCACTAGTGTCGTTATTGGGGAAGGGGAGCCTATCTGGCCGGAGCTCTTGCGAGATCTCGAAAGAGGGGAACTCAAGCCCTATTACCAGTCCCGCTTGCCCGGAGGCTATTCGTTGCGCGACGCGCCGACGCCGCGATTCGACCTCCTCGACCCGACGCGTTACAACCGCTTGACCGTGCAGACAAGTCGAGGCTGCCCGCATCGCTGTGAGTTCTGCGCCAGCTCGATTCTCCTCACGCCTCATTACAAGGTGAAGCCTATCGAGAACATCCTCCGAGAGATCCACGCCATTAAACAAATATGGCCCAAGCCGTTCATTGAATTCGCCGACGATAATAGCTTTCGACACCGCGCGCATTCATTGGAACTGCTCCGCGCTTTGGCCAACGAAGACCTCCGTTGGTTCACCGAGACGGATATCCAAGTTGCCGAAGACGACGAGCTCCTGCAAGGGATGCGCGATGCGGGTTGCCAGCAAGTGCTGATCGGACTTGAGAGCCCCAGGCGGGCGAGTTTGACCGGACTCGAATTGAAGCGGGACTGGAAGGCCCGCCACCAAGAGAGCTATTTGAGGAGCATCGCCAAGATTCAAAGCTACGGGATTACTGTCAATGGGTGTTTCATTCTCGGCCTTGATGGAGATACACCCGAGGTGTTCGACGATGTGCTCCAATTCGTTCGCCAGTCGGGCCTTTATGAAGTCCAGATCACCTTCCTGACGCCCTTCCCCGGAACGCCGCTGTATCGGCGGTTGAAAGCCGAGGGCCGGCTCGTTCGCGATGGCGCTTGGGAACTTTGCACTTTATTCGACGTCAATTTGCGACCTCGCGGGATGACGGCAGACCAGTTGCAGTCAGGGTTCATTCGGTTGGCCCGGACACTCTATTCGACCGAGGAAACGCGCCAACGACGCCAGAATTTCAAACAAATGCTCAAACGATCGGTCAATTTTCGAAACCGGCCGAAAGGGTGGAAAGTTCAAGTTAAAGCAGAGGAGAGTCTGGCTGTATCGAGTTAAATACGGCGAGGCGCGTCCGGTCCAAGGAGTGAAGCATCGCGGCGCGACTAAGTCCGCAGGAACGGCCGTAAGTGGGTAGGGGACGAGAGGGACCGTCGAGACGCAACAGAACGACTGTGGCGGTTCTGACGACCCAGCCACGGTCCGTCAAACGGGATGGAATCCGCCGCCCAGCGACGCGGAATTCATGAACCCCAAATGGATTCTTGCTTGCGCTCCACGGGGGCTTGGAGTTACAACCTGAGCATACCCAAGCAATCGTGGCACCTGTCGTGGCCGAAGCAATTCGGTCAGATGTCCTCGACCGTAGTTGCAGTCGCAGACTGCAAACAACCAACAACCGTAGATCCTGTGGTTATCAGCCTATGAGAGATACACTTCGTTCTCAGTCAAAATCCCGGATGCGTGCGGCCGCTCTCGTCGCTGCACTGCTGCTCACATTCGTGCCGAGCGGCCATGCCAGCCTCAAAGATGGCCTCGTTGCGTATTGGCCGCTGGACCAGGTGGTCGGCACCAAAACTCCCGACTTAGTGAGCGGCTATGACATGGAACTGGCGAATCTTACCGCCGCCGACCTCGTGGACGGCAAGGTGGGAAAAGCGTTTAAGTTCGATAACGCGCGGCAAACGATGCTTAAGCGGATCAACAGTCCAGGAGAGCAATTGCCCATCAATCAGCATCCCGCGTTGACCGTGGCTTTCTGGGCCAAGGTGGCAGGCAGCACGTTGACCGACTTGCGATTGTTCTCGGAAGCCAGCACGGCGAATAATGACCCGCTCTTTAATCTGGGGACAGCGAACACGGGCGGAGCTGCCAATCTGGATGTGTTCTTTCGGCAATCAGGATGGTCAACGATCGATCATATCAAGAGCACCTCCGAGCCATTGGATGACACGTGGCATCACATTGCGTTCGTGCAACAGACCGACGGAAGCCGCGCGCTGTATGTCGACGGGGTCAAAGACGAATTGGAGATACCAGCCAAGCCAGAAGAAGCCTGGCGGCTGAACACCACGACGATTGGGGGCATTCTCCGCGCCAATCCGACTCACTGGTTGACGGGATTAATCGATGATGTCGCCCTTTGGAGCCGCGCTTTGAGCGAGACAGAACTGAAACAAGTGATCTCGGAGAGCTTGTCCAGTGTTTTCTCACCCATCGCCAACGGCATGGTGGCTTATTGGCCGCTTGACGAAGTCGTTGGCACGAAGACGCCCGACTTGGTGAACGGCTATGACATGGAACTCGCGAACCTCACCGCTGCCGATCTCGTCGATGGCAAAGTCGGCAAAACGTTCAAACTAGACAATACCCGTCAAACCCTGCTCAAACGGATCAATAGTCCAGGGGAGCAATTGCCCATCAACCAGCACCCTGCATTGACGATTTCTTTCTGGGCCAAAGTGGCCGGAAGCACGCTGACGGACTTGCGGTTATTCTCGGAAGCCAGCACGGCGAACAATGATCCCTTGTTCAATTTGGGAACGGGCAACGGCGGAGGAGTGGGCAACCTCGATTTCCTCTTCCGGCAATCGGGATGGACAACGGTCGACCATATCAAGAGCATCTCCGAACCGTTGGATGATACGTGGCACCACCTTGCGTTTGTGCAACAGACCGACGGGAGCCGTGCACTGTATGTCGACGGGGTCAAAGATGAATTGGAGATACCCGCGAAACCGGAAGGAGCCTGGCGGCTGAACACGACGACGATTGGGGGCATTCTTCGTGCTAATCCGACCCACTGGTTGACTGGATTAATCGATGATGTCGCCCTTTGGAACCGCGCCTTGTCGGATGCAGAACTGTCGTCCGTGATCAAAAACGGCACTCCTGTTCCTTTCACGAAGCCTCAGCCATTGGCGATTCGGTCGTTTAAGGCCGACTTGCCAGCCGTGGCTGCGGGCGATTCCATCTGGCTTCGATGGGATGTCACGAAGAATATCCAGGTCGAAATCGACCAAGGCGTGGGTGATGTCACGGCGAAAACCGTGTCAGGGCTAGGTTCGGTTCAAGTTCCGGTGACCGCTAGCAAGAAGTTTACCCTAACGTTGAAGCGTGGCGCTGAAAGTCTCACTCAAACCGTGACCGTGTTCGCCATCGACGGTGTAACCGCTGGGTGGACGTTGCTCGACAACTTCGATCGATACACCAATGGGTTGTTGAATCTGCAAGGAGGGTGGGGGGACCTCGACGCGACCGATTTCTTCGTGGAGGATGTGAAAGGCAACAAGATGCTGGGAGCGAATGGCGGCGATGCGACAGCAGCCTTGCGTCTTGGCCCGCTCGCGGTAGTCGAGGGCCAGGAACGGACGCTCTTCTTCCGGGTCTACCGGACGGGTGACGAAGCGGAACCGGCCCGAGGCACCGTCGCGCTCAGTGATCGCAACGTTCGATTTGGCAGCGATGTGGGGACGAGCGGCAATGATATTGGCCCAGGGGCCGTGATTAGTGATGAGGCTGGGATCGGGTTGCAGATCGGCGGCGCCAACGGCAATAACAGCGCGGTCGATTTTGTGGCGGACCCAATTCTTGCCTCACAGACAATCTACGACGTTTGGGTGGACTTAAAGAATGGTCCTTTTCCGGAGGACAGCAGTTCCACGGGAGATACCTACTCCATTTACATCCAAAAAGATGGGAGTGGCTCGCGAACGAAAGTGGTAACGGATTATGTTTCGGCTCGGGGGCCCGGTGCCGCCGACGTCGGCTTTGCCACGAAAGACTTGGACAAGTTGATTGTCGGGGCGCTGACTGGTCACAGCACCAGCACTAACTTATTCTTCGACGACATTTACCTGAGTAAAACCGGATACAATAGCTCCGTTCCTCGCGCGGTTGGATTCACCACTCCGATCGACGAGGTGACACCCAGCGCGCCAGGCATTTCCGTAAAGGTTTCAGGAGTGCAGATTGAAATCGCTTGGAGCGCGGGAACTCTGGAATCTGCTTCCACCGTGAACGGAGCGTGGACCCCGGTGAGCGCTGCCGTTTCGCCCTACAAAGCGAATCCAGACGGTGTGCAACGGTACTTCCGGGTGAAGCCATAGCATCGTCCGGGATGTTCGTTGTGGCGCGTTCGGCTGAATAACGGTGCGCGGCCGAATGGCGCCAGCTTAAAAGAAAGAGCGGGCCAGGTCGGCCCGCTCTTTCACGTACGCTTTGAAAACCCAACAGACTATTTAGTGTCGGCGGCGTCAGCGGCGTCAAAGGCGTGTTGCAATGCCACCAGATCCTCACCTGGCTTGAGTGAATCGAGCACCGCCTGCTCGGCTTTGAGCTGCTCTTGCGAGTAATTGGCAGCCTTGATCGACAGACCAATGCGGCGTTCGCCCTTATCAATCTTAATCACGCGCGCCGTGACTTCTTGATCGACCTTGAGCACGTTCTTGATCTTGTCCACTCGATCCTCGCTGACTTGGGAGATGTGGACCAAGCCGTCGATATCGTGTTGCAGGCCGATGAAGGCACCGAAACTGGCCAGTTTCGTGACTTTGCCCGTGACCAAGTCGCCGACCTTGTAGAATTTGTCGATGTTGTTCCACGGATCTTCGCTCAGTTGCTTCAAACCCAGCGAAATCCGCTGGTTGGCTTTGTCGATCTCCAACACCACCGCTTCCACTTCCTCGCTCTTCTTTAAGACTTCGGAAGGGTGATTGATCTTGCGGGTCCAAGAGATATCCGACACGTGGATCATGCCGTCCAGGCCATCTTCCAACTCCACGAAAGCTCCGTAGCTCGTGAGGTTGCGAATCTTGCCTTTGACATGGCTGCCAGGAGGATACTTGTCGAGCGCGCGATCCCACGGGTTGGTCTCGAGTTGTCGAATGCCCAAGGAGATTTTCTGCTCTTCCCGATTGATCCCGAGCACAACGGCTTCGATTTCCTGATCTGCTTTGAGCACGTCGGCCGGTTTGGCAATGCGCTTGGTCCAAGAGAGCTCGGTAACGTGCACCAAACCCTCGACGCCAGGCTCCAATTCCACAAACGCTCCATAGGGAACCAGGTTGACCACTTTGCCTTTGACCCGGGCTCCGATGGGATACTTCTGCTCGATGCTGTCCCAAGGATTGGCGAGCTTCTGCTTTAAGCCCAGGCTGACGCGTTCCTTTTCCTTGTTGATGTCCAAGACCACCACATCGATTTCCTGCCCAACTTTGAGAAGTTCGGACGGATGGCCAATTCGGCCCCAGCTCATATCCGTGATGTGGAGCAAGCCATCCAAGCCATTGAGGTCGATGAACGCCCCGAAGTCCGTGATGTTCTTGACCGTGCCCTTGCGGATGTCGCCCGGGGTCATCTCTGTCAGCAACCGTGAGCGGCGTTCGTTGCGTTCCTGTTCGATCAACTCGCGGCGGGACAGAACGATGTTCTGGCGTTCCTGGTTGATCTTAACGACCTTGAAATCATAATTGTTGCCCACGAAAATATTGAGGTTTTTCGGAGGCATAATGTCGATCTGCGACGCGGGGAGGAAGGCTTCGACTCCGATATTTACGAGCAAGCCACCTTTGACAACGGCTTTCACCTTGCCGTTAATCGTCCCACCTTCATTGCAGATCGTCAGGATCTTGTCCCAGTTCTTCTTGAACTCGGCCTTCTCCTTCGAGAGGACCACCATGCCGTCCTTGTCCTCCAGCTTCTCGATGAGCACATCAATCTCATCGCCGACTTGAACGGTCTTGATGTCGTCAAACTCGTTGCCCGGGACGGAGCCTTCGCTCTTGTAGCCGATGTCCACGAGAACTTCCTTGGGACGGAGTTCAATGACGGTTCCCTTGACGATTTCCCCGGCGGCAAAGCGTTTATCACTTTGCTTCAGGGCTTCTTCCATGGTGAGCATAACAGATGATGACGGAACTGCGGGAGACTTGATCCGGGCAAAGAAAGCCCGAAGAAGCTCCATTGCCTAACGGACCCGACGTTGCGACGGCAACGGAGGTTGAAGGTTAGGTTGCTTGTTTACTTTTGTTTCTCAGCCTTGACGAACAGCCGCACACGCGGTGCTCAGGCAACAGAAAGGATAGGCGGGCCGGAGGAGCAGGCAAGGACTAATTTGGCGAGCTTTCTGGCGCAAGCTGCCCAATCGCGGAGAAGCCGGAGAATAAATCGTCGTCGCCCGGCTCCGGCCCACGATCCGGAAC
>JBGAIN010000023.1:0-71901 GCA_044225505.1 Limisphaerales bacterium
GGAAAATACTTGAGCCACACTCCCGTGCCCGCCACCAAACCGACCACGACGCCGAGCAACACCCAGTTCCCTCGATCCGGTCCGTAGGACCAGTAGCTTAGAACCACTCCCCCGGCCAGACAGAGCACTCCCAGGATGCCGGCAATGAGTCCGGGCAAAAGGGTCTCGACGAGCAGCAACGCAGCGCCCACCAAGATAAGTGTGAGCACAGTCCACATATCAAAATAGTAAGTGATATCCCGGATGTCGCAACGTATTTCAACCGGAACGAAGCGACCACAGCCCGCTCAGCTGTCCGCCGCGTCCGAATACGCGTCTTCATCCGACACTCGCGGTTGCAGCGGCCCAATCTTGGCCGTTCGCAAGGCCAGGCGCTCGTGGAGCAGCTTTGCCCGGTCGGCATCGGACAAACCCGGCTGGTTGACGCGGTGAAGCAAATCAGCCATTTGACGGTCGATCGTCTGGTTGCGCAACTTCAGGACGGTATCGATTAATTGCTGCTTGGGATTGGGTAAGGCCCGATCTTCGGCCAATGCCTCGGAGATCAGGCTGCGCAAACCATCATCTTCCACATCGGTCAATAATGCCGCGGCCCCATTCCAAGTTTGCGCAGCGCCCGTCGTAAACCGCAACTGAATCACCTCGCGGACCCCCGCATGCTGCACCCAAGAGCAGTCCAGGTGAGCTTCCAACCATTCCGCGAGATCGTCATTTAACAAAAGAAGTTTGAGCAACCAGAGTTCGGGGGCCGATGGCGGAACGCGTTCGATTAGCTCTGCCTCGGTGTCTTCGGTCGGACGGGCGGAAGGGCGACTCATTCCGGCCGCTTTACCGAATTCGGCCCGCATCGCTTCCGGAGTCACAGCCAACCGGAGCGCGGTCTTTTGTGCATATTTGTCGATCAGAACGGTGCTGCCGGTCTTTTGCAATGCCTCGGCCATTGCGTGTGCGACGCGAATTTGGCCTCGGTCAGACGTCAGATCGTTTCCGGTGCAGAGCTGGTTTAAATAGTAATCAAAGAAGCCTTGAGCCTGCTTGATCAGGTCTTGAAAAGCAGCTCCTCCGAACTTCTGAATGTAGCTGTCCGGGTCGTGGGGTGCGGGCACGGCCGCCACACGGATGGCCAGCCCTGAGTTCAACAGACTATCCAGGACACGGATTGCCGCCGCTTGGCCTGCGGTATCCGAATCGAAACAAAGCACGACCTCGTCAACGTAGCGTTTCAAAATGCGCGCATGATCCGACGTGAAAGCCGTGCCTTGCGGTGCCACCACATTGCGCACGCCGCCCGAATGACACGCAATCAAATCGAGTTGGCCTTCGCAAACCACGGCATACTGCGCGTCGAGCAACGCTCGCTTCGCCTTGTCGAGGCCGTAAAACACTTTGCCCTTCGTGAAGATCGGTGTCTCGGGCGAGTTCACGTACTTCGCCGTCTTTTCGTCGCCGGATAACACACGCCCACTAAACGCGATGACCCGCCCTTGTTCGTCACAAATGGGGAACATCAATCGTCCACGGAAACGGTCGTAAAAGTGCGGGGCTCCGGTGCCTTCTTTGCGAATGATCAACCCGGCCTTCTCCACCAATGTGAGCTCGTAGCGTTTCGACCGCGCCCAGTTCACGGTATCGTCCCACGCATCAGGCGCGTAACCGATGCGAAACGTGGCGATGGCCTCCTGCGACACGCCACGCTTGGCCAGGTAGGCACGCGCGATTTCTCCGGCCGCGTCGTGGCTTAAGGCTTGTTGCCAGCGCTCGGCGATCCCTTCGTGCATCTCCAGGAGCGCATCTTTGATCGATCGACTTTGGGCTTCCGCAGAGGATGAAGTTGTTTCAAGAGGAATCTTCGCCCGGTCGGCCAGCCGTCGAACCGCTTCGGGAAAACTCAGGCTCTCATACTCCTGCAAGAAACGGAAAACGTTCCCACCTTTGTGACAACCGAAACAGTGGAAGATCTGGCGCTGGGGATTGACGTTGAAGCTTGGCGTTTTCTCTTTGTGGAACGGGCACAGGGCGACGAAGTTGGCCCCGGCGCGTTTCAACGGAAGGACCGCGCCGATGACATCGACAATGTCACTGGCGGCGCGAACTTGTTCCAACGTCGCAGGTGAAAACAGGCCAGCCATCTCAGGCTGGAATGCCCCTGGCTCACCGTTTTACGCCTAACGC
This sequence comes from Limisphaerales bacterium, assembly GCA_044225505.1. Classification (GTDB taxonomy): domain Bacteria; phylum Verrucomicrobiota; class Verrucomicrobiia; order Limisphaerales; family SIBE01; genus JAXMHN01. Next base: position 2,173 of record JBGAIN010000023.1, read on the forward strand.
CTCGTCCACGGCGCGCTCACTACGTCGCCCGAGCGTATCTGCTGGGCTCGCATTTGCGTCCGCAGCTGTCGCCACAATCAATTGGTGACCAAGGTACCTTTTCACCGCTTTGCCAGAGGCTGATCCAGCAAACACAGTCTGCTGCAGTCCCGCTAAGGTTGGAAAGGAAATATCACCGAAATTCTCCTGTTGCACGCGGGCACTTCGCGCGACTTCCTCAGGGCTATAATAGACCGCGTTGAGGACGGCCATGGAGGCTAGCAAGTAACACGCAAACCGGATCGCCCCGGCGACCATGCCCATGTAATACTCCCCAGCCCCGAACACATCGCTGCCCACGAGTTTTTCGCCCACCATCCGTTTGAGCGACCCGAAGACGAACCGCACCACAATCAGCACGAACAAATAAGCCGTCACGTATCCAAACGACGGCGAGACGTGAACAAAGTCAGCCAGGGCCCGGCCCACCGGGCGATAGGACAGACTGCCGAGAACGAGAATGGCCAGCCACTTGACCAGATCGAGAAGTTCTTCGGACATGCCCCGACTCCGCCCGCGCATCACCCCAACTCCAAGCACGATGATGACGGCCAGATCAAACCAGTTGTATGCGAAACCGTATGCCTGCATAGGTCGAATGACGTAAACGAGCGTATCGGCGGACGGAACTCATCGTCAGCCGAACGGCCCAGACGTTATCGAGCAGGCTATATGCCTCTCCCAAAGTTGCGGATTTAGAACAGCTTGCCCGTCGGGACGGGTACCTATACCCCCTACGGGTTGGCCGCCAGCCAGAATCGGATCGCTGAAGCTTGCGAGTGTTGCGGATCGAGTTCCAAGACCCGCCGATAATGAGTCCGTGCTAAGTCTGGGCGGCTTAACCTCTCCGCATACAGACTGGCCAGTGAAAGGTGAGCGCGGGTCTCGTCGGGATGTTGTTCGATCACTTGCTCCAATTGGGTTGCGGAATCCTGATAGTAACCCGCCTCTTCCAGCGTCAACGCAAAATTGTAGCGCCCATTGGCCGATGTCGGATTTATAGACAAAGCGGTTTCATATGCGGACAACGACTGCGCCCAATCCTTGGACTCATAAGCAGCCAGTCCCAGATTGTAATGCGCTTCAAAAAAGCTCGGATCGAGAGTCGCGGCTTTGCGATAATTCTGGATGGCGTCGGCCAACCGGCGGTCACGATGGGCTTGGACCGCTTCCGAAAAATATGGGTCGGCTTTCGACCTATCCCCAGGCGCCGGGCGTGCGGGAGTCAGATACGTGTAGCGACGGCCTGTGGACGCCGAGCTCGACGGCGCCAGTGGGGCCCGGCCTCCGACCGGACTGGGAGCCCGCTGCACTTCCGCCTTCGCTATCGTTCGTGGCTCGGCCCCAGTTTCCGATGGGGTTGGGGTCGTCGCATTGCGCCGCTTGCCTTTAAACCATGTGGATGGATTCAGACGTTCGCCGATTTTCTTCTTCTCCCTGGGCGGCTCGGCGCGAACGGACTCGTCCACTCGCGGGGTCACCACGGTGTAGGGTTGCATCGCGGGTGGTGCCGTGACAATGGGTGGCGAAACCGTTTCCGGAACGCGCGCGCGCTCGTCTTGCGCCACTCTGAGAGGAGCATCATCAGCCACTTGAACAACATCGGGCACTCGCTTCGGTTCCGGCGCCACGGTCTCTGGCACCGGACTGGGAGGCGGTGTTTGAACGGGAGCTTTGACCACGGTTGGCGACTCCGTGCGACGTGCTGGAGTGTGCACCAATTCCGGAGGCGCGCTCTGTTCAGGCGATGCCACACGCTCTGGAACCGGCTTTTCTTTGGCGCGTGTGGGCTCCGGGGCTGCCGTGGATGGTGCTGGCACCCTGGCGACAAACACATTCGTAAGAACTCTGGGCGTGGGAGCAGGTTCAGTCACTCTTGGAGTCGACGGCGCGGGCGGGTTGGAGACGACATTCGTCAGTTCTCGACGCGGCGACGGAGAAGCCTCGGCTTGCAAATCCCGAATGGCCTGATGGACTGCTTCGGCGTCTTTCGCATGGGGGTGAATGTCCAGGTACTCCTGGTATTTCTGCAGGGCTAAAGGCCGGTTATTAAGATGATGCTGCTGTAAGACGGCCAAGTTCAATAAGGCAGGTGCGTATTCGGGTTGACGTTGCAGCGCTAGGTTAAAGCAATTCAGAGCTTCTTTGGGTCGCTTTCGTTGCACCTGCAGGACGCCCAACCCGTTCCAGGCTTCGGGCGAATTTGGGCGAAGATTCAACACTTTTTGGAAGCTGATTTCGGCGCTGTCCCATTGGCGGCAGCGGAGCTGAGCCGTCCCGAGCTTGAGCCAACCGTCCGCGGATTCGCGTTCCAGGAGCGTATAAGAAGTCAGCTCGGCCACGGCTGCTTGCGGGTCATTCTGCTCCATGAGCAGGCAACCGAGGTTGTAGCGCACGGGCGTGAGGTTCATGTCCAGGCGCCGGGCTTGCTCATAGGCTTTGAGCGCGTCATCGGATTGTCCAGCCTGGTGGTAGGCCAAGCCTAGGTGGTTCCAGGCCTGAGCGTTAGAAGGCAACAACCGCGTCGCCGTTTCAAAACGCCGGATGGCCTCCGGGAGTTTTCCGGCCTGAAGATACCGCTCGCCCTCGAGGAGCGCACGTGGACCGGACGGCGTACACCCAGTCAGGACGACGCCCAAACTCCAGGCCAAGGCCAGCGCACCCGATGCGATGCGCCAGTTTTTAGTGGTCAGCATTATCCACGGTGGTAGCATTCGCGGCTCGACGCGTCAAGAAACGCGCCTGTATGTCAGCGTATACTCGGCTCAGTCTATTCTTGCTCGGATTGTGGTTTGCTGTTTCTCCGCAGTTGCTTGGCGAGGAGCGGGCAACGGTTCGTTCTTATGCTTTGGCCCGCGCCCGGGTAGTGGTGGTCGATGACCCCCACTCCGTCGTTGCTTTCAACCCGGTCGGCGACATCGTCGATGAAATGGTCAATCGTGGATTGGTCGCCCTCACTGGAAAAGACACCCCGGGAGCTGCTTGGAAGTCCCTGGTCAATTCGCAGGATGTGGTCGGTCTAAAAGTCTTTTCGGCCCCCGGTGGAACAAGCGGTACGCGTCCCGCCGTTGCGGCTGCGGTCGTCAAGTCCATGATCGCCGCTGGCATTTCGGCCAAACAAATCATTATCTGGGATAAACGCCTGGCTGACTTGCGGTTGGCCGGTTTCGGCGAACTTGTTGACCGCTTCGGCATCCAGCTTGCCGGTAGCAGCGATGAAGGGTACGACCCGAAATCATTCTACGAAACGGCACTCCTCGGGACTTTGGTCTGGGGCGATTTGGAGTTTGGGAAGAAAGGCGACAACCTGGGAAGGAAGTCCTATGTCAGCAAGCTGTTGACGCAGCGGTTAACCAAGATCGTCAACCTCACCCCGTTGCTTAACCACAACTTCGCCTACGTGTCCGGCAATCTCTACAGCCTCGCCATGGGAAGCGTCGACAATACGATCCGGTTGGAGACTGTCCCCTCACAATTGGTGGAGTCTGTTCCCGAAGTCTATGCTCTGCCGGAGCTGGGTGACAGGGTGGTCCTGAACATCGTGGACGCTCTCATTTGCCAATATCAAGGGGAGGAACGCATGCTCCTCCATTACTCGACGATGCTCCACCAACTCCGTTTCAGCACGGACCCGGTGGCGTTGGACGTGCTTTCGGTGCAGGAGTTGGAACGTCAGCGTCAACGCGCCCGCGTGCCCTCGGTCAAAGTGAGTTGGCAGATGTATACCAACGCGAGCCTCCTCGAGCTCGGCACGAGCGATCCGCGGTTGATCGACGTCATCAAACTGGATAGCAGCTCCCAATAAACCGCCGGTCCAGTTCGCCCCCCGCTTAAACCGCAGTCACCGCCTGGACACACCTGGCGCAGATCGTCGGGTGGGCCGGATTCACTCCCACAGTCGATTCCCAATGCCAGCAACGCTCACACTTGGTGCCGTCAGCGTGAGACAAGGCGACGGTCACCTTGTCGCCGTCATTGAGCTCGAGCGTTAATGCCGAAACATTAAGCAACTCGCGCAGTTCCTCTTCCTGACCAACGACGCCCTCGAGTTCCGCCCGAGGGCCGGAGATCTTGAGCTGCGCTTCCAACGCTTTCCCAATCTGCTTGTTTTGGCGGGCCTGCTCCAACTCGAGCAGGGCTTTGGAGCGCAGTTCGAACAGCTTTTGCCAGAGGGCGGTCTCGGCTTCACTGCGGTTGAACCGCGACGGCGCCCAATTCGTTTCATGGACAGACGGCGTCTTGTTGCCGGGCAAGAACTCCCAAGCTTCGTCCGCTGTAAACGCCAGGACCGGCGCTAGCATCCGGCAAAGCCCGTTCGCCAGGCGGTACAGTGTGGTCTGGGTCGAGCGGCGGCGCCGCGATCCGGCAGCGTCCGTGTAGAGCCGATCTTTCACGACATCATGATAGATCGCGGACAATTCCACCGCGGTAAACTGGCTGATCCGTTGATAAACCACATGAAACTCGAACGCTTCGTAAGACGCACAGACAAGCTGCTCCAACTGGCTAAACTCGCCCAAAATCCAACGGTCCAGCGGTGTGAGTTGGTCGTCCGAAACAGCGTGTTTGCTCGGATCAAAGTCATAGAGATTCGAAAGCTGGTATCGCAAGGTATTGCGTAGCATCCGATAGGTCTCGCTCACCTTGTTGATGCGATCTTCGCTAACCACAATGTCATTCCGGAAATCCTGCGAGCTCACCCACAAGCGGACCACATCAGCGCCATACTTTGCGACGTAGGCTTCCGCGGTTTGCGGCTTTTCATACCCGCCCTGCCCCTGCTTGCTCTTGGAGATTTTCTCGCGATCCGCATCGACCATAAAGCCGTGGGTGAGCACGGTGCGGTATGGTGCTGAACCGTTCCCAGCCATGGAAAGCAACAGGGACGATTGGAACCAGCCACGGTGTTGATCACTGCCTTCCAGATACATATCAGCCTGCCAACGCGGTCCAGTCCCAGCTGCACCGCGTTCGTACTCGGGCCGTTGCTGGATAACACTCCTCGAGGACGAACCCGAGTCGATCCAGACGTCGAGCGTGTCCCCGGATTTAGTGGCTGCCTCAGGACCTTTCCAGTCTCCAGGTCGCACGTCCCGCCAGAGCTCTTCGCAGCTTCGCTCAAACCAGACTTGCGACCCGTGCTGTTCGACGAGCTTGGCTGTGTTGCGAATGATTGCCGGGTCCAGAAGCGCCTCGCCCCCGGCACTGAAAAAAGCTGGTATCGGAAGTCCCCAACTGCGCTGGCGCGAAATGCACCAGTCGGGTCGCGACTTCACGGCGGCTTCGATCCGGTTCTTGCCCCAGTCAGGCACCCAGCGCACTTGATCGATCTCTTCCAGCACAGTCTGGCGAAACGTTTTGCCGTCGGCTGAAGAACCAGGTGCAGTCGGGAGAACGTGGTCGATCTTAATGAACCATTGATCCATGGCGCGGAAGATCACCGGCGTCTTGCTGCGCCAACAGAAAGGGTAACTGTGGCTGTAATTTTCTTGGTGCACCAGCATGCCACGCTCTCGCAAGAGCGCGAGCACCGCTTCGTTCGCCTCACTCTTGCCCTGCTTTTCCAGGATCGACTTTCCGATCAAGCCGGACGGCATCTGCTTCTCCACTGGCAATTCGCTGGTGTAGGCAAAGCGACCATCGTCATCCACGGGCGAATAGATGGGCAACCCCTGTTGCAGACCAATCCCGTAATCCTCCAAGCCGTGGCCTGGAGCGATATGGACAAAGCCCGTCCCCGTCGAACTCTCGACGAAACTGTCGCCCGGGAAAAGTCGCGCGGTTCGGTCAATGAACGGATGCTTTACTTCGATCTGGCTCAAGTGATCGCCGTAGAGACTCCGCTCGATCTCGTAATTCTCCCAGCCGCATTTTTCAGAGACTTGCGACAGGAGCAAGGTGGAGAGGATGTAATGCTCGTCCCCAACTCGAACCATGGAATAGCTAAACGTCGAATTGTAGGCGATGGCCAGGTTCGCGGGTAGCGTCCACGGCGTCGTCGTCCAGATGAGCACCGACAATCCAGGATGTCCCATGACAGGAAACTTGACGAAAACGCTCTGGCTGATGTGGTCGTGATATTCCACTTCCGCTTCGGCCAACGCCGTCCGGCAAGGGATGCTCCAATAGATCGGCTTCTTGCCGCGATAGACGAACCCCTTTTCCACAATGTCCGCAAACAAGCGCAGCTCATTGGCTTCGTAGGAGGGCGCCAGAGTGATATAAGGCTTGCCCCAATCGCCCAGGATGCCCAGACGCTCAAATTGTTTCTGCTGGATCCCCATGTACTTGCGGGCATAGGCCTCGCACGCCTTGCGAATCTTAGAAGGACTGCTCTCCGTGTCCCCCGCTTTCCTCAGTTCTTGGGTCACCTTAAACTCGATGGGCAGACCGTGGGTGTCCCAGCCAGGGATGTACGGGGCGCTCTTCCCGCGCAAGGTCTGGAGTTTGATGATGATATCCTTGAGAATCTTGTTGAGCGCCGTCCCCACGTGCACATCGCCGTTCGTGAAAGGCGGCCCGTCGTGCAGAATGAACTTCTCTCCTCCGCGTCGCCCCTCTTGGATACGCTCGTAAAGGCCGGCCGATTGCCATTTTTGCAGGCGCATCGGTTCGCGTGCCACTAGATCCGCCTTCATCGGGAAGTCGGTCTTCGGCAGGTTCAGAGTCTCTTTGTAGTCCATCGCAGCTCTTCCGTTCTAGGGCGAAAGCCCTGTAAGAACGCGCAACCTAACAGCCGTCCAGGCGAGTGTCAACGCGACCGCCCAGGCCAATTCAGGTTTGCTACGTTGGTTGTCCAGATCGGTTCCGTCCCTGCGGACGGATCGAATTTGAAATTATCTAAATTGAGGAATTCGACTCCATCCGCCGCCAACACCGGCCTGGAATCCGCGCTCGTTAGACTCATCCGGACGTCTTGGACCGTGAGCGTTCGGACATTGCGCGCATACAATCCCCATGCAGGCAATGCCCGCGCGTCCACTCCCGGGCTTTGCACACGTTGGGTCAACTGCTCCTGCCGACCTCCACCCAGGAACTCCACTTGCGCAGCGCGCAGCGTCACGTTCGTAATCGGCGCATCGCTCCAACCTTCCACGGATATCGCCGACCGATAAACCCCGGTGGCGACCAGATCCGCGATGGTGATCCGACCGACCGTGTTGCCCGTTCGATTCCAGATCGTCACGGGCGAAGCCACGTTCTGCATCGTGATCCCCGCCATCAGCACGTCGTCGAGCAAACCGCGGGTGGCGTCCCAGGCCCCAGGCTGCAGAATGATCCCGGAAAGCATATTAGTCCGACGGCGCTCTCCCGATGTTCGGTGCGGCTGCAACCCAGGCCCATAGAACAGACAACGATTCACGATCAAGCGAGTGGCCGGTCCGATCAGGCGGATCCCATTACACGAGGAATTAATGACGCAGTCTGAGATCACTGTTTGATCCCAATAACGGCCGGCAATCGAATCGTCGCCCGTATAGAACTGGCAACCAAGAATGCGGACATTGTTGCACCACCGCTCGGGAGCGCCTCGCCAATGGACTCCATCCCAACCTCCAATGAACTTAACGTTGCGGATTTCCACGTCATCACTGACTTGGAAATAGATGCCATAGTTCGCCGCATCCCGGATCGTGATATCGCGCATTGCAAAGCGGCGGCAATTCACAAACACCACTCCATGCGGACCACGCATATGTTCCTCACCCTCCGGATCGAACACCTTGTTGCCGTCAATCGTTCCCGAACCGCAGATAGTCACGTCTTCCACGTTCTCACCCACAATCAAACCGCGATGCCATTTCCCCCAGCGCGCTTCCGGCACGAACGAGGGGGGTTGAGGCTGCCCGTATTCCGCCAGATTCGTAGTTCCGACCAAGCGCGCGCCCGGTGCCAGGAATAAAGTCAAATGGCTGCGAAGATAAACCGTCCCCGTGCGGTAATCACCGGGCGGGACGTAAACCTGACCGCCCCCAGCCACCGCGCAGGCATCGATCGCACGGTTCAGGCTGGCCGTATCTGTCGCTTTGCCATCTCCAATAGCTCCAAACGCGCGGACATCGAAGATGCCTGAGGAGGTCTCAGCTGTCGCGAGATCTCCGGTGGCAAGCACCGCACCGGCCAGCAGACCAAACCAAACCAGGCGGTTGTTCAGGAACGAAGCGGCAGGAGTGGTTTTCATGAGACGTTGATGAGAGTATCGAGCGCTTGCGGCCGGTCAAGCGACTGAGGGAGAGCCTGATGATCCGAGCGGAGGACACCGGAGGAAAGTTTCGTCATCGCTCCCCCATGCGAGCGGCGGTTGGGCAGTGTAGGATAGCGGAAGTTAAACAAAAAGCCCCGGGGATGGACGGTCGGGAAGGGGCGGCAAATCAACCGTTCGAAACGAAAGGAACGCTATGCTGAGTTGGGCTATCACATTTCTCGTTATCGCGATCATCGCTGCCGTCCTCGGCTTTGGGGGCATTGCGGGAACAGCCGCAGGCATAGCCAAGGTGCTCTTCTTCCTGTTTTTGATTCTGTTTGTTGTCTCATTGTTTTTTGGGCGAGGACGGGCCGTTTAACCACGACCTCCTCAGGGGCAACAATTGCCAGTGGCCCGCATCCGCCGGGCGACTGGCAATTTTTTTTGTCGGAGTCTCGCTGGTGACATCTGTCACCAACGTCCCAAGTCACTGCACGGCAACAGGTCGTTTTTGAACCCGGGGGCCACGACCACGTCCGCTTCACGGATGCGGCGAGGTGCAGGATGGTTGGAACGACCGGCCCAAAGGAAAACGAATGCTCTTGCCCGGTCCGTGAACTCTGGCATAGTAAAGACCGCTCTGGAAACGCTGGAGAACAAGAAGCTCACTGGAGCTTCCTTTCCAACGAGTTCGGATCGGACTATTTGCCCGCGTGGCGGAATTGGCAGACGCGCTAGATTCAGGTTCTAGTGTTTAACGACGTACAGGTTCAAATCCTGTCGCGGGCACCACTCTTCCTTTACTTCCTTTAAATTCTTAGACTCAGGTCCAAGACCTGGGAAAGAAGCAGCTTGGCTTGCTACGGGCTGGAGAATCCATCGTCGTGGTGTGTAACCTCGAACATTCGCGCAGTCTTCGCCGGGTTGCGTCTCTCAAAAGTCTTCGATTACGAAAAAATAATCCGTTGATTAACCGTCGTCATGGGCTCGTCCACAAGTCCGAGACAAAGGATTCTCAACCGCCTACGCGAAATCCAGCGGGTCTGACGCGACCAGCCTTCCTCAAGGTTTATTCGACCTCCACCCAGCGAATATCCCAAGGTTTCAAGGCCAGCGACACTGTGGAGAGTTCTTCAGCCCGGCCGAATTGAATCACTTTGATATTGTTGACAGGCGCGGACGAGTCGAGCTGCACGACGCGATAATTGCGGCCGCGCACGCCGGACAGCTCAAGCTGGATTTGCCGTTCTTCCGGCCCCCCGTCTTCATAGCGCCAGAGCAAGACATGTTTGTATCCGTCGCCATCCCCGGCCAAGGCACGGATGTTCTCCGCCTCGCCCGCAATCGGGTAGCTAGGCCCTTGAAGCTGGCCGAGCAGGCGAAACGCATACCACGCCGGACGCACCCGACCGTGATGATCAAAGAGCGCGCTGTATTGCGGCATCGTGTTCCACCAGTGCGCCATGAAACGGCGCCCGCCCGGGGACATCCAATCAAAATCCGCCGGATCGACGAAGCAATCCCGGATATGGTAATAGGCGGCCATATCCAAATGCGCCTCGGCATAACGCCGCATGGTTTCCAACACGAAGCACGGTTGGAAACCTGGCGCCAGGTTCGGGCGCATCAGATCCATGTTCCATTCCGAAATAAAAAGCTGCACGTGCTGCAGTTGCGGGTATTTCGCCAAGCGCGCCCTTTGTTTGGCAATATTGCCAGCGTGCGCCGCGGGCGAATCCGAGTAGAGGTGCCATGACAGGAAGTGCAACGGCACGTTTTTTGTCGCGCAATGTTCGATGAGACCGGTCACCAACATACTATCGGCGCTGGCCACCGCAGGTCCGCCCACCTTGGCGGCGGGATCGCCGCGGAGCAATCCGACCACGGTATGGTCGTAGAACGTATTGTAATCTTCCGTCGTGCGAAAAAACTGAGGAGTGCCACCGGATTCGCCGATGTCAGGTTCATTGCACACCTCCCACGCCGCCACCTTGAACCCTGCTTCCTGGCAGTGTTTTGCCAGGGCCTCGCAAAGGCGTTCCCATTCGCCGTAATCGTTCGGATGCACCGCGAAGTGATCCACTTTCGGAAATAATACGGGCGGTTTCATGGCCAGCGCTAACGTTGGTCGCGCCCCCACCGCTCGCACCGCGCGCAACTCGCGGTCGAGCTTGGTCCAATCGTAAACGCCGTGATTCGGATAGATCCGATAATATTCACTGAGAAACAGGCGGATGGTCGCGGGACGGAGCTGCCGGAGCTCTTTGATATGCGGCTCGATCATCGGGTCGGACTGCAATCCTCCTTGCCCAAGGGCTAGCGCGGGCATGTTCCAATTCCCGTCTGGCTTGGCGAAATCCACGCGCAGCCGCACAGGTTCCGCGCTAGCGCCCCAAACCGAACACCCGTGCAGAGTACTCACGATGATGCTGCTCGAAATCAAGAAAGAGCGGAGACGTTTTGGGACGTTGCGGCGGGGTTGTGGGGCTCGAGTGGGCTCAGTTTTATCCAAAGCGGATAGCCGTCGCCAGAGATTCAAGGAGGGCATAGGCCGATCCTTCCATAGTTTAGCGGATGCGTCGAGTGTGGCGGACCGTGTGAGTGCCGCCGGACACGGTTGAAGTTGCGACCATTCGCGGTCGAATTGTGCGATCTCCGCGCGAAAAGCTGTGGAGGGCCACAGCACTCCAAAACCTGACGGAGCGCAGACGCGTTAACGGTTGCGCGACAGCGTATTGAAGTGCGGCAGCTTTCTGCCCTTGTGCGAGGCGCGCCCGTCGGCCTGGGCTCAGCCTCTCGTCGTTCGATTATAACAGGGATTTGACACGGATTCTGTCCGAGTTAAATCCGTTTTCTCTCCCTGTAAGCTCCGTGTCTGAAAGCAATGAAGAAGGGTAAACCTTCGTCGAGATTACGAGTTAACTTTCCCCCCGCCGCCGACCGACCGTTCCTCTACTTAGCAATACGGTAGAATTCCTGCGCTCCGCCCACTGGAAGCGTCAACGTCACATCAGCGCCGTTGCTCGTTTGTTCCGGGGTTCGGCTCGACCAGGCATTCAGATCGGATGAACTCTCCAATCGTGGAGCAGTTCCTCCGTCCGAAACTGTCATCACGACTTTCCCATTGATGATCTTGATTGAGCCGAAGCTCGGAGCGGCGGACCCGGCAGCCTCGGTGGCGATCAGTTTCCCGATTAAATGAACGGTGCTGTCGTTGTCCGAGAGCGCTTTGAAGTGGAACTCGGTGTCGACTTGGATGGTTAACGTTCTCGCGCCAGCCGCGCCGCTCAGCGTGGCGCCATTGACAATCTTGTTGGTCGAGATGCCGCTGAGGGCGATGCCGTTCTTGCCGAGAAACCCTGCGTCATAGTCGAAGGACGCGATCGAGTTGGAAGGAAATCCAAACTGGAGGGCGGAGGCATCAAATTGGCCGCCAGTGATGGGCAGCGTGCTGCTAGTGAGATCGAGGACCAAGTCGCGCAGAGCGCCTTGGATGGTCCCTAAAATCGTGCTGGCTTGGGCGGCGTAGGCTGCCGGGGCTGTTCCTGATCCGCCCTTGGGGCCTGGTTTCCAAACTCCGTTTGTCCGCGCCGTGAGGGTGCTCCCGCCGGTGAACTGAATGCCTGCGGCTGTGATGTCGGCATTGATCTTGCCAAAGAACGTTGTGGAGAGGCTGCCTGCTCCTTGTTCTTTCAGAGTATTGTTCGCCACACTCCCGGAGAGGCTTATTTGGCTCTGAGCTTCATCCAGAGTGAACTCCGTTGCCTTCAGTGAGGCTGAGAACAGCGTGAAAGCGACGATGAAAGTGGAAGTGAATGCAAGGTGCCGACTGGAATTTATGGTCTTCATCTGGTTTAGCCATGATCCTTTTCGCAGAATCCGGCCCGACTGTGAAGCTCAAATGAGGAATTCTCGCGTGGATTCGGGGCAGCTCTGCCTGTCCTGCCGGGCGCAGACGCTAACCGACGAGATTGGTTATTGTGAACAAGGAACGCATTATGACAAATGCCGCCGCCTGCGTTTGGCGTGCCCTCAGTAGGACGCCCCCGAATGCGAATCTCCGGGCTTCAACGAACCCCGGTCATCACGCGATGATCTTCTCCACCAATTCGCCATGCACGTCGGTCAGGCGAAAGTCCCGGCCTTGGAACCGAAAGGTCAGCTTGGTGTGATCGAACCCGAGCAGGTGAAGAATCGTGGCGTGCAGGTCATGCACATGGACCTTGTCTTTGATGACGTGAAACCCAAGTTCGTCCGTCTCGCCGATGGTGATGCCCGGTTTGACGCCGCCGCCCGCGAGCCAAACGGTGAAGGCTTGAGGGTGATGATCCCGGCCGAGCTTGCGACCGAAGTCGGCATTGGCTTCGACCATGGGAGTGCGGCCGAACTCTCCCCCCCAAATGACCAAAGTGTCCTCGAGCAGCCCGCGCTGTTTGAGATCCTTGATCAAGGCAGCGCTGGCCTGATCCGTTTTGCCCGCCTGATCTTTGATGCCTTGGACGACTTCGCTATGGTGGTCCCAACCCTCATGAAACAGCTGTACAAACCGAACCCCACGCTCCACTAATCGCCTTGCGAGCAGGCAGTTCATGGCAAATGACGGTTTGCCAGGCTCCGCCCCGTACATCTTGAGGGTCTCGGGAGACTCTTTGGAAACGTCCATCAATTCCGGCGCGCTGCTTTGCATGCGAAACGCCATTTCGAAAGAATTAATGCGCGTTGTAATCTCAGGATCGCCCGTGGCGTCGAGGCGCTGCTGGTTCAAGTCTTTGATCAAGTCCAACGTCCGACGCTGCATCGCGTCACTGACACCCGCGGGATTGGAAAGGAACAAGACCGGATCGCCCGACTTGCGAAACGGCACGCCCTGATAGACGGTCGGCAGAAATCCGCTCCCATACAATCCGGCGCCGCCGCTCAAGCCGCCCGCGGAATTGAGCACCACAAACCCAGGGAGGTTTTGGGCCTCACTTCCCAAGCCGTAGAGAACCCAGGCCCCCATACAAGGACGCCCAAATTGGGTCGACCCGGTCTGCATGAGCACTTGTCCAGGCGCGTGGTTGAATGCGTCCGTGACCATGGATTTCACAATCGCCAACTCGTCCACCACACCGGCCAGGTGAGGAAGCGCTTCGGAAATCTCCGCGCCGCATTGGCCGTGCTTGGCGAACTTGAAGTCGCTGGCAAAAAGCGCGGCATCCGGTTTGATAAAAGCGTACTTCTGCCCCATGACCACTTCTTTGGGCACCGGTTTGCCATTGTATTTGGCCAAGGCTGGCTTGAGATCGAACAGGTCCAGTTGGCTGGGCGCACCTCCCATGAACAGGTAAATAACCCGTTTGGCGCGCGGGCGAAAATGGGGCGCTTTGGGCGCCATGGGATCGTTGGTTCTCGCCAGGCCCGCGCCGGCTGCGGCGCGACTGGATCCCATCAGAGTGGCGAGAGCGACCGCACCAAGCCCGACCGTGCAGTCCCGCAAAAACCAGCGGCGTGAAACCAGCTTGGCGTGCTCCGCTCGAAGTTCAGAAATGAGGTTACGGTTCATGGCAATTATTCCCGCGTCACGGTCTCGTCCAAATTCAGCAAAGCGCGACTCACCATCGCCCAGGCCGCTACTTTGTGCAGGTTCACGTCCTCGGGCATTTTGTTGAGATCGGGCACCGACACTTTGACCGCAGCGGCGGTGCGATTGGCGAAATACTCGTCTTGCTCCGCCCAGAACTTCAGCAAGGAGTCGAGTTCCTTGTCGCTGGGACGCCGTCCTGTGCAAAGCCGAAAGGCAAAAGTCATGCGGCTTCGCTCATCCGCGCCTCCTTCCTTAAAGACTCGCAGACCCATCGCTTGCGCCGCTTCGACGAACGATTTCTCGTTCAGCGTGGTCAAGGCTTGGAGCGGCGTATTGGACCGCACGCGCCGCGGGCACGAGTTCTCCGCGGGTGGAGTGTCAAAAGCGAGCAACGTTGGGAATGGCAGGGCGCGTTTCCAGAACGTATACATCGCGCGACGGTATCGATCGTCTCCTTTGCTCTCGGGCCATGAAAAGCCTCCGTAGACCTGGTCCGCGACGCTCCCGGGAATGGGCGGATAGACACTGGGCCCGCCAATCTTGGAATTGAGCAATCCGCTGACAGACAACGCGATATCTTGCACGATTTCGCCCTCGACGCGAAACCGCGGTCCACGCGCGAGCAAGCGGTTGTACGCATCCCGCTCGTAGAGTTCGGGAGACATGCGCGAGGACTGCCGATAGGTGGCCGAATGCGTGATCAGACGGTGCATTTCCTTGAAACTCCAGCCGCGGTCCATGAATTCACACGCGAGCCAGTCCAGGAGTTCCTGGTGAGACGGGGCATCGACCCGTGTGCCGATGTCTTCCGGGGTGGTAAAAAGGCCCTGCCCAAAATACGCCTGCCAAAGGCGATTCATCACGACGCGCGCTGTGGTTGGGCTGCGACGATCCACCAGCCATTGGGCGAAGCCCAACCGGTTGGACGTCGCGCCGGATGGAAGGGGATGCAAAAAGGCGGGCACAGCGGATTGGACTTCGTCTCCGAGTCGTTGCCAATCTCCTCGCTTAAAAGTCCGGGTGGTGCGGGGTTCCGCGCGTTGCTGCAAGGCCAAAGTGGTGGGGACGTAGGGCCAGGTCGCCCAGACCTTGTCGATCTCTTGGTTGGTGGCGGCGAGGGACGGTTCCGTGAAACGCCAGACATTGAACAGGGACCGCTGTTGTTCAACGGTACGCTCACTGGGCGAAATCGCTAGCCAACGGCGTTCTTCAGGCGTGAGCGGATCCACCTTGAGTGTCCCTGGGCGCGTCGTGGCACTAATGCGGAAGCGCCCGAAAAGGTGGCAATCGAGCTTCGTCTCGCTGTCGGGTTCTCCGCTATGGCCATCGCCATTGCTATGCTTTTGCTGCACGGTGATGTGCAAGCGGGTGCCCCCTGGAAAAGAAGGAATAGGCTGGGCGCACTCAAACACCGCGCGATGTTCGCTATTTCGGCGAACCGGGACTGTGGCGGCGGTCCACCCGCCCTTTTCGATGTTGCCATCGATGGCGTTGGTGATGCTAAACCCGGGCGCTTCCATATCCGCAATGGCTCGCACGAATTTAATGACATTCGTCACTTTGGGATCATTGACCGCATAGGCCTCCACCGTGAATTCGCGAAGCAGGAAGCTGCCCTTGCCGACTAATCCCGGGCCGTTGTAAGGAAGGTTCGGGTGCTGCATCACTTCCAGACGGAATCCCGTGATGTTCGTCAGCGGAGTTTCCACCCAGAAATGAGTCACGCCCCCGGGCTTCACATCGCCGCCGCCAAGCAAAGAGCCGTCCCGTTGCTTCTCAAACTTGGTCGCAAAGTTGATCCATTCGGTGGGCTGAAGGACGGTCCAGTCTCCCTCGGCATCTGCAAGCTCATGTTCCCACGCGGCCATGCGCGCGCGTAGTTCGGGGGTGTGATCCATCAAGTCGAGTTCCATCTGCCGGATCTTGGCGCGAATCTCGTTGCGCTGACGGGTCTGATCCGCGGACGGCACTTCGATCGAAGGCTCGTCGTCGTTGTTCAGGAAAGCGAACAATTGATAGTACTCTTTGGTCGTGAGGGGATCGAACTTGTGATTGTGGCACTGCGCGCATGCAATGGTGAGTCCGAGCCACGTTTTCCCGACCGCATCCATGCGATCGATCATCGCTTCGGTCCGGAATTGCTCCGGCTCGATGCCGCCTTCCTGGTTCATCATCGAGTTGCGCAGATACCCGGTTGCGACTCTCTGGTCGAGCGTTGGGTTGGGCAATAAGTCACCGGCCAATTGCTCGATCGTGAACTGGTCGAACGGCAAATCCCGGTTGAACGCTTTGATCACGTAATCGCGGTACGGCCAGATACTGCGTCGCGCGTCTTTTTCGTAGCCATTGCTATCGGCATAGCGAGCCAGATCGAGCCAATGCCTTCCCCATCGTTCGCCATAGTGAGGCGAAGCGAGCAGCCTCTCGATCATGCGGTCATAAGCCCCGGAAGCGGTATCGTTGACGAACTGATCCACTTCATCCGGAGTGGGCGGCAGCCCGATCAAATCCAAACTCGCCCGGCGAACCAGCGTAATGCGGTCAGCTTCCGACGACGGTTTCAGACCTTCCTTTTGCAGCCGGGCGAGAATGAAGTTGTCAATCGGGGTCCGGACCCACGGTTCCCCAGTCACCAAGGGCGGTTCCGGTTTGACGGGGGGAACGAATGCCCAATGTTTTGCCTTGGAACTCCCGGCCGTGGCCGCAGGCCACTGGGCTCCTTGGTCGATCCAAGCGCGCAGGAGCCCGATCTGATCCGCACTCAGGCGCTCTCCCTTCGGAGGCATGATCTCGTCCGGATTTAGCCCGGCCACACGCTGGATCAGCGGACTGTCCGCACTCTTCCCCGGAATGATCGCGGGCGCCCCGGATTCACCGCCGCGTAGCACAATCGCGCGATCGTCCAGGCGCAGATCGGCCTTCTGCTTTTGTTCGCCGTGGCACGCGTCACAGTGCTTCGCGAGGATCGGTTGGACATCGTTGACGTAGTCGACAGTGCGATCGGCCGGAGGTGGAAGTTTGGCTGAGCTTGGGGCTTGAGCCCGCCCGACCTGGTCGGCGCACGCCAGTGCGCCCATCACGCAAAGCCAAAAGCAGCCTGTCCGCACGTTACCTAGGAAATTCATGGTGACCCTGGCAGTATGAGCTCGTCCGTGGGATCCGTCATCCAATTTCTCGCACGAATTCAATGGGAAATGCGTTACCGACCCTCTCCCTGCGCTTGGCTGACGACCCGCAGGAATGCCTCGGGCTGAACGCCTCACCCGTTGCCCTTGGGTCGCGTCGTCTCCAACTCGTGGAGCCGCTTTTCCAGTTGATCCATGCGATCCTGCAGCCGGTGAATCTGGTCGGCGCTTCCGGGCTCGTCGGGGCCCGGCAATCTCCGACCGGTTTTAACATCCCAAATACGCACGGAAGGGTCACGCCCCGTCGTGACCAGACGTCGGCCATCCGGACTAAACTGGACACTATAAACAGCATCGGTCACGGTCCCGGTTCCTTGCAGAACGGCGGAGGGCGGCGCCGAAACGATGTCCGAACTGGGCGGTTTGTTACATCCTACGATCGACATCACGAGCAACAGACAAAGTGATAGATTTTTCATGAGTGATTCTCGGAGATTTTTGTGTTGGAACGGCCTTGGAGATTAGCGCTGCGGCATCGGCTTGGCAATCCACAGGACGGGTCTGCAAGGCGTTTAAAGGCTCCGGGGGGCAGCCTGGAATGCGAAGGCAAGTGAGGCACGGGTTTCACCAGCGGAAGGCATGGCACACACCGTTCCACCCGGGCGAGCACTTGTCGCGGACCTCCAGGTGTGATCTATTCGTCAGGTAACCAGTTCGAACAGGATCTACTCATGAATCTCTCAAAATTGTGCTTGGCCGCCTTTTTCACGCTCCTTCTCAGCGGCTTCGCCGGACAGGTCGAAGGAGCGGAACCACTTAAGCCGGGCGATACCGCTCCGGAATTCTCATTGCAGGGAACCGATGGGAAAACCTACCGACTCTCGGAATTCAAAGGGAAGAAGGCTGTCGTGTTGGCTTGGTTTCCCAAGGCGTTCACCCCGGGCTGCACGGCCGAGTGCAAATCTTTGGGAGCGAACGGAAGCGAACTGGGTAAGTTTAATGCGGCCTATTTTACGGCGAGCTGTGATGACGTAGAAACCAACAAGAAATTCGCTGAATCGCTCGGGTTGAACTATCCGATTCTGAGTGATCCGACACGGGAAGCGGCCAAGGCCTACGGCGTCGTCACCGGTGATGCGAAGAACGCTAAGCGGGTGACCTTCTATATCGGCCAAGAAGGCAAGATTCTCCTTGTGGACGATAAGGTAAAAACCTCGTCGCACGGGTCCGACGTCGCGGCCAAGCTCAAGGAGTTGGGCGTGACGGAGAAGCCTTGAGACGCTGCGCGGGAATGGCTAGAAACTAGGGGAATGAGCAGTTATGAGGCGCGATTTGGCGGCATTGCCAGACTGTTTGGCAGAAGCGGAATGGAAAAGCTCCGCGCCGCCCATGTCGCGGTGATTGGTCTCGGGGGGGTCGGGTCGTGGGCTACGGAAGCGTTGGCTCGCTCGGGAGTAGGCGCATTGACGCTGGTAGATCTCGATGATGTTTGCATCGGGAATACCAACCGCCAACTGCACGCGTTGGACGGCGAGTTTGGCCGTCCTAAGGTCGAAGTGCTCACCCGCCGGGTTCGGGCGATCAACCCGGAGTGTATTGTTCACCCGTGTCAGTCGTTCTTCACCCGAACGACCGCGTCGGACATTCTCAAGACCCGCTTCGATTTCGTCCTCGACGCGATCGACAGCCCCTCCAAGAAATGTCTCTTGGTGGCGCGCTGCCGTGAGCTCCATATTCCAGTGATTGTCACGGGGGCTTCCGCAGGAAAACGGGATCTGCTCGCTGTTCGCGTGAAAGATCTCGCCTTCTCAAGCCACGATCGGCTTCTCCAGGAAGTTCGCAAGAAACTGCGCGTCCGTGATGGTTTCCCGCGCCAGCAACAGCCATTTGGCGTGCTCTGCGTTTATTCGGATGAACCCCCCGTATTCGCCACGCCGGATGGCGCCATTACCACGGAAAGAGATCAAGTGCAGGATCTTCGGCTGGACTGCAGCAGCGGATTGGGCACGGCGAGCTTTGTCACGGGAACGTTTGGCCTGGTCGCCGCAGGGCAAATCGTGCGCCAGATCGCCGAAGCTTAGTCAGCGGTAGACGTTGACGGGCAAGGCCGAATCTCCGCAATATCCCCGCGAGATCATGAAACGAAAGATTTTGGTTATTCTCTCCAATCGGCTCAATCGGAACCAGAAAGTCCGCTTCCTGGAGTTGGATTGCGACGATAAGGGAAACATTTTGAAAGAACATCCCTTGCGCGCCGAACCTCGCGAAGCGCGCTTTGACGAGGTATGGGAGAATGACGACGGCAAAACGGAAATCTCCTCGTGCCACCGATTTAAGAGGAAATACCGTCACAAACTCGAGCGACCCAAGACGAAAGCGTGAACCTGCTTTTCATCGGCGGCACCGGGAATATCTCTTCGGCCTGCGCCGCTCTTTTGCAGCAGCGCGGACACGAGATCTGGATTTTGAGCCGTGGCCGAAGGTCGGTTCCTGAGGGATACCAGGCTTTCGCCGCCGATCGAAATGACGCAGCGAGCGTTCGCCAAGCGTTAGGAAGGCTAAAGCCAGACGTCGTCCTAAACTTCATCGGTTACGAGCTGTCTGAGGTGCGGTCTGACTACGAGCTCTTTCGCGACGTTGGCCAGTACCTCTTCATCAGCTCTACCACCGTTTACGCTAAACCCCCGACTAGGCTGCCCATTCCAGACGATGCGCCATTGGGCAATGCTTTCTGGCCCTACGCGCAGAAGAAACAACTCTGCGAAGAATGGCTCCTGGAACAATGGACGCGCAACGGTTTCCCGGTCACGATTGTCCGGCCGTCCCTGACTTATTCGCATCGGTGGATTCCCAATCCCCTTTCCAGTTCAAGCTATACGTTTGCGAAGCGGCTGGAAGAGGGTAAACCGGTTTACGTGCCGGACGATGGCGAAACGCCTTGGACCGTCACGGCTGCAGATGACTTTGCGGTCGGCTTAGCGGGGTTGGTCGGGCGAAGCGAAACCCACGGACAAGCGTTTCATATCACCAGCGATGAAGTGCTCACCTGGAATCGGATCACTGCCGAGATTGCCGCCGCCGTCGGAGCGACCGATCCGAAGATCCTCCAAATTCCGACTGATTTCATCTGCGATGTGGCGCCCCAGATGGTCGGAACGCTCAAAGGTGATAAGTCGCACCCTGGCGTTTTCGACAACCGCAAGATCAAGCGATTTGTGCCGGATTTCGTTTGCCGGAAGCCCTTTCGGCAAGGAGTTCGAGAATCCGTGAATTGGTTGCGAGCGCATCCCGCGGAACAGAACTTGAATGCGCCTCTCGATGCTGTGTGCGACGCCGTTGTTCGCGCGTGGCAAAACAGGTCCTAAGACGTCCGCCCTTTTCCCACTCCCAAACCGATGAGAGTCAAAGCGCGGCGGGGCTTTCCCCAAACGCGCTTTGAATGAAAGGTACGCTCTGCGGCTTGCCGCAGCGTCTTTCTCAGAGACCCTGCGGCGCCGTTCCGCATCGCTAAGGCGCCAGGCCGACCCGATAAAACCGCACCGGGCTATTGTCGGTGGACACTGTGGCGCGTACCGCCGTGCCAACTTTCTCGAAAGTTGCGTCAGTAACAGCCTGCCAGGTCTTGAGATCGGCGCTGGATTGCATCTGATGGCGACCGTCTGGGTCTGGCGATTCGAACTCCAACGTGAGTCTGTTTCCTAGCTTGCTCGTCTGGCGAATCGTGACAGGACCCTTGGGCCCCGCAACAATTTCCAGCCCTGCGGAAGATCCGATCAATTGCCATTGATCCGTTTCGGTATCGTCGCCAAAAGCACCTTCCGCTGCATAGACTTCGAAGAACGCGCCGGCGACGCGTTGGAAAGCGACAAACTCGATTGCATATTCGCCTGCCGCCAAGCCCTTGAGAATGCCCCGGGTATTGCTATTGGCTGTATCGATCAGGTAGCCCATGAACTCCGGGAAGTTATCGTCGCGTACCCCCGTTCCATTGACGCTATCAAAAGGAGCTCCGACAAAGCGCAGCGCGAAACCGTCGTCGCTATGTACCCCAATCGTCCAGTCGCCGCTGCGCGGGATTTTGACCTTCGCGTGGCCGACGATAACAAAATCGCTCGGGCTCAGTCCTTGCGCCTCGGCCGGCAACGGCTGGTGGTCCGGAAATAAGCCGCCGTTGCCTGGATTTGAGCTCAGGGCGAAGTTGATGGCCGGCACGGCCACATCCTGGAGTTTGCCTGTAAAGCCAGGTTGAGCGCTCTTGGTAATAATATCGACAGCCGAAACGATCGAATCCGCACGGCCTGCATTCCAGATTTGGCGAAGTCCCCAGTTTCCCGCCGTGCTCGCCGGACCGGCCAAGCCGGTCAATGGGAAGAACGGGGCAGGTAAAGAGAAGGTCTGTTCGGCTTTAAACGCGTTTCCACCGGCGTCCTTGCCTTCCACCGTGAGGGTGTGGGTGGATCCAGGTTCGAATGCGGCTGCTGGAGCAAACGTGATCGTGCTGATTGGAGGGGTCTTCGCCACCTTGGCGGCAACGACGACTTGGTCGAGAGACAATTTGAGGGACGTCGGGTCGATCACGCTCGTCGCCGCGTCCTCCACTTTAACAATGACATTCGTAAAAGTCGCGGTGACCTCTTTCAAGGTCGCCGTCGTCACGACGGGCTTGTCGGACACGCTCACGTCAAAGCGGTCCGCTGTGACCACTCCATCCCCCGCGACGCGCACCTTGAGCACATGTTCGCCGTTGGGAAGGATAGGGCTCCGCCACAAGAAAACCTGTTCCGCCCTTTGGGCCGCTTTGTAAACCACTTTTGACTCAGGGCCGCCATCAATGCTGGCAAACCCGCTTCCGTGATGACTCGCCACCGTCGCGTAGATCTCAATCATCACCCCTTGAAAGCGAACCTCGAAATAGTCGTTTTTGTTGTTATTCGATTCGTAATGATCGTTGTGAAGATAGCGCGGGTCGCTATCCCCGCCTGGTGCAGGATTCCAGGTGCCGGTATACTTGATCTGATTCAAACCTTCGCCTTCGTCAGCAGTGTCATCAATTTTGATGATCCGGTCTGCGACCAACTCGCGCACAGAGATATTTGCGGTCACCCAGGCGGACTTGCCGGATTTATCGGTCGCTGTGACGCGGACGGCGTGATTTCCCTGCGCGGCACCTTTCCAGGTAAAGGTGAACGGAGTCGCTGTCTTATTGGTTAAGACCGTGGCGCCGTCGCTAAACTCGACCTTGGCCAGATCGAGGTCCGAATCTGTCACTTTCGCATCCAGGGTGATGTCCGATCCAAACGCAACCTCGTCTCCTTCATGGGGACTATTCAACACGATGAGCGGCACATGACCTGTAATATCGCCGCTTTCAAATCGGACTTCGGCCAATCCGACGGTGAATCCTTGGCCCCAATTGGACAATCCTTTGAGTTTAACTAATCGGACATTCGTCCCGACCACGTCAAAGACCTGGGCTTTTTCGCCGCCTTCTTGAAGGGAAATCTGAGCGATCGCATTGAAGTTGGCGTTCGTCATGTTCGCATCGGAGGACACCTGCACCTCGACATCCTTCATGCCCACGTCGGTGGCGTCGGCCACATTGTAATTCCAGATGTAAACCTTGGTCAGGTTGACCGCTTGACCCAGGTCGAATACGACATACTCCCGAATGGAACCCACTCCCGACCAGGTTTCGCCTTGATCACGGCTGTGCACCGACGCGGGTGAGCCAATTCCAGGGGTGTCAAAACCTTGCCCGTTGATTAGAGCGTCCTGTGTTCCTTGGCCATTGGACGCAAGCACAGACACCGGTTGCAGGAACTCGGCTCGCACCGAAGTGAGAGAAGCGATGCCATAGCCGCCGAGAAGGCTAAGCCAGAAAAGTTTTAAAAGACCTTTCATAATCCGAATTTAATTTTTGGTTGGGAAACGACCCGACCCTAACAGCTCCGTTTTGGAAGATCAACTGTGAGCGTCGTCAGTTCCCGACCTTTCGGCGTGATTAGCAGTGGATGTGAGTAGGCGAAGCGCTCGTCGGAGTCGCCCTACCCCCGCTCTATTTGAAAACAAACCGAAACCGCCACGACTCTTGGCTCACCGCACCCAATTTCGACAACGCCCTCGACGCGTTGATTTGAAAAGTCACCTGCCCAGCCGTCCCGGCGCCCATGTCGGGCGCCGATGCTCTGTTTCATGCGGTAGCGAACGGCGAGACAACGACCGACTTGGAGCCGACGAGCCTCGAAGGCTCAGCTCAGCATCTTCAAAAGGTCGGCTTCGCTAATAACTTTCACACCCAACTGCTGCGCTTTGACTAACTTGGAGCCTGCCTCTTCCCCAGCCAACAGGTAGTCGGTCTTTTTGCTGACGCTGCCGCTGACCTTGGCGCCTGCGGCCTCAAGCCGTGCGGTTGCTTCCTCACGAGTCAAGGTCGGCAGGGTCCCGGTCAGGACAAAAGTCTTGCCACTAAGTGCTCCAGCCGGCCGGCGCGCCTGGTAGGTTTCCGACGCGTAATTTAGTCCGGCAGCGCGTAGTTCCTCGATCAACTCCCGGTTCCGCGCCGAGGCAAACCATTGCACCAAGCTGCCGGCAATAACGTCGCCCACATCTTCCGTTTGGCTCAATTCTTCTCGAGTTGATTTTGCCAGTGCGTCCAAGTTGGGGAAATGCCTCGCCAAAGCCTTGGCCACGCCTGAACCCACATGCAAGATGCCGAGGCCATAGATCAAACGCCACAAGTCTCGCCCCTTGCTTGCGGCCACGCCGTCCAGGAAGTTCTGGGCAGATTTTTCGCCCATTCGCTCTAAGCCAGCAACCTGGGCCAAAGACAGTTTGTAAAGATCGGCCACATTCCGAGCCAATTGACCGTCGACGAGTTGCCGGACTAGCACTTCGCCGCCACCTTCGACGTCCATAGCACCCCGCGCACACCAATGCTCGATTCGGCCCCGGACTTGCGCCGGACAATCAAGGTTAGGGCACCGCCAGACCACTTCATCGCCTCCGGACCCACTCCGGGTCACGGGTGTCTGACATTCCGGACAATTCCGCGGAAAGTCGAAAGTCCGCTCGCTCCCCACGCGTTTGTGCAGCACCACTCCGACCACTTCCGGGATAATCTCGCCGGCCTTCTGAATGGTAACGGTGTCTCCAATCCGCACATCCAGACGGCGAATCTGATCTTCGTTGTGCAACGTCGCCCGGCGCACGACCGTTCCTGAGACTTGCACGGGTTCGAGCGAGGCCACAGGCGTGAGGGCACCTGTGCGCCCTACCTGCACCGTGATGTCAAGCACCTTGGTCTCCGCTTGCTCCGCTTCGTATTTGTAGGCGATGGCCCAACGCGGTGCTTTGGAAGTGGCGCCGATCTTCTCGCGTAACGCCACCGAGTTCAATTTGAGCACCGCTCCATCTGTCTGGTAGGCGAAGCGGCGGCGAAGCTTATCCAATTCGTCGATGGCCGCAATGAGTTCATCGGCAGACTGGCACACCCAGTGCCGCTCTGGTGTTTTGAACCCGAGAGCCTTGAACCAAGCCAGGGCCTCGGAATGCAAGCTTGGGGGTTTTGCTCCTTCCATGTAACCGAGTGAGTAAACCATGACGGAGAGCCCGCGCTCCGCCACTGTCCGCGGATCTAATTGCTTCAACGCGCCCGCCGCGGCGTTGCGCGGATTGGCGAACGGCTCCTCGCCTTGCGCTTTTCTCAATTGATTGACCCGGTCGAAATGCGCGATTGGCAGATAGACCTCGCCCCGCACCTCCAGCATTTTGGGAGCGGATTGGCCGCGAGCCAGACGAAGATGCAGCGGCAAACTTCGAATCGTTCGAAGGTTGTTGGTGATGTCGTCTCCGGTAGTGCCGTCTCCCCGAGTTGCCCCTAAAACGAGTTTCCCATCCTGGTAGCGCAGACTCACGGCCACTCCATCGATCTTCGGTTCCACCACCCAGTCCAAGACTTCGTTCGGCACGATCTTACGCACACGCTCGAGAAACTGGCGAACCTCCTCTTGAGAGTAAGTGTTGTCCAGGCTCATCATCGGGATGAGATGGCGAACCGGCTTAAACTCTTTGAGCGGTTGGCCACCGACCCGTTGCGTCGGCGAATCGGGCGTGAGAAGATCGGGAAACCGCTGCTCGATCTCCCGCAACTCGCGGTAAAGCGCGTCGTACTCGCGGTCCGAGATCA
Source organism: Limisphaerales bacterium (assembly GCA_044225505.1). GTDB lineage: Bacteria > Verrucomicrobiota > Verrucomicrobiia > Limisphaerales > SIBE01 > JAXMHN01. The sequence continues at coordinate 27,273 of JBGAIN010000023.1, forward strand.
CGGGCTCCGCCGCAACGTAGTAAAGATGATCGTGATGCCGGATTTGCTCGGCTAACTCCGCGTGCCGCGCTTGGGCTTGAGCGTGCGTCATCAACGAGAGTACTGACATGACTCGTCTAGGCTTTCAAGACTGCCTGTAACCTGAAACGCTCTGGCAACGTGAATTTCATCGAGAACGAGTCTGCCACGAAACTCCGAGGCGGGTTTTATACCGACCCAGCGGTGGCCGCGTTCTTGAATCGATGGGTCCTGGCTGGCCAACCGAAAAGTGTGTTGGAACCAAGCTGTGGCGATGGCGCGTTCCTGGTCAGTCTAATACAGTCGAATGCCCAATCCCTACAGAGGATTGTCGGTTGGGAACTCGATCCTGAAGAAGCTGCCAAAGCCGCAGAGCGCACCAGGCATTCTCACTCTCCCAGGGTGGAAGTTCGAGTGGGCGATTTCCTCCAATGGTTCGTCGCGCCAGGGAGAGAGTCAGTCCAGTTTGATGCCGTCGTGGGAAATCCGCCGTTCATTCGTTACCAGTATTTGGATCTCGAACGTCAACGGGTTGGGGAACGTATCTTTAGCCAATTCGGGCTCTCCTTCACGATGCATACGAACGCTTGGGTCCCATTTGTGATCGCCGCCCTGGCTTTGCTCGCCCCGGGAGGACGGCTCGCCATGGTTATCCCCTCGGAACTATTGCATATCCGACACGCAGGTTCGCTCCGCCGGTATCTTCTGGATCAATGCGCCAGCATCGTAGTTCTCGACCCCGAAGAGTTGTTATTCGGAGACGCCTTGCAAGGAGTAGTCCTGCTCCTGGCACAAAAGCGTTCGTCGCCACGGACTCAGCCAGCCCGTCTGGCCGTCCACACCTTGCGCAGCCGCGATTTCCTGCGTTGCGATCCAGAAGTAATTTGCTCCCAGATTCCCAGCACGCCGTGCACCGGCTCGACCGATAAATGGATGGCTCTGCTCTTAGATCTGCCCGAACGCGCCCTCCTCAATCAGCTCGCTGCGGATCCAGGATTTGTCCGCTTCCAAAACATCGCTGAAGTCGATGTTGGTATCGTCACAGGGGCGAACAGCTTCTTTCTCGTCCCGGATGAAGTAGTGGAACGGTTTGGATTGCACCGCTGGGCGTATCCGATGTTCGGCCGCAGCGACCACGTCCGCGGCATGATTTATCATCCATCCGACCACGAAAACAATCGGCGTGCAGGGCTGCCTGCGCACTTCCTCTGGTTCGATGATGCGGACATCCACACGTTCCCCGGAAAGCGTCCAGGAGTACTTCCGCGTGGGCGTTGCGCAAGGGCTGCCACACCGATACAAATGCCGCGTGCGGGAGCCTTGGTTTCGGGTCCCGTCTGTGTCGACCACGCCGGTCGCAATGCTCAAACGCGCTCACCATTTTCCGCGCCTCATCCTAAATGCGGCAGACGCTTTCACCACGGACACGGCCTATCGGGTCAAAATCAAGGAAGGAACCGAAGTCAGTTGGGTCTACGCGTCTTTTAATACTCTGACTTGTCTCTCCGCGGAGCTGGAAGGTCGCCATTATGGAGGGGGTGTCCTGGAATTGGTCCCCTCTGAAATTGAACGTCTGCTTCTGCCACGCGTTACCGCAGAAGCGCGTGACCTCGACGAACTCGATCGGCGTTACCGAAGTTGCGCTGATCCCACGGCTTTGCTGCAAAGCCAGGATACCAAGGTCCTGCGGGCCGTCGGATTGACCTCCTCCGAAATCAGCCTTTTGCAGAACGCCTGGGGAAAGCTCAAGCTTCGCCGTCAAAGAAAGCCTAACCCTTCGGACTCTAGCGGAGCAGCCACTGAGCCCTCGAACATCGAGTGAGTTGTGATCCATTCGTCGTTGGAGTATATCGACAGCTTGGATTGCCCATCATGCGTGACTCAACGAATTGCGACCGGATCGACACCGCTGACGTAGCCCGCGCCGTGGCAGAACTTCGCTCCGGACACGTCGTCGCCCTGCCCACCGAGACAGTTTACGGCTTGGCCGCTAACGCCCTCGACACCGCGGCGGTCGCGCGGATATTCGCAGCGAAAGGGCGCCCAGCAGAAAATCCAATTATTGTGCATGTCGCTGATATTGCGATGGCTCAGACTTGCGTTCGAGAATGGCCCGACTTGGCCCAGAAACTCGCGGACGCGTTTTGGCCCGGACCACTGACTCTGGTGCTGCCGAAGTCGGAACGGATTCCTCCCATGGTTACGGCCGGCGGCGATACCGTAGGAATTCGCTGTCCGAAGCACCCTGTATTTCAAGCAATCCTCCAGCAGTGTGGCTTTCCCCTGGCGGCGCCGAGCGCCAATTTGTCTGGGCAAATATCACCGACGACCGCGGAACATGTCCGGCAAAGCCTCGGCGATCGAATCCCTTTGATTGTCGATGGCGGACCGGCGGAGATAGGAATCGAATCGACCGTCCTGGATTTGTCTGTACGACCGCCGGTGATCTTGAGACCGGGCATGATTCATGAAGAGTCGCTCTCCGCCGTGACTGGCTCTCTGCGTCAAAAGCCAACCCGCGCGCATGGAGTGCTGCGCAGCCCAGGAATGCTCCTCACGCACTACGCTCCTAAAGCCAAGGTTTGGATCTTGCCTGGGGCGGACTGGGCGGAACTGCGAGACAAAGCGGCAAGAGAGCGGTGGCTCCCGGACCAGGTCCATGTGTTGAGCTGGTCAGGATTGAGCGCGGGAATGGAAGGGTGCCGGAGCTGCCGCATGCCGAGCAACCCCGTCGCCTATGCCAAAGCGCTCTACAGTGAGTTCCACCGGTGCGACGCAGAGAAAGCGCGATGGATTGTCGTGGAATCTGTGCCAAACACCACGGAGTGGCAGGGAATCGCCGATCGGTTGAAACGGGCCGCCGCTGAGTTGTGATTTCGCCCCGACTCCGCCCGAAAGCCTTGTCATCAAACCGGTCCTCGATCCTCCTGGGAGTGGGACTCTAATACCGAGGGCACCATCTCTGGCGTTGCCTCGGGCACGTCGGGCGTTGGTTCGCCGATCATGGCGTAGAACGACTCGCGATCCAAGGTTTCGCGTTTTAGCAACTCGGTCGCGATCACGTCTAATTGGTCGCGATACTGAATCAACAGGGCTTTGGCTTCGGCGTAGCAACGATCCAGCAGCTTTTTCACTTCCAGATCGATTTCGCGCGCGGTTTCTTCACTGCAATCCCGTTGAAAACTGCCGTCGGCGCCGGCCAGGGCATAACCGTTTTGGCGGAGAGCGGTGTGCGCTAGACCGAGCTTCTCGTTCATTCCATAGATGCAGACCATTTGGCGAGCCAGGACCGTCGCCCGTTCCAAATCATTCTCCGCCCCCGTCGTAATTTCATTAAAAACAATTTCCTCCGCCGCACGGCCACCCAGCACGCCTCGGATCCGATCGGTCAATTCCGATCGGCTCAGAAGAAATTGGTCGTCATTTGGCAGCTGCATCGTGTAGCCCAATGCGGCGCGGCCACGCGGCACAATGCTGATCTTGTGCACGGGATCGGAGTGAGTGCTATGAGCGGCCACCAAGGCATGCCCGACCTCATGATAAGCCACACGTCGCTTTTGCTCGTCATTCAAGCGCCGGCTCTTCCGTTCCGGACCGGCCACGACCTTCTCGATCGCCTCCTCCAAATCTACCTGCTCAATCACCCGGGCATGCCGGCGTGCGGCCAGAAGCGCGCTTTCATTCAGGGCGTTGGCTAAGTCCGCACCAGAAAACCCGGGCGTCGCTTGGGCAATGCGGCGCAAGTTCACCGTCTGTCCGAGAGGCTTTTCGCGAACATGCACCTTGAGGATTGCCTCGCGACCGTCGATGTCAGGCGCATCCACAATCACCTGTCGATCAAAACGGCCCGGTCGAAGCAAGGCGCGATCGAGAACGTCAGGACGATTGGTAGCGGCCAGAAGAATGACGCCGGCGTTGGCCTGGAAGCCGTCCATTTCCACGAGCAACTGGTTGAGGGTTTGCTCTCGTTCATCATTCACGGCGCCCACATGCACACCGCGCTGACGCCCGATAGCGTCCAACTCGTCGATAAAAATAATGCAGGGGGCTTTCCCTTTGGCTTGGAGAAAAAGATCGCGCACCCGAGCAGCCCCCACGCCCACGAACATTTCGACAAAGTCACTGCCGCTCAAAGAGAAGAACGGGACTTTGGCTTCGCCAGCGACCGCACGTGCCAGCAATGTTTTGCCCGTGCCCGGCGGGCCAACCAATAGCACTCCTTTGGGAATCTTCGCGCCCAGCGACTTGTACCGATCCGGGTTTCTAAGAAAATCGACCACCTCTTGCAACTCGTATTTCGCTTCATCGCAGCCCGCGACGTCCGTAAACTTCACTCCAGTGTCTTGATCGACGAGCACCCGCGCGCGCGTTTTGCCAAAGCTCAGAACGGACTCGCCCGCGGAGCCGAGCCGCCGGCTGAGAAATATCCATAACAACACCATCAAGCCGATCGGCACGACCCACATCCAAAATACCGCCGAGACGATCCCGGGACGCACTCCCTGGTATTCGACTTTGGCCGCGTCGAGTTCCTTTACGAGCTCGGGATCATCAACCCGAACGGTGCGGAAGCTAAAGCTATCGGCCGCGTTCGTTTGCCCCGCGGTCACTGGCTCGGGTTGGCGATGAATGCGGCCATTGATTTCGTCGCGACTTAACGCCACGGCTTTCACTTCGCCTTTGGCCAGAGCGGATTTGAACTCGCTGTAAGAAATAGTCCGGACGGCGAGAGGAAGAACTTCCTGCCAAGCGAGCAACAGGAGCATCATGACCAAGAGGTAACCGGCATAAAACCGCCAAGGCGGTTTCACTGGCGCCGGTTGGCCTGATTTCCGGTTTCCCTTTCGCTTTTTGGGCGTCTCCTGGCGCATTCTCGTTTGGATCTAGAAGAGTTTGCCCTTCTGATCCGCGATCGCGTCGAGCGTAAACTGGACGGCGACTGCTGCCAGGAGCAAACCCATAATCCGAGTCGTGATCCGCAATGCAATCGGACTGATCCAACCTACTCCGTGTGCTGCCAAACGCAAAACGACGTAGCAAAGAAAGCAAACCAAAGTGATGCATCCGAGCAAGGCCACCTCCTCTACCCAACCTCGCGCTTGCGACCGGAGCAGGATCGCCGTGGAGATAGCGCCTGGACCGGCCAGCATTGGCACGGCCAGCGGCGTAATAGCGATGTCCTCCTTGATCGTGCCGGCATCTTTCTCCTCGCGAGTCTCTTGCACGGGCGAACGGCGCGCTTGCAGCATGTCGAGCGCAATCAGAAGCAATACAATGCTCCCGGCAATCTTGAACGAGGCCAGCGTAATTCCGAATAGCCCGAACAATTTCTCCCCTGTAACCGTGAAAAAGAACAGGATGCCAGCGGAAACCCAGGCGGCCAAGGCGGCCATGCGCGTCCGCTGCTGCGGTGTATCCGTTGGAGTCATCGCGAGAAAGGCTGGAATCAACGCGATCGGATCCATGATCACGAAGAGAGAACTCGTTGCGAGCAGGATGAACTCTAGCAACGTGTGTTCATGTGAGTTCATTCGAGCACGGCGCCAAAACGGCTTCTTTCATGCCGTGAATAATCTTCTTATCCGCAGGACAGACCGTCGCCAGAACGCCACCTAATTGCGCCCGCGCCGAGTCTCCTTCGCCAACGACAAAATAGAATGGGCAAAGACGCACGCGGCCTTTCATCGGCACACTCTCATTCCGGCCAAAGTCGAACCATTGGAAATCGACGGTTTTGGGTTTGTGATAGCGTTGTAGCACAAAGGGGCTCTGATCGAAGGTGCGCAAAGCCAAGTCGACCGCATGACTCCATTCCGCCGCTGACAGATCGCTGCCTAAGTATACGCCGCGCGCCCCCCAGGCTGTCTCAGCGAAGCCCGACACTTTCAGGATCAAATCACGTTCGCGCTGCGAAAGAGTCTTCAGCTGATGCCAGTCCGTCAAATCGAGTCGCGGAATGGCCGCATGCGGCGGCAATGGCGCTGGATCCACCAGCCAGGTGTAAGGCACAATCTGGCAGAGCCGTTCGAGAAAACCTTCTCCCAATTCTCGTCGCCAAAAGCCCCGCAAATTCTGGTTCCAGAGGAGGGCAAAGAGCATTTTCTCCTCAAAGATCGGCTTGAGAGGAGGCGTCAGCCCAATCTGCTCCCGTAAGGCAAGCTCGCAAAGCAAAGGCGCGTTCGCGACATTCGGCAGATCAAATAGTTCGAAGAAGCGGTAAACGCCATCCCCCACCCCGAACTCCTGAAACGTGGCGTCGCGAACCTTGAATCGCTCTGGGCCAAGCTGCTGAGCCATCCACTGCATCTCCGGGCGATAAGTTGACGATTCGTCCGAGACCACAATGTGCACCTGGGGTGCGGTGCCAAAGATCCCTTCGAACCCTCGCAACATGCCTTGAGCTCCACCGACAATAGCCTGGCTGCCCGGCCCATTTGAAGCGGCAGCATCTCCCCCCGTCTCGCGCATCGCGTCGTAAGTCTGATTCAGCCAGGCCGTCAATCCAATCCCGCCTGGGACGCTATCCAACTCCGTCACAGCTAGCCCGTCTTCCACGAGTAACAAGTCAGGCCGAATTACCCGTGGGATATCATTCTTAAAGACGGCCGCTCGCTGCAGTTCCACTAACTCCTTCGGTTTGCCTTTGTCCATCCATTCCGCGACCCAACCCGGCTGCTTTCCGGCAGCGCTCTGACGGTAAAGCAGATTCACGGCGCGATAGAACTTGAGCAGGACACGACCGAGAGATTCCAGTTCCTGAACCAATTGGGAGCTCAAGGGGAACGGATACGGTGAAACGCGCCATTCCTGGCCCGCGAAAAGTCCACCTTCCGGAAGCCGCTCCTGGACGAAACGCGCTCGTTCGACGGCGCTCATGCTGGATGAATCGAGAGCCATGGCTAAGCGCGAACCTGACCGGTGCCGATGCCCATCCATTTATAGCTGGTAAGTTCCTCCAGCCCCATCGGACCCCGCGCGCCAATCTTATCGGTGCTAATTCCAATCTCAGCGCCCATCCCGAATTCCCCGCCGTCCGTGAATCGAGTCGAGGCGTTCCAATATACGGCCGCGGAATCGATCTCGGCTAAGAACCGTTGTGCCCGGCTCTCATTTTGGGTGACAATGGTATCCGAGTGTGCCGACCCGTATTGCGTGATATGATCCATAGCCGCCGGCAAATCCTGAACAATCCGAACGTTCAAAATGTAATCGTTGTATTCCGTGGACCAATCTTGTTCGGTCGCCAGTTTCGTGTTCAACGAAGCGAGTTCAGGAACGCGGGAAAGAATGTTTTGCGCCGCCGCATCCACGCGAAGCTCCACTCTCTTTTCGCCGAGCTTCCTGGCAATCTGCGGCAAAAACACCTCGGCGACACAGCGATCCACCAGCAACGTCTCCATCGCATTACAGACGGCCGGACGCTGAACCTTCGCATTCATGACGATCGCTTCCGCCATTCCCAGATCCGCATCCCGATCGATGAAAACGTGGCATACGCCCTTGTAATGCTTAATCACAGGCACTTTGGAGCATTCAGCCACGGCCCGAATCAGACCCTCGCCCCCGCGAGGCATGCAAAGATCAACGTATTCGGTAAGCGACAACAATTCTCGGATTGCCTCCCGATCCGACGTGGGCACCACCTGGATCGCATGTTCCGGGACGGTCGGAAGCGTCTTTCGAGCTGAGTTGACCAGCAATTCGGCAATCCGCTGGTTGGACTGCATTGCTTCCTTCCCTCCCCGGAGAATCGTCGCGTTGCCAGATTTGAAGCACAACGCCGCCGCGTCGGCCGTCACGTTCGGGCGCGATTCGTAAATGATCACGATTACTCCGATCGGGGTGGAAACCTTGCGCAACTTCAAGCCATTCGGCCGAATTCGCTCCTCAAGGATCCGGCCCACCGGATCTGGGAGCGCAGCGACCTCGCGCAACCCCTGTGCCATAGCGGCAATGCGCTTATCATCAAGCTTTAGGCGATCGAGCATGGCCGACGAAAGTCCCATTTGGGCCGCCGTTCCCATATCCAGCTCGTTTGCCCGCTTTAAGGTGTCGCTCCCCGCTTCAAGAGCGTCCGCCATAGCCCGCAAGCAACTGTTTTTCTCTTCCGTGCGGAGCTTTGCCAAATCTCGCGCCGCGCGTTTCGCCTGCCGGGCCAGCTGCGACATCTGGTCCGCTAGATTCATTGTATGAACTTAAGCGAACTCCGCGAAGTTGAAAGGGAGAAATCTGCCGGTTGAGCCGTGCGGACTGGTTAGGTTTGCCATGACGAACGGCGTGAAAACAGCGAAGGCACACATCCATCACAGCCCGGGGACGCCCTCCCTGGGCGGTAACGAAGCTGTTCGGACTGATGCCTTGACAGGACTTTTGCTCCGACAGTTCGCCGTGTGGCGGCGTTTGCAATTCGCAGAGACTCACCTAACAGGCTCTGCGGCAAGCACTAAAAATTCAGTCGACTCGTCGAAACCGTCTTCAGGTGACATTTGTCTCCAAACCTTTCCCGGACGCAGCTTTCTTGTGGTGGTCCGTGACGATCAGGCCGCAGAACGTGACGGGACAAAACATCGTTATTACCTGCACTCCAACGCCTTGAAGCGTCCCAGCGCTTTGCTCCACTCCCATCCCCTGGCGCGACCTTGCCTCGGATCGCTCGCCCGATTCTCCGCAATTCGCAGACCGAGACATCAGTCGCTCATCGCCTTTGCTACACCTGGAATACGACAACTTAAGTCTCTTCCGATCCTCGGGCGTCATCGCTCTTCCCTTCGCTCGTCTGCCGTAGGTGACCCACTGGTAACCCACTTGGAGTGGGTCACCGGTGGGTGAAGAGCGAAGGAAGAGGCGAAAATGAGCGCATGGCCAGACCGACGCCATCGCTTGCTGGAAGGCTGCCCGCTCATTTCCAGAGGACTTGGCAAGAAAACCGGGCAGATCGCCGGGTTCGCGACACGCCCATCGTCGATTCAACAATGGTGGTGCCAATGGGTTGCGCGACCTAAGGCAGCGCCACCTGCGATTCCAAGCTTCAATACTGAGAGACTAAACTACAAAGCCGATGGCGCATTGGCTCACCGCTGTGCGCCTCAACCCGGTTGGTGACATTTCGTCACCGAGGAATTGAATTCGTAGAGGAGAAAGACGCTAACCTCCCGGGCAGAGCGACCATATTCATCCGCTGGAGAGTGATCCTAGTGGACATTGATCGAATCAACCGAGCGACGACATAAGTCCTAAGCTGTTGATCACAGGGAGGTTGGCAGGACAACCGCTTACCGTCGACGGGTTCCACGGCGCTTGGATTGACCGCACCTCTCTGTCGATTACTCTCGGACCGTGACTGAGCCAGTTCTAACCGCGCCCCCTGTCTGGGCGGTTCTGCCATTTGTCGCGCTCCTGGGCACGATCGCGCTTGCCCCTTTGCTAGTTCCTGATTGGTGGAACCGACACTACGCCAAAGTGTCGGCCGCTTTGGGTCTGCTCACGCTGGGCTATTATCTTTTGGGCCGAGGCGCTTTCGACACCGTGTTGCACACGGGACTAGACTACATCAGTTTCATGGCGTTGATCGGATCGCTGTTCGTTGTCGCTGGGGGAATCCACATCACCGTTAGAGGAGAAGCCACACCTGGAGTTAACGTGGCATTCCTGGCCGTCGGCGCCGTCCTCGCCAACTTCTTGGGAACGACAGGGGCAGCGATGCTATTGATCCGCCCTTGGCTGCGGATGAACAAATACAGGATCACGCACCATCACGTGGTGTTCTTCATTTTTATCGTCTGCAATGTTGGAGGTTGTCTGACGCCGATCGGCGATCCGCCGCTATTCCTGGGATATCTGCGCGGGATTCCATTCTGGTGGGTCGTGCAACATTGCTGGCCGATGTGGGTTGTTGGCGTAAGCTTCCTCTTGCTGACCTTCTATATTGCCGATCGTCGCAACTACGTGCGCGCACCAAAAGAGGTGCGGACAAAACTGGCTGAACCCTCCGACCAATGGCGTTTCGACGGCTTGAGCAATGTGGTGTTTCTGGGAGTCATTCTCGCCGCCGTTTTCGTCACGGAACCGCCCTACGTCCGCGAAGTGATGATGGTGGCCGCCGCGATCGGGTCTTACTACACTACCCAAGCTACCGTTCACGAAGCAAACCACTTCAACTTTCACCCGATACGAGAAGTGGCCATCCTGTTTGCCGGCATCTTTTCGACCATGATTCCGGCGTTGGATTGGCTCCAGATGAATGCTGGGAAGATGGGTGCCCCTGGAACAGGTTTCTTCTATTGGGGAAGCGGATTGCTCTCCAGCGTGCTGGACAATGCGCCGACCTACTTGAGCTTCTTGAAAGCGGTCATCGGGACTTTTGTCCACTCGGAAACCGTCGCGCAGGTGAAGCAGCTTATGCTCTCTGGAGGAGAGATCCCGGGCGGCCATGATGCGGTCGGACAAACTGTCGCTGCATTACACCAGTATTTTGCCAGCGCGGTGAAAGCGCGCCAAGTGAGCACAGAGCAAGTCGAGATCGCGTATCTGCTTGGGAATCCATCATTCAATCTCTACATTGTGGCGATCAGCGTCGGATCGGTCTTCTTCGGCGCCAACACCTACATCGGGAATGGACCGAATCTAATGGTCAAATCCATCGCTGAACATCAGAAGGTGCATATGCCGACGTTTTTGGGCTATATCTTTCTCTATACTTTACCCGTGATGTTTCCGATGTTGCTGCTGGTCGGTTGGATCTTCTTCCGCTAGCGCCGCCCCGGACGGCCATATGGACGTTCGAGCGGATCGCACGCGACATTCTTCGCTTGAGATTTTTGGCTGGTCCACGGACTATGCAAGTCCCTGAGCAGGACAGAAATGGAATAATTCGGAATAGTCTCTCCAGGGAGTCAGACTATGCGTGCGCTTTACAATCTCGTCTTCACGACCTTTTTCCTGCTCTCCGCTCCGTATTATTTTCTCAAGATGTGGCGTCGCGGAAACTGGCGCCGTGGGTTTAAGCAGCGTTTCGGACGCTATAGCACGAAGATCAAGCAAGCGGTGACGAATCGGCACGTGGTCTGGCTGCACGCTGTCAGCGTCGGCGAAGTAAATGTCTGTACCCAGCTGATCCGCGCTCTGGAACCGCGGGTGCCGAACGTTAAAATCGTCGTCTCGACCACCACGTCGACGGGCATGGGAGAATTGCACAAAAAGCTGCCCAGCCATGTGCAAAAGATCTATTACCCGATTGACCGTAAGAAATGCGTGCAGCGGGCGCTCAAAGCGCTTCACCCGGACGCTGTCGTGCTCGTGGAGGCGGAGATCTGGCCTAATTTCCTCTGGAAACTCCGCGACCGGCGCACTCCGTGTTTCCTGGTCAATGCACGCCTGTCCGAGCGTTCTTATCGAGGATACAAGCGGTTCGGCCTACTGTTTCGCCCTTTGTTCCGGTCGTTCGCCGGTGTCGGCGTGCAGAATGAAACCGACGCGGAGCGGCTTCGTCACCTGGGCTGTCGACCGGAAGTCATCCAAGTGGTCGGGAATCTGAAATTTGACGCTGTCAAAGTCAACGAGCGACCTCTTTTCGACGCGCAAATCCTTCTGCGACAACTCGGTGTGCCGCCCGATGCCCCGGTCCTGCTGGGCGGGAGCACTCACGCTGGGGAAGAGGCCATTCTCGCACAAGTCTACCTTCGCCTGCGCAAGCAGTTTCCTACGTTGTTCCTGATCCTTGTGCCGCGGCACTTCGAACGGGGCAAGGACGCTGGCAAAGACGTCGCCGCTGCCGGGCTTCGTTTTGTTTACCGAACCCAGCTCGGAGCGGAACCAAACTACAAACCTGGCGAATTGGATTGTCTGCTGGTCAATACCACCGGTGAATTGCGTTGCTTTTACGAATGCGCGACAGCGATTTTTATTGGCAAAAGCCTCACCGCCAATGGTGGCCAGAATCCCATCGAGCCCGGCGCCTTAGGCAAACCGATGGTCTTCGGTCCGAACATGCAGAATTTCCGAGCGATAGCCGCTGAGTTCGTGCGCGAACGAGGTGCTATCCAAGTCCAATCGGCAGTCGAGCTGGAGAGTGCGCTCGGGCAGTTGCTCGCGGATGAAGCGCAGCAACGGGAACTGGGGCGCAATGCTCTAAAAGTTGTCCGGCGTAATCAGGGCGCGATTGATCGGACAGTGGAGATGATCGTGAAGCACCTTCACGGAGGCGAGATGTATGTCGCCCCCGTGCCCGAATAGTCAAAGCTTGGATCGAGCTACCCGCGTTTTCCAGACCGGTAGAACGGCTGGATGGCCTTCGTCGGTTTAACCGAGGATTCGGCGTCCTTCATCCAGGAAGATGCCTTTGAAGTTCATCTCCAATGCTTGGGCGTTGGTTGCTTTGGCCAGAGCTTCCTTCTCGGTAACCTTCCGGTCCTTCACCAGCTGGAAAAGAGCTTGATTGAAATTCTGCATCCCATCATCCGTCCCGGTCTCGATCGCCGCTGGGAGTTTGTCGAGTCGGTTTTCTTCAATCAGCTTCTTCACAGTTCCCGTATTGATCATGATCTCCAAGGCCGGAGTCATTGTTCCATTGACCGTTGTCGCCATGCGCTGGCAGACCACGGCCTGCAACGTTCCAGCAAGTTGACGACGAATCTGCTCGCGCTCTTCCGCTTTGAAAAAGTCGAGAATACGGGTGACCGACTGGGCAGCCGTGGTCGTGTGCAACGTGGAGAGGACCAAGTGGCCGGTGTCCGCCGCACTCATGGCCGCCATAAAGCTGAGCGCGTCGCGCATTTCACCAATCATGATGATATCCGGATCTTGCCGGAGCACGTGTTTCAGGCCGGCTTCGAATGAGGCCGTATCAAGACCCACTTCCCGTTGTTCGATCACCGATTGATTGTCTTCGAAAACAAACTCAATCGGGTCTTCCAACGTAATGATGTGGCGTTTGGCGCTGGCGTTAATGTGCTCAATCATGGCTGCCAGCGTCGTCGACTTGCCGCAGCCAGTAGAGCCAGCCAGAAGCACGATGCCGCGCGGGGACTCCGCGATCTTCTTCAAGATGGGCAAGAGACCGAGCTGCTCAAAGCTGGGCACCTGCGTTTTGACATAGCGCATCGAAAGGCAGAACTGCCCTCGCTGCTGAAACAGGTTCGTTCGAAAACGACCGATCCCAGGAACGTAGTAGGAGAAGTCGATCTCGCGATCGGTTTCCAACCGCCGCAGCATGTGCTGCGGAACGATGGATTCGACGATCTTGTTAACCCATGCCGTCGTCGGCGTGGGCGCCTCAATCGCGACGAGTTGGCGGTTGATTCGAAAAATTACCGGAGCGTCAATTTTGACGTGGACGTCCGATGCGCCGCCTTCGATAGCGGCGAGCAAAATACGATGAAAGATTTCCATGCCGGCGGGGGGGTATTCCTCAAGCGATCAACGCCAGAGGCTGCCAGACTGCACTCAATACTAGAACTAAAACAGACGAGGGCCAGCGAGCTGATTGAAACGTTCCTGCGACTGGCGAGACATATTCATGAAGACCATGGAGACAAGATAACCCGCATGTCGATTGCCCGTGCAATCAACGACGACACCTGTACAATGAACTTTCTTCCCGTCCACCGGCGACTGCAAATCGACCGTCATTTCCTTCCACGGCGTAATCGGCTTATCTGCGCGAAACTCAATTCCGTTCTTGCGAAAGCGGATGGCATTGGCCGACAAGGCCAAGCGCGTTTGAGACGATGAGATCTTGGCCGGTTGGAAGATTCCCGAGGTGTCGAGTTTGCTTGTACTCATAACAGGATGTTAAAATCTACCATAATCAACCGCGGCGTCAACGAAACCTACCACTCAATCACCGCCGCGGCCCATGTCAGACCTGCACCGAAAACCACCAGCATGATCAAATCCCCAGGCTGAATGCGACCGCTTTGGACGGCTTCATCCAAAGCGATGGCCACCGACGCCGCCGATGTATTCCCGTATTTATGCAGATTGACAAAAAGCTGGGCAGGCTCCGCTCCGAGCCGTTCCGCCACGGCATTGATGATGCGCTGGTTCGCCTGATGCGGAATGATACACTTGATCTGCTTGATATCGATTTCGCAGCGACGCAGTGATTCTTGAGCCGCCTGATACATCGCATTGACCGCATTCTTAAACGTCTCTTTGCCATCCATGCGCAAGTAATGAAGGCGATTCGCGACTGAATGGGCACTTGCTGGACATCGGCTGCCACCCGCTGGCATGCTGAGCAACTCTGACTTGGTCCCATCCGCTCCCATACAAGCAGTCAGTAAGCCATGGCTGCTAGGCCGATTCTGCAGGATGGCCGCGCCGGCGCCGTCTCCAAACAGGACACACGTGTTGCGATCGCTCCAATCGATAATCGATGAGAGCTTCTCCGCTCCAATCACCAGCACGGTATCGTAGGTCCGCGACATGATAAACTGCTGACCTACTTCCAGCCCATAGATAAAACCAGAGCACGCTGCTTCAATGTCAAACGCTGCGGCCCGCCGTGCGCCGATCTTGCGCTGGACCAAACATGCGGTCGAAGGAAACGGCATATCCGGAGTGATCGTCGCGACGATAATCAGGTCGATTTGGTCAGGCTTCATCCGAGCCCTTTCCAGTGCCTTTAACGCCGCTTGACTGGCGATATCCGATGTAAATTCGTCGTCCGCCGCCAGGCGCCGTTCTTTAATGCCCGTTCGCACCGTGATCCACTCGTCGGACGTGTCTACCAACCGCTCTAGATCCGCGTTGGTCAACACCCGCTGCGGAACGTACGATCCAACGGAAACAATTGAACAAGTCCGCCCTTTGAAGCCATGGGCAGCGCGAGGGTTCTTAAACCGATGAGCGGAAGTTGAACTCATGCCGGGACGGAGATCGCTTCGTTGGCACGAGCCACTTCCTTGGAGATCACCTGATTGATGTGGTGCTGCACCGCTTCGGTGCTCATGCGAATCGCATTCATGATGGCGCGGTCGCTTGCCGACCCGTGTGCTTTCATAACATTTCCGTTCAGGCCGAGCAAGGGTGCTCCACCATAGGCATCGGGATCGATACGCCGCTTAATCGCCCGCAAGCCATTCCCAGCCAGCATTGCTCCAAGCATCCGTTTCGGGTTCTTGGTAAGCTCACTCTTGAGCCAGCCAAAGATACCTTTGGCAAAGCTTTCCAGTGTCTTAAGGACGATATTGCCAACGAATCCATCGCACACCACCACGTCCACACGGTTGTGGAACAGGTCGTGTCCTTCCACGTTGCCGATAAAATTAATATCGATCCGACGGCACAACTTGAACGCCTGCTGTGTTAAATCCGTCCCCTTGTTGTCTTCCGTGCCGTTACACAACAAACCCACCCGCGGCCGCGGACACCCGAGCACTTCACGCGAATAGACGCTTCCCATGACGGCGTAGTGGACCAGATGCGTCGGCCGCGACTCCACATTCGCTCCTGAATCCAGCAACACAAACTGCCCCTCGGGTCCGGGAATGACCGTAGCAATCCCCGCCCGCTCCACGCCTTCGAGTGGCCGCAGGCGAATGGTCGACGCTGCCACCAAGCCGCCGGTGTTCCCAGGAGAAATCAGCGCATCGGCAGCATCCTGACGCAAGAGATCGACGGCGCGAAGGATCGAGCAATCTTTCTTTTTTCGAAGTCCCTCGACGGGCTTGTCTTCCATCGTCAGGAACTCGGAGGCGTGCACCAGTTTGACCCGCGAGTCGTGCAGACCAACCTTGGCAAGGGCCTTTTGGATCTCGTCCTGGCGCCCTACCAAGTAGAGCTCGGTGATCTTGTCATTGGCCCGAAGCGCCATCTTGGCGCCTTCGATCACGACGGCGGGACCATGGTCTCCGCCCATGACATCCACCGCTATACGCATAAACGAAAAGAGCGCAGAGGAAGTATGTCCTTCGCGCCCTGGACTCGCTTATCCGATCGATTCGATGGTCACAACTTGCCGGCCTTTATAAAAACCACAGGCGGGACAAACACGGTGAGGAACGTACGGAGCGGCACACTGCGGGCAGGTGCTCAGCTGAGGAAGTGTCAGCACGCTGTTGTATGCCCGTCGCATACGCTGGCGACTTCGAGATGGTTTGCGCTTAGGGACGCCCATAGTTCAATAACTTCAAAATTTCAGCTTGTTTAGCTCAGCCCACGCTGACGCTGCGGCACTGCCCAACATTTTGGCCTGGGCAGGCTCTTGCAGATTTACTCCCGAGGTTTTAAGCCCGCGACAATCTGGTTCACACAACGGGTGTTGCGGAAACGCGAGCAAAATATCTTCCCGCAGATAGGGAGTCAAGTCCACGCAATCATTGTTTACGATGATCTTTTCCTCCCCTTCCAAGGCCAGGTCCCAAGCTACCCCCTCCAACTTGAGCTGATAAGTAAACGGTTGCAAGCATCGGACACACTGGCAGTTCAAGGTTCCGGCCAGGCTGCCCCGAACTAATACACTCTGGCTCAACCGTTCCAAATCAAGCACATAACAAAATGGATTCGGCAACTGAATCATCTCGTCCACCTCTGTCAACTCCAGTTCATCGGCCGCCAGTGCACCCTCGAGATGCAGGGGTTTCCTGTCCAAATGACGTAGGTTAAAGGTAAGTGCCATAAAATCTCTATTTGTTGATAACCTACCAAAGATCTGGCAGCAGCGCGATTCGAACTTGCTAAGACTCTACCCTCGGTTCCCACCGTTCACGCCAAGTCCATCGACCCAATTCAAGCTTTGTAGAGGATTAAAATGAAAAACCCAGAGCAACTCGCGTCGCTCTGGGTTTGAAAGGTTAAACCAGAGATTACTCAGCGCCAGAGCGAACCGGCGAGACGAACGGCTCAGGCTGTGTAACGACAACCAAAGGCGCCTGTTCCGGTCCGCCAGTGGGGACATCAATAATTTCGCCATCGCGAGTCGGGCGGACCATCGGAGTCGCACCAGGAGCACCCGGATTGATCGGGGGAACGAAGGTCTGTCCAGCACCCACTGTGTGCGTGCTCATCTGTTGGGTCGAAGGATTGATGTAAACTACCACGGTCGAGCCTTCGATCACGTGAACCACGCCATTGGCACTGATCTGATATTTGGTTCCACGGACACCCACCACGGCATTCGGGGTTTTGACTTCGTACTTGGATGCCGCACTGAGCTTCTTGACTTCGCCTTTGATTGTCCCAGAGGTGAGGTTCAGCTGGGTTTCAACCACGGAATCTGCACCTGTGCGCTCAACGTTCAATCGATCCAAACCTAACGTTGTGCTGTCAAACAGGTGAACGCTCGGACCGTTGTCACCCAAATAAAGATCGACCTGGCCGTCTGCGCTGGTTTTGACGGTCGCCCCTGGCCCAAGAGCTTGTCCGGTCTTCAAAGGCCTCCAATCTCCACCCTGCTCTGCGTAAGAGGCGGTCCCCTTCACGGTGCGCACGACGGCGCGCCCGCTCGCGGCTTGAGCAGAGTAAACCGACAACACGGCCGCCAATGCCACGCCATAAGCCACCAACTTCGAAAAGCGTCCAACTGGTTTCATAGTTATTGTGCTCCTAATGGTTAACTCTTTAAATCAGCAGCAGTCTAGATGTTCAGAAAGCGATGTCAATCGGATAATCGCCTGATTGTTAGGTTGCTGGATAGGGTTTACCCTGTTTTTTTTGATCTGGATCGAGGTGCCCATTTCACTATTTTCCAGCCTTCTCCGCCAGCTTTTTCTCGATCAAATCGAGATAAATGTAGCCAGTTTCGTACCTCTTAAACTTGGGATCCGGGTGCCAATGCGCTTGAAACACGGCGTTGGTAAACCATCGTTTTGCCTCTGGCAAGTCTCCTAGCTGGAAATAATGCCATCCAACTTGGCCTTGGATGACGTAATTGCGAGGATCCAATGCGATTGCCTTCATGAAGAACGGCCCTGCCTCGTCCGGACGATCGAGCCAGTGCAAGCACATGCCCCAACGAAAGAAATTGTAAGGATCAAATCGATTCAGCTTCGTCCCTCGTTCAAACCACGTGATCGCTTCGGTTGCCAAAGCCCGGTAATTTCCAACTCCTTGCCAGCTCGCAAGCCGATAAATTTCGCCCAACTCGGCGGTGGTGTCGGGATTCTTCGGCTCTACCTGGTAAGCGGCCTGCAACGCCCCCACTTTGCTGGCGAAGTCCCGGGCTCGCGCAGCTCGATTGAGCTGAACATATTCCTGCGCCCGGGTCACTCCATCCTGGGCCAGCAGCAGCGCTACCCCCAATCCGACGAGCGTCACCAGCAACTTTCCGATCCAGCCCACGCGAAACCAATACCGCTCGGTGGCAAACCGCAGATGCCCAGCCGTCAGCGCCATCAACGTTACGGCGACGATGGCATTTGCCGGGATGTGCATATTGAAATCGACCACGGAATGGGCCAGGAGGGCAATCAGAGAGGCCGCCGCACCGAGCACAAACGCAGAGCGGTTGCTCCGCTTGGTGGTTAGATCGTTTGAGCGACGAACGAATTTCCAGCTCTGAAAAACACCGACGCCCAGCAAGACCACAGCGCCCGCAACGAGAATCATGCCTGTTGTTCCCCAATCCGCGAGGGTGTTCAGGTAATCGTTATGCGCATAGAGCGGGCGCATTTGGATGTCGTCGGGTCGATATTGCCGAAATCGCTCATCAAAGTTCCCAGGCCCAACACCCCACCAAAAATGGTCCTGCCACATTTGATAGGCGGGCTTCCAGAGCTGTAGTCGAGCCAAGTCGAGTTTCGCTTCAGTCGTGCTGACACCGACACGCCTCTGCAAAACCGCGAGATTCTTCACAAAGAACGCGAAGGTTCCTAAAAGCAGCACGAAGAAGAGGATTGCCGCCAGTCGTTGACCGCGCTGCCGCATCAACAAGCCAAAGAACACCAATAATCCTAATCCCGTCGCCAACCACGCCCCTCGGGAGACGGAAACCCCAATCCCCGTGAATACCGCTAACGAAGCGTAGCCCAGGAAGACCTTGGTCGTGGCTGGAAATCGGCCCGTCAGCGTATAGGCCAGCCCCAACGGTAAAATCATTTCCAGCAAGCCCGCCAGGTGATTTGGACAAATGTAAGTTGCCGAGCCGCGCCCAAGATAAGCGGCATATTGAGAAACCCAGAGAACTTTTCCGGATTTGGTGAGGAATTGATAGAGGGCGTAGAGCGAGAGCAACGTTCCCAAGCCGAGAAGCGTGAGCGAGATCAGCTGCGTCGATTCCTGACGCGAAAGATTATTGATGATGGCGAAAAAGAGAACGCCATAAAGCAGCACTTGCAGGCATTCCTGTCGCGCGAGATACTCAATTCCCTGGTCGGTCAAGAGCATCCGGTAGCGAAACGCGGCGTAAGCGATAAACAACACGACCGCCCAGCAGACCGGAGGGCATAGAAGGCGATATGGTTTTCCCAACCAGACCCGAACCATCCACAATCCTAAAACACCGAGCGTCAGTGTTTGGATGATCAGCATCGGCAGGACGTCCACGGCCCCAAATGCAACTGGGCCAAAGACGAGAATAGACAAAACCAAGCCGAGAATTCCGCGCTCACACCAACGGTCTAAGGTTGCTCGATCGATGCTGTGATCTGGCTCAAGCCCCGCGAGGGATGGAGAACCGGGAGAAGTTTGAGAACTGCTATCCGACATGGGTTTCGCAGCCGCGGCTAGGTCAAGATCATCGCAGAATGCTAGGCGTCGTTTTCACCGGTTCCAAGCAAAATTCCCTTAGAATTGGCGTTCATAACGTTGAGGGTTGTTCGCCCCGCGCCGGGCGCGCGCAATCCAGTAAGTTGCCGCGTGCCGGTCCATGCGTCGCGAGAGAAAGTCCTTGCCCGTCAGACGGGCGACGATTCCTAACGGAGTCAGAAAGAGATAGTAAAACACCGTCAGGATGACTGTAGAAACCGCGTTTCCAAGAATGATCCCGAACGACATCCAAATAAGATGGGGCCACCGCAGAAGGGATGGACGCACTGCGCCCAGGACAACGAGAGGGCACGCGACTGCCAACAGCAATGGATACGCTGGTTTCCCCCGCCAGTAACACCAAACGCCCAGCAACGCAAATACGCCGCCAACAACACAGCCGAATTTTCTCAACTCCCGCGGCGTTTGACTCAGCTTGCGAATCTCTCGAACAATCATACGCTCGCTCAGTCCAACTCGAACTCCCGCAGCCAATCGAGGTCCTTGTCGAGGGGCCGCTGCTCTTTCTTTTCCAGCATGAACCGATTCATCACCAGGTAATCCATATTGGTGCGCATAAAACACCGGTAGGCGTCCTGCGGCGAGCACACGATTGGCTCACCGCGCACATTGAAAGACGTATTGATCAGGACTGGGCAATTCGTCTTTTCCTCGAACCGCTTCAGCAAACGGTAGAACAGCGGATTTTGGGCTTCCGACACCGTTTGCACCCGCGCCGAGAAGTCAACGTGCGTCACCGCCGGCACGGTGGAACGAACCGTCAGTAATTTCTGCAGACCGAACTTTTCCTTCTGATCTTGGGCGACCTCGCGACGCTTTGACTCGCTCACTGGAGCGACCAACAACATGTAAGGGCTTTCGGTATGGAGATCGAAATACTCCGACGCTCGCTCCTCGAGAACACTCGGCGCGAACGGTCGAAAACTCTCCCGAAACTTGATTTTCAAGTTCATGATCTCCTGCATTTGCGATGAGCGCGCATCGCCAATAATAGATCGGTTTCCCAAAGCGCGAGGACCAAACTCCATCCGGCCTTGAAACCACCCAATGACCTTGTCGACCGCAATCAGATTGGTGACCCGGTCCAACAGGTCCGCTTCGGAAAGTTCGACAAACGCCACCCCTTGCTGTTGAAGAAAATCTCGAATTTCCTGATCGCTATAGCCGGGACCTAAGAGCGAGCTCTTCTGCAGGTCTGTCCGGCCGTCGACCTTGCGTTTGTTGCCCAAATACTGGTGCCAGGTCAACAGCGCGGCGCCGAGAGCGCCGCCCGCATCTCCAGCTGCAGGCTGAAGCCAAATCTTTTCGAAGATCCCTTCGCGAAGGATCAAGCCGTTAGCCACGCAATTCAGCGCCACGCCTCCAGCGAGACAAAGGTTGCGTTGTCCGGTCTCGCGTCGAACCTGCCGCGCCATGCGGAGCATGATTTCGTCAGTCACCGCTTGGATCGAACTCGCAATGTCCATGTCCCGCTGGGTCAACGGCGATTCTGGTCGCCGAGGCGGCCCGCCGAAGAGCCGATGGAATCTTGAATGCGTCATGGTGAGACCGACTCCATAGTCAAAGAACTCCATGTTCAGCCGGAATGAACCATCGGGTTTCAAATCGATCAACTCGCGTAGGATCACTTCCTTGAAGCGAGGCTCACCGTAAGGCGCCAACCCCATCAATTTGTATTCGCCGGAGTTCACTCGGAACCCGGCATAGTAAGTAAACGCGGAGTAGAGCAGACCCAACGAATGGGGAAAGCGCATCTCCGCATGAATCTCCAGGGCGTTGCCTTGGCCGACGCCAAAGCTGGTGGTAGTCCACTCCCCTACCCCGTCGACGGTCAAGAAGGCCGCTTCTTCAAAGGGTGACGCGAAAAAAGCGGAAGCAGCATGCGATTCGTGGTGTTCGGGAAAAAGCATCTTGCCGCTGAATCCCAACTCCTTTTCCAGCTCTGATTTGATCCAAATCTTCTCTTTAATCCAAAGCGGAATGGCTTTCAGAAATGTCCGAATCCCAGCGGGTGCATAGGCGAGAAAAGAATGCAGAATACGATCGAATTTGACGAACGGCTTTTCGTAAAAAGCGACGTAGTCAATGTCCCGGATGGCGATGCGTCCTTCGCGGAGGCAGTAATCGATCGCATGACGAGGGAATCGTTCGTCATGCTTCTTGCGGGTGAATCGCTCCTCCTGGGCGGCGGCCAAAATCTGACCGTCCCGGACCAGGCAGGCAGCGCTGTCGTGATAATAAGCCGAGATGCCGAGGATATTCATGGGCTCGGCCGGCAGGAGGGGTTACGGCAGCCCTATGGCCAGCCTGCCGCCCTCCCGCCGTATCTCGACCAAAGCCATCGTCAGATGAATTCCCTCGGATCCGTAATCTTGCCCGTGAGCGCACTGGCTGCCACCGTCGCCGGACTGGCGAGAAACACTTGGCTCTCTTTGTGGCCCATCCGTCCCGGGAAGTTTCGGTTCGTGGCACTGATACACTTCAGCGGCTTATTCATTCGTCCAAAAGTGTCCACCGGGCCGCCGAGACACGCCGCACAACTCGCGTTCTCAGTCATCTGCACGCCTGAGTCCACCAAAATGTCCCATACCGTCTTGTTGCCCCAACGAGCATTCTGTAAGTCACGCACAATCTCGGGCGTCGCCGGAACGCCGAAAGTATCGATCGTGACCCGTTTGCCCTGCAGCAATCGCGCGAACTCCAGAAAATCGCTCGTCTTGCCGCCCGTGCAAGATCCGATATATGCCCGATCCAATCGAACATTTGCCATTTCTTTAGCTAGTTTCCGTTGTCCCGGGTCCGGATGACAAGCCACGGTCGGTTCAAGCTTGGACAAGTCGAGGACCATCTCGAAAACAAACCTCTCGTCCCGATCTCTCTCGACCGGGTCATAACTAGACTTGGTCCCGTTCAGCTTTGTTCGATGGTCCACAAAAGCTTTGGTCTGGGCATCGAACTCGAAGATACCGTTCTTGCCGCCCGCTTCGATGGCCATGTTCGCGATCGTCATGCGATCATCCATCGAAAGGTTTGCAATGCCGGAACCGTCAAACTGCATGGCTCGATACGTGGCGCCGTCGAATCCGATTTCGCCAATGCAATGCAAAATCACGTCCTTCGCCATAACCCCAGGTTGCAGCTTGCCTTCCAAACGGAAATGCATGGTCTCAGGAACTTTGAGCAAAAGTTTACCCGTGCCCATTACAAACCCGGCATCGGTGTTCCCAATGCCCGTCGCGAACTCATTGAACGCTCCCGCCATGCAGGTGTGAGAATCCGTGCCGAAGAGGATTTCCCCAGGACGCGTGTGACCTTTTTGAGGAAGGGCCGTATGGCAGACCCCGGCAAAATTCGATCCGTACTGGCGTTTTAGAACTCCTTTGGCCGCGTCAAAGACCCAATGGCCATTCGGATCATCGATGACGTCATAGAAGTAGGGAAGGCCCTGCTCACGCACGAAGTCGCGCAAGATATCGACATTCCGGTTAGACTTCGAATCCGCCGTGAAGATGTAATGATCCGGAATGATCACGACTTTGTTTCGATCCCAAACCTTTGCCTCTGCTCCAAACTCCCTTTTGAAAACTCCAATCGTGCCCGGACCGCAGACGTCGTGGGTCATCAAAATATCCGCGTTCACCCAAACATTGTCTCCGGCTTGAACCCGGGCTTTGCCAGCAGCCCGTGCCAGGATTTTCTCTGTGAGCGTCATAATCGAAAAATGGACTTACGTTAGTCGAAAAGACTAACGTTGCGCACGCGGCAGCGCAACTGTGGAAACGAAACAGATCCACATAGATCGGCTGTGGATCCAGGGACCTCATTACGGAAGGAGCGGTTCAGACTAGGGGGAGAGACCAAACGGCCGGACAATGAACCTGTGACCGGCGTGGGATTCGCGTGGAGAGGCTGTCAAGGCCCGGATTGAATGCGGTCCGCGAACGTAATCCTGCGGCACGGCGTGCCCAGAAAACGCCTTCAATAAAAACAAAAACCGGGTTTCTAAGTCAGAGGGTGACCGAGAAACCCGGGGAGTTTTCAGAATCAGTACAACAGAGGCTCTTGGGGAATAATCGATATCAGCTGTACAGAACCAATACCGAAATCTGTTGGGCTTCAAAGATCAACCCGTAACTTATAGCCCGAAATTCAATGGAACTAAATCATCCTTTGCGGAACCTGTCAAGCCCCCTGATAAACAAATCTTTGGTTAACCTGCTCGAGCACTCGGGGCGCCCCCGAGTCGAGAGCTTAGAACGTGGGTTTGAAATAAGACATTCCAAGATGCTACTCGAACTAGTTACCGACGGCAGAACCTGCGGCTGATTCACTTACAATTTGAACGATGATTTTCGTGACGCATTGACACCTCTGTCGGGCCTATGTTACTTTCCGCGCCAACTGGACGAGGTTATGAGCTCATTCCTCAATCAGCAGGTGCTGGTGCTCAATCGCCTGTGGCAGGCTGTAAATGTTTGCACTGCGAGACGGGCTCTTTCTCTGCTCTTCGAGGGCCATGCCCAGGCTGTCCTCGGCATGTCGGACGGTTCTTTCCAGACTTTTAATTTCAACGAGTGGACGGATCTATCCGAGCAGGAGCCGCATCCCGAGAGCATCCGCACAATCTCATTTCAAGTGAGGGTTCCGCGCGTCATTCTGCTTCTCTTTTTTGACCGATTGCCAAAGAAAGAGGTTAAGTTTACGCGACACAATATTTTCGAACGAGATCAGAATACTTGCCAATATTGCGGGCGTGTTTTCGACCGGAAAGATCTCAATCTGGATCACGTGGTTCCAAGAGATCGCGGAGGTCCGACGACTTGGGAGAATATCGTTTGCTCCTGCATTGCCTGCAATACCCATAAGGCGAACAGGACTCCGCAAGAGGCTGGGTTACACCTCATCCGGAAACCGAAACGGCCCAAGTGGCGTCCTTTTATCCAGGTGAATCTTGGTCTGAGCTGCCATGACAGCTGGAAGCATTTTCTCGATCTCGCTTATTGGAACGTGGAGATCGGAGAAGACCCGCATTAGCAGTCCTCCGCTTTGCCCCGCTTGGCAGAATGACTTACAGGCGGGAGGGCTCCGTTTTCGCAGCTTCGATTAGGTCCCAGAATTTCGGATTGGCCTGAAGCGCTGCGTCTTCGCCGAGCGGCAGGCGCGATCGGAAGAGAAAATCCTTCAGCGAGTTGCGATTCAGAATCCGATGAACCACAATGCCCAGTTCGTGCCGCTGAAAGTAAACCCGATAATCCCCCAAGCGGAATCGGTGTAACGCCTTTCCGTCCCGTTCGAGTTTCCCATATCGTTCCAACTCGGAGTTCAACACGTCCTGGGGAAGGCCACGGAATTCGCCCAAAATATAAAGCTGCAGCTCCTTTGGCATCCGCGCGAGCTCCGCCGCGCTCGTTGGGTTGAAGATGATTTGAAAGGGCCGCATAGCGGTTCCGCTGGTCGATCGATTCACGCGCAAAGATCGACGCCATGTCAGTCATGGGAATTCAACCTGTGTGAACTCAGTTCTACAACCCCGCTGAATGAGCGAAGTGGTAGCGCGTACGGGAATCGAACCCGTCTTTCAGCCTTGAGAGGGCCGTGTCCTAACCGATAGACGAACGCGCCAAAGTGGATCCCAAAGTGTGTGAAATGCTAGAGTGGGAGGTCCGAATGTCAATCCCGGAAAAGGAAAAGCCGCCCTTTTGGGGCGGCTTTGTGAGAACGCACTAACTTAATGTTACTTGCGACGGCGGAACATCAGCAACGCTCCGACACCGAGGGCGCCGAGAGCCAATGTTGCCGGTTCAGGAACCTGATTGATCACAAGGGGCGAGGTGCCCAATTGCAGGTTCGGAGGAGTGGCCGTGCCACCACCCAAGCCGTTCACGGTGTAAGGACCGAAGTCTTGGCTAAGGCCACCAGGTCCGAGAACGCGAACGAGGACGCTGGCGTTACCGCCGATCGCCACGCCAGGAACGGTTGGGGTGACCGAGGTCACATACCCTGCCGTCGTTGTTCCAGCTGCGCCACGGAAAGTGGTGCTAGCAGGATCCAGAGCCACGAGGGAACCCCCCACCGGGCCGCCGAGCAATGAAACTGTGTAGTCGGGACTTCCGATCGAGCTGGTGCCAGTTGCGTCGCTCGAACTTACGAACCGGGCATTCACTTCAGTCCCGATGCGGTTGTTGAACACGAACTGCCCCTGACCATAGGCAGCAATGGAGACCATTAACGCTGCCAGTGCGATGATTAGCTTTTTCATAGTTGGTTAAGTTAGTACTGCTCTCGATTCTGACTAGTCTGCTTACTGGTTGACATTGAACTGACGGGTCCACGTAACCGGCTTAGCCAATTTAACGAACACTGCCTCACCGACGTCGAAGGTAAGGGGCTTATCCCAGTCATCTGACAAGTCGTCATAGGTCGCGACCAGATATTTTTGATCCGTCGTGAACTTATAGACTTGATCGCCAGCGGTCAGTCCTTGCGCGGCGGTGTGAGGGAACGAGAGATCAGCGGGTGTCCCGGCCTGCGGCACCTGCGAACTGACCATCTGCAATCCCGCAACCAAGGCGGTGTTCAGAGTGCCCTGAGGAACTTCACCGACGAACGTGATCGTCAACGGAGTCGCTGTCGGGTTCTTAACGAAAACGCCCTGTCCAGGCAGAAGCGTCTTAGGTCCAACCGCTGTGCCGAAGGAGTTGTCCAAGTCGTCATACGTTCCTACGTCATATCCCTTTCCAGGGGTATAAACATAGATTTGCGTTCCAACTGGAACACCAGCGAACAACGCGTCGATCGTGTTCGTCGCCGCTTTGAGCGGGTTCGAGATCATCGCGAATCCGCTGGCAGGAATCGTCTTGTTGACGTACCCAACAGCATTAACAGAGAAGACCTGCGCCATGGAGGTGGCAGCGCCTGCTGCGCCAACGGCAGCTATCAGAAGCAACGTTTTTGTTCTCATTTTGTTGTTTGTTTATTCCGTGTGTGGCGGCACTTTCTCAAATCGACTAGGGGGTGTCAACATTTTTTTGAACAATTTTCCCGCTGCGTTTGTCCACTTCCGCTGCGCCTCCCGCAGCTTTTCTTACCTCCCGATCTTGCCGACTCCAGCGCTCCTCGTAACGTCAGTTCAACAAAACCAACTGACCTGCTCCGCAACGGGTTACGCTATCTTTGGAGAGAGCGTCCTCGAGTTTCGTTCTAGCCGCCATCCTTCTCTCTGCCCCGGAACTCACCTTCCCGCCAAGTCCGTGCCTCGTATCCACTCAAAACTTCCAGATTTCATGGTAAATCACTGCGCACGATAACCTTAAGCGATCCAGGCTGCGGGTGAGCCGCCAGCTGAATGGCCTCCTCCGCCCGCGCCAGCGGAAATTCGTGTGTAACCAACTCACGCACATCAAATTCGCGTGCGAACACCGTCCTGGCCACTTCCTGTTGTATCGTAATATCTGCAGAGTAGCTCCCGATAAGATCCTTTTCATCGACACAGACCGCCGTCAGATCCACAGGGCTCTCAGCCGCACGTCGAGTATGAGCAAAAAGCAACACCTTACCCCCAGGCCGAACTAATCGTTGAGCTTCCCTCACGACTCGATCAACCGGAACGGCCACGACTACGGCATCCACCCCACGCCCTCCCGTCAGATCAAGCAACTGGCTGGCGAACTGCTCCACTTCGCCTGCGAACGTCCATTGGGCGCCAAAGCTCCTAGCTTTGTCTAACTTGGCCGGGACCAGGTCACACGCAGCGACACGAGCTTTTCGAAGGGCCAGGAGTTTGGTGAACATCAATCCGATAGGGCCTACTCCGATGACAAGGACGGTATCGCCTTCGAGCAACGCCAGACGCTGCACGGCTTTTAAGACGGTGTTGACCGGTTCGAGCATGGCACCTTCGAGAAATGTGTTCCCATCGGGAATCCGCACGATTCCGCCGAACACGAAGGGCATGACGCGGACGTACTCGGCAAATCCGCCTCCGGAAGGTTCGAATCCAGCGGTGATTCCGGTCCGCTTGTATTGCTGACACTGCGCATAGGCGCCGTGGCGACACTCATGGCAAGCTTGGCAGGGCACGTGGTGATGAAGAGCCACCCGCTCTCCCACTCGGAAGTCACGCACGTTCGCGCCCGTTTGCACGATGGTGCCGGCGGTTTCGTGCCCAAAAATGCGCGGCGGAGGCACCGTGCCGTACTGAATCTTCTTAATGTCCGTTGGACAGACGCCGCAGACCGCCACTTTGACTAGTATTTCGTCAGGGCCGATCGACGGCACAGGTACAACCTCAAGACGAAGGTCGTTCGCCCCTCGATACACCAACGCGGACATCTGCTTTGAGACTTGATCGATCACGATCTAGCCAATAGCGAAAATCCGTCTCCAACGGAAGCGTTGTTCACGCAAGCGAGAATTCTTTTGCCAGCCTTAGGCGCTTGAGAAAGATTGAGTTCTTAATCGTGCACGATGTCACTTAAAAGCCTCACTTTGATGATGGTCGCCCTGGGAGCAGGCTGGCTTGCTTGGCATTCGTCTTCCCATGGGGCCACGGTGATGGAACGGCCAGGCGTTCGACTGACCTCGTTGCCAGCTGTGGAAACGAGCCCGCCGGGGTTCACGTCCATGCCACCGCTCGCCACTGGCATCCTCTTTACTAATTACATCTCCGAGTCGCGTCATCTCACCAATCAGATTCTACTGAATGGTTCGGGCGTCGCTGTTGGAGATGTGGATGGCGATGGCTGGTGCGATCTCTACTTCTGCAGCATTGACGGTCCAAACCGACTTTATCGAAACCTTGGGAATTGGCGGTTTGAAGATGTAACCCAAGCCGCTGGCGTGGAGTGCCCAAATCTCGATGCGACCGGAGCGTTGTTCTCTGACTTGGATGGTGATGGCGATCTCGATTTGGTCGTGAATTCTGTCGGTGGTGGCACTTGGGTATTTGCGAACGATGGCCGCGGCCATTTTACCCGGACCGCGCAACTGGACGGCCGCAAAGGGGGCATGTCCGCAGCGGCCGGAGATTTGGACGGAGACGGTTTCCTGGATCTTTACATTGCCAATTATCGGACGACCGCCCTGATGGATATGCCAAACGCGAGGGCAACGTTCAAAGTGGTCGATGGAAAGAATACCATTGATCGAGTGAACGGCCGGCCACTCACTGACCCGGCGCTGACCAATCGTTTCATTGTCGGCAGGTTTGGCTCAGTTGAAGAACTTGGGGAAGCAGATAGCTACTACCGGAATCAGGGCGGGACGAATTTCACGGAGATTGGCTTTACGAGCGGGGCGTTCCTGGACGAGGACGGTCACACGTTGACCAGTCCTCCGCTCGATTGGGGGCTCTCCGTGGTTATTCGGGACATCGATGGCGATGGCCAACCGGATCTCTACGTTTGCAACGATTTTGAGACACCAGATCGGCTCTGGCTGAATCGGGCAAACGGTCATCTGCAAGCAGCTCCAGCCCTAACGCTGCGCAAGAGCAGCCTCTTCTCCATGGGAATCGATTTCGCTGACATCAATCGAGATGGACGCGACGATTTCCTGGTGGCGGACATGCTCAACCGCGATCATCGCTTGCGCCTCACGCAAATGCTGCCTTTACCGCCGCTTCCGGAAGAAGTGTCAGGAATCACCGGTCGTCCCCAGTATATGGCGAGCACGCTCTTTCTCAACCGCGGGGATGGAACATACGCCGAGATCGCCGCACTCGCGGGCCTGGAAGCTTTTGATTGGTCTTGGTTGCCGATCTTTCTCGATGTGGATCTGGATGGGTGGGAGGACCTCTTGGTTTCCACCGGCCACGAACGGGCTGCTCGCGATCTCGATATTGCCGATCAAATGAAGCTCTTGCGCCGGAACCGACGCAGTCTCTCGGACGCAGAGATCTTTCAGGCTCGCCGAGCTTTCCCTCGTCTTGCCACAGGCAATTTAGCCTTCCGCAATCGCGGCGACCTGACGTTTGAAGAGGTCGGAAAAGAATGGGGCTTCAATGATCGCAGCGTTTCTCAAGGAATGGCCCTGGCTGACCTGGACAACGACGGCGACCTGGATGTCGTGGTCAACAAATCCAACGCCGCCGCCGGCATTTACCGAAATAACTGCGCTGCTCCCCGCCTCGCCGTCCGCCTCATCGGGTTGTCGCCGAACACGGCTGGGATCGGCGCCCGGATTACCGTCCAAGGCGCTGGCCTGCCAATGCAAAGCCAGGAGATGGTCAGCGGCGGGCGCTATCTTTCGTGTGACCAGGCCATGCGCGTGTTTGCCGCAGGATCTGCCACAAACGTCTTAAGAGTCGACGTGCGCTGGCGTAACGGCAAGCACACGATTGTTCCGCAGGCGAAGCCAAACTCATTGTGCGAGGTCAATGAAAAGGCGGCTCAGGAATCGAGCCTACTTTCCCCGACGACCCCGCGTCGCTCTGAGCCACCCGCGAGTCCGGGGTTCCAAGATCTCAGCGCTGCGCTCCATCATGTGCATCAGGATCCGACGTTTAATGACTACGCCCGCCAGCCGTTAATCCCTTACCGGCTCAGTCAATTGGGACCCGGGGTAACATGGTTTGACGTCAATCGCGATGGCTGGGAAGACGTGGTTTTGCCCAGCGGCAAAGGAGGGCGATTGGCGATCTATACGAACAATACGCATGGTGGGTTCGGTGCTTTAACATTGCCCATATTGGCCGCCCCGATAGCCCGGGATCAAACGACCGTTATGGCCTGGGAGAGCGACGCTACGAACATCACGCTCCTGGCCGGATCAGCGATCTACGAAGACGCGACCTCAGCTGGCCCTGCGCTTCGCATCTATGAGCTGAGTTCAGGCGCTGTCACAGAAAATTTCCCGGCTTCACCTTCGAGCACAGGCCCGCTCGCCCTCGCGGATGTCAATGGGGACGGACAACTTGATCTCTTTGTCGGCGGTCGGAGCGTGCCAGGAAAGTACCCAGCCGCCAGCTCGAGCGGCCTTTACCTCTTCCAACAAGGCCGGTTTGAATTGGACGCACGGAACGCCATGATCCTCACTAACCTTGGGATGGTAAGCGGCGCTGTTTTTAGCGATCTCGACAATGACGGCGATGCCGATCTCGTCCTGGCATGTGAGTGGGGCCCAATCCGAGTGCTCGGGAATGAGCATGGCGTTTTTTCCGACCGCACCGACGCGCTCGGCCTCGGACGCTGGACAGGTTGGTGGAATGGAGTAAGCACGGGGGATTTTGACGGGGATGGCCGGCTGGATATCGTCGCGTCGAATTGGGGTCGCAACACGAAGTATCAGAGCTACCGGGCCGAACCTCTGCAAGTTTACTATGGCGACTTTGACGGCGATGGCACAGCCGATCTCATCGAGGCTCATTACGACGCCAGCCTGAAGAAGGTTGTTCCCGACCG
Organism: Limisphaerales bacterium; assembly: GCA_044225505.1. Taxonomy (GTDB): domain Bacteria; phylum Verrucomicrobiota; class Verrucomicrobiia; order Limisphaerales; family SIBE01; genus JAXMHN01. The sequence continues at coordinate 58,394 of JBGAIN010000023.1, forward strand.
ACCTCTGGGCCCGATGGCTCAAGCGATGCCATTCTTGCGCGGACGATTCGCCACCCATCGCGCTTACGCCGAGGCCAGCGTGGCGGAGTTGCTCGGGGATTTTTCCAATTCGGCGAAATCCTGGTCTGCCGCTTGCCTTGAATCGATGGTGTTTCTTAACCGTGGGGATCATTTCGAAGCGCACGCCCTGCCGGTAGAGGCGCAAATGGCTCCGGCCTTTGGCGTGAGTATTGGGGACCTTGACGGGGATGGTTACGAGGATGTTTTGCTCAGCCAAAACATCTTCGCGGTCCAGCCAGAGACACCACGTTGCGATGCAGGGCTCGGGTTGTGGCTCCGCGGAGACGGTCGCGGTGGATTCTCGACCGTGTCCAGCCAGGAGTCTGGCATTCGAATTTTCGGGGAGCAACGAGGCGCCGCTCTGTGCGACTTTGATCACGATGGCAAAGTCGACTTGCTCGTGGCCCAAAACGCCGCGGAGACGAAGCTCTACCGTAATTTGCGCGCACGTCCGGGACTGCGCGTGCGGCTTAAAGGGAGCCAGGGCAACATGCAGGGCGTCGGCGCAACGCTCCGGCTGGTTGAAGGAAACCGGGTCGGTCCTGCGCGAGAGATTCATGCGGGCGCTGGGTACTGGTCGCAAGACGCCGCGTGTCAGGTCATGAACTTGGACGCTACCCCCACCGGCCTTCTGGTGCGGTGGCCCGGCGGGAAGGAAACCCGGTCCGTCCTTCCGGGTGGGGCCCGAGAGGTGATGGTAGATATGGAAGGCCGCGTCGAAGTTGTGAGTCGCTCTGGAGCGTCGTCGCGGTAAGTGCGTGTGCGAGTCGCACACCCCGGCGGTGGCCTTAGCGCTGGTCGCCCCCCACGAATTCCGACAGGCATCCCAGCATTGGACGCAAGCCCGCGTTGAACCCAAACCGATCTGCCTCTATAACTCAACCATGAATCGACGCACTTTTATTCGAACGACCGTCGCCAGCGCCGCGTCTTTGGCGACGCTTTCTCTTCCTTCCACCAGCACCGCGGCGCCTGTCGATTGGCCGATAGGGTGCTTTAATCGAGCTTGGACTAAATGGAGCTACGACGATGCTCTCGATGGAATTCAAGCCGCTGGCTACAAGCTGACCGGTTTGCTCACCGGGCAACGCGGCGAAGCTTTCACTTCCCCGACGGCCACCCCAGAATATCTGGACAGCCTCAAGAAGCGAGTGGCCCAGCGAGGCCTGACACTAAATATGACGACCATCCAGTTTCGTCCGGATGGCTTGCTGGACGACAACCTGGCGAACGTGCGCAAGCAGATCGAAAACGCCGCCCGTCTAGAACTCAAGTTCATGCTTACCTTCGGCGTCGACAAACCAACGCAATACGACAACTTCTACCGCCTCATGGCGGCCGCGGCTGCTGAAGGGGACAAGCACGGCTTGCGAATTGTCCTTAAACCGCACGGGGGCGGGAGCGGGGCTTCCGAAGAGATCTTGCGTTGCCTCGAGAAGGTGGCGCATCCCAATTTCAAGATTTGGTACGATGCGGGTAACATTATCTATTACACCGGCAAAGACCCTGTCGCCGAGCTGGAGCCCATCGTCCGTTCCGTGACCGGATTCTGCGCCAAAGATTGTCCCGGGCCGAAAGGTGAAGTGATGTCGCAATTCGGCACGGGCAAGGTCGACTTCAAGGGGGTCTTCGCGAAATTGAAGTCTGCTGCTTTTCAAGGCCCGATCATGGTGGAAGGAATCAAAGTGGGTTCCACCCCGCAAGAGACGACGGCCAACGCGCGGGCGAACAGAGAATATCTGGAAAAGGTCTTGGCCTCGCTCTAACTCCGCCCAAAAGACCTGCTTCCTTCTCCAGGAAATTGAGAACGGTCTGTCATCAGACCGTTCTCCTGCCGACCGCAATTCCTTTGAGGGTGAACCTACTGCGGATCCTAAGCCCGCCGCATTGGCCGTTGGGTTTCTTATCGCCAGTGACCACGCATATAAACGTAGCCATGTGGACGATGCACCCAGCGCGGCGCCACCCAAACCGCACGCGGGCGTGGGCGCACTGTCCATGCCCCGCTCACCCAGACCCAGTTGCCATTCCAGCTCCAATACCCTGGGACCCAAACATAGCCAGGCCCCGGCATGACAGGCACGATTTCGACTTGCGGCGGCGGGGGTGCTTGCGACACGACAACCTGAGCCGGCGCGGGTGGTGGTGCCGTCGAGATCGGGGGCTGTCCTGGCCCTGGGTTCACTGTGACCAAAGGCTGCGCCTGAGTGGGCGGCTGGTTGGGATAGACATACACAGGCTGTGGCGCATAGACCGGAGCGGGCTGATAACGCGGCACGTAAACGGTTCGCCTCTCGACACACCCTGCCGTGCCCAGCGCCGCCAGACCCAAAAGTGCCATCCACGAAAGTCTTAGAGTTTTCATACTTCGATCGTGCTCTATTGGACGTTTCCTACACGTCCCACCTTCAACCGACGGAAACCGCGTCTGACACGAGGTTAATTCTCGTCGCGGATGAACCGCTCGCCTATAGTTACCGACAGACACTCTAGGAATCGAAAGACCTATGCCCTTTTCAAAACCATCCCCCGTTTTAGTGAGGCTCAGCTCCACGTTGCTCAGCGCATTCTTTCTGTTCTCCTTGGCGAACCGCGCAGACGCAGCGGAGAACATCGTCATCGCGGATTTTGAAGGTCCAGACTACGGCCGTTGGAAGGCGACCGGAGACGCGTTCGGTTTTGGCCCGGCTCGCGGCGCGTTGCCGAATCAGATGCAAGTGGACGGCTTCTACGGCAGCGGATTCGTCAATTCCTACCACAAGGGAGACGATGCGACCGGGACTTTGACGTCCGCTCCCTTTCGTCTCGAGCGTCGTTACCTTCGATTCCTCATCGGAGGTGGCGGGTTCGAAGGAAAGACCTGCATGAATCTGCTCTTGGACGGCAAGGTGGTGCGGACGGCGACGGGTCCAAACAAACAGCCGGGGGGAAGCGAACACTTGGATTGGGCTCAATGGGAGGTGGGCGAGTTTTCCGGACAATCCGCCGTCATTGAGATTGTGGACAACGCGAAAGGGAGCTGGGGTCACGTCAACGTGGATCAAATCGTCCAGACCGATCAACCGCTCCCTGCCTGGATCTCGAACGTGACGCGCGAGTTGAATGTCACTACACGTTACTTGAATTTACCGGTCAAGAACGGCGCGCCCAAGCGGCTGCTGACGCTACGATCCAAAGCGGACGGCAAACTATTGCGCCAATTCGATATCGAACTGGCTGACCAGGCACCGGACTGGTGGGCAGTGGTCGATGTGCAAGCATTTCGCGATCAATCAATCCTTATCCAGGTCGACAAATTGCGCGAGGACTCTTCAGCGCTCCAGCAGATCGAAGCCTCGAACGAGATTCGAAGCGGCCAAGCGCTCTATCAAGAGGCGTTGCGACCCCAGTTCCACTTCACGTCACAGCGGGGCTGGAACAATGATCCTAACGGCCTGGTGTTTTACAAAGGGGAATATCATCTGTTCTACCAACACAATCCCTACGGATGGAACTGGGGCAATATGCACTGGGGCCACGCGGTCAGCCCGGATCTCGTTCATTGGCGAGAGTTAGGCGACGCGCTCTACCCAGACGCCCTCGGCACCATGTTTTCAGGGTCTGCGGTGGTGGACTGGCCCAACTCGGCCGGCTTCGCCCGGGAGAACGACGAGGCCATCGTTTGTTTCTACACCGCCGCGGGCGGAACAAGCCCGCAAAGCCAAGGCGCACGATTTACCCAATGCCTCGCTTACAGCGTCGATCGCGGACGCACTTGGACAAAATACGCCCAGAACCCCGTTGTGCCGCACCTGCAGGCCGAGAACCGGGATCCCAAAGTGCTTTGGTATGCCCCAGAGAAAAAGTGGGTCATGGCGCTCTACCTCGACGGTAACGACTTTGCATTATTCTCCTCAACCAACCTGAAATCCTGGGAACGCCTCAGCACCGTCAAAGTGCCCGGCACGAGCGAATGCCCCGAGTTCTTCGAGATCGCGGTGGACCAAAATCCCCAACAGCACCGCTGGGTTTTCTACGGAGGAAACGGACGCTACTTAATCGGGAGATTTGATGGTAAAACCTTCACTCCCGAATCCGGTCCTCATGACCTCAACTACGGGAACTGTTTCTACGCCTCTCAAACTTACAGCGACCTGCCCGCCAGCGACGGACGCCGCATTCTTGTGCCCTGGGGCCAAGTGAGCCTCCCTGGAATGCCGTTCAATCAAATGATCGGGTTGCCTGTGGAATTGACCTTGCGCACCACAGAGCAAGGCTTGCGCTTGCACGCCGTCCCAGTGAAAGAACTGGCGTCCTTACGCAAACGCTCCCAATCTTTCGACGCCCAACCGCTCGTCCCGGGCCAGAACCCGCTGAGCAGCTTTCGCGCGCCCCTTCTCGATCTGGAGGCCACGGTCGCCCTCGGCGATGCCCAAGAGGTCGGATTCAACCTGCACGGAATCGCGATCCATTACGATGTTGCCAAGCAAGAACTGGCTTGCGCCCAGAAAAAGGCATTACTCAAGCCGGACGGGGGAAAGATCCAATTGCGGCTCCTGGTCGATCGCGCCTCGATTGACATCTTCGGCAACGACGGTCGGCTTTATATGCCCATGGGGATGGTCGTGCCGCAAGAAAATCCAAACCTCGAAATCTACGCGCGAGGTGGCACGGCTCAGATCCGGTCGTTGACCCTGCACGAACTGGGCTCGGCCTGGTCCGAGTAGTCGAGAGGGCCGCCCCGATTCAACAGAGGATTATCCTCTCGTCGCAAACGTTTTCCGGAACGCTTCGTGGTTGCGAATTAATCGCAACCCGGACGTGAGGAGCGTCTTGCCCGGTTCCATCCTGTGCCAGGGCGACGCCCCCGAGGGGTGCGGAAGTGGGACGACGTCGAGCATTTGGCCTCGATAGCTCACCGTGAACAACTTTCCAACAATCGCGTCCAATCGCGCCGCGGAAAGAAATCGTTCTACAGCCAGTCGCCCCACCGTGATGACCAGCGACGGCTGGAGCATTTGGATCTCCTCATCGAGCCACGGAGCGCAATTCTGTATTTCCTCCGGCGTGGGGACGCGGTCGCCCCCAGTGGGCTTCTTGCCCGGGAAACAACGACAGACCGCGGCCATGTAGATAGAAGCGCGGAATTGCGCTTCCGTAACGCCACAGGACTGTTCAAACCACTGAAAAAGGGTTTTCCCCGCCGTCCAGGCGAAGGGCCGGCCTAAGACCGGTTCTTTGTCCCCGGGCGCTTGGCCAACCAGGATGATTTTGCTGACCACAGGGCCTCCTGAGACCACGGGAGGCTGCATGTAGGGACAACGACGACAAGAGCGCAACGCGGCGACGTGCGCATTTAACCGGGTCTGGATGGGTTGTCGCTTGGGCTGAGCCACGAGAGAGTAAACTCCCTTCTGTGCAGCGCGCCAAGCGGCAATTGTCTGGAGAGTCCCGGTGAAGGCGAACAATGCAGCACCCGTCTTTTTCCCATCACGAAACCACGCTGACCCGCTCTCCATTCGCTGATAACAGGGAAGTCACAGGGAGTTTATACGGCATTAACACGGATGTATTCCCTGTTAAATCCCTGTATAACCCGTGTTTAATCCGTGTTATATATGGCACAAGACCGTATCGTCAACGCCCCTTGCGCCTAAGCAAAGTGAACTGAAGCGGACCTTCTTTCGCTTACGGATTCTCCCAGAACATTGCCGAAATCCGGGCTTTGAGGCTTACTTCATGGATGCCAGCGTTGCGTCGACTTCACTGGGTGCGTCGCGTGTTTGTCGTGTTCACCGTCGCACTCGCCTTCCTGTGGTGGGACACGGAATCGGTCGCGCAGAGACCGATGGTGATTCCCCCAGCCCGGGTGACGCGAGGCGCGTATCTGCAGTCCGGGACTTCCAACTCGGTGGTGATTCGCTGGCGCACCTCCCGACCAACCGAAAGCGTCGTGCGTTACGGCACGGGACAGGGTCAACTGGATCATCGCGCCGGGACGACGCGGCGCGTCCGGGAACACGTGGTGCCACTGACCGACCTAAGTCCGAATACTCGTTACTATTACGCCCTGGTCACAAACGCGAAGATTCTTCAAGGGGGAGCCGCGAACTACTTCGACACTTCGCCGACCGCGGAATCAAATCGTGCTTTGGAGGTATGGGCTTTGGGAGACCCAGGCACAGGATATCCCGTCCAGAAGGCGGTTCGAGATGCCTATCTGCGGCACGCAGGTGAAGAACGGCCAAATATCGTGCTCACGCTCGGCGACAACGCTTACCGTCGTGGCACGGATTGGCAGTATCAAAAGTCGTTCTTCGACATTTACCGCGAGGTTTTCAAACACGCCGTGGTTTGGCCGGCGCTTGGAAATCACGACAGCCGGAGCGCACGCTCCGCCACCGAATCCGGTGTTTATTTCAATAGCTTCACCTTGCCCAGGCAAGGAGAGTCTGGCGGAGCTCCCTCCGGGACCGAAGCGTACTACTCGTTTGATCACGGCAATACTCACTTCATCTGTTTGGATTCCGAGGATAGCGACCTCTCTCCGGCAGGCCCGATGGCGACGTGGCTCCGGCGGGACCTGCAAGCTTCCAAGCACTCCTGGACCATCGCGTTTTGGCATCACCCGCCTTACAGCAAAGGCTCGCACGACTCCGATATTGGGAAAGACAACGATCAACGCATGATTGCCATGCGAGAGAATATGCTGCCCATTCTCGAAGGCGCCGGGGTCGACCTCGTCCTATGCGGACACAGCCATCTTTACGAGCGCTCGTATCCAGTGCGAGGGCACTATGGTCCATCCACCACCTTTAGACGGGAGATGCTGGCGGAGACAGGCCATGATCGCTACGTCTTTCGGGAGGGCCAACCGCACGGGACGATTTACATCAACGCGGGGAGCGCGGGGCATGCCACCAAACCAAGCAAGTTGCGGGGCTTAAACCACCCCGTCATGGCGGTCTCGCAGAACCTTCCAGGCTCGTTGATCCTGCGCATCAAAGGGGCCCAAATGGAGGTGGAGTTCCTTGATGATAGAGGCACGGTACGGGACGCTTTCAAGGTCCTGGAGACACCGTAAGGCCTGCAAGAATCACTTCGCCAGAGCCACGATGTAGCGTTGCAAACGGGCGGTTTCATCCGCCAATTCCAGCTGAGCGTAAATCTGGTGCAGGTTTGAGCACACCCGCAGCAAAACGCGACGCGGACTCACCGGAGAAAGGTAGCCTTCCTGGAAGCCGTGGCTGGTGTGGAGAAGATACTTGATGCAGTCCGCTTTGCTGAGCAACTTGCCACGATTGAACGCGTCGATGAAAACCTCGCCCGTTGAAGACTGGAAACGAATCAGGAAATGGCCAGGCATACCGATGCCAACGATGGGCAACCGGAGCCGCCGGGCAATAAACAAATAAATGAGGCAAAGGCTGATGGGATTGCCCGTCCGCCGATCGACCACCCGATTTAAATAACTGTTATCGGGATCGTAATAGTTGGATTCGTTCCCTAGAAACCCAAGGTCAGCAAATAAATACTGGTTGATCGTGGCCAGAATGCTCTCGGGCGTTGCGCCAAAGTCGATGCGCTCTCGAAGATCCCCGGCGTAGCTGTCGAACAACGCTTGATACGCAGCCACGTTGATATCGGGGTATTGCGTCTGGGAAAGGAGCCAAGCGCCCTCCTCAATATCGAGTTCTTCGCCCTGATTCAGGCAGAACGCGAGAAAGCGATTGTCGGCATCTTGCTTGGATAAATATTGGACGAGCTCGAACGCTCGGCGCCGCAACACAGGATCGCTGCTGAGAGTGTGCGGACGAAGCCAATCCCCAGCGGACTGGCCGTACGACAGAATCTTGCCTCGAATCGTATGATAAACGGCGATGTCCTCGTCCGTGAGCAGTTTGAGCAACGCGGCCTTTTGATTTTCAGTCAGCGCCTCGCTCGTTTCGGTTGAGCTTGAGGAGGTCATGCAAATGGCTTTTCGGGACTATACGCCTGAAGACGCCAAATCTTCAAGCCGAATGCGCACCACCAGCGAGAAGTTGACTCCGGGCGATTGAATGAACTATCACACTGGAAATTGGCGCGAGAATAGCTTATAGATCTCGCTGTGAGATTGATCCCGTATGCTATTCGTACTCTGCGGTTTTGCGGGTTTATCAGTTTGGGCTTGTCCCTCAATAGTCTCCCCACTTTGGGAGGTGTGAACGTCGTCCTGACGGGCGTTCCGGATTACGAATGGGACGCCGGCTGCTTTGGCACGGCGTCGGGAAACCTGATGGGATACTGGGATCGGCATGGCTTCCCCAATTTCTATACTGGACCTACTGCCGGGGGCGTCGCGCCTTTAACCAGCGGAGGTGCCAATGTCGGGATTCGCTCATTGTGGGCCTCACGGGCTGGCCTGGATGGCCGATCCAGCACGAACTACGGACATATGGACGACTACTGGGTCGTCTACGAAAGTCCGGACCAGGATCCTTACGTGACGGCCGGACGACCGGAGCATACGCCGGATTGCATCGGTGACTTCATCGGCTTGAGCCAGAAGAAATGGTCGGATTTGAACGGCGAATGCGACGGCAACATTGACGCTTTCTCTTTTGTCTTTTGGGACGAGAATGGCGATCGACGCAGCAACTTCATGATGGACCATCCAGCCGGCAGCGCCATCCCGGATATTGCTTCTGGACTCAAGGCCTGGACAAAGTTCCGCGGCTACGACGCGGAAACTTTCTCTCAATTAGCTGACTTCAACCCCAAGGTCCCCACCGGACACGGGTTCACCTTCGAAGATTTAAAAGCAGAAATTGACGCGGGGTATCCCGTGCTGCTCTTCCTGCAAAAGTACGACGAATTCTCCCGGACGTTCGATGGAATGCCCCGCGCGAACCCGCACATGCACGGAATGCTAGCTTACGGCTACTATATTTCAGACTCAGGCGATCAGCGCGTGCGTTACCGCACAAGTTGGGGAAGCGGCGACAATGTCTTATCGCTCTGGAACTCCGCGCCCTGGCAAGCAGAACTGCCCGTGCGCGGCGTGATCGGTTATCACCCCAGACCTCAAATCACCCAGATCACTCCGGCGGGAAACTCCTTGGTGGTGGAATGGCAAGGCCCGTCCGGCAGCTTGTCAAACGTGACGACCCGCGTGAGCACACCGCTGCACCGATATGTTCTGGAAAAAGCCACACAACTAAATCCGCCCAATTTCCAACCGGTCGGCGAACCGACCGGGGATACGCGCGCGGTTGTCGCGGACTGTTGCGGCACGAATTCCGTATTCTTCCGACTCGAGTTGCTACCGGCTCCAACGCTAGAATAGTTGCGGAAAAGCCCGCATCAATTCGTCGACATTCTCTTTCGTGACGAGAAGGAAGCGACGTTCAAATTCCGCGCGGTATTCGCGTTCAATCGCCGTCGGGTTGCCGCTGACTCCAGGGCGGTTCAACACAGCGGCAGCCAGCTTCCCGGAATTGAACGCCTCCCGAATCACGGGCGAAGACCCCATCAGGCGCCAATCAGGAAATAGCAGCGCGAGGGCCGGAGACTTCGGATCCTGCCAGACCTTGCTCTCCCGGACCCGCGGCGGCACACCGATCAAGCTGATCAAGAAATCAAACCCGCCATTCGTTTGCACGACACGGTCGAAAGCATCTTCGACAATGAGATAACTCAACGGCGTGGTGGTCTTCGGATCGATCGCTACAGATTCCGGGTGCTGGAGGAACTCCGGCTTTAAGGCTGGATGAACGACCCGGAGAGATTCCATCGTTCCAAATCCATGCTCAAGCCCGGCGATACTCGCTCGTTCGAAGGCGTAAATCTCGGCGGATTGGCCGCTGCGTTCCACGAAAGGATTCCCGATTACCAAGGCCTTGGCGCCGGGGCGATGACGCACCAACTGTTCAGCCAAAACGCGCGTCGCGATTTCCCGAGAGGAGAGCGCCGGACTCCATCCCGCCGGGTGATGCCAGGAGTACCACCACCACAGGGCGCCCGCCCCAAGAAGCGCGACCACGACCAAGAAGGACGTTCGGCGGCTCACTTATAATAGGCCGGAATATCGTCGGCGGTGAATAACGGAGCGATCCCCACGCTTTCCAAGCGCGAACGACCGCAGGCTTCGACATGTCCGTCGAGGAAAAGGCCATTGGCTCTTTGGCTATGGCGAGCGTGCACTTCCTTTTCGGATTCAGCCCGGAAAAAGTAGTATTGCTCAGCGCCGATGCCTTGCCTTCCCCGGCTGGTCGTGTCCGTGAGATGCAGGTATTCGACTGGCTTCACCACCGTCTCCACTTGCAGGATCTCGCCGAAGTCCCCGGATGTATTCTCAAGAGGCGGATCCTGTCGCACACCGTAGGTCTTGAACCAGTTGGTGAAATGGCGCGGGGAGTAGGTCGGGCAAACAAACAAATCCAGAGGCTTGAGATTCTGGTTCGTGCTCAAGATACTTCCCCAAGTAACGCCCGGGTCCAAGGGCGCATCGATTTGAACGGCATTATGGAAATCCTGGGCGTAAATCAATGTCGCCAATCCGAGTTGCTTAAGATTATTCAAGCAACGCGCGGCTTGGGCTTTACCTTTAGCATTGGCGAGTGCGGGAAGTAACAAGCTAGCCAGAATTGCGATGATCGCGACCACGACCAGCAACTCAATCAGCGTGAAAGCCCGCCGCGACGCACCCATAATTGAATTGGCCAGTCTCAAGGGTTTGACATTACAGCATTTTGCCACTCTGAGCCTTAAAAATAATTGAAGATTTCAACCGGTCAATGCGCGGTTTCGGAACATGAGGCCATCGCCCGGGGAGCGGCCCTCGAGGACACCGTCCGTTTCGGCGGCTCCGTAGGGAACCATTGCTGACTGGCAGCCCGGGCTATGCTCTTTAATTCCGGAACGTTCCTGCAGTTCTTTGCCGCGTTTATCCTTCTCTATTATTGTGTTCGGCATTCGTTGGCGGCACGCAATGTTCTCATTGTCGCCGCCAGCTACCTATTCTACGGCTGGTGGGACTACCGGTTCCTCTCCCTGCTCTTCCTTTCGAGCCTGCTCGACTTTGGAGTTGGCCTGGGATTAGAGCGGCTCACGCTTCCCCGCCAGCGCAAGCTACTTTTGAACCTTAGCATCGTTGCGAACCTGACCATCCTCGGCTTTTTCAAATACTACGACTTCTTCGCGGAGTCCCTGGCAGGGCTCCTCGGAAAGTTAGGGTGGCCCGTGCCGCTGCCCACGTTGCACATCATCCTGCCGGTAGGGATTTCATTCTACACCTTTCAGAGCATGAGTTACGCCATTGACGTTTACCGGCGCACCATGAAGCCCACTCGCAATCTGGTCGAGTTTCTGGCTTACGTCTCGTTCTTTCCCCAATTGGTTGCGGGTCCGATCGAACGCGGCGAGCATCTGCTCCCTCAGTTCGGCGTCAGCCGCCAGATCACGCGAAGTATGCTCGAAGAAGGCGCTTGGCTTTGCCTTTGGGGCATGTTCAAGAAAGTGGTCTTGGCCGACAACTTTGCGCCTTTGGTAGAGATGGTCTACGAACACTCTCATCCAGGGGGGCCGCTTGTCGTTCTCGCCACGATTGCGTTCGGATTACAGATCTACTGCGACTTTTCCGGGTATTCCGATATCGCCCGGGGGACTGCGCGGATTCTTGGATTCGACATCATGGTGAACTTCAACCTGCCCTACCTGGCGACCAACTTGCGTGAATTCTGGGCACGCTGGCATATCAGCCTATCCACGTGGCTCCGCGATTACCTTTACGTTAGTTTGGGTGGAAACCGCTCCACTCCAGCCCGGACCTATCGTAATTTATTTCTTACCATGCTGCTGGGTGGCTTGTGGCATGGCGCCGCCTGGAATTTTGTCGCTTGGGGTGTCTGGCAGGGGCTCGGCCTGGTTGGCCACCGCCTTTGGATGGCACGCTCCAAATCGCCTCGACGGCCAAAGGCCTTACCTGACCGGAGTCGGGCATTCTCGTGGTCTGGTTGGGTGATGACCATGGGCTTTGTCTTTTATGGCTGGCTCTTATTTCGCGCTGGATCGTGGAAGCAAGTCCTCGCGCTGAGCGAGCAACTCGGTCAACTCACCATCCCTGCTTGGGCCGCCAGTTATGTTTACTACCTCGCTACTTTCGCCGCCCCGCTCGTCTTGATGGAGACCTGGCAGTATCGAGCCCGGGATTTGCTAGTCGCCCTGAAACGGCCGCTCTGGAGCCGATCGATACTCCAGGGAATACTGCTAATCGGAATTGTCGTATTCTGGGAGAAACAGAAAGTTCCGTTTATCTACTTTCAATTTTGATGCGAGCGCCTAGCCACCAGTATCAATTCACCGTCGCCGACGTGTTGCGCATCTTTAGCCTGCCGTTGCTCCCGTTGCTCGTCTTTGCCCTGGGGATGCACCTGGGCGCGAAGTCGCGGATACTGCCTCTTCCCCAGCCCGCCCTCGACATCGATCGAACGATCCTCCTGCACCAAGCTCAGGCCAGTCGCGAAAATCATTCCACCGGAGTAATATTGCTTGGCGATTCCTCCTGCTTGATGGACGTCGCGACCGACAGTCTGGATCGTGCATTGAGCAAGTCTGGAGGTGCTCTCAATCTCGGCACGCTGAGCTACTTGGACTTGGCGGGTTACTCACGAATTCTTCAAACCTACCTCGCGTCTAACTCTATCCCTCCGCGTGCTATCGTGCTCCTGATGCATCCGGAAGCTTTGCGCCGCGGCAGCCCGGAAGACTACTACACCGAGACTCTGAATCGATTTTACGAGGGCCAAGATTACTGCCCACCATCGTCGTCTGCTTTCCTGTGCGCTACCGGAGCGGAAATCTTTCGAGGGCGTTTCCTTAGCCGGGCTTTGCCACAGCCATTACCCGGGGCGTTCGGCCGCCACTATGGGTTTACCCATGATCTCTGGCGTTATCTATCTGCGCATCGGGGCAGTGCTACGGATCCCGGCCTATTCGACCCGCAGACAGCCACCGGGAACGCCGAATACAGGCTGGCGCCATCCTTGGAAGCCGCTAGCAAGTCCTTTCGCCGAGCGCTCCCGCGCGGAACGAAACTCATTGTTGGAATCACGCCAACTCCCGAGTCGTTCGTTCCTGAAAGCTACACCCAAACCCGGTTACAGCTGCTCAAACGTTGGAGCGAATGGCTGCAAGCGGAAAGCGTTCTCGAAGCCCTGCCAGCAACCTTGCCCGACCGACAATTCGCCAGCATTACCCACCTTAACGCTGCCGGTGCCGCTGTTTTCACCGACGCCTTAGCGAAAGTCTTGAGCCCACACCTTAGCCCGTAAACACGTCGCTCGCTAACCTGACTTCCTCCTCAGTGGGATAAAAAGCCCAACAAAACCGAGGGTTTCTCGATTTGATCGGGCTACAATGACTGTTTTGGCGGCGAGGCGAACAAGGAAGCCAAGCCGAGTTTCCGGAGTTGCTCGTTCAGATCGGTG
>JBGAIN010000024.1:0-70918 GCA_044225505.1 Limisphaerales bacterium
AACAGCCGGAAGTGACCCAGCACGCTTTTTGGGAATTCTACCCAACCAGCCGCGGTCAGGCGTTGAATTTTGGCGCATTTGAGTTCATAGAACACGTGTACAAAGAAGGGCGTCGGTTCCTGCATGAATATCCAGCGTTTAAGCCTCAAGAGAGAACGGTCGGTGATATCTCGGCGAACGATGCGATCGGAGCCCTGTCCAATCTGATTGACGCGGCAGGAAAAACCACAAGTATTGTGCAGCCGCCGTCCGGAATCGGTGGGCCGACCGACATTCTCTTGCTGGCCGGCGATTCCAAGGCAAAGCGAATTCAGTGGAAAAGAGACTGAGATCTAACCAGTATTGGTCGGTCGTTGGGGATTTCGTCGCCGGTCCTAAACCAAGCTACTGCTCGTTTTTCGAATAGATGCCGATTTCCCAGCCACCATTCATGACCAAGCCAGAGCTTCACCTGCTCTATCAGCACTTTGGGCAGCTAGCGCGCCAGATGCAGGAAACACACCGACTTCATCGAGCTCCTCTAAACATTGGCGCATCTCGGGAACTCGTGGTTGCGGCTTTCCTGCGACGACATCTGCCGAAAAGCCTTTGGGTGGGAAGGGGCGAGATTTTAGACGCAAGTGGCAATCGGAGCCCCGATTGTGACGTCGTCGTTTATCGAGCGACTAGCCCAGCCATACCCTCCGATCCAGGTGAAACGCTTCACCTGTTTTTTGCGGAAGGCGTAGATGCCGTGGTCGAGGTCAAGTCCACTCTGACTGGAAACGAGCTAGCCAGGTGCATTGACAGTTGTCGGCGGGTTAAAATGTTGCGAACTGGCAGTCGAGCCGATGGTGAGCCGGGCTTTCCGGACATTGCCTTCGTTCCGCAAGGCTACAATCCAGAAGCCCTGTCATGGATCAGATACTTCGTTGTTGCTTTCGATGGCATCTCTGATGCTTCGATGCTCGAGGCGCTCAAGTTGGCGCACCAAGACAATGTCACAGACTATTATCGCTACGGAATTGATGGTGTATGCTTTCTTGATCGATCGTACATTTACAAGAACGATGGGCTGATTTGGCCTGCGGATTCCGATCATTCGCGGAATGCGGGCAGCCCGTTACTGCGAACGACCGACGATCTGCTCTGTTTGTTCCTTCATCTGGTCACTCCGGCATCATTTACCGTGCACAAGAGTCTTTTCTATTCCGACTACCTCCAACGAGGAGGAACCGATGCGCCGTTAAATCCGCCGAACTGAGCGAATAGAGTACATTGTCACCAGCGATTGAAGAACTTCTGTAGAAGGTATCAGTCCTTACTAATGACACAGAGGTTCACGACAGCAGAGTCGCACGATGCCACGCCCACTGCGCATCCAATACCCTGGAGCGATTTACCACGTGATGAATCGCGGCGACCTGCGGGAATTGATTTTCCACGATGACGCCGACCGGCAGCACTTTATAGAGACGCTGGGTCAAGCCTGCGGCAAAACGGAATGGCTCGTCTTCGCCTATTGTCTGATGGGAAACCATAGAAAGGAAGCACTGACCGTCTGCGCTCCTGGAAACTTTCCCTTGCGAAGGCGCTGGTCTTTGCTCTACTGCCCCCACCAGAAACGACCGTATGAACGACGGCAACACCCCAGGAGCGACGCGAGACGATTCGCTAAACGTCATGGCAACATCCTTATTCCGCCCACTCCGAGTCTGGCCGGCCGTGTCGCTCGCTTTGATTATGCTGGCGGCGCGGTTCATTCCGGAACGTTCACCGGACGCCATGGCGAAGTATTGGATGATCGCCATGTTCGGGCCGTTGCTCTGCTGCCTTTTCTTGCTCGTCTGGTGGCTGGCCGCGAGCCGCGCGACCCGGCGCGAACGGTGGCTTGGCCTCCTTGGCCTTGTCGCGAGTGCAGTGGTGGCTTTGATGCTCGATCACCCTACGATGCGCGGCCCGGCGACCACTTACCTCACCTTGCCGGTGGGCCTTTTGCTGTTTGTGATGGGAGCCGCCTTACTCAAGAATGCCCCTCCGGCAATTCGCACGGGAGCCGCTGTCATGTTGGCGTTCGCTGGCTTTGCCTTTTCGACGCTCCTCCGGAGCGAAGGAATGACGGGCGACTACAAATTCGCCTGGCGTTCGCGGTGGAGTAAAAGTGCGGAAGAATCGTTGCTTGCTTCCATTCCGCAATCTCCGTCGACAAATGCCACCAAGTCGGTCGAGGGACGCTCCCTCACGAACGCGCTGGCCCACGCGGAATGGCCCGCCTTTCGCGGCGTGAATCGCGATGGTCGTTCTTTCGGCCCTAAGATCTCGACAAACTGGAGTTCTAACCCGCCTCAACCGCTTTGGAAGATCCAGGTTGGCCCAGCCTGGTCATCGTTTGCGGTCGCGGGTCGCATGCTTTTCACCCAAGAACAACGTGGACCGAAGGAGGCCGTGACGTGTTACGACGCCGATTCTGGAAAAGAAATCTGGAAGACCGAAGTCGATGCACGCCTCGATGACCCGATGGGCGGGCCGGGACCCCGCGCGACTCCCACTCTGGCGAACGGCGCGTTGTTTATTACCGGGAGCACGGGCGTGTTCTTACGGTTGAACCCGACAACAGGCGAAGTCGTGTGGAAAAAAGACTTAACCCAAGTCGCGGGGAGCAAGGTTCCCATGTGGGGCTTTGCGGCGTCACCGCTTGTGGTCGGGACAACCGTCATTGTCTATGGCGGCGGCGCAGACAGTAAAGGATGGCTCGCGTTCGATACTGAGACCGGTGATCTGCATTGGTCCGCGCCCGGCCCGGGAGATTCATACAGTTCACCCCAGGTCAACAAGTTGGCGGGAGAAGATTCGGTGGTGGCATTGACCAAATCTGGGCTGACCTTACTCGATCCAGCGACGGGGGCAGTGCGATTGGAGTATGAATGGAAGATTCAGCAATACCGCGCGCTTCAGCCACAGGTCGTGGATGGGGATTCGATCTTGCTGCCCACTCCCATGACCATGGGGACGCGAAAGGTGAAGATCAAGCAACAGGACGGCCGGTATGCCGCTGAAGAGCTCTGGACGTCGCGTCAGCTCAAAACCGATTTCTCGGATCTGGTGAGTTACCAAGGATACATCTACGCTAACGACGGCGGCTTTTTGACGTGTCTCGATTTGAAAACGGGCGAGCGCAAATGGAAAGGGGGACGATACGGCAAGGGGCAGATGCTCTTGCTGGAGAACTCCGGGCTGCTGCTTGTCTTGTCAGAGCAGGGGCAGGTGGTGCTGGTGGCGGCCGACCCTTCGGACCATCGAGAGCTCGCCTTATTTCAGGCTCTGGAAGGAAAGACTTGGAACCACCCAGTGGTCGTCAACGATCGGCTCTATGTCAGGAATTCTCAGGAGGCCGCCGCATACCGGTTGAAGCTAAACTAAGGAAGCGCCCATCCAGGCGCCACGTCAGCCTTCGAACCGGCCTCAAAAACACGCAGCCGGAAAAGTTATTCCACCAAAGGCTAACGGATTTCACGAAGAGTGGCTGGATCGCTGCTCTTCGACCTTCGCGGCCTTCTGTTCAAAGAAGGACTTTTCCCCCGAACGCCAGTTGGCAATCGACCGGCCGCACTCAGGCAATTCCAAACCCAGGCCGGTATGTCTTTCGGATGAGCGCCTCCGCCGCTGGCAGATTCTTTGCACTCATGGCGGCTGCATCCCATTCCACGCGTCTGCCCAATCGGACGGCTAAGTTGCCGACCAACAATGCCTCCGTAAACGGTCCGGAATAGGCAAACCCAGCTTTGGCATCCGCAGGCTTCCGGTCTTTACAGGCCTGAATCCACTCGGGACGGTGACCGATGGACCGGGGAATTGTCTTGGGCGGAGGTTCAAATCCCTCGCGCAATTTGGCGGGGAACAGCCGAGGTGCGCCCGACCAACCGCCGCATAGCATCGTGCCTTTGGTGCCGATAAAGAGAATACCGTTATCTGGCAGATCCACTTCATCGGCTAAATCGGCAGGTTTAGAGGGGAGCTTTCCGCCATCATACCAGGTCATCTTTAAGGCGGGTTCCGTGCCCCGAGCTGGAAATTCAAAAGTGATGATTTGCCAAGCTGGGTAAGTCTCCTGGCCCAGGCCAGAGTGCTGCGCTTCAGCGGCAGACGGCGCGGGCAGATCCAAGGCGTAGAAGGCAGGATCGAGGTTATGGACGGCCATATCGCCAAGGGCGCCGGTCCCGAAGTCGAACCAACCCCGCCAGGCGAACGGATGATAGGCTTTGTGGTAAGGCCGCTCCGGCGCGCTGCCCAGCCAAAGATCCCAATTCAGCTCGGCGGGCACCGTCACGCGATCTGTGGGGGTTTCAGCAGGTTGTTTCCACCATTTCCCAGGACGATCACTCCACCCATGCACCTCCTTCACCGCGCCAATGATGCCAGCCTGGATCCACTCGCGGGTTTGGCGAAGGCCTTCGCCCGCATGACCGTTGTTGCCCATTTGCGTCACCAGACCTGTCTCGCGCGCCACACGGGTCATCAGGCGGGCTTCCTCGATGCTGTGGGCCATCGGTTTCTCGACATACACATGTTTCCCCGCGCGCATTGCCGCCAGGGCGATCGGGGCGTGCATGTGGTCGGGAGTCGCCACCATGACAGCGTCGATGGATTTGTGCTTGTCGAGCATGACTCGGTAATCGTCGAAGCGGTCCGCGCTGGGAAACGCTGCGAACGTGCCGCGAGCCTTGGACCAGTCGACATCGCACAGAGCGACGATGTTCTCCGTCTTCATGTCGGCCAAAACGCCGCCGCCCTGGCCGCCAATGCCGACACCGGCAATATGCAGCTTTTCACTGGGCGGAGTGACTCCCTGGCCGATGATGTGGCGCGGCACAACTTGAAAGCCGAAGGCCGCAAAGGTGCTAAGTTTGAGAAAGGCTCTGCGTTTCATGTGACTGATCAGACGGTTTTCCGGGCTAAGATGTTCATAACGAGACGATCCCAGCGTCGTTGACCTCAATGGCGCGCGCGCCGTTCGGGATCTCGGACACGGTCGAGCGTCCCCCTGGCCACCGCACCACAATCTGAGTGGGGTCCATGGGCGTTGCCAAGATTATAGTCGAGCTATCTTGCGACCAGTACCCGCTTCCCGCATGAATCTCATGGGCCGGTCCAAGCCGGTCGCCAAATTTCAGTCGCACCACAGCGCCCACGCCATCCGGATTCCCTGGCGGTCCATGGAGACGAACGCGCAAGCCTGGCTTGGCGGCCACGTTATGCAATAAGCACGTGGCATTGGCGTGTTGGCCAACCGCCAGATCGATTCGGCCGTCGCGGTCGTAGTCCGCCACCGCACAGCCACGCTGATCGCCGTAGATCTTGATTCCACTCTCTTGCCCTCGAACCGGTTGAAATTGGCCAGAGCCTAACCCGCGCAAAAGTAAGCCACGACCGGCATCGTAGCGCGACGTCTCGAGTTCAACCGGGAAGAAGTTTTGGCTGAGAAACAGATCTTCGCGACCGTCGCCGTCGAGGTCCGCCGCGGCGATTCCAAAAGCGGGTGCCCATTGCGCTTCCCCTGGCAATGCCAGAAGCTCGAAGTGATCGCCGCGGTTGAGGAGCACGATCGAATCCAGCAACGTCACCTCGAGTTGCTGAGCTTTGGTCGAGCGTGTGCCTAGTAATTCGGAAATGCTAGCGGTGCCAAATGCGCGAAAGCTTGTATAGTTTTCGCGGATGAACGGTAAAGCGGCGCTCACCACTTCGAAGGATCGCCACGGAACCACCTTATCCAAGGGGTGGTCGACATAGGCTTCCAGAGTTTCGATTCGACCGCTGCCGGTCAGATCTCCGTAATACAGACGAAGACCGTCGTGGCGTTTCCCTTCGTATTTCGTGTTGCGTCCCCAGTTCGAGGCCGCCAGATCCATCCGCCCATCGTCATCGAAGTCTCCGGCGGTGATGCCGTTCCACCAGCCTTTGGTTTGAGTCAGCCCCCAGCGTTCGGTGGCTTCTACGAGCCCGCCTTGCTCATGGCGAAACACGCGAATTGGTCCCCACTCGCAGGCGAGCACAAGTTCTGGAATCCCGTCATTGTTCAGGTCTGTAAAGACGGCCGCACTGACCAGCCCGACGTGCGCCAAGGCAGAGGCGCATTCTTTGTCCAGGACAAAGCTTCCGGCGTCGTTGCGAAAGACGAGAGACGAAGCGGCCAGCGGATACTGCCCGGCAATCACTCGCCCTCCGACGAAAAGGTCCAAGTCCCCGTCGCCGTCATAGTCTCCCAAAGCCATTGGGCCTGTGCTGGAGGGTTGGCCCGGGAGGGTGTCGTCGATCTTGGGAGTGTTCATCGCGAACTGCCGCACGCATGGCCCCCCAGGGAAGCCGTCTTCATAATTGGCGGAACCAGCGAGAAGCACGATCGATGGCATGTCTTTCTTCCAACCCAGGACGGTCGTTTGGTCGCGCGTCATCGGCGTCGCCAAGACTGGCGCGTTAGATGGCCGAAAGCCTTGTCCACCCTGGTTTTCCAGGACGGCCAACCGGCCGCCGCGTCCTGATCCGAGAATCAGATCGTCAAACCCGTCCTGGTTCACGTCGAACCAAGTGATGCCTGGCCCCAGTTGGCTGAGTTTGCGCGGTAATAACGGCTGTCGTCCATAGTCATCAAACGGTTCGTCGTGATGCGAGTGGTTCAGCAGATGGCTGACATCCTCAAACAGAGTTGGAACTCTGGGGCTGCTCACTGGGGCGTCCGGTTGGGTGCGAGCGTCCGTGCGGGCCAAGGGCGGCCCATCCGCTGGGGGATCAACTTCGTAAATCCGGTTCGGTTGCGCGTCGCGAACGGTGGTTTGAGCTCCATTTCTCCAGGTGACTTTAATCTGCAGTGAATTGCTGATGGAGCCTGTGGCGAAGACTTTCATTGCCTGATCGCACGAGAGATAGCGGCCGCTGCAGGTCATTTCTTGGCTTTGCCGAACTGGGCCACCCACAACTTCGATCTGTGCGCCTATCCCTTGTATGTTTCCCGTTGGGCCCCGTAACCGAACCGCCACGCGCGGAGCGGTGCCGTTGTTTCGATACAGCGTCGCCCTTGCATTGAGGTTGTTGAGCACCACGTCCAGATCGCCGTCATTGTCGAGATCGCCCAGCGCCATGGCATTTGAAATCTCCGCCAGGTCGAACCCCCAGCGTCGCCCAGTCTCTTCAAACGTGAGGTCCCCCCGGTTACGGAATGCCAGATTCGCGGTGCGCAACGGGGGGAACATAGACAGAACCTTCGTCTGGCGATTCGAGCGCCCCGCGCGGTCCATCTCACGAAGGCGCAGACCGACGTCGGAATCGAGAATGTCATGGCCACTGCCGTTGGCCAGGAGGAGATCTTCATAGCCGTCCAGATCCACGTCGAGGAAGACCGCACTCCAGGTCCACTCGGACGCCTCCAGTCCACTGAGTTGAGCAATCTCCGCATAGGTGTTATCGCCACGATTCAGGAAGAGAGTGTTGCGCATGTATTCGGGCCGATTGTCGAAGGTGCCGAAAGGCAACATCATAGCCTCAGGCCGAAAGTTCATTCGTTGCGTCTGCCGACGGGTGTGATCGCGGCTGAGCATATCGACCACGATAAAATCGAGGGCGCCGTCGCGGTTAATATCGGCGAAATCGACAGACATCGCTGACCAGGTCATCTCGCGCATCGCCAACCGTGGCAGGGAGCGGAATCGCCCTGTGCCATCGTTGATCCAGATTTGATCGGGCGAATAATTGAAATCGTTGCAGACGTAGATATCCGGGGCACCATCGCCGTTGAGATCGCGCATGGCCACGGTTAACCCCCAGAACAAAGGAGCGCTTCGAAGCGGTCGGCCCTCTTCGTCCAGGAAGGTCCCGTCTGTCCAGGAGACCGGAGTAAATACCCCTTTCCCGTCGTTCCGATACAGGATGTCCGGCTCGCCTCGCTCCACCAGGTTGATTCCCTCCTTGCCTTTAGGGATAGCCAGAAATCAAATCGGTCGGCTGGCTCGACAATGACCTGGCCATCGGGCGCGCGAAAGAACTCCGCCTTTACTCCTGGCGGTGCGTCGCGAACTGTGTCGGAGCGGTAGTTCGTGACGTAAAGATCGAGGTCGCCATCGCCATCGATATCTGCGAGTGCCAGCGAGGTGCTGCCGTATTTGCGCAATAATCCGCTCTCGCTCGATTCGCGAAAGTGTCCCTTCCCATCGTTGAGAAAGAGGCGTGTTCCGACTCCCACTCCATTGACCAACAGATCCAAGTCGCCGTCGCTGTCGATGTCGGCGAAGGCGGAGCCGGTGGAGAATTGGCCATCGCACGCGACGCCCGCCTCTGCCGTCACGTCATCAAACTTCCAATTCCCCAAATTCCGATACAGGGCATTGGGACCTTCCAATCGACCGAGGTAAATGTCGCAGTTTCCGTCGCCGTCGACGTCGCCCAGAGCGATGCCAGACCCATCTTCCAGGATTCGGTTGGCTGTCGCTCGCACCTCGGTCAGCACATTGGTGAACAACACACCCGTGTCGACGGCGGGCATCGAAGTGAAGCCCGGCGGCGCAGAATTCGGAAACGCGAGCAAAGTTTCCCGATAGGCAGCGCGACTCTCGGGTCTGGACGCAGCCCGGACGGTCAGCAATACCTGGCAAAACAAAAGCAATAGGGCGACGGGAAGTGGGTGCATCGCTCGGGATGGGACGGGAGGTTACGGAACCCGATGGAAATGAGAAGCGAATAGTGCTTCAAGATCGCAGTTGAAGGGGTCTTTGAACTGTGATCCATTGCGCTAGGTGTGTAGATTGTGCCATCAGAGCCATAAGTTTGCCCGAGAACCTGGCGATCGTTCGTTCGAGTTGCCGCCCGGTTTTACGCTGATCGAGTTGTTGGTGGTGATTAGTATCCTTGGCATTCTCTTGGCCCTGCTCGTCCCGGCGCTGGCCTCTGCACGCGATGCCAGCCGGAAAACGGTGTGTCTCTCGAATTTGCGCCAGATAGGAGTGGCCATCCAGACCTACGCGGACGATTACGGTGGCAAGATTCCGTATGGACCCAAAGCGCCGCCGTTTACTAGTCCTGCCAGTTTCTATCCTTCTACGGGCGCGCCAACGAGTTTGGTCTCACTACAGGGAGGTGCGCCCGTGGCGTTGGGACTGTTGCTGCAGCAGCACCTTTCGCGGGAATCCAAAGTGTTGTTTTGCCCAGGTGGGGATCAGCCGCTGGATGCGAGTGCGGAGTTGGCGAAGGTCGGCAGTCGGCAGGCGCAATGCAGTTACTACTATCGCCATGGCGGTGGAACGAGGTTGTTTGATGATCCGAACAACCCCAGCCCGCCGGAGCATATCGAACTGGACAGGCTGGGGGACAATCGGAATGGAGTGCCTATTCGCGCTCTGGTGATTGACAGTCAATTCCTTTGTCCGCCTGATCTGGCAGCATTTAATGTCAAACCGCAGACGCATCATCGTCAGAAGCTCGCGAATATTCTCTTCGCGGACGGGCATGTGGCGTCGCGACCTAATGCGGACGGCCGGTATTTGGTTGATTTGCGTAATTACGCCGAGATCCATGCGGCCTTTGACAAGATCCTTCGGGTCTTGGAAGAAGCGGACACGGCGTTTTAAGATCGATTTTCTCGAGCGGATACTCTACGATGATCGGCAACGTCCAAGCCGATCCACTCATGCCGCGGTCCGCGCCTTTTGGGGAATCGACCGCTGCGCGGTGAAATATTGGCTGGACAGGGTCATATCTTAACTGCCATGCAACGAGATGTTGTCACGGTCGAAAGGTTCTATACCGAGAACGCGAGTTCGCTCCAGCTTCACCTCATTGCGGGCGCGACCGGACTGAAACGAGTCATTCGCGAACCGACGGTGAATCGCCCTGGATTGGCGCTGGCGGGATTCAATAAGTACTTCGCGAGCAAGCGCGTTCAGGTCATAGGCAACGCCGAGTCCTCATTCTTAAAATCTTTAAACCCTGAAGATCGGCTGCAGCGGTATCAAATGCTCTTCAGCTACCGCATTCCTTGCATGGTGTTTTGCCGAGGGTTTCGGCCTGACAAACTGCTGCTCAAAGCGGCCGAAGACGTGGCCATCCCGGTTTTTTGTACCCCTCTCATCACCATGAAGTTTATCAATCTGGCGACGTTGGCCATGGAGATGATGTTTGCCCCGCGCGGCACAGAAATGGGGAGTATGGTGGACATCTTAGGGGTGGGGGTGATCATTCGTGGGGAGAGTGGCATCGGCAAGAGCGAGACGGTGCTCGCGCTGATCGAGCGTGGCTACAGCCTGGTCTCGGATGACATCACCCGGGTCACCTTGGTCGATGGCCGAGATGTCATCGGCACGAGCGCCGAGATCACTCGACACCACATGGAAGTTCGGGGAATTGGGATTGTGAACGTGGCCGCAATGTTTGGCGTGAAAAGCATTCGGAGTGAGAAACAGGTCGACCTGGTGGTCACGCTCAAAAACTGGGAAGAGGTGAAGGACGTGGATCGGCTTGGGATGGATGAGGAGTATCTCAAGATCCTGGGCGTCGATGTGCCTCACATCACTATTCCTGTGCGTCCCGGGCGCGATCTGGCTCGCCTTATCGAAGTGGCCGCTTTCCAAGCCAAGTTAAAAGCTTCTGGTTATAATCCTGCCAAAGAGTTAAACGAACGCTTAATTGCCAAAATGACGAAGGCTTCGCCGCTTTGAGATTTCGTTGGCCAATTGGCCTCCGGTCTGCTTATCTTAGTCGCGGATGAGTGCCGTTCGGAAAGCCTCTGAAAACGCCGAGATCACTAAAGAACTAGTGGTCTCGAACAAGCTTGGCGTGCACGCCCGTCCGGCAGCTCTGTTCGTCAAAACGGCCAATCGCTTCGATTGCGAAGTCCTGGTGGAGAAGGATGGCGAGATCGTGAATGGCAAAAGTATCATGGGAATGATGATGCTAGCCGCTGGTCCAGGCAGCAAACTCCACGTTCATGCGAAAGGGCAGGACGCCCAGCAAGCGGTTCATGAGCTTGAAGCGCTGATGCGCCGCAAGTTCGACGAGGATTGAGATTGGCGCAAGCGGGTTGGGCTCTCTAACGCCCCGCCTTTATCCCTTGGTCCGTGCCTCTTTTCCCTTTGCTATTCCACCAGCCGTCCGGGCATCCTTCCCGTCATGGCTTCTTTGCAGATTGATGTAAATTACGTCGCGCACCTGGCGCGTTTGGAACTGGGACCTGACGAAGCTGTCCGCTTGAATACGGAGTTGGCGGCCATCCTGGATTACGTGGCCCTGTTGCAGCGCCTTGACGTCTCGGGAATTGAACCGACCGCGCACCCAGTGCCCCTGATTAATGTCATGCGCGCTGACGAAGTTCGTCCCTCGCTGCCATCGGAAGAAGCTCTCCGGAACGCGCCCGCCCAGTCCAACAGCTTGTTCCTGGTCCCCAAGATCGTCGAATAATCCCGGACGCCTGCCCTATGCCACACCGACTGACCGTCTCGGAATTGACCCAGAAACTGGACCGGCGCGAGTTGACCGCCCGCCAAGCAACGGAAGCGTGCCTGGCTCAAGTAGAACGGATCGATGCCAAACTTGGCGCTTTCTTGAGCTACGATCGAGACGATGCGTTGCGCCAGGCAGACGCAGCCGACCGTCTTATTCACTCGGGCGCTTCCTTCACGACGCGGCCTCTCCTGGGCGTTCCGATTGCTCTGAAAGACGTCATCGCGGTGGCGGGACAACCTCTGAATTGTGGTTCCAAAATCCTGGGCAATTATCGATCCCCGTACGACGCTACCGTGGTCGCGCGCCTGAAAGCGGCCGGTGCCGTGGTGTTTGGCCGTCTGAACATGGATGAGTTTGCCATGGGCAGTTCAACGGAGAATTCGGGCTTCCACCCCACACGCAATCCTTGGGACACGTCGCGCATCCCGGGCGGATCTTCGGGTGGTTCCGCCGCGGCGGTGGCCGCTGATGAATGCATCGCCAGCCTGGGCTCCGATACCGGCGGCTCTGTTCGACAGCCTGCCGCGCTTTGCGGGGTGGTGGGGCTCAAACCGACTTACGGACGGGTCTCTCGCTACGGGTTGGTGGCTTATGCTTCGTCGCTCGATCAAATTGGTCCGATTACCAAAGATGTGCGTGATGCGGCGATCCTGCTTCAGGCGATGAGCGGTGTCGATCCGCTCGACTCCACCAGCGTTGCCCAGTCGGTGCCTGACTATTCCAAGGCGCTGACGCGCGACCTTCGTGGATTGAGAGTGGGATTGGTCAAAGAGTTCATGGTGGGCGGGCTTGATCCTGCGGTGGATTGCGCCACTCGGGCGGCGGTCAACCAATTGCGTGAATTAGGCGCAGAGATTATTGAAGTTTCGTTGCCGCACACAGAATATGCAGTCGCGACTTACTACATTGTCGCCACGGCCGAGGCGAGCACGAACCTGGCACGTTTTGACGGTGTGCGTTACGGGGCGCGTCGAGAAGGCGCCGATCCCATTCAAATGTACAGTCGAACACGCGGCTCGGGCTTCGGGGCCGAGGTGAAACGGCGCATTATCCTGGGCACTTACGTCTTGAGCAGCGGTTACTATGACGCTTTTTATTTGCGAGCACAGAAAGTGCGAACACTCATCCGACAAGACTTCCTGAACGCGTTCAAGACGGTGGATGTGATCGCCGGGCCCACCACGCCCACCGCCGCCTTTAAGATCGGGGAAAAGTCCAATGACCCGCTGCAGATGTATCTATCGGATATCTACACGATTCCATGTAACCTTACGGGCATGTGCGGGATCAGCGTCCCGTGCGGATTCACAGAGCATCCGCGGCTTCCGATCGGACTGCAATTGCTCGGCGCGCCTTTTGGCGAAGAGACTCTATTGCGAGTGGCGCATGCGTATGAACAAAGCACGCCTTGGCACAAATCCCGACCGGATTGGACGAGGTGTTAACTCTGGCTTCTAAGCCGGAAGGAACATCCTCAAGCGAGCGTCAAGGCCGCATGAGGCGATAGAACCGAGGTGGCCCAGTCGCAGGCACTGTCACCGTTCGCCGATCCCCAATGACCACCGGGACGGCGTTGACGGCCTGCCATACAGCCGGCGATTTGAGGGACGTGGTGGATTGCAGAGTCAGATTCCCCGCTGCCACAGGCCAGGAGATGCGGAGATTCGTCGCGGAGCTCTCTTCGATGAGAAGCTCAGCCGAGCTGGGATCGACTTGGACCACCAAGCTGGAACTGTTGTTGCTCAGGTCGGGGTCTTGCTCTTTGGCAGCCACGACGGTGGTGTTGGTAAGGCTGCCGCTGAACATCGGGAGTATCGTTAAGCTAACACTCGCGGAAGCTCGATTGGTCAATGTGCCAAGCCGCGCTGTGATCACCGATCCGCGCTGAGAAATCGACCCTTGGCTCGCTGTGAGTGACAGGGCAATGACGGAGGCGGGAAGCGTGTTGGTGAGCACGACCTCCGTCGCGGTCGCGGTGCCACGATTGGTCACACTCAGCGTGTAAGTGAGGGCCTGGTTCTCCACCGCGCGATTGGTGGAAACAGTCTGCGATACCGCCACGTCGGCAGCGGATCCGACGGTGAAACTCCGCGTACTGGAACCTGTGCCAGCGAGCGTCACAACGGTGATCGGACCTGAACTCGCCTGGGCTGGAACTAGAGCCAGGATTTCAGTCGAAGATTGCACGGCGAAAGCCGACGCAATACCGTTAAATTGCACCGCTATCACATCTGCGAATCCTGTCCCGAAAACAGTGATCGGACTTCCCGCCTGGCCGCTCACGGGAGTGAAATCTGTGATCGTGGGGAGGACAAGAAACACATTGGTGCTCGCGACAATTCCAGCGGGTGTAATCACATTGACGGAACCACTGACAGCCTCATTCGGCACCACAGCCGTTATCACATTGCTGCTCACCGTCTGAACGGAAGCTGGAATATCCCGGAATCGAACAGCGATCAGGTCGGCAAAGTTCGTGCCTCGAATCGTTACCACCGTTCCGGCGATGCCGTTGGTCGGTGCGAGACTCACGAGCCGAGGGGCGACGACAAAGCGATTGGAACTCGTCACCGTCCCGGATGGCGTGGAAACTTGGATCAGACCTGATGTGGCCGTATCCGGGACCAAAACGCTGATCTGAGTGTCGGCAACCACACTGTAGTTTGCTGGGACCCCGTTGAATCGCACCGCTGTGGTTCCGGTAAAGTCGAGTCCTTCGATCGTGACGATGGCCCGCTGGGCTCCCGCTTCGGGATCAAACCCGGTGATGAATGGTTTGCCCGTTCGGACGAGAAAGGGGATGGGCGTGGTGGCGGTGCCAGCCGGGGACGTCAAGCTGATCGGGCCGCTGCTGGCGTTACCCGGGACCGTGATGCTCAGCTGCGTCGGCGCGGTGCGATTGAAACCGGCGTTCACACCGTTAATCTTCGCGGCAGTCACGGAGTCCAGGTTAATGCCGGTGACCGTGACCAACGAGCCTGGCGGTCCGAAACTCGGATTGAACTCGGTAATGATCGGACCGGATGACGCGAGAAAATCATCGCTGCTTTGGCCGGTGCCGCGCGCCGTCACGACTGTAATCGGCCCGTTTGTTGCCCCGGCCGGAACGGTGGCTTGCATCTGAGTTGCCGCGGTCACGGTGAACTGGGCGGGTTTACCCGCAAACCGGACAGCGGTGGCGCCGACAAAATTGGCTCCGTTAATCACCACGGATGTTCCGGCCGGACCGCCAAATGGCGTGAAATCGTCAATCAACGGCGCGGTGGTCACAACGAAAACCGTATCGGTGACGTTGGTGCCGAAGGCCGTGGCAATGGAAATTGGGCCAGTCGCTGCCGAGACAGGCACCTCCGTCTGGATTTGCGAGCTGGAGTTCACCGCAAACCCGCTAACCAGACTGCCAAACTTCACAAATTTCACTCCCGAAAAATTGAGCCCCTCCAATTTGATTTGATCGCCCGGGGCGCCTCGCGTTGGTGAAATGCTGGTAATGAAAGGTTCGTTGGCGGTGACGGTAAAGCTGCCTCGCGTGCGGGCAACTCCAACCGGAGTTGTGATACTGATCGGTCCGGAGGTCGCCCCGACCGGGACCACGGCTTGGGCTTGAGTCGGGCTGTTGACTCGAAAATTCGTGTTAGTCCCGTTGATCAGAATCGCAGTGGCCCCTTCCAGATTGAACCCTTCGATCGTGACCACCGCACCGGGCGAAGCGCTGGTCGGGCTAAACTCGGTAATTCGAGGGGCCACGAGAAAGTGCCCGAACGTCACGGCGGTGGCTCCCGTAAAATCCGTTACCGAAACGGGACCGGAAGTCGCATCCAGGGGCACGGTGGCCACGAGGCGCTGGTCGGAAACGACCGTGAAAATGGCCGAGCTCAGGTCGAATTTCACCTCCATGGCATCGGTGAAACCAGCGCCTTCAATCTGCACGCTTGTCCCTGGTGCACCGGAACCCGGGGAGACGCTGGTGATGACGGGGATGCTCCATGCTCGTAACATTCCGAGGGAGAGGAGCAACGACCCCAAAATCGAAATCCAAGCTGGGCGAAAACGACTGGCTATCATGGCCGGATCAGAAACAAGTTCTATTCCCAATCAATCGAGTCCACGAACATACACCATTCCCGACAGACTGCCTTCAGTTCTTGAACATTCGCTGGATAAAATTACGGATAACCCCCAGTTCCGCTTCACCGGCAATGGTATGTTCTTTATCAAACTCGTGCCATTCGAGCTTTAGCTCCGCGGCTTTCAGCACGTCGAGTTGTCTCCGGACCGGTTCGATCGGAATCATTGAGTCTTGGGTCCCGTGCGTGATCAGAAACTGCTGGTCCCGAGCGACGGGCGCAAGCTCACGAACGGCTTTTTCAGGGTGGAGCGCGTAGCCGCTGATCCCAATGAGCCCGGCCAAGCGGTGGGGGTAACGCAGGCCCACTTCGAGGGTCATCAAACAACCCTGTGAAAAACCAAAGACAATCGTCTGTTCGCTTGGAAAACCGGCAGCTCGCTGCGCGTCGAGCAATTGGAAGAGCAAGCGTCGGCTCCGTTCGACGCCGGGGACTGGGTCGTTCGCGAAGTCGTACCACGAATAGCCTCCGTAGTATTCGTCGGGCGCATTGACCAGGAGCACATTTAACCAGGGTAAACGCAGCATGGTGGGCAGCCAACGGTATCCCTCCATACTGTCTCCAAGCCCGTGCAAGGCGATTAAGAGTCGACGTGAGCCTTTCTCATCAGCGGCGAGCAGTTCATTGACAAGCATCCTGGTTAGCAGGCCCCAAACTGGCTCGACGAGCAAGAGCATTTGGAGCGCACCGGATCGGCAGGTCCGCTCGTCTGCCTGCGTCAACCGGGCGTCACGTGGCTGAGCTTCATCCCGTAGACGAGCGCGGCGACGAGTCCGAAATAAAGCGCGCCCATCACAACGCGTTGCGTGGGCGTCACTTCAAAATAGCGCTGCTCAGCATCGGTCTTGGGCCGAAACAGGGAAAAGACCCGCGGCAACGAAAAGACAAGGATCAGGAGCAAGAGAAAATTGAAATGCAGATAGAGCAGGTATCCAACGATCGTGATCCCCACTAACCATAGCCAAGGCGATAACGCCGTCACGATCCGGCCACCGTCGAGAAAACCGACCGGTGCCAAATTGAACAGGTTCAGGAAGAAGCCGGTGAAAGCCAGGGCCGCAAATAGTGGATGTCCCGTCCAGTGAAAGATCCCATAACAAGCGGCAGCTCCTAACGAACCGAGCAGGGGACCGCCAATCCCCACCTGCGCTTCCACCCATGCGTTCCTTGGCGCATCCTTGAGCGCGATGAGCGCGCCCATGAAAGGGATGAAGACGGGCGCTCCGACGCGCAGCCCTAATCGCTTGGCCGCAACGAGGTGCCCGCATTCGTGCACAAAGATGAGCAGGACAAATCCCAAGGCGTACGGCCAACCCCAGAACATGGCATAAGCCCAAATGCTGAAAAGCATTGTCCCGCCCGTTTTTAGGATGACCGGCAGGAATTTTAAACCAACCAGCAGAAGACTCTTGAACTTGGCAAGCATCAGTCCGACGACGCCCAGCGGAACCAAAAGCTTCTTCAGCTTGGCGCCAGGTCCCTCGTTGGGCGGTCGGCCTGGGATCAAAACGTCTCGTGATTGATACGGCGGTGCATCCATGACATGTTCAAACTCGGGGTATTTCGCCGCCTGTCAACTCGTCCGGGACGCCAGCCACCGCGCCTTCCGTTCGAATTGGGAATTGGCTGTCCTCAACTCTTGACTTGGCGCCGATAGACTTTGTGAATCGCCGCTTGGTCCGTGCACTTGATGATCATTTCATCAATGCATACGTGGGGCGGACGGCTTGCGACCCAGACGAGCGCTTCAGCCACGTCGTCCGCGCGAAGCGCCACCACCCCCTCATAGACTTTCTTCGCGCGCGCTTCGTCACCTTTGAAGCGAACGAGGGAAAACTCGGTTTCGGCTAATCCCGGATCGATCGTGCTGACGCGCACTCCGGTCCCGGAAAGTTCCAGCCGCAACGTGCGCGTGATTTGGAGTTCGCCCGCTTTGGCCGCACAGTAAGCTGCGCCTCCTTCATACGCGACTCGGCCTGCAATCGATCCGACATTCAGAATGGAGCTGCCCGGATTGTTCAGCAGCGATGGCAGAATCGCTCGGGTCATACGGAGCACGCCCAGGACGTTCGTTTGCATCATCATTTCCCAATCCTCATCTTTTCCCTGGGCAACCGGTTCCAGGCCTAACGCTCCGCCCGCGTTGTTAATGAGGACATCCACCTTGGCCGTGCGCTCTTGCACCCAGGCTGCAAATGCCTGCACGCTGGCGGTGTTAGAGACGTCCAACGCGTGAACTTCCGCTCCCGCGGCGCCCTTCTGACGTGCCTCGCGTGCGACCTGCTCGAGTCGTTCCACCCGGCGCGCTCCCAGCAAAACCTTGGCGCCGGCCGCGCCAAACGCCAGTGCAGCCGCGGCTCCGAACCCGCTGGAAGCTCCGGTGATGATCACCCATTTGTTGACCAAGACAGATCCCATGGGCGTCATTTAAGAAGACAGGCCAGGAAATGCAAGTTCCCAAGGCGGACGTGGGTGCGATAGGGCGGGAGAAGAGCGAGCGTTCCTGAGAGAACTTCGGAAGACGTCCTCACCACTGCACCGCCACGGAGAGTTTGTTGCCGAACCGATTGCGGTAGAAGAGCTGTTTGTTCAGGGCACCGTACTCGTGCACCATTCGAGTGATTTTCACGTCGTAACAACAGTATTCCGCAATCTCGAGCAACTTGCCTTCCCGGTACCAAGTGATCGCTTGCAGGCCCTCCGACGTCTTCTCCACTCCCAAGGTCGAAACGGCAATCGAATCGAGGGAAAGCCTGTGGGGGAGTGTTTTCTGCAACTCCACAAGCATGTCGAGTGTGGGAACCTGGGTTAAGTCCATCACCGTGTAACCGTGCAGCACTTCGTAGTCGAATCGGAGGTTGTTGAAACCGATCACCAGGTCGGCTCGAAACAACTCCGTCACCAAATCGTTGATCTCTTTTTCCTGGTAGATGCGGTACGTTCCTCGCTGGGTGCTGAACGTGACCCCAACACTCATCCGCATGTCGCGGATGTTGCTCCAGCCACCCACTTCATCCGCGGATTTCTGCGTTTCCAAGTCGAAATAGACTAGATTCCTCATCGTGCGAAGGCGAATGGCGTGCCAGATTCGTGGCGGCACCGGATTCGACCGTGCCACTTTAGTTCGACCGTCTCCGGAGGCAACGCAAAACCAGGTTAAACGCTTGTCCTTTGGCGTCTAACTGGAAGGGGCTTTCCGGCGAATGGACTCGTTCTCCAGCCACCGAACGGCAGCCCATCCCACGAGCGCTCCTAGAATGCCTCCCGCATGCGAGACGGCGACCGGGCTCCCCATCCGGTGGAAATGCAGAAATGTGAAGAACATTTTGCCGGTCAACGCTTCCCAGGCTGCTTTGCCTACAACCGCCCCAAAGAGAACGGTTCCGGAGCGAACCGAGTCCGGGTGTGATGCCCGGTCGCTCATGAGCTCGAGCGCGGAGATAGCGGTCAGCCCGTGCGCCACACCCGAGAGTCCGCAGAGTCCGGTGCTGCCGATCCCGGGCGCCGCCCACCACGCTGTGAGAACGCTACCGCTAGCCGCAGCGACGACATAGAACGTTCTTCGAATCCCGCTCCCTTCGGTCAATCCGCGAATCAGCATCAGGAAGGCCGAGCCATCCAACAAAAGGTGATACCAAGTCACGTGCACCCACGAATAGGTAAGTAATCTCCACCATTCTCCGTTCAACACAGCAGCGGGTCGGAAGATAAGAGAGTCTGCGAACTGGCCAAGCCCTCCTGGCCAGTTGCAGAGAAGGAGTAGTCCCGTCCAAAGAATCAACTCGAGGTTACGCCCGGAATCTCTTCGTGAATCGGATTTACCCGCCCCGGGCTGCAACGTCGAGGGTTCAGTCGCCTCTTCCTCACTCGCGCTGAGGAAGCGCTTTGAGGGGGAGGAACACATCGCCGGGATGGACGTTGCAGCCATAGACTCAGGTTACGAGTCGCAGGGTTGATCAGGACTGTCGCTGTTTACGTCGCAGCAGCCAAGCGACCGCCATCACTCCCAACGGGCCCACCGGACCGCTGCCGGTACTTAGATTCCAACTTTGCGGTCTGGCCTGGGGTGCGGGCGCCGGGCTGGAAGGCGTGGCTCCTGGCACGTTGGGTTGAGGGACTCTGCTTGGACTCGCGGCGAACGACTGAGGCGCGGTGCCCGATTTCACGGCGTCTGGTTGCGGACCCAAATCAGCTAACGCCTTGCTCCGAATGCTCTCCAATTCGCCCCGGCGCTTGGCCTGGGCGACTTGGTCGCGTCCGAACGTGGCAAGATTCTTGCGCGCGATTTTCCATCGTTGATACTCGGCGTCGTTCTCCAGCACGATGAACGAGGTGTATTCCGTCGCAATCGAGAAGTCCTCACCGAGCTGGACAATTTCGTTGATGGCTGGCGAACGGTCACCTTGACGATCCGCATCCTTCAGCAAGCGCTGGATCCGATGCCACGCCCAGAGCCGATCGATTTCAGGATTGGCCAGATCTGTCTTCGGAAACTCCAGTTTCGCCGTTTGTTTGAACTCCTGCCCTCGGATACTGCCTCGCACTGTCACGTCCGCCGTGCCGGTGCCTCGATAACGTCCATACAGGCGCACGGGAGCTCCCGAATAGAGATTCGGAAGTTGTTTGGGCTCCAAGTCAGAGACTTCCACGCCGTTAATCCGGATCTCCAGGTTCGTCGCAAAGGGACGTTGTAGTTTCTGCCGGAATGCCCGCGCCTGGCGCGGGAAATTGTCGCCGGACGAGAGAAAGGCGGCCAATCCGCCCGAGTCCTCCGCCAGTTGCTCAAGGAGCGGACGGTTGACATCGTTGCCCACGCCAATACAGAAGACACGGGTGTTGCCAGGACGTTTCTGAATCTGTTCCAACAAAATCCGCCGCTCTTGCTGTTCCGTCAGGCCGTCGCTCAGGATGACGACGTTGAGCGGTCGATCTGCCGCGGCGTATTTGTAGGCCGTTGCAATCGCCGGTTGCAGCACGGTGCCGCCCCGCGCTTGTTGCTGACTCAAGTACTCCAGCGCCGCTACGCGATTCTCCGGGGTGGCAGGTCGGAGTTGGTTGAAGGCCAGGTCGGGCTTGACGTTGAACGTCATCACCTCAAAACGGTCCGATTCTCCGAGCTCGTTCAGGAATGCCGCCACGGAATCTTTCGACACAAGCAGTTTGCCCTGGTCCGCCATGCTGCCAGAGGTGTCGAGAACGAAAACATAATCCATGCTCTCCTGGCTCTGCCCGAGTTCCTCGCCCGTCGTCAGCATTAGGCAGAAGAAACCGTCCTGGTTGGGCTGTTTCGATGTCACAAGATCGAGACCCGTCTGGGGCCGCGCGATCCGATGGGCCAGCACGATATCGCGCGCCAGGCTGCCACCATTGGTTTCCAGGTTCGCTTGCCAGTACGATGGGCTATGCTTTGCCACGGCCAGCGCTTCCCCGTGACTCGGGCTTTCCAGTGCCGCAATTGGCATCGGCGATTTGACATCCACCGTGATCGCGAATTTGCCGTGAGTTCGAGCGTCAACGGTCGGGCGTGTGACGGTCGCGAGCGGGTAAACGTAAGTGGCCCAATCGTGATCGTAATCGAGCTCCTGGTAATAGGTCAGCTGCACCTTCTGATCGCTCTCCGGCGCAATCGGAAAAATGCGCATTTCAAACGTACGGTAGTCGACTTGTTCGAGCAGTCCGGGATCCCGCCGTGTTTGCTTATAACTATCGTAGATCTCGCGTGCCCGTTTTTTCTCAAGCACTTCCCCCACCATCTCCTTGCCGTTAATCCACATGCTGAAATTGGCGACAGACGCGCCGCGCGGCACGGGAAACGTGTAGAGCGCTTCGACCTGCCGCTTCTCCATGTTGTGAAAGACTTGGGTGACTTGGGTGACAGCGATTCCGTTGTTGATGGTGACGTGCACGTCGTGCTCCTGGATTTGCAGCACACCTCCCAAACCGCCGTCGGCAATCAGCAGTCCCGCCGCGTGAGTCGGTCCTGCGCCCATCATCAGCCCAAGCACCGCTCCTGTGAGCGCGAGCCACTGCCTGGGTGACCTTAAGTTCTTTGGTTTCATAGCATCCTTTTGGTTAAAGCGTTGTTTTTGTTGTTACCGAAGCGCGGGCGAAGTCCGCCTTCGTGTTCCGGATGCCTCTATACATCTTTCGTGCCGCCGTCTTTACTTGTATTTAACTGTCTCAGGTCGCGCTGGTTAAGTGGATAACCGTCAGGGATTAGAATGGCGAAAGGCAGGTGTGGATCGACATTAAATGAAGGTGTAGTTTACATTTTATGTATGTCGCCGCGCGTTTCACTCCAGGCGGGGGATCGGACGTTTTTTGAGCTGATCGCCCAAACGGCTTTCTGCAACCCGTTCTCCGAGCAACGCCGCGAACTCGATCGCCAACTCCTGGGCCGCTCCATCGATGCCTTGGCGGACGAACGCCCCGCGGAGTTGGCTGAATCGGTCTCCGCGCGTCTCGCAAAACTGGGCGACTGTTCCAGTCTCGATCTTCGCGCCTTCGCCGGGCATGACCGCGAGCTCATGCAGACGGTCTTTCTTTTCGAGGCGTATCATCAGTGCTGCCGGGCGTTGGACAAACTGATCGAGGAACAACTGAAGATGGGGCCAACCTCGGCCCCTGTCCCATTTGGCAGCGACGTTCTTGCTCAGCTCCGGCAGCGCGGTTTTGGCGCTGCCGAATCGCTTCGCTATTTTGCTATTTTCTATCAGCTCCGCCGCGCCTTCCATTTCATCGTGCGCGGCCTGGTGGGTGGAAGCGCCTCGATGCGGGAACTGCGACGCCACCTTTGGGACAACGTGTTTACGGCGGATATCCGGCTCTACGATCGCTACCTGTGGAATCGCATGGAGGACTTTTCCACGCTGCTGCTCGGAGAGACAGGGACAGGCAAAGGAGCGGCGGCCGCTGCGGTTGGCCGATCTGGATTTATTCCTTTCAATGAAAAGGAGGGCCGGTTTGCCGAAAGCTTTGTTCGCAGCTTCGTCGCACTGAATCTGTCGCAGTTTCCCGAGACGCTGCTTGAGTCGGAACTTTTCGGACATCGAAAAGGGGCTTTCACTGGCGCTATCGAAGCGCATCCGGGATTGCTCGCCCGATGCAGTCCGTACGGGGCGATCTTTTTGGACGAAATCGGAGAGGCTGGGCCTCCAATCCAGATCAAACTGCTTCAAGTGTTGCAAGACCGGCTCTTCTGCCCCGTTGGCAGTCACGAGCCGGTCCGGTTCCGCGGACGCGTGATTGCCGCGACAAATCGCCCTCTTCCCGAGCTTCGCGGTCTGGGAGGGTTCCGCGACGATTTTTATTACCGCCTTTGCTCCGACGTCATTGAAGTCCCGCCGCTCCGGCAGCGCCTGCGCGAATCCGAAGATGAGCTGCGCCAACTCCTCGATCACGTCGTGGCGCGGACGCTCGGACAATCCGCCCGCGAACTGGTGGATCATGTCGAGCGTTGTTTGGCGGCGCAGTTGGGCAAGCAATATCCTTGGCCGGGCAATGTCCGGGAACTTGAGCAGGCAACGCGGCGCGTTCTATTGACCGGGCAATATCGCGGAAGCGCTTCCCAGGCGCGATCGCCTCTGGATATTGAACTCAATTCCGCGATCGAACACTCGTTCAGCGCCGACCAGCTCCTTGCCAGATACTGCACGCTTCTTTACCAACGAACGGGCAGTTTTGAAGCCGTCGCACGCACGACGCGTCTCGACCGTCGCACGGCCAAGAAGTATGTCCAGCAGCGTCTGAATTTGGCTGACTCTGGACCCGCCCAACCGGCCGCGTGATCTGGGGAGCGTCCAGAAAGCGGCAGGGGCGGTCGCTTCATTGGGCTTCCGCATCACGGTACGCCCTGCGGCGTCTTTAGACCCGCAGGGACGCGCTGTTAAGTCTCTTCGCCCTTGCGTCGTGAAATGCGCCAGTTCTGGGCGTTTGGCTCTTGATCCATTCCGAAGAGCGCAGAAGAGCCGTGCTTCTGTTCGAGGCTGGGTTAAGCTTGCACAGAGCAGAGCACATGAACACGAAAGATTTGATCCGATTGGGCGTGCCCCCTGGCGAACCGACTCGGCGAGGGATGGAATACATCTCCCGCTACA
This sequence comes from Limisphaerales bacterium, assembly GCA_044225505.1. Taxonomy (GTDB): domain Bacteria; phylum Verrucomicrobiota; class Verrucomicrobiia; order Limisphaerales; family SIBE01; genus JAXMHN01. The sequence continues at coordinate 23,684 of JBGAIN010000024.1, forward strand.
TTTTGAAGGGGCTGGATAAAAGCAAGCTGGCGGAAGATCTGGAGATCATTGTGCGCGATCCTCAATCATTTACCGACGACGATTTACGGGGAGAGTTTGCCAAAGCGCTGCTGCGTTGCGCACGGACTATCCGGGAAACCACCGCTGCCTGGAAACAATGGGGCGAAGGGCTGGAGCCCGAAGCCATCAACCAAATGGGACGCGCTTGCCAATTGCCGATCGCGGTGGCTGGGGCGCTCATGCCTGATGCCCACGTGGGTTACGGATTACCCATTGGCGGCGTGTTGGCGACGGACAATGCGGTGATTCCATATGCGGTCGGCGTAGATATTGCCTGTCGCATGAAACTGACCGTGCTCGATCTACCCGTGCGAGAGTTGGACCGAAGCCGCGAGTCCCTCATACAGGCTATCGAAACCGAAACGCGGTTCGGCGTTGGCGCCACGTTCAAGCAACGCCGCGAACATCCCGTGCTCGAGTCGGATTGGTCGGTCAGCCCCGTGACGCGCCAAAACAAAGACCGCGCCTGGTCTCAATTGGGGACCAGTGGCAGCGGAAATCATTTCGTGGAGTTCGGTATTTTCACAAACGAGACGGCCGTCGAAGGTCTCGCACCCGGCGAGTATGTCGCGTTGCTCAGCCATAGCGGCAGTCGCGGGACGGGGGCCGCGGTGTGCGATCATTACAGCAAACTGGCTATGGCTTTACACCCTGAGCTCCCCAAAGAACACAAACACCTGGCGTGGCTCCCAATGGATTCTCCGGAGGGCCAGGAGTATTGGGCAGCGATGGAATTGATGGGCCTCTACGCCGCGGCCAATCACTCGCTGATCCACCACCATATCGCCAAGAACTTGCGCGTTCGCGTGCTGCTGGATGTCGAGAATCACCACAACTTCGCGTGGAAAGAGCGGCACGTTATTGGTGGCGTGGAGCGGGAGGTGGTGGTGCACCGCAAAGGCGCCACTCCTGCGGGAATGGGCGTTCTCGGCGTGATCCCCGGGTCGATGGCCTCGCCAGGATTTCTGGTTCGCGGGAAAGGCGATGACAGTTCATTGAAGTCAGCATCCCACGGCGCCGGACGCGTCATGAGCCGCACCAAAGCGATCGAGACGTTCCAATGGGAAAAGGTGAACCGGCTTTTGAAGGAACGTGGGGTGCGCTTGATCTCCGCTGGATTGGACGAAGTCCCGGGGGTTTACAAAGACATTCATCAAGTCATGGCTGCCCAAGCGGATTTGGTCGAAGTGCTAGGCCGCTTCGATCCGAAACTGGTGAAAATGGCGCCGCATGGCGAAAGGCCTGAGGATTGAGGGCTGTCTTCGACGAGTCGATCGCGGTATGAAACGAACCCAGCGTCCATCCGCGAGCCTGTTCCTGTGGTGCACTGCGCTTGTGAGGCGATCGACCCTGACCGTTGGCGATGGTTTCACTCTGATTGAGTTGCTCGTGGTGATTGCCATTATCGCGATCCTCGCTGGCATGCTCTTGCCCGGCCTGGCCAAAGCGAAAGCAAAAGCGCAACAGACAAGTTGCCTGAACAACCTCCGCCAGACTGGATTGGCCTACACGATGTATCGCGGAGATAACAACGATGTGGAGACTACCCCGGTGAGTGACATGTCTAGACGGAGGGAATAGGTCAGCGGCAACACGAATCAGCACCGTGCCGTCTTGCGTTTCGCCGCGACCGGATTTCCCCGGCGGCATTTCAGAATATAACTGGCAGCCTCCGGAACCTGACAATCCGTGTCGCCCATGTCAACGGACACGGACCCGATCTGACGGGCAATGTTTAGCGCCGCTTGGGCGAGGGGAGCGACGTAGGTTCCGCAGCAGATCACGAAGTTGTTCATGGAGTATCGCACACGATTGGGCGCGGTGTGAATGGAGCGACCGCAACGTTTGAGCAAGGCCCGGAGTTGCGCTATTGGCAAATCGGAATCGGGCAAGACGGATACGACTGCGCCGAGGGTCGACCAACCGGCCGTCGCCGTCAATTCGCGCTGGGATTCTATCCAATCGCACGCGATCAGGACCGCGGACGGATGCTCCGCCGCCACCCAAGGCACAACGCAGCCGGCGATCATGGACCAGGAAGCCGCGGCGGCCCACTGATCCAGTTGGGTGCGAGTCATCTTGGCCCCATCGGCGATTAGTCCAGCGAGGTACATTGCATCGGAATTGCTCGTCGCGTAAAGCTGAAGGGCCAAGTTCTGCTGGCCTTTGAGCTTCTTCTGCAGCTTCTTGAGATCGCCAACCTGGACCCCAAACAAGGGTTCGGGCGCGCCGTGACGCTGGTAGGTCTTCTTGGTCGCAGGTTTGGCCAGTGCCGCAAGTTCCGCCATCGTCTCGTCGAGTGTCATGGTGCCTGGAACGGGTTACCCGCCATTTTACGTGTCAGGCAAGGGGTGGCCAGGAGAAAAAGCCGTCCTCCCAACCAATCCATGGGAACGCCGTGGAATGACTTGGAGAGCGTCTCTTGATCCGTTGGCCAATTTTTGCCCTGCTGGATTTGGCTTGTTGGAACGGCCAAGAGTGTTACCCTGGTAAACCAGTAGGTGCGAGGTTAACCAGTCCTGTAACATTCGATGTGAGCAATCACCTGCTCGCTGTGCACATGAAGAATAGAAATCAACTCCTTCGGGCACGAGTTTTGTTGGCCAGTTTCCTAACGGCCTTTTGCCTCTCTAGCACAAGTCGAGTGCATGCCATTGCCGGTTTGGAAGGGACTTTCGAGTTTGGCTTGGATGCTCCATGGCGAATTGAGCCGAACAAGAAAGCGGGAGGGGGTCTCGAATATGGAGCCATTCCTATTCAGATTAGCATCCATGGCGCCATGGACGCGGGCCTGGACGATATTATTTATGCCACGGTCCCTCCCAACAAGATCCCGATTCATCTGCCGGCCAATGTCGTGTCCCTTGGCAAGTTCTATTCGGTGCGCGTGAAGGAACTCGGACCGGTCGAAAGGCCGCCCATCGAGTTCTCGCCGCAGCATCTTCATGAGATCGAACTGATGGTGGGAGCTTGGCCCTATCCGCACAACGTCACCGCTTTTCCCCAGTATCGATTGTGCCGCTTGTGGAAAGGAGAGAATCCGGAAGCCTTCCGCGACCTCTCGAATACCAGTGAATGGCACGGGTCGCTTTGGTATGTGCCTTACACCAAGGATCCCGGCGCTTCCATCGCCCTGCAAATTGAGGTCATCTTGGAACGTGACGATTGGCCAGCCATTCAGCTTCCGCAAGGGTTGAGCGTCGATTTAGACGTCAACCGGTTCATCACATTGCGAAATTTTGTCCGCGTTTACCTCGCCCCAGAGCCGTTGCCGCGTTTCGACAATCGCTGGGTCTACGGAGATTTTCACTATCATTCCCAGGGGACCGATAATGAAGGGGAAGCAGGCTATAATTACCGGGGGGTGATTCGCGCGATGGGAGCCATGGGCATGGATTTCCTTTTTGCCACGGAACACGCGTCTAGTTCGGAGCAGGTGATTGATGCGGACCTCCCCCAAATCGACAAGATCGTTGAGACTGCCCACGACCAAGGGGACATGCTCAAAGAAGAGAATGTGCGCAGCCAGGGCGGCGTCCTGCGCGACATGAACGAAGCGCGATTCGCCTTTGCTCATGGGGTGATCAACGGCCAGACAGGGGTCAATCGGGAGGCCACACTCCGGGCGTCCAGTTTTCGTTTCCCGCAGAATTACCAGTCCTACGGGGTCATGCCACAGATCTTTCTCGGCGGCGAAGTGGACGTGGTGCCGGAGGTAAAACGTTCGGTTGTCGACAGCTTCGTCCCCTTTGGCAACATCACGCTAGGACTGCCCTTCGGCGACGGACTGGTCTACGACCTTGCCAAACTCTGCCGTCCCCAAGGCTGTGACGACCCACGCGGGACACTCCTGAGGCACGGCGATTCCGAAAGCTACCTGGTGCGCGATTTCCAAAGCCTTGATTCGTTCGACTATTTCGGGCGCCTGCACATGGTTTACTTTCCATCCACTTCCAGTCTGAACGTGGGTAACGAAAGCGTGTTCGTTCCGAGCTACACCAGCCGCTTCGGCGGCGCCACCCGGCGACTCGACCGTCCATTTGAGCCGCGGCCGGAGTTTGCCGTTGAGCCACTTTTGCCTGAGATTGAGCGCAAGGGCGTTGTTTTCGTCGCGCACCATCTGGCGGGTGGCTCGAGCCGTGGCCCCGACCTGATTCCATGGACCACGGATCATATGTTACTGCGAGCGTTCAAATCCCCGGCCGTGCTTGGTCTGGAGTTTTGGAACGAAGATACCCGCTATCGCACTCGCGTCTGCAGCCACGAATATTGCCGCCCGAACGGGGGTGATCTCGGCGTTTTCCTGGGCCAGGAACACGGTTACGAGCGCAATGAAAAGCTGAACGCGGACAGCTCCAACCCGTTCGAGTCCCTGATCATCGCGGTGGTGGAGGGGTTTACCAGTATCGATCTTCTTCCCGATGAATTTCACAAGATCGCTCTTCCGCTGGAGGAAGCACGACGCGGTTTCATTACCGGCGGTTCTGCGGGCAGCCTTTTTGAACTGATCCCGTTCGACGTCGTGAATGGCCTCTGGCAGCAAGACACAGAGGAAACAGAACGCGCTTTGCACCACGGCGCCTACGATTGGGATCTCATGAACCTCCGCGGCCTGGCCTTCGAAGAAAACGCGGATATCACCGCGCCGCGGGGTTGGCTTCAACCAGGCGAACCGCGCCGCTTCTTTATGGGCGGCGGATCGGATGCACACGGAGATCTGAACTACCGTCGCGCTGGCTATTTCTTGGGAACGGACGATGCCAACGACACGGCCATTGGCAAGCCGCGCAACTTGGTTTTCGCCGGCGCACCGACCGGACCGGTCATTTACCACGAGGATCCGGCGGTGGTGGACATTCCGATCGGACAGAATTCTCTGACACCCTCCGGGAAGCTCGTGGCTAAAGCGACTGTGGTTACCTCGCCGACCCGGGCGCAACTCACGTCTTTCATCAAGTTACCTCCGGACACTGGAATCCTCCTGCCGCCGACCGACACGATTGTCAAAGATCCGATTGTCAAAGATCCGATTGTCAAAGATCCGATTGTCAAAGATCCGATTGTGGTCGACCCAGTCCGGCCTCCGGTAGTAATACCGCCCGATGTGGTTGGACCCATTGGGCCAATCGTCGATCCAGGCGATCCCACACCGCCAGTGGTTACGCCGCCGGATGTGGTCGGTCCGATCGACAATCCAGTTGTGGATCCAGGCCCTTCAACTCCCCCGGTGGTCAAGCCGCCGGATGTGATCGGTCCGATCAAAGATCCGATCCTCGATCCGGGGACAACGCCCCCTCCCGTTAAACCGCCCGATGTGATCGGTCCCATTGGAGATCCGATTCTCGATCCCGGTGATCCGACCCCTCCCGTTGTCAACCCGCCCCACAACCCGATCGACGATGCTGCTAATCTGGGGCTTAACATTCGTGCGCATACCCAGGAACAAATTGTCACCGCGCTTAAGACTGGGCGATTCTGCGTTACCGATGGGCCAGCTATCCGCATAGCCATTGATCGCAATGGGAATAACAAGATTGATGATAGCGACGTGCAGATGGGCGGTGTCCTGCGCCTGGTGAAAGGCCAAGGAGCTGGCCCCCTGGAACCGGGAGCCAAAACCGTGACGCTGCTCACGGAGGTTATCTCCACTTCAGAGTTCGGTCCAATCATGGACATAGACGTTTACGTTGGGGTTCAACCTAGCCCGGGCGCGTCCAAGCCTGTGGAACCTCGCCTTTATGCGCCTTTGAAACACGGGCCTGGAGGATTCGGCAAGGATGCGATCGAGTCTCCACAGCGCGCGTATCCGTCGCACGACCGGATTTATGTCCGACAACCTGACCGCTATTGGAACGGGGAGTTCCTCGGCGACACGCTGACTTGGAATCAAATTCCCGGAGACCCGCTCCGCTTCTCGCACACGCTCGTGACCACGCTAGACTTGGACAAGTATGAAGTGGGCGAAGGTGTCACGTCCGACCGGTTTTTTGTGCGCGCCTTCACGCGCACAGCGGGAGACGCGACTCGGCATATTCCTGGTCGTTACGCCTACGCCAACCCGATCTGGATTCTGCGAACGGAGCCTCAGCTTGCACCTCCAACCGATACGGTGACGCAACCGCCCACCACCCAGCCTCCGGCCGGCACGGACGGAACTCCTGTGACCGACCCTGCCTTACCGAAGCCAGTTCTGAACGCGACACGACTCGCGAATGGCGTCGTGCTACTGAACTTTGTGGGAACACTCCAGCAGACGGCGGATTTGGGCCAGCCGTTCCAGGATATTCCAGCAGCCGCTAGCCCGTTCGTTGTTCCGGCCGACCGCAGTTCGAACTTTTTCCGGGTCCGGCAGTAATCGCACCGCGGATGAGGAGCGGCCCAGGACCGCAGGCGTTCGGCGGTGGGTTGGCAAGCGGCCTGCCGTTGCGGCAGGGGCGCGCCGCGAATGGGGCCAGTGGTTAAGCCAACTTCAAGTTCCGGAGAATCTGCGTGGTCGAATCGGCCTTGTTGAGGGTGTAAAAATGGATGCCTGGAGCGCCCCGGCCCAGCAATTCATCGCATTGCTTCGTGGTGTATTCGACGCCGAACTCGGCCACGGCATCGTCTTTGTCGCCAATCGCGTCCAGAGCCGTCGCCAATCGATTCGGGACGCGAGCTCCGCACATCGTGGCAAATTTCTTAATCTGGCTTGCCCGCAGAATCGGGATAACGCCGGGGATTACTGGCACCTTGACGCCGAGCTTGTCCAAATGATCCCGAAACTCAAAAAAGTCGGCGTTATCGAAAAAGAGCTGAGTGATGACGAAATCAGCGCCGGCATCGATCTTTTGTTTTAAGTAGGCCCAATCGGCATGTTTGCCCGCTTTGCAGGCGATGTGGCCTTCCGGAAAACCAGCGACGCCGATGGAAAACTCGGCTTTCTGACGGATGAAGCGCACTAACTGACTCGAGTATTCGAATCCGCCAGGCGTGGCTTTGAATTCGCCCCCTCCCGGTGGATCCCCGCGCAAGGCCAGCACGTTTTTCACTCCTAAACGCTGAATTTGCCCGAGCAACGCCGCGATTTCAGCCTGGGTGGACGACACGCACGTCAAGTGCGCCACCGCGGTCAAATGATGGTCGCGCTGAATACGATCCACGATCATCAAGGTTTTATCCCGCGTGCTCCCGCCTGCGCCGTAGGTCACCGAACAATAGTCCGGCCGGGTCTGCATCAAGGCGGGGATGGTCGTTTCCAGCAACTGACGATCGCCTTCGTCTGTTTTTGGCGGAAAGAACTCGAAAGAGATCACCGGTTTCCCCAGTGCGCCTTTCGCCGAATAAATGTCTCGAACAAATTCCACGGGAGCCCAGCTTGACCTATTTGGCCCAAAAGATCAAAGAGGATATCTTGGGAGGCGACCGCAGCGCGAAGCTAGTAACCAGCCCGCATGAGCCAGTAAACCAGCAAGATCGACCCACTCCCAATCGCTGACATGGTCAGCGCCGAACCGGCAAAATACGACGCTGCGACCATAATAATACCCCCAAAAAGCGCCACGAGCGACTGCTGCTTCCGGCCGTAAATGAAATAACCCACCCCAACTGAGCCCCAAATGAGCGACGCAAAGAGCCAATGGACGTCCAGCAAATTCACCGTCTCAAGCTAAGACTACCCGCCGCTCTTGGCGACTCTTGGATGACGCCTTTCCAATCTCGACGGTCTGCGCTCGTTGGCCCGCAAAGTTACAACTTGGAGTTCTTGCGGTGTCGTTGAATGTCGAGCATCAGGAAGTGTATCAGGTGTTTAAACCGTTCTTCGAGATTCGCAGTTTCGAGAATGACCTGGCGTTTGGCCGCTGAAGTTAGCAGAGCACAGGAAATAAGGTCTGCCAGTTGATCCGGATTGTCCAAGCTGACCAGGTATTGCAGCACCTGTTTCAACGAAAACATTGGAGAATTCGAACTCGTTTCCCGCTCCGGTCGACTGAGCTGCCGCAATACTTGCACGGGCAACTCTGACCCCTGTTCCAGGCGAACCGCGACCAATTCGAGGACTTTGGCCGCAAGCGCATCCACAACGATGCCATCGTTGGCCGTGGTTTCCAGGGGACGAATCTTCTGCACTCGATAGGGCCGCAAACGGACAGGTTCTTCCAATCGCACGCGCACCAAGCCCTGCAACACCAGGTGGGAGGTGCCATCCCTGTTTCCTACGGAAGCACGCACCAAACCAAGACCCGCTACGTCAGACGGGGTCCCGCGGGTGCGGCCTCGCTTCTGCAGAGCCACCGAGAACATGCGGTGGGTATCCAGCACGTCCGAAAGCATCTGCCGATAACGCGGTTCGAAAATATAAAGAGGCAACATGGCCTGCGGGAAGAGAATGGCCTTGGGCAGAACCATCACCGGTATTTCGCTTGGACATCGCACAGGTACAATCTAGGAGCAAAAGCCGGTTCTTCAAGGAAGAGGGCTTGCCAAAACCTGATGACCCGCGCATCGTGTTCTCGTTATGAACTCGAAGATCGCGGCAATCGTTCTGACGCTTCTCTGTTTGCTCTTGGCCGCTGGACTGATCTATCGCCACAGCACCGCGACCAAGGAGAAGAAACAGGATGTCGCTACGATCGGGCATTATTCGAATGAGTGGGTCGAAACATCGCGGAAACTCGACGAGCAAAAACTCGTCAATCTAAGCTTGGAACGCGATTTCACGACGCAGGCCGAGGAACTCAAGACTTACTCCAACAACCTTGCCTCGGTGTCCGCCAACTTTGCCAAAACCCAAGCGGATGCCAAAGCCGCTGCCGAGACGGCCAAAGAAGAAATCAGCCGCCGGGATGCCCGAATCAATGAACTGGAGAGCGAACGCGACGGGATGACCAAGAAGATGGGCGAACTGACCAGTTCGATCTCCACCCTCGAGAATCAGATCGCGGATACCCAACGCAAGCTGGAGGCTTCCGAAGGAGACCGCGAGTTTCTACTGAAAGAGCTCAAACGCCTGCAAGCGGAGAAATCCGACTTGGAACGTCAATTTAACGACCTCGCCAGTCTCCGAGAGCAGGTCCGTCGTCTACGGGATGAACTCTCCGTGAGTCGACGTCTGGAGTGGATTCGCCGCGGTCTTTATGGCAGCTTAAAGGGTGGCGAAATGCTCCGCAAAGGCTTTACTGGGTCCAATCCGAAAGGGACCAATTTCAACCTGGATGTCGAGATTCGTCGCGATGGTGGTGCCACGGTGCTTACGAATTCCGCAGCCCCGGACTCGGGTACCGTTACCAATGCGACCTCTCTCAACAAGTAGGGCGGTGCTGCGCCGCGCTTTGGATGTCTGACGTGGCGCCCCTTATCGATTCGCACGGTCGCGTCATGCGCGACCTGCGCATTAGCCTGACCGACCGCTGTAACTTCCGCTGTTTATACTGCCTTCCTGAAACCGAAGAAGCCGCGAACTTCTATCGGACCAAGTTTGACGCCATTCGGAACCCACTTCCGCAAAAACTTCGGCCTCCGGAGTGGAAACCGCGCTCTCAGATCCTGAGTTTCGAAGAGATTGAACGTCTGACCCGCCTTTTCGTGGGATGCGGCATTCGCAAGGTGCGTTTGACGGGGGGCGAACCCTTGTTGCGCCAAGGGTTGGAAATCCTCGTCAAGAAGATCGCCGAGATTCCTGGCGTCGAAGACCTGGCCATGACCAGCAATGGCTTCCTCTTTGCCAGGAAAGCGCGCGCCCTTCGCGACGCAGGGTTGAAGCGGATGAGTTTCAGCATGGATTCGCTCGATCGTGAGAATTTCCGCCGCATGACCGGCCGGGACGCGTTGGGCGACGTGCTGGCGTCGATTCGCCAGGCGCAGGAGCTTGGGTTTGACCCCGTCAAGGTGAACGCCGTGGTCATCCGCGGAATCAACGATCACGAACTCGAAGCATTGGCGGAATTTGCGCGTGCGCAAAACGTCAGCTTTCGCTTCATTGAATTCATGCCGCTCGATTCCAGTCGGGCCTGGCTGAAAGACATGGTGGTCCCAGGTCGAGAGATTCTAGCGCGGCTCCAAGCCAAGTTTAACCTGGTCCCGGTCTCAAGCGCCAATCCCTCAGAAACCGCCAGGCGCTGGCAGTTTTCCGACGGGCGCGGGGAAATTGGAATTATTGCGCCGGTGACCGAGCCGTTTTGTGGACATTGCAATCGTGTGCGCCTGACGGCCGATGGTAAAGTCCGCACCTGTCTCTTCAGCCTGCACGAACACGACCTCAAAACAATGATGACAGCCGGCGCGACCGATGAGGAGATCCAGCGTCAGCTGCACGAGATTGTGCGACAGAAAGAAGCGCGTCACCACATTGGAGAAGCGGAGTTTGTGCAGCCGCAACGGACGATGAGCTGCATTGGGGGCTAAGTCTTCTGTAAGTCCCGGCGGCTCCTTGGGCGAATGAAGTCGATAGGAGCGCGCCGGAACGGGGACACTCGGTCAGTCTCGCGGCAGGAGAATGCCAATGAGGACTCCCAATCCCGCCGCCACGGCCAGTGATGTCCAGGCGTATTCATGCACCACCTCATCGGTGGTCCTGGCCAGATCGTTGGTCCGGTTCACGAGCCTCTTTTGCACGTCCGCCCACGAGTATTTGCCGCTCTTGACGTCCAAATCGAGTTTGGATGCAATCGACTCCAGGTCATCATGGAATTTTGCTTCAGTCGGATTCATAGCGCTCCTTTCTCTGATTAAGGGCGTAAGATACATGAATTTTAGCGCATCGCGAACCGGGCTGCCCTGGCGGGCAGGCACCGCGCTCGTGTCTTGCTATCCAGCCGCGGCCTCGTAAACATCCCGGAACGTTGATTTCGACAGGCACCACCGTTTCCACGGAAGCCGCAGGCGAAGTGGAACGTGTGGAATGGAACAGGATCAAGCCGGACTTAGTCGAGACGTGCTGTATGAGACAAAAGAAATGGGTGGCGTTGCCGATTGTCCTTCTGCTGGGAGCTACTGTGGCCTACCTGGTCCTCAAGCGTCCCGCACATTCCACTTCCGACCTCATCCGCGTGAGCGGGAATATCGAGATTACCGATGCGGAAGTGAGCTTTAAAATTCCTGGCCGCGTCGAGAAGCGTTTAGTGGATGAGGGACAACTGGTCGAACAAGGGGCGGCTGTCGCGACGCTCGAAACCGGAGATCTCGAAGCGGAAGTCGCGATGAGGGAAGCCGACTTACGGGCCGTTCAAAGCCAGTTGGCTGCCATGGAAGCCGGAGCGCGCCCAGGAGAGATCGCGGCGGCGAAAGCCCGATTCACCGCCGCTGAGGCGGACCGCACCCGGCTTGAGTCCGATTTCAAGAGCGCCCAACAGTTGCTCCAAACCAAAGTGATTTCCGACGAGGAGTTTGCCCACCGGAAAGGTCTCTTTGAAGCCGCGGCCGCACGCATGCAGGAAGCTTCCGAGCAATTCAAACTCATCCAAGAAGGCCCTCGGCGCGAAGATATCGACCAGACGCGAGCAAAGGTGGAACAGACCCGAGCCGCATTGTCTCTCGCCAAAACGCGTTTGAATTACGCCAAGCTCGTTTCGCCTCTGACCGGAGTGGTGCTGTCGAAAAACGTCGAACCTGGCGAGTATGTCGCGCCCGGGACTCCTGTGGTGGTGGTCGGCGCGTTATCGTCTGTATGGCTTCGGGCGTATATCGACGAGACCGATCTAGGTCGAGTGAAGCTAGGCCAAACGGTTTCCGTTACCACGGATACTTATCCGGGCAGAAAGTACGAGGGCCAAGTCTCATTTATCGCGTCGCAAGCCGAGTTCACCCCCAAGAACGTGCAAACGCAAAAGGAGCGAGTAAAGCTGGTCTACCGGATCAAGGTCGACCTGCCCAACCCGAAGATGGAACTAAAACCCGGAATGCCCGCGGACGCCGAGATTCGGACCGACTCGCACCCCCAACCTGATGGCCGCCATTGAGACAGTCAGGTTGACCAAGACTTTCGCGGAACGTCCAGCCGTGGCGGGTTTGGATTTGGTCGTTCAAGAAGGAGAGATCTTTGGACTGGTCGGCCCGGATGGGGCCGGGAAAACGACGAGCATTCGCATGCTAACGTCGATTCTCACACCGACGACTGGAGACGCCTGGGTAAGCGGCTTCCACGTGGTGAAAGACGCAGACCAAGTCAAAACGCAGATCGGCTATATGAGTCAGCGGTTCGGGCTTTATCCCGACCTGACTGTGCTGGAGAACATCCACTTCTACGCCGATATTTATGAGGTCCCCAGGAAGACGCGCGACCCGAGAATTGAAGAGCTTCTGACCTTTAGCAATCTCATCCCTTTTAAAAAACGCCTGGCCGGAAAACTTTCTGGCGGCATGAAGCAGAAGCTGGGATTGGCTTGCGCCCTCATCCATACCCCGCGCGTTCTGTTTCTGGACGAACCGACCAATGGGGTCGATCCGGTTTCACGTCGCGAGTTTTGGCGCATCCTCTATCAACTGCTCCGGGAGCGAGTGACGATTTTCGTATCGACGGCGTATCTCGATGAAGCGGAACGCTGCAACCGAATTGCTCTGATCCATCAAGGACGCGTCTTAAGCGTTGGCACTCCAGACGAAGTAAAGCGCCTCATGCGAGGCACAATTCTCGAGATTCGTTCGAGCCAAGCGCGGCGCGCCACCGCGCTGCTGCGCCAGACCCTGCCCGACTCGTGGGTCGGCCTTTTTGGGGATCGAGTGCACCTGGTCACCCGCGATCCGGGCGGGGCACGACTCCAAATCGAAACGGCGTTACGCCAGGCAGGCGTTCCGTGGGACGGCATCGAACCGATCGAGCCTGGCTTGGAAGACGTGTTCATCTCCGTCGTGGGAGAAGAAGGTGAGGCAAGCGTTTCCAAACCATTAACGCCGGGCACTCGAAACTAGAATGAACGCGCCTGGCACCAACAAGAACGTTGCCGTGTCGGTCCATAACTTGCAGCGCGAGTTTGGGTCGTTTATCGCGGTGAAACATATCAGCTTTGAAGTCGCGGAAGGTGAGATCTTCGGCTTTTTGGGTCCCAACGGGGCGGGCAAGTCGACGACGATTCGAATTCTCTGCGGGCTGCTCACGCCAACCTCCGGCACCGGGACGGTCGCTGGTTTCAACATCTCGACGGAGCAGGAGAAGATCAAGACCCGCATTGGCTACATGAGTCAGAAGTTTTCGCTCTACGAAGATCTGACCGTGCAGGAGAACATTGATTTTTATAGCGGCATTTACCGCATACCGCCGGACAAGAAGAAAGCCCGGAAAGAGTGGGTCATTCAAATGGCTGGTCTTGACCAGCATCGCGCCTCCCGCACGAGCATTCTCTCGGGCGGCTGGAAACAACGGCTGGCGCTCGGCTGCGCCATCCTGCACGAACCTCCCATCTTATTTCTGGACGAGCCGACTTCCGGAGTGGACCCCATCAGTCGCCGGCGTTTTTGGGACTTGATCTACGAACTCTCCGGCCGCGGCGTGACCGTGTTTGTCACCACCCATTACATGGATGAAGCGGAGTATTGCGATCGCATCGGTTTGATTTACCGCGGCGAACTTATTGCGGATGGAACTCCGGCCAAGTTGAAAACGGAACTCATGCGCGACCAGGTCATCGACATCCATTGCGCGCGCCCTCAAGACGCGATGGCGTCGGTGGAACGCTTTGCCGGGATTCGAGAAGTCGCGCTCTTCGGCAAGGGCCTGCACGCCATTGCGACCCAGGATTTCGCTGGCCTGGATGCCTTGCAGCAGCACCTCGAACGCAGCGGCTATCCTGTCGCGCGCATGGCCCGGATCACGCCGTCGCTCGAGGATGTCTTTGTCTCTCTCATTGAAACGCGGGACCGAGCTCGGCCTGCGCCAGCGGAGGTTCGGGCATGAACCTGCGCCGGGTCTGGGCTATCGCTCGCAAAGAATTCCTGCATGTCGTGCGGGATCCGCTCAGTCTGGCGATTGCCATCGCGCTGCCGATGCTGCTGTTGACGCTCTTCGGATACGCCCTTTCGTTCGATGTCGATCACGTGCCCATGGTAGTGTGGGATCAGAGCCAAACCAAAGCGAGTCGGGAGTTCCTCAGCCGCTTTATCGCGTCGCGCTATTTCTCCTTCCGCGGCCAGGTCTTTGCCTACGGCGATTTGGAACGGTCGATCGACTCCGGTGAAGCGTTGATGGCCATTGTCGTGCCGGCGGATTTCGCGGACCAACTCGAGGCGGGCCATGACACCAAGGTTCAAGTGATCGTCGACGGCAGCGACTCCAACACCGCCACCATTGCGGCAGGGTATGCCGAATCCATTGCCCAGGCTGCGTCGCAACACGTCGCGCTCGAGGAAATGCACCGGCGCGGAGAGCGCCGTCCGGATCCACCCTTGGAGATGCGGGCGCGTGTTTGGTTCAATCCGGAACTGGAATCAAGAAACTATATTATTCCAGGCCTGATCGCGGTGATTATGATGGTCATCGCGGCACTGCTGACGTCGCTCACCATCGCGCGCGAGTGGGAACGCGGGACCATGGAGCAGCTCATCTCAACGCCGGTCAAAGGGCCCGAGCTGATTTTGGGGAAGCTCGTGCCGTATTTCGGCGTCGGCATGTTCGACGTCGCTCTGGCCGTGGTCATGGCGGAATTCCTGTTTGGCATTCCCTTGCGCGGCAGCGTCGTTTTGCTGTTTGGGACGGCCGCCATTTTTCTGATGGGCGCGCTTTCACTCGGCATTTTTGTGAGCATTGTGACCAAGAGCCAATTGCTCGCCAGCCAACTCGCGATGGTTCTGACCTTTCTGCCTGCCTATTTGCTCTCGGGATTCATGACGCCGATTGCCAACATGCCGCGCGCCCTCCAGATCGTGACCTCGTTCATTCCCGCACGCTACTTTGTCACTCTCTTAAAAAGCATCTACCTCAAGGGGGCGGGGCTGGAAGTCCTGGTTCTCGAAGTGGGGCTCTTAACCGCTTTTGGGGTGGCGATGCTCGGGTTGGCCCTGGCGCTCTTTAAAAGGAGATTGGAATAGCATGCTGGAGCGCGTCCGTCAGATGGTCATCAAAGAGTTCATTCAGGTCTTTCGCGACCGAAAAACACGTGGCGTTATCTTTATTGCTCCAATCGTGCAACTCCTGGTGTTTGGATACGCCGTCAGCACGGATGTGCGGCACGTCGCGACCGCGATTTATGATCGCGATCAAACCGTGTCGAGCCGAGAGTTGATCGCCCGATTCGTGGAGTCGGGTTACTTTGAAATTCGTAGTTACGTGGCGGACGATCGAGAGGCTCAGCGTCTCCTCGACCGCGGCACCGTGCGGATGCTGCTCCGGATTGACCGCGGGTTGGAAAACGAAATCCGCGGAGGAAGGACCGCTCCGGTGCAAGTGCTCCTCGACGGCACGGATTCCAACACAGCTGGGATCATCATGAGCTACAGCGGGCATATCATTCAGGCTTACTCGGACGAGATCCTTCACCAACGCATGACTCGAGCGCACGGCGCCATGCGATGGCCTGGACAAGTGCACTTCGAAACGCGCGCCTGGTTCAATCCGAACCTGGAAAGCCGCAATTTTTATGTGCCAGGCGTCATCGCATTGATCGTGATGTTGATCACCTTGATGCTGACCAGCATTGCGGTCGTGCGGGAGAAAGAGATGGGAACGATTGAACAGATCATGGTCACTCCGATCACGCGACTGGAGTTCATCCTGGGTAAAACGGTGCCTTTTGCTCTGATCGGTCTGGCGGATGTGGTGCTCATCACGATCGTGGGCGTCCTTTGGTTTGGTGTTCCGATCCGAGGCAACCTGGTCTGGTTATTCATTTCGGTGCTTCTCTATCTGATGACGACCTTGGGGGTTGGGCTTTTGATTTCCACCATTGCGCAGACTCAGCAGCAAGCCATGATGAGCACCTTTCTCTTCTTCTCTCCAGCCGTCTTGCTTTCCGGGTTTATTTTCCCGATTGCCAACATGCCGCCTGCGATCCAGTGGCTGACCTATTTGAATCCGCTGCGATATTTTCTAGTGATCATTCGCGGGATCTTCCTGAAAGGCATCGGCAGCGCAGTGCTCTGGCCGCAAATGGCAGCGCTCGCCCTCCTTGGGACCGCCACACTCTGGCTGGCCTCACGACGTTTCCAGAAGACGCTCAGTTGATGTTTTCACGCTCATTCCTGGCGAGCTAACGGTTGGCGGCGTTCGGATTAGCGTTGCTCTGCGGAATCGGTTCCGGAAATATCCCACGACAAAGCCATGGCCAAGTTCAAAGTCGTCCTGTTAAAGCACGGGTATCCCAGCGTCCAACGTGAGCGAGAGATCATTCAGGCGGCGGGCGGAGAGTTTGTCGATGCCGACGCATTCACCGATACGGAAGGGATTCAGAAATGCGAAGATGCGGAAGGGATTCTCGTGCGCTGGCTGCCGATCACTCGGGCTTTGATGGGTCGTTTTCGCCGCTGCAAAGTCATCATTCGCTATGGGGTGGGATATGACAACGTGGATGTGGCCGCCGCGACCGAGGCTAAAATCATCGTCGGTCACATCCCCCAGTACTGTCTGGACGAAGTCTCAACCCACGCCATCGCGATGCTCCTGGCTTGCATCCGTAACGTCGTGGGAAAGCACAAGAAAATGGAACGGGATAGCTGGGACCCGAATCCGCTCGAGCCGCTCTATCGGACTTCCGGGCGCACGCTGGGGCTGGTTGGTCTGGGCAATATCGGCCAAGCCGTGGCGCGCAAGATGGGAGGTTGGGGAATGCGCTTGCTGGCGACGGATCCTTATCTGGACCCGCAGCGAGCCAAGGACCTCAGTGTTCGCCTGGTGGATCTGGAAACGCTCTTGCGGGAGTCTGATTATGTTTCATTGCATGTGCCTTTGCTGGCGGAAACACGCCACCTGATCGGGGCGCGAGAACTGGGGTGGATGAAGCAGGGAGCCATTCTCGTCAACACCGCGCGCGGGCCGGTGGTCGACAACGAATCCTTGCGGCGGGCGCTCGATGCGGGTCACCTGGCCCAGGCCGCCCTGGACGTCTTCGAACACGAGCCACCGGCCCCAGGCTCTCCTCTGCGCCACCATCCGCGCCTGATCCTCAGCGACCATGTCGCGTGGTATTCGGAAGAGTCGCAAGCCGAACTCCAGCAGACCGCCGCCGAGGAAGCGGTGCGGGTTTGCTCGGGATCGCTTCCGCTCGCGGTGGCAAACCCGGAAGTGTTGCATGTCCTGGGGCGGGTTCAGGAATGGACGCCCAATTACAATGCGCAATGGCAGCTCAAGCGCCTGGTGGCGTTGTCCAGGCAATCCTAACACTCCCCCAGTTCAATCCAGCGCGGCGGTTCGATCGATTTTCTTCGTTGGCAGAAACCAGCCGCACGCTACCATCGGGATCATGATCCCGAACACCCGCACCGTGCGCTCTGCCTCACGAAAGAATCCCCGTTCACGTCGGCCTCGCTCGTGGACGTTTTGGTGGTTGCTCGCAGGCCTGGCAAGTGCCAGTTGCGGAGCTGCCCAAGCCGCGGTGCCGAGGGTCCTGCCTCCAGGCCAACTGCCGGAGGATCACCGCTTGGCGCCCCCCAAAGACCTCGATGGATACTTCCCCTTCACGCCGTCGGCTAGCCCTGGGGAATGGTCAAAACGGGCGGAACAGGTCCGACGCCAAATTCAGGTTGCGCTGGGATTGTGGCCCATGCCGACCAAGACTCCGCTCAACCCGGTGATCCATGGCAAAGTCGACCGCGACACCTACACCGTGGAGAAGGTCTATTTCGAGAGCGTTCCAGGATTTTTCGTCACGGGAAATCTGTATCGGCCGAAAGGAAAGACCGGGCGCTTGCCCGCCGTTCTCAGCCCGCATGGGCATTGGGATAACGGCCGGTTCCTGGAATTTGGCGACGAGCGCATTCGACGTGAAATCGTGCAGGGCGGGGAGCGATTTGAAGAGGGCGGGCGCAGCCCATTGCAGTCCCGGTGCGTCCAGCTCGCTCGGATGGGCTGTGTCGTTTTTCACTACGATATGCTCGGTTATGCGGACAGCCGTCAGATTTCCATGGAGATCGCGCATGGCTTTGCCAAACAACGTCCAGAGATGAACACCACCTCCAATTGGGGACTGTTCAGCCCGCAAGCCGAAGCGCATTTGCAGAGTATTATGGGACTGCAAACTTGGAATTCGATCCGCGCCCTGGACTTCCTGACCAGCTTGCCTGACGTGGACAGCAGCCGCGTTGGCGTTACCGGGGCGAGCGGCGGCGGCACGCAGACTTTTCTTCTTTGCGCCCTTGATCCCCGCCCGAGCGTCGCCTTTCCAGCGGTCATGGTCTCTACCGCCATGCAGGGAGGTTGCACGTGCGAAAACGCGTCCTTGCTCCGAGTCGATACCGGCAACGTCGAATTTGCGGCCTTGTTCGCTCCCAAACCTTTGGGCATGACCGCGGCCAATGACTGGACCAAGGAGATGGCGACGAAGGGGTTTCCCGAACTCAAGCAGCACTTTGCCATGATGGGAGCGCCCGGGAACGTCATGCTCAAGCCGCTGATCCATTTCGATCATAACTACAATTACGTCAGCCGCGCCGCGATGTACAGCTGGATGAATCAGCACCTCAAGCTCGGCTGGCCCGAGCCCGTGGTCGAAGAGGATTACAAACGGCTTACCAAAGCGGAAATGTCCGTTTGGGACGACGCCCATCCAGCGCCGTCGGGGGGGCCGGATTTTGAACGTGAGCTCTTGCGGTGGTTGACCGCGGATACAGAGAAACAGATCCAACAAGCGAGCGCATCGATCGAGGAGTACCGCCGCTTGGCAGTGCCCGCGCTGGAGGTTCTGATCGGCAGAACCCTCGCTCAAGCTGGCACAGTGCAATGGACCGAGAACGCACAGACGGATGGCGGCGATTTCTGGCTTACCTCGGGACGCTTGCGGAATGCCTCCTATGATGAAGAGCTTCCACTCCTCGTTCTACGTCCGAAACAGGCAACCGACCAAACAGTGATCTGCGTGACCGAAACGGGTAAAGCTGGCCTCTTTACCGCCGGGGCCGACTCGTCTGCGCTGCGGCCCAGCAGCATCGTGCGTCGCTTCCTCGATTCTGGAGCGACGGTCATCGGGGTTGACCTTCTTTACCAAGGTGAGTTTCTTGCCAATGGCCAACCCCTGTCACAAACCCCACGCGTGAAGAACCCGCGGGAGGCTGGACCCTATACCTTCGGCTATAACCGCGCGGTGTTTGCCCAGCGCGTCCATGACATCCTCTCGGTCATCCGTTTCGCTCAAAGCCAACGGTCTTCCGCGCAGCGCATTCACCTGGCTGGACTTGATTCGTCTGGACCGTGGATTGCCGCGGCGCGCGCCTTGGCGGGCGGGGCCATCGATCGCACTGCCATTCAAGCGGGTGGATTCCGGTTTGGGCGAGTGCTGGATCTGCGCGATCCGAGTTTCCTGCCAGGCGGAGCCAAGTATGGCGATCTCCCCGGTTTGCTCGCCCTAACCGCCCCGGGCAAGCTCTGGGTCATCGGCGAGAGCCAACCGTTGCCTGAGATTGTGCAGACGGCTTATGCCGGCGCGAACCAGAGTGCGTTGGTGTTAAGCCCGGATTCGCGACCGGAAACTGCGGCCGCTTGGCTAGTCTCAAAAAACGAATAACCCCGCAGAACCGAGTCCTACGGGGTTACTCCAGAGCTTGGACTGCTCAGCGACGCGTTATTCCGTCACGGGAATGCGCCGCGGTTTGACTTCCTCGGCCTTCGGCAGGTGGAGACGCAAAACGCCGTTCTCCATTTTTGCTTCGATCTTGGCCGTGTCGATGATCGGGTCCAGAGCGAAGACGCGCCGGTAATCGCGATTGGCCGATTCTCGGTAGACCAGCTCCAGCCCTGGAGCGTCGGAACGTCGGCGTCCAACGAGCGTGAGCTCGTTCCCTTCCAGGGCGATCTCCAATCCGTCCTTGTTCACGCCTGGCATTTCCGCTTCCAACAAATAACCATCTTTGGTTTCTGTGATGTTGACCCGCGGAGATACATAACCCCGGGCTTCCGGCTGCTGCAGGTCAGGCGTCGGACGTTTCTCAGCTTTTGTAACAGTGTTATTCATAGTCTGCGTTTGAGATTGAGTTGTTGTTTAGCCAGCTTTCACTTGAATCTGTTTCGGTTTGGATTCTTCCGTCTTGGGAAGATTCACCGTTAGGATTCCATCCTTGTAACTGGCGGAGACGCGGCTGGCATCGACCGGCTTCGGTAGTTCCAACGCTCTCTGGAATCGCCCAAAGAACCGCTCCGCGCGAGACGCTTCGCCATTGCCTTCTTCCACTTCGGATTTGCGTTCGCCCGAGATGAGCAGGCTGCCCTGGTGCAAGGAGATATCAATGTCCTCCTTCTTCATTCCGGGCAGTTCCGCTTTCACGACCAATTGATTATGGTCTTCATACAGATCGATCACCGGCGCCCAACCGAAAAACTCGGATTCTGCTTCTCCGCCGTTCAGAGGGAATTCAAACAAGCGATTGATCTGATCTCGCAAGTTCGTCAGGTGATCGAAACGACCCCACGCTGCCACCTCAGGACGCTGCCATCGTACTAGTCTCATGTTGTCTTCCTTTCTGTAGTGTTGTTTCTCTTTCTACGGAGGAGAAAAGCGGAGCGCATGCCATGCCGAAAGATTAGGACGGTGTGAATGTAAGAGACTCATTGTAAGAGTTTTACGATGATGCTCATTCGACGTGTGAATGGAGCGCTGAGACACTTTGGCACACCCTCTCTGTGCCGCCGGCGGAGCATTGAAAAGTTTTGTCACAACACCGGCTGTTCGGCGTTTTGCGCACCCCTCAAACTCGACTTCCAGCCCCTCGCTCGTACACTCTCGCGTTGTCTGAGGCTCTAATGTTGATTGCGCTGAACAAGCCGTTCGGAGTGGTTTCCCAGTTTACCGCGGAGGTCGCTGGAGCTTCGACTCTGGCGCAACTTGGCTTGCCTCCGAGAGTCTACCCGTTAGGCCGACTCGACTCCGATAGCGAGGGGTTACTCTTGTTAGCGGACGAGCCCAAGTTGAATGAGCAACTGCTTCACCCGAAGCATGGCCACCGGCGCCGTTATTGGGCGCAAGTGGAGCGGATTCCAACTGCGGACGACCTCACGCCGCTCCGGAAAGGGGTCGTGATCCAAGGCTATCGCACCTTGCCGTGCGACGCTTGGGTGCTCGATCCGCAACCTGAAGTCCCTCCGCGAGATCCGCCTATCCGTTTTCGGAAGACGGTGCCGAGCTGCTGGATTGGGCTGGAGCTGACGGAAGGTAAGAACCGGCAAGTCCGGCGGATGACCGCGGCGATTGGGTTCCCGACGTTGCGTTTGATCCGGGTGCAGATTGGGGGGCTGCAGTTGGGATCTCTTGGGGTTGGGGAATGGCGGGTTTTGACGATGGGCGAGCGGCGACAGATCTTTGGTTAAGAGAAGGCCAGAGCGACTACTCTTCCGAGAATCGTCCCAGGAACGAACGCCTGCTGTGCGGGCGTCCGAGGTTCAAGCGCCAACGGGCCGGCACAGTCAACGACGCTCGCGCGAACGGACGTTAATGATTGAATCGGAAGAAACCTTGGTTGCCTTCCATCGGCACTTGCACCGTGTTCTGCCCCACGCTCCGCGCCGCGGCTTGAGTCGTCTTCGTCCAAGTGCCAGCTCCCAGTCGGTCTGTGGCTTGCAGCACGAAGTTCGTCGGCGTTCGCGACGAAATAATCTGCACGGTGTTGCTCGGTCCCCGGCGCACGGTGATCTCTGAGAGCGCCACGCGGGAGCGGTCGAAGACCCACTGATAGTCGTCGTGCGCCGCACCGGTGAGCACGATGCTGGAGTAAACGTACTTGACCGGCTGCTTGGTGGCCTCCCCGGCCCAAGGGTGCAGCTCGACGTGTCCATCCACAAACGCAAAGCCACAAGCGCCGTTGTGAAATGAAGCTGGAATGTCTGCCCACGCGCCAGTTCCCGTACATCCTGGAATAAAGAGGCCGTCGTTAATGCTGTCCGGGTGTTCCTCTAAAAACGTGATCAGCTCGCTGGGCCGCGGGATCGCACTGAGGGTCAGGAACTGGCGCCAACTTGGACACCATTGCGAGATGCCATCGGCGACCGAACCGATCGATGGATGCCCATCGGGAGCGCCGAGCGAATCATTCATGGAATAGCTCCGCGTTCGACCGGTCCAACCAAGGGAGGCTTGCACGCGACTCACGTACGTATCGCTTGGGCAGCGGAAGACGTCATAATCGTCATTCAAGTAAGGCCACAATCGACTGGACGCCGTCAATTGAGTGTTCGTCACACTCGAATCCGGCGTCCATTGCATCAGGTTATTCGCCCAATTCAGATACTTTTTCGCAGCGACGGTACTCATGACTTCGGGAATGCCGTAATTGTTAACCAAACGATCGCTGTGATCGGAAGCGTAGAGATACCAGGCTAGCGACAGTCTTCGAAGATTGTCCTGGCACACGGCCACTGAGCCACTCGCGGCCGCTCGGCTGTGCCCTGCGGCAACGAGGACGAGCATTACCGCGACCACGCCCAAGACTGTCAAAAGATCGGTCCGGGTGAAGCCGTCGGGCGCGTGCGGGTTTGGAACGAGGCCCAAGTGACGCTGCGATAGCCGAGGGCGCTGCGCGTTGGCGGAAAGGGCATTCATTAGTGTCGAGTGGTTACGCCTAGTATAAAGACAAGTGTCTCTATGTCAACTTCCGATCTCTCGCTTGCGTTGTGCTCTAACGTTGCCCTTGCACCTGTCACTCTACCTCCCTGCGAGCGACTTCATGGGAACGCGGACTTTCAGTCCGCAGGAACGGACTTACGGAGGGCGCGCTGCGGATGATTCCAGGCACCGTCCGCCAGTAGGGGCTCCGGGTGGAATAAATTCTAATGCCATTCGGTAATTGCCTCCTGGCGCCCCGGATGGGGCAACTCGAGAATAGCTCGGCGTTTTAACGCCGAGGTTGAATGGGCGCGATTCCAAGTCCCGACGGGACGGCCGAGGACGTGGCATTGAACGGAAGAACCGGAGATAGAGCGGATCACAAGGTCGTAGAACCCAAACGCCCTTTCTCGCCGCACTCAGCCGCCCCTCCGGGGCTTGGGCCCTCTCACTTGAGCACCCGGCGCTAAAGCGACCGGGCTTCTCTCATTCTGTCCCTTCCGGGACTGAAAAGAATTACCGAATGGCATTAGAATAAATTGCGCGATTCGATGATTTCCGGATCGGCTGAGTTCTGGTGTCGCGACGCCAAGTCGCGAAGCGTTAGCGAGGCTAAGGCTCCTGTTGGTGACGTTTCGTCTCCTAGGGAACGGACCGTTCCCAAAGGACTGGAAAAATCAAGAAATCCCTAACGCCGCTTACATCTTATCTGCAAAAGCAGGCGAACGATGTCCGTTGCCTGCGGCTGGTCTTCGAAATAGGCGTGAGGAAGATAGGGCGGCCGCCCTCACTTGCTTTTGACGACGGCACCCCTGGCTCGGGCGTGTCCTCAATTTGTTGACATATCCTTAACCCGTTGCTCACAAACCGTTAGTGCGTTCCAAGACGTCGATCAGCGAAGTGAGAGCAATTTGCTCCTGAATCATTCTCTCCACTCGGCCGATCGACATTTTGGTCTTTGTGTAACTTTCTGCCGGTTGCTGGCTCAGGCATAGGTGTAGCGAGTGGTTGGATCGAATCTTCGGGTTGGACTTCGAAGGGCGACAGGGGTAACGCATTGGGAAATCACTCCACACGGCGCGATGGCGCGCTGAGCTCGTTCAAAAAAGGTCATTATTATGCCGATGGAACGTATCATTCGAATGTTTGCTGGGTGTTTCATTCTCCTCAGTTTGGTGTTGGCGCACTATTACAGCCGTCATTTCCTCTGGTTTACAGCGTTTGTCGGGTTCAACCTTTTGCAGTCCGCGTTCACCAATTTTTGTCCGCTGGAGATTATTCTTCGCAAAGCTGGCATCGGCACCGGCTGTTGCGTGACCCCTGATAAAGGAAACTCTTCCTGTTGCGCACGATGAGGACGGCTGCCCTAGTCGTGGCCAGCAGCCTCATGATGGCCTGGGCGGCCGTGGCGGAAGAGCCGTGGACGCTCGAGCGGGCTTTGGTTGAAGGTCTCGCGCGGAACCCCGACGCGCGCCTGGCGCAACAACGGATCGTGGTTGCTCAGGCCGAATTGGCCAAAGCCGAAGCGGCGTTCTGGCCGCGGCTCTCTGTGCAATCGAGCTACGTGCGCACGGACAATCCGATGCAGGTTTTTGGCAGTATCCTCAATCAGCGCGCTTACAGCCCATTGGACTTCAACGATGTGCCAGACACCGACAATCTAAATGTGCAAGGCCTGCTCACCGTGCCGCTCTATGCCGGTGGCAGAAACCAGGCGACCCATCGGGCTGCGAAGGCCATCACAAGAGCATCGCGGCTGGACCAGGACGCAGTCCGTAACGCGTTGAGTTTTGAAATCGCGCGCGCCTTCCACAATGTCCGCCAAACCCTGGCGTTCATTCAGGCGGCCGAAGCCACGGTGAATGCCTTTACTCAAAACGTGGCTGTTGCTTCCAAACGCCTGGAAGGCGGGACTCTCCTCCGGTCGGATTTCCTGGATCTGCAAGTGCGTCTGGCGCAAAGCCGGGAGGACTTGATCCGCGCGCGCAATGCCCACGCTCTGGCCAAGCGGGTGTTGCGAAATCTGCTCGGGATTGAGGAAGGCGACTTAACGGTGGCTGACCAGGCGCCCGATGTCCGCGCTCCGGCCGGCAGCGATGTGGCAGCGCGCACCGAAATCGCCGCAGCCCAGCTCCGGCAACGCGCTGCTCAAGACCAGATTCGGGCGGCCAAGAGCGGTTACCTTCCACGCGTCAGTGCGTTTGGCAGTCTCGACTACGACCATGGCTGGCGGTTCGATCGGGGCGGCGGCAGTTACACGGGCGGTGCCTTGGTGCAATGGGATCTTTGGGACGGTCAATGGACGCGGGCAAAAGTGCGGGAGGCAGAAGCGCAATTGGAAATGGCACGTGAAGAAGAACGCAAGTTGCGCCTGGCGCTTGATTTGGAAGCGGAACAAGCCCGGCTCGACGTCGACACCGCCAAGGAACGCCTCAAGGTCACCGAACAAGCGATCGCTCTCGCGTCCGAGAGCGCTCAACTCGTTCGTGCCCGTTTTGAGCAAGGCATGGCGCTTTCGACGGGGGTGATCGATGCGGAAACCGCCCTGCTCACCGCGCGGGTTCGCCGCGCCGAAGCGGAAGCGGGGCAGCGTATTGCCATTGCGGCGTTGCGCAAGGCACTGGGTCTTCCGCAGCTCGACAATCTTGTCCGTCCGAAGAATCCATGAACTCGTTTTTCAATGTTTCCTCTGGCCGCAAGCGCCAGTTCCCGGGCGTTGCTTTCTTTTGGCGCTGGTCCAAGGGTCTCCCGGCCCTTCTCGTATGGCTCTCCGCCTGCCATAAAGCTCCTTCGCCCGCGACAACGAAGCAGGAGCTACCGGTCGTGCCGGTCCGCGTTGCTTCCGTCGAAACCCGGACGCGTCCTGTGATTGAAGAAATTGTCGGCACGATTCGAGCCAAGACCTTCGCGACGCTGGAAGGCAAGATTAGCGGGCGTATCGTCGCAATGCCTGCCCACCTCGGGCAAACGATTAAGGGGGGCGACCTGGTCGTTCGGCTCGACGCTGCGGATGTCCAGGCGCGACGCGAGCAAGCCGAAGCGTCCCTCCAAGCCGCGGAGCGCGATTGGAACCGGATTTCCGGGCTGTTCAAAAGCCAGGCCGTGACTCGTTCCGAGTTCGACTCGGCAGAATCGCGACATACCATGGCGGTGGCGGCTCTGGCCGAGGCCGACGCGATGTTGCGTTACGCCGAGGTGCGCGCGCCGTTTGATGGCGTGGTCAGTCGCAAGTGGGTGGAAGTGGGCGACTTGGCCAGCCCGGGAAAACCGCTCGTAGAAATCCAGGATTTGTCCGCGCTCCAGTTGGAGGCGGACCTTCCCGAAAGCATTGCGGGACGGGTCCAGGTGGGAACCTCGTTGAACGCCCGGCTGGATGGGATGGATTCCGAATTGACGGGCCGAGTGGCCGAACTGGCGCCTGCTGCCGATCCAGCGAGTCGCACCGTCCGAGTGAAAGTCGACGTGGCGTCGGCGCCCGGGTTGATGCCGGGGCGGTTTGCGCGGTTGCTCGTGCCGGTCGGAGAGAGCCCGAGCCGCACCATCCCGAGCGCGGCTTTGGTGCAGCGTGGTCAATTGGAAATGGTGTTCGTCGTGACCAACCAGCACGCTCAATTACACCTCGTGAAAACGGGCGGCCGTAACGCCGATAGTCTGGTCGTTCTTTCTGGATTGAACGCCGGCGAGCAGGTCGTGGTGGAAGGCGCCGGGCAACTGACCGACGGCCAACCCGTGCAACTCAAGCCTTAAAACAGGCTCCTAGTGCTGGCCATGTCATCCTTGGATCATCCCCCCGCCATGGGGCTTGCCGGGCGAGTCGCGCAAGCATTCATCCATTCCAAACTCACCCCGCTGGTTGTGGTCGCGTCCATTCTCCTGGGTGTGGCCGCGGTCGCTTTGCTGCCGCGCGAAGAAGAGCCGCAAATCAAAGTGCCCATGGTCGACGTGTTGGTCGCCATGCCCGGGTTTAGTGCCCAGGAAGTCGAGGAACGCGCCACGCGACCGATGGAAAAACTGCTCTGGGAAATTCCTGGAGTGGAATATATTTATTCCACCTCGCGTCCTGGCGAAGCGCTCACCATTGTCCGGTTCAAGGTGGGCGAAGATGTGGAGCGGAGCTTGGTCAAGCTGAACCAAAAGCTGCAAGCCAACTTCGACCGCATCCCCGCGGGCGTCTCGCATCCGCTCATCAAGCCGAGATCGATCGATGACGTTCCCATCCTGGCGCTCACATTCCACAGCGCCACTTATGATCATCTCACGTTGCGCCGCGTGGCGGCGGAGGTGGACGACGCCATCAAGCAGGTGCCTTTGGTGGCGGAGACAATGCTGATCGGGGGCGCCAAACGCCAGGTCCGGGTGTTGCTCGACCCCGTCCGCCTCGCTTCCCGGCAACTGACGGTGGCCGACGTGGTTCCCATGTTGCAGCAAGCCAACCGGGAAGGGGTGGCTGGCGATCTCACTCGGGACAATCGCGAAGTCCGGCTCAAGACCGGGGGATTCCTCGTGGACGCCCGAGATGTGGGCAACGTCGTGGTGGGCGTGTTCCAACGCCGCCCGGTTTATCTCCGGGACGTGGCCGAGATCCTCGATGGCGCGGAAGAGCCTGCGCAATATGTTTTCTTTGGCGCGGGCGCGGCCGTGGCCGCACGGGCGGACGAACAAGCGGCCGTGACCTTGAGTGTGGCCAAGCGGCCGGGCGCGAACGCCATTGCGGTGGCCCACGACGTTTTAAAGAAGGTCGACTCACTCAAAGGCAGGACGATCCCAGCGGACGTGCACGTTTCCATCACGCGGCATTACGGCGAAACGGCCGCGGAGAAGTCCAATGAACTGCTGTTGCACATGGGCATCGCGGTGTTGGGTGTCTCCGTGTTGATCTTGCTGACGCTCGGCTGGCGTGAGTCTGCCATTGTGGCCGTCGCCATTCCCTCGACCCTCGCTCTAACGCTCCTGGTCTTTTATCTCTACGGCTACACCCTTAATCGCATCACGCTTTTTGCGCTCATCTTTTCCATCGGCATTCTGGTCGACGACGCCATTGTGGTGGTGGAAAATATCGTGCGCCATTTTCATTTGCCGGGCAATAAAGGACGCGCTGCGACTCGCATTGCCATCGAAGCGGTCAATGAAGTGGGCAATCCGACGATCCTGGCAACCTTTGCGGTGATCGCTGCCGTCCTCCCGATGGCGTTCGTGGGTGGGTTGATGGGACCTTACATGCGCCCCATCCCGATTGGATCGAGCGCAGCCATGTTCTTCTCGCTGATCATCGCCTTTATCGTCACGCCGTGGACTTCCATCCGAGTGCTAGCCTGGGGACGCAAATACAGCGCGCTCACCGCCTCGAAAGATGCCGCCACGGTGACCTCCAACGCGTCCGACGTCCGGCCGCCTGGCCCTAGCCATGAACACAGCCCGCACGACGAAGATTTCTTCACCCGCAGCTATCGTCGGTTTATGGGGCCGATGATCGCCCAGGCGCGGTGGCGCTGGCTGTTCCTGGGGGGCATTGTTCTGGTGCTTCTCGGATCGATGGCGCTGGTGCGCATTGGGTTTGTGAAGGTCAAGATGCTGCCCTTCGATAACAAGAGCGAGTTCCAGGTGATCCTCAACATGCCCGAGGGCAGCGCGCTGGAGCAAACCGCCCAGGTGGCGCGCGAAATGGCTGCGGCTATCCGCACGGAACCGGAAGTGACCGATTACCAGATTTATGCGGGCGTGGCGGCGCCGTTCAACTTCAACGGCTTGGTCCGGCATTACTTCATGCGCCGCGGAGCGCATGTCGCCGATCTGCAAATCAACCTGGTCTCTAAAGGCGAGCGCAAGGCGCAAAGCCATGACATTGCCAAGCGCGTCCGACCTCGGGTGGCGGCCATTGCGGACCGGTATGGTGCACGCATCGCCGTGGCGGAAGTGCCGCCCGGCCCGCCGGTGTTGCAGACGTTGGTCGCGGAAGTCTACGGACCCGATGAAGCGAGTCGCCTGGCCTTGGCTCAGAAAGTGATGGCCATTTTCAAAGAAACGCGCGGCGTCGTTGATGCCGATTGGTACGTGGAAGCGGACCAGCCAGAGACACGCTTCGTCATCGACAAGGAGAAAGCTGCCTTGAGCGGGATCAGCGCCGAGACGATCGCTGAAACCCTGCGCCTGGCCGTCGGCAGCTCCGCGATCGATTTGCTCCATGACCCTCGCGAGAAGGAAGATGTGAACATCGTCTTGCACTTGCCGCGCGCGCTACGCAGCACGCCCGAGTCTCTGCTCGGCTTGCGCGTGCGTTCGAGCCGCGACTCGTCCGGGCCGCTCGTGCCCCTGCGCGAGTTGGTTCGCGTCGAGACCACCACCGTGGACAAGAGCATTTATCACAAGAACCTGATGCCGGTGACCTACGTGATTGGCGATGTTGCGGGGGTCGTCGAAAGCCCGGTCTACGCCATTCTCCAAATGAACCAGGCGCTGGCCAAATTGGATACGCGTGCCTTCGGTGGGAATGGGGCGCCGTTCAAGATCTATAACGCCGCTCAGCCGTTCACGGATCACCAGCCTTCCATGAAATGGGACGGAGAATGGCACATCACGATTGAAGTGTTCCGCGACCTGGGCACGGCCTTCGCCGCCGTCCTGGTCCTGATCTTCGTCCTGATGGTCGGTTGGTTCCGTTCTTTCGTCACGCCGCTGGTTGTCATGATGGCGATACCCTTTTCCCTGGTCGGCATTTTGCCGGCGCACGGGTTGATGGGCGCTTTCTTCACGGCGACGTCAATGATCGGGTTTATGGCCGGCGCGGGCATTGTCGTCCGCAACTCCATCATCCTGGTGGATTTTATCGAGCAACGGGTCGCTGAGGGAATGCCTTTAAGCGAAGCGGTCGTCGATGCGGGCGCGGTCCGGTTCCGTCCCATGTTGCTCACCGCGCTCGCGGTGGTCGTGGGTGCTGCGGTGATTCTGGCGGACCCGATCTTTCAAGGGTTGGCCATTTCGTTGATGGCGGGCGAAATCGCGTCGCTCCTTATCAGCCGCATGGCGGTGCCCGTTCTTTACTTTATGACGCGGCGTCAACGCGCGTAAGCGAGGCAAGTCTTTACGCCCGTGTTGCCCGGGCGATCCTTGGCTGTCGCTTGAATGGTCACGGTCTGACCGGCGCTCACATGGGTGGTCGCCACATACACCCAGTCGGTTCCGTCGGCCTGCGCGAGCCCTTCCTCAATCAGTTGCCCGGTCATGGACGTGATTCGCACCGATAATTGCGAGATCCCCGTATCGTCGCTGGCCGCTACCCGAATTGATTGTCCCACCCGACCGGCGTATTGGCTGGCATCGATTTCGTTCACCACCGGCGAATTCATAAAGTCGCGCACCGCTTTCTGATAGGCACCCAGGCTCGGTTCGTGCGGCAACGCGAAATAGAACGCCTTCTTTTCGGGATTCTCGAGGACCGATCGCCAATAGGCAGCGGCCGCTTTGACCCGAGTCGGTTGCCGGTTCTGGCCGGGTTTGCGCCGGGCTTTTTTGGCTTGTTTCCGAATGACCTGTCGGTCCCCCATGCGTACGTAGGTGAGACCGGCGATGGTCCCGCTGATAGCAACCATGTGAGGGGCGAGTTTAGCTGTAGCCATAAAGACGTTTTGTTTAACCGATAGTACAACTACCGACGTTCTTCTTCCGCTAGACGACAGATATAGGATTAAAGTTACACCATAATTTCACTAAGAAAGAATACTGTAAACATAGTGGAACCATAGTGAAACGATACTTATTCAGTGCAATATCAGCGCGTCTGGTTCGGAACCGCGCTGGAGGGGCAACCGCACACCAAAATCTGGCCCAGCGCCATGGCGTAGTGCTTGCGCGGCAGAATCTTGGACGGTGCCCAACCTCTGGCGCTTTCCGGAAAGCGTGGGGAGTGATCCGTGCCGTCTATCCCTACCAACCCGGCGAGCTCGGGTAGGTGATCCGCTGCCCCACGTTCCAGGGAAACCCCGGTAGACGTCGATGGTCGATTTTGCCAGGGTGTTCACCCCATTGCCGCGTTTTAGTTTAGGCGGCGGCGTGGAACGACCGAACCTCAGCATGACTTCTTCGCGACAGTTGAGCTGGCGTCGTCTGGTAGTGACGGCCTATGTAGGCATGGCCATTGCCGTTGGGCTAGACGCTGCCGAGCCGGCCAACCTTCCCGACACGGTCGCGGCTTTAAAGCGGCTGCCCCTCGAAGCGCTGTTCCAGCAGGAAGTCACTTTGGTCTCGCGCCGTCCCGAGCCGCTCTTTGCTTCCCCCTCAGCAATCCAGGTGATCACGGCCGAGGATATCAACCGGTCAGGCGCTCTCAACTTGGCTGAAGCGCTCCGGCTGGCTCCCAATCTGCAAGTGGCCCAGCAAAATGCCCATGATTGGGCGATTAGCGCCCGCGGGTTCAACGGAGCGCCGCTGGGGAACAGTTCTTTGGCCGACAAGCTCCTGGTCATGATCGATGGCCGGTCGGTTTATAGTCCGCTCTTTGGAGGCGTCTTTTGGGATGTGCAAAACGTGCTTCTGGCCAACATCGATCGGATCGAAGTGGTGAGCGGGCCAGGCGGAACATTGTGGGGGGCAAATGCCGTGAATGGGGTGATCAACGTGGTCACCAAGAGTGCGCGGGAGACGCAAGGCCTCTATGTCGCCGGCGCTGGCGGCTCGTTCTGGCAGGATTTCGGAGCGGTGCAGTACGGGGCTGGGAATGGTTCCAATCTATTCTATCGCGTTTACGGACAGCGCTTTGACCACAACAGCACGGTGCACCCGGACGGGACAGAGGCGAACGACGCGTGGGACATGAGTCAGGGAGGCTTCCGCATGGACTATCTTCCGTCGACCGCGCACACCTTCACGCTGCAAGGGGACTTCTACAGCGGGAGCGAAGGCGATCCTCGCACGACGCGCATTGACGGCCAGAATATCCTCGGACGCTGGACGCGCACGTTCTCTTCCGACTCGGATCTGAAGGTGCAAGCGTATTGGGACCGCACCTGGCGTCACTTATCTGATGTGCAGTTCGCGGACGACCTCAACACGCTCGATCTGGATGTCCAACAACGGTTTGCCGCGGGTGAGCGGAACACGATCGTGTGGGGCGGCGACTACCGCCTCATGATCGATTCGGTGCGGAACAGTCCTGCCATCAGCTTCTTTCCCCGACACCGCAACTTGCAGCTGGGTAGTGCCTTTGTGCAGGACGAGATTGCGCTCCGACCGGACAGCCTGACCCTGACGCTGGGCACGAAACTGGAGCATAACGATTTTTCCGGATTTGAACTCCAACCCAGCGCGAGGATCGCTTGGCTCCCGACCTCCAAACAGACGGTCTGGGCGGCCGTTTCGAGGGCGGTGCGCGCGCCAGCACGGTTCGACGCCGACGAGGTTAGCCCGTCCATCGTCACGCCGGGACATGACTTTGCGTCCGAGAAGGTGCTGGCTTATGAATTGGGCTATCGGCTGCGGCCGATCAAATCGCTCTCCCTCTCGCTGGCTGGGTTCTTCAATCAATATGACGAGTTGCGAAGCCTGAATTTGAACGAAACGCCGCCGCCGGTGCTGGTCTTTTCGAATGATCAAAAAGCGGAAACCTGGGGAATCGAACTTTCGGGCGAGGTTCAGGTAGTGGAAGGATGGCGAATGCGGGCTGGTTATACCTACCTGCACGAGCACATTCGCGCGACCGATGCGGCGGTGCTGCCCGGAAGCGTGACGATCGAAGCAAACGACCCGCAACACCAATTCCTGGTGCAATCCATGCTGGACCTACCCGGGCACTTCCGTTTCGACACGGTGGCGCGCTATGTGGATGCGCTGCCCGGCACGGCGGTGCCTTCGCCGCGGATCCCCGCTTACCTGACCGTCGATGCGCGCCTGGCTTGGGAATTCAAAGGGGTGGAGTTGTCGTTAGTGGGCCAAAACCTGGCGGACAACCAGCATCCGGAGTTCTCCAGTCTTGAAATCCCTCGCAGCGTCTACGGCAAGATCACCTGGCGCTTTTGAACAGGCGATAACGTCTCAAGTCCGGCGCCGTATCTGGGCAAACCGGCCATCCTGCCGCTCTTGATTTGCGCGGGCACGAATTCTCCTGCCGGACGGTCGATTGGCCTGATCCAGATACATTTGAGTGAGTTTCGACCGATCCTGGCCTCCGGAAGGGGCTCTCAGAAGCCGGGCAATACTAGCAGCAAGTTGGCGCAATGGGCGGAACACGCGGTCCAGAGTAAAAAGCGGCCGGGCAGGGGATGCAACGAGAAAGAGCAGTTCTGCTTTGATTTCTGACTGTGTCGGTTGAAGGCGGATCGATGAATTGCTCAATCGAAGTCCGCGTTCCTAATAGGCGGGGTCTGTTTGTTTGTAACCTTCCGGCACGGTCGCGGTGGAATAGGTCGGGTGGCGGAATCGCCACGAACACAAACCTGACGTTCCAACATCATTCACAAACAAACATCATGAAACTCAAAACAATCCTCTTCGCCGGCCTTTGCTTCCTCATGCTCACCCATGCTTCGCAAGCCGGTTGCCGCGTGCCTTTCATAGCCAGTTTCCACGGCTTTGCGGAGCCTGCCACGCCCACCGACGATCCGAACGTGATTGAGGTGGTGGTCCCACTGCGTGGGGTGGGAACACACATCGGCAAGTTCCGGGAGCGGTTGGTGCATCATATTAATACCCAGGATTTTTCATTTACCGGCTATGCCGATTGGACGGCCGCCAATGGGGATACCTTCAGAACGGTATTCGAGGGACACCTCATTCCGACCGACGATCCAAATGTGGTCACCTTTGAAGTCACCCATACCATCGTGAGTGGCACCGGACGATTTCGCCGAGCGACCGGCACGTTCAAAGGGATCAACGGTCTCTACAACTTTGCCACGGGCGAGGATCAAGGCGGGTATATAGGCTTCATCTCGTTTTGACCGTCTGACGAACCATCCGCTTCGGTCGCAAATCCAGGATCGCTTCGAGGCATCCTGGATGTCCCATTTCCTCGATAGGCCGGACGAATGGTGCCGAATCGTCAACTCACCGACCGCTCGTTCGGGATCCGCGTATGGCCGCTCTCCCGGCCTCGGGAACTTCCACCTAAATGTCAGAGTCCTGCACAATCGTCTTGCCTTCCGACATATCCGAGGATGAATGATCGCCCTGCAACTCAGGCCTATGAGCTCTAACTCGGACACGATCGGCGTTTGCCAGCTCTGCGGAGCGAGTCTGCCGTCGACGACTCCAGAGGGACTCTGTCCAAAGTGTTTGCTTGCCCAAGTGCTGGCCCCCACCGAGTCCTTGCAGACTGAGATCACGGACGCGGGCGAGTCTTCAATCCCCGCATCGCCGTTTACCGGAACGCGCTTGCGCTATTTTGGCGATTACGAATTGCTTGACGAGATTGCGCGCGGCGGCATGGGGGTGGTGTTTAAAGCGCGGCAAGTCAGCCTCAATCGAGTGGTTGCCCTGAAGCTCATCAGCGCTGGCGCCCTGGCCACCACAGAGCTTGTCAAACGCTTTAAAGCTGAAGCCGAAGCGGCGGCCAGTCTTTCCCATCCGAACATAGTTCCCATTCACGAAATCGGGGAGCACCAAGGTCAGCACTTTTTCAGCATGGGCCTCGTGGAAGGCGGGGATCTTCGTGCCTTGATCGCGGATCGCCTGAAAGGAATCTCCAATCCGAGGCGGGCAGCGCAATTGGTCGCGACGACGGCGCGCGCCGTTCATTACGCCCATCAACGCGGGGTGCTTCACCGGGATATTAAGCCGAGCAATATCCTGGTCGACGCGGCTGGGGAGCCGCACCTCACGGACTTTGGTTTGGCCAAGCTGATTGCCAAGGAGAGCACGTTGACGCACACCCAGGCTATCCTTGGCACCCCGGCTTACATGGCCCCGGAGCAGGCCAGAGGCGATGCCCGGGAGGTCACGACCGCCGCCGATGTCTACGGTCTGGGAGCGGTCCTCTACGAAGCCTTAACCGGCTCCCCGCCCTTCGGCGGTGGCACCACCTTGGAGACCATTCGCCAGGTCTTGGAAGAGGAACCACGGCGTCCTTCGATCTTCAACCCGGCGGTCGACCGGGATTTGGAGACAATTTGTCTCAAGTGTCTGGAGAAGGAACCGGCGCGACGCTACAATTCGGCGTCCGGTTTGGCCGCGGACCTGGAACGATGGCTGCGCGGCGAACCCATCATGGCCCGGCCAGCGAGCGGCCGAGAGAGGCTGTGGAAATGGGCGCGGCGGCGACCGGCGGTCGCAGCGTTATCGGCGCTTTCGATATTCCTCCTCACGACGCTCGGGATTGCCGCAACATTGTACTCGGTCCGTCTTAGCTACGAAGCTAAGCGGCTTGAGGAACACCTTTACGCGACCGAAATGGGCGTGGCCTTCGCGTCGTGGAATCGGGGTAATTCCACCCAGCCACGGGATCTTCTAGACAAGTATCGCCCGAAACGCGGGGGGCGGGAATTGCGCGGCTTTGAATGGTTCTACCTGGACGCACTCTGCCAGCCGCAAGAGCTTTTCACCTGTACCCCGGGCAATCAGGTTTTTGGATTGGCCTGTTCGCCCGATGGCCGTTTGGTTGCGGCGGGGCAGGCCTTTGGCGGGAGCGTGCGGTTGGTGGATCTGATCTCGCAACGAGATCTCGGCGCAATGCCCACGCCGCCGGGAAATGACGTTGCCTACTGCGTTGCCTTTGACCCAGAGGGGAGGCGCTTGCTGTCTTCAAGTATCCAGTTGAACTGCATCCGGGTGTGGGATATGGAACGGAAAGTTCTCATCACGAATCTGGTCCACTCGCTGAACACGCTCTCGGCTGCGTTCAGCTCGGATGGGCAATGGATCGTTTCCAGTGCTTATCCCGCTATCCCAGCCAACGAGGCGGTGAACGTCGGCCTGTACGATCGGCATCGTCCCGGAGAATTGATCCTTTGGTCCGGCCAAACTTATGAGAGGCTGTTTCAGTTCCCCGAGACGACCGCGGCCTGGGAGACCGTTTTCTCAGCGGATAACCGTTGGTTAGCCACGGCCCATGCCGACGGCACGATCGCGCTCTGGGACATGTCGACTCGAAAACTTGTCCGCTCGGTCAAGGCGCACGGCGATATCGTATCGGCCTTGGCATTCTCTCGTGACGGCCGCTGGCTGGCGAGCGGGTCTTTGGATCAGAAAATTTCGTTATGGAGCGTGCCCGATTTTCATGAGGAACCGTTAGGCTGGCAAGACCGCGTCGATTCGGTAGCCTTTTCCCGCGATGGTCAGTGGCTGGCTTCCAGTGCGCGGGACGCCACCATCAAACTTTGGAATCTGACCGTTCGCAACGCCGCCCCGACCGTTTTGCGAGGCCATAACGGCCGGATTTGGACGATCCAATTCACACCCGACGGCGAACGCCTCGTCTCCGGCAGCATCGACGGAACGATCAAACTCTGGGATTGGAAACGGTTGATCGACCAGGGGCGGCGCCCTGTCGAAACGGCGTTGGGCTTGAACTTCTCTACCAACGGCCAGCGCAACCTGAGTGAAACGGCAGAGAGGACTTTCGTTCGGGCCACCGCTTCAGAACAGGTCATTACGAATCTGCCGATCAGCAGTGCGGTTTATTCTCCAGATGGCCGCACGATTGTGGGGCTGAACGAAAACGCCCTCGAAGTCTATGATCAGGCGAGTTTTCAGCGCCTGGAGAGGATTGCCTTGGAGCGGCCGTTGGCTCCGCCTCTGCAGCTCTCACCTAAAGGAGACGCGTTGCTGGCACCGCGGCGCGGCGTTCCTGTCATTGAAATCCGCAATCCGAACCACGGATGGGCTCTGGAAGGAGAATGGGCAGCCGCGACCAACAAGGATGAATTGACGAGCTTCGACATCTCTTCGGACGGACGCTACGCCGCCGCGCGGGCTGGGTTTCAAACCGTGGCTCTGTTCGACCTGCAACAGAAGCACTCGGGTCCCGTGTTGCAGCGACCGGACTTGAACGTGTCGCCCCTGGAAAGCTCCATCGTCTGGATCCCGCGCTCGCACCTGGTCGGCATCGGCAGCGCCAATGCCATCGTGCATTTATGGGACGTGGACACGGGCGAAGTCCGTCTCCTGAAACTCGATGGCGGAAATGCCTGGGCTCTGGCGGCGTCTTGGGACGGCAAAACCCTGGCGGTGGGAACGCAAGATGGGGTGATCAAACTGGTGAATGTGGCGGCATGGCGGGATATGGCGACTTTGAAAGGGCACCTCACCAACATTCAGCGCCTTTCATTTTCGCCTGACGGCCACATGTTACTCTCGACCGGGGGGGAGGGGCCGCGCCGCTGGAATGCTTCGATCTCGACCGACCTGTGAAACCTCGGGGCCGGACTCATCTAACGGGATCCCGAAGCCATGGGTCGCCTGCCCGCTGCTCTGCCTTGTTCTATTCCGATTGAAGATTATTAAGCTCTGGCGTGATGATCAGCGGTTAGCGGAATCGAAGTAGGGATGATTGGACTGACAAATCCTCTTCGGAGTCTGCTCGCAGTGGGGAGCGGCATGCTTTTGATGTTTGTGTGTGCCTTCCTCTTTGACCACCTCGCGCAGCTGCCGAGTCCAGTGGCTCAGGCCGTTGCGGGGAACAACCCCTATTTGGGCATGATCCTTTCTGCAGCGGCCGGATTTGGCGTGGCCCGAATCGCTCCCGACCGACGATTCGCACATGCGCTCGGACTGGTGGTCTTGTTCTGTGGAATATGCGCGGTGCAGTCATTGAACCGGATGTCTGCAGCCCCGTGGTGGACGATTGTCTTTGGCCAAGTGCTTCCAGTTCTTGCTTGCGGTTTGGCGATTGGGGCGGGCGGTTGGCTGGGTAAATGCCACGCGGAGCTTGGAGAGCTTCGAATGGCCAACGCGCCTTAGCGCCCGCCAGGATTCCAGTGGAACAACCTCGCTGACAGAGGACGGCGTGCCGGGTGCGGCGATGGGATTGCGCACGCTCCAGCGCACATCCTGAAAAAACACACGGCCGTCGTTCAACGCCGCGTGAGCCGGAACTCTGGGGGACAGGTGAGCTGCCTCAATTCGAAGACAAATCACTTGCATCCAGGAACAATGTCCGTCAATACACCCACGGGCTGTCTGGTGAAAGGCTCTCGACGGGTCAGGATGAGCAGGGCACGTTACCAGATCGGCCTGCTCGACTAGTCGCCGTCCGGATGTATGCCATGAACAATCTCATTAGTCTTGCTGGAACTGCCTGCCTACTCGTGACCGTTCCTGTCGGCCATGGTGCGGATCCGGTGTCAACCGTGGTGCCAATCCGAACCAACGCGACGGCTAACATTGGCGTGGGGTTTCGGAACGTCTATGCCACCGCTTCGAAAGAACAAGCTCAGGCTAAAATTGCCCGATTCCGCAAGGCGGCCACGCCGGTCACCTTCCAGGAATTTCTGGGTCAGCCGGTTTCGAGTATCTCGATTGTTTCGTGCCATGGGGACCCAGGGCAAGGTGCTGAATTGGTTCGCGACCTGCTTGATTCCGTCATTGTGCGACCAGGGAATCGGGGCGGTCCGACCCTGGAGGGTCCGCCGTGGGCCGAGGTGACCTCGATCACCGTGACGGCTTTCTTGCAGTATGGCAACGGTCGGGGGGGTGTCCTCGAGAGCAATGGAACTCATTTGTTCTTCCAGGACGGTGACGGCACGTGTTGGTGGCACCGTTGGGATGCGATGTTTCCCAGGGAATTGCGCCAGCCTGGGGGGGCAGCAGGCCAAGATCCACCAGTGGCTCCAAAGACCGATCGAACCGCACCAACGCCGGGCTCCGCGCGCTGACCGTATCGGTTCACCGTAGAATCACCTAGCGCAGCGGACGCTGAAATCGAGTGGCTGAAATCTGTCCTCCGCCAGTCATGAGCTCGTCGCCCCGTCCATCACCCGGTCCTCAATCGGGGAGCCTCTGGGAGCCGCCTACGCTCCCGCAGGTGCAGGCGTTGCTGCCAGGGTACCAATTCCTCATGTTGCTTGGGCGCGGCGGCATGGGCGCCGTGTTCAAGGCCACGCAGATTGCACTGAACCGTCCCGTCGCCGTCAAAGTGCTTCCGAGTGACCTGATGCGGGATGCGGACACGAGCTTCGCCACGCGCTTCCGTCAGGAAGCGCTCACAATGGCCCGATTGA
The DNA here is from genome assembly GCA_044225505.1 of Limisphaerales bacterium. Taxonomy (GTDB): domain Bacteria; phylum Verrucomicrobiota; class Verrucomicrobiia; order Limisphaerales; family SIBE01; genus JAXMHN01. The sequence continues at coordinate 62,529 of JBGAIN010000024.1, forward strand.
GCCATCCTGGAATCGTCAGTGTTTTTGAAGCTGGTGAGGCGGGCCGATTTCTCTACATCGTGATGGAGTTCGTGGATGGCACGGATCTGGCGCACCGGATCCGGCGCGAAGGCAAGCTTGCGCCGGAACTTGCTATCAACCTGCTGACCCAAGTCTGTGACGCCCTCCAGTACGCGCACCAACAAGGCGTCGTCCATCGAGACATCAAGCCAGCCAACCTGCTCCTCGCCCCCGACGGCACGGTAAAGGTCGCCGACTTCGGCCTGGCCAGGCACCTCGATGACGCGCTGCTCGGCCTGACGCAGACCAATGTCGCCATCGGAACTCCCGACTTTCTTGCGCCGGAAGCTTGGACCCCCGGCACTTTGCTGGACGCGCGCGCGGATGTTTACGCCCTCGGCGTGATGCTCTACCAGATGCTCACGGGCGAGATTCCGCGCGGTTTGTGGGAAATGCCCAGTGCCCGCGTCGGGACGGATGTGCGCTTTGACGCCATCATCGAGCGCGCGATGCAGCCCAAGCCGGACGCGCGCTACCCGTCTGCCGCCGAGCTGGGCCGCGACTTGCAGAAGATTCGGACGGAACCGAGGACGATGGCGGATCTCTCGAATCGAAGTGACGAATCAACGTCCCAGTCGTCTGGGTCTGGGCACGCCGTTCCAAGCCGCCAACCGCGTCGTTTTGCCAGCGGCTTGGCCATCGTGGCCCTGGCTTTCATGGTCGGGGTCCTTCCGCTGGCCTGGCCTCTCCTGCGCAGTCCGAACGCACGATCAATCGCCGAAAGCCTCCTGCCTGCTCGCACGCGCCGCCCTTCGTCCAGCGTGCATGACGCTGCCCGCTGGCTCGTCCGTGAAAAGGCCGATTTCAGAATCATCAGCGAGGGACGCGAATTCGAAGTCAAATCGGAGCGAGAGATCCCTGCGGGCGACTTCAGAATTGTTTATTTGTGGTTCGATCGCTGGGCTGCTTCGCCCCCTGAGCCTCCTCCTCTCGAAGCGGAGTTCGACGTGCTGCGGGCGGTGACCACATTACGCTTCGCCTTCCTGCGCCTGCCCGGACTTTCCGACGCGGCGTTAGCGTTCCTGGCGGGCAATACAAACCTGACGAAACTGAGCATCGCCTGTCCCGAGGCGATTACTGACGGAGTGTTCGTTCACCTCGCAGGCCTAAAGAAGCTGGAGAAACTCGAGATCGCATTTTCGCCACGAATCACCGGACGAAGATTCGCTGGCTCCGGTTGGCTGCCGACGATTCAAGAGGTGGACTTGATCAGGACCTCGGTGGATGACGACGTGCTCCGGGTGCTGGCAGATTGCCCTCGCCTCCGGGAGCTCAAGGTGGAAGGCACAGCGATCACCCACGAAGGATTGCGCGCCCTGGCCACGGCTCGCCGGCTGTCGCTATTAAACGTGGGCGGCTGCCCGAATCTCAATGAGGACGACTTTATCGAAATCATACCTCAGTTCGCCCGGCTGAGGAAACTGGAATTGCCCTTCGCACCGTTCGGGGATGAAGCCCTGGAGGCCGTCGCTACTTTGACCAATCTTACGGAACTCCGTCTGACCGGGACGAAAGTGACCGATGCCGGCTTGGCGAAGCTTGCGCCCTTAAGCCGGCTTGAATTGCTGGAGGTTCAACACACGAGCGTCACCGATGAGGGTATCGAAACTTTCGAGAGGGGGCACCCACGCTGCCGGACCGAACGATGAGGTTTGGCTCCTTCCGGGCGCCAGGTCCGAATAGCAGAATTTCATGGAATTGGGTGTCTCCTATTCGCGCCCATACTACGACCTGTGGGATGTGAATAAACTCAGAGTTGCTTTCGCCGCATTACGAGGCGGTCCCAACCGCAGCGGCTGCACGATCAGGCGGGTGGGATAGCCGTGAATATCCTCGACCCGCTGGAGCAAACGCCTGGTCTCCTCTAAAGAAGGACAATCCCGAACGGTTTCAGTCCGTCGGGCCCGGAGAGCGTTGACTTGGCCCAGATCGATCCTCAAGCACTCGCGGTAGAGAAACAGCAGGGCGTTGAGGGCTTGGTTCTGTGTCGACGCAAATACGCCCGCTGCGGTCAGGTGGGTGGAGGCCTTCTCGGTCTTCAACGAGAGGCGTTTTCGCTTGCAAGTCTCGCGTAATAAATGGATTGCATCCAACAGGATCATTCCGTAATAGACGAACCACGGTTCGTTTAATAAAATAGTTGGGCGCAAGAGCGGTGTCGGCGTCGGAATCGGGATCGGGATCGAACGGATGCGGCATGGGATTTGGTCGTGAGCAGTTGGATGTGAACCACGCTGCCATTAACTACGTGGGCCGGTTCTATCCAGGAACGATACCGATTCCGATACCGACCCCGAAGGAAGCATGCAGTCGGCAAATCGCCAACCAGGCGGTTCACCGAACGCGGCTCCGCCGCGTCGGTGACCTTATCGTTCGGCAAAAGCAATGATTCGTCTCACCCGTCTGATCGAAGAATGAGAAAGCTCCTGTTACTCCTAGGATTTCTCATCGCGGCGTGCTCGACGCGGGGAAGCGGCTTAGACTCATTGGTCCTCGAAGGACACGAACTGCACGCCTCACTTAAGACGTGCCAGATTGACGATTCGGATCAGCACATGCCCCGTGCCTTGATCCCCAAAAGCCCGCACGTCTCGACCAACACCGCGTTCGTTGCGGCCGTTGTGCGTAATGCGTCGCGAAGCAGTCTTGGGACAGAGGGGATTCGCTCTGCGCTCTACGCCCTTTACCGCGAAAAAAACGATCTCGGTTTCTGCGGATTGGAGGCTGTGTCTGCGGCAGAGGCTGACCGGTGGGAGGAGGCGGTGCGCAAAATTTGGGCGCATAACGTGCGCCTAGGCCTCGCGCAAGTTCACCGCAAAGGCCTGGTCCTTGTCCTCGTATGGACTCATGGCGTATCACCAGAGTGCTGGGAGGCGGCGAATGCGAAAGTGGTCGAGCGACTGGCCATTCGCTAAGCGGACAGATTCGATCTCACGCTCGGCAAGACGTCGATTTCGATGAAAACTTTCCTACTCTTCGCGCCCCAGATGCCGAACAAGCCGGCTGCACCGCATCCCGCGCGTGCGCCACGATTGCATTCCTCACCTCACCGGCGCGGGGTTGGTGAGTCGAATCGTTAGCGCAAACCGATTGGTGTCCACGTCGGGGTCGGAATCGGAATCGGAATCGAAAGGATGGTGCATGGGATTTGGTCATGAGCGCTTGGATGTGTCCCGCACTTCCGTCGATTACGTGGGTTGGACCGCATCGCGGCCATGCTGACGAAACTCGGACAGCGTGGGTATACGATCCACGAGGAATCGGATGATTACCGTGGACTCAGGAACGATACCGATGCCGATAGCGACCCCGACTCCGAACGCAGCCGGAAATGAGCGCTAAACCAGCAGTGAACCGAGCAGCGGCGAGGCAGCGCTCCAAGATTCGGCTCGTCGCGGACGCCGCTGTCGCTCAACTTCGTCGTTCGGCGGAAAAGCTGGCCAGTTAACGGCCGCTGGCTATTCTGGGTGCATGCCGAGGATTTTCGAGAAGGACGGGTACAGGTTCTTCTTCTACAGCAACGAGCATCGGCCAATTCATGTGCACGTACGCTACGGGAGCGGTGAAGCCGTGTTTAACATTGAACCAAGAGTTGAGCTTCGAGAGTCTCAGGGGCTGAAAGTCCGAGAACTCGCGAAGGCGGAGATGCTTGCCGAGGAGCACCGGGAGCTTATTATTGAGAGGTGGAATGAGCATCTTAACCGATAACGCACGTTCGGTGGTCTATCGTGACGGGGAGATCATCGTGTCCATGCAGAACGGAGTCGAGATCCGGTTCCCGGCCGCCGATAATCCCCGACTTGCCCGGGGCACTCCGGCTCAGCTTCAGAACGTCGAGATCTCCCCTTTTGGCGTTCACTGGCCCGACTTGGATGAGGACTTGTCCTTCCGAGGCCTGCTGGCAGGCGACCATGGACAAAACCAGAACGCCGAACCAGGCGCTGGACCGAACATCCGCTAGCCACGGTGTTTGCGAACACGGTCTGGTCATTGGTGTTACGCGTCGGTGGCTCGTTGCAAATCGACACTTTGTGAAATTCCGGGTATCTTGCGGTTGTCATGAGAATCGAGTTAGAGCAGGAGGACGACGGCCGTTGGATTGCTGAAATCCCGGATGTTTCCGGCGCGATGAGTTATGGAGAGACCCGAGACGAGGCTTTGGCACGCGTGAAAGCCCTCGTCTTACGAGTTTTGGCTGACCGACTGGAGCACGGAGAATCGATCCCAGAGCTGAGAGAGGTCTTCGAAATCGCGGCATGAGTCATTGGCCGTCCACCCGTGCGAGTCGCGTGCTGGCAGCGCTGCTTCGGATCGGGTGGCGCATCAAGCGGCAGGCCGGTGGGTCGCACCGACTCTTGGCTCGAGAGGGTTGGCCGGATTTCGTCTTCGCCTTTCACGACAGCGTTGAAATCGGACCGCGAATGCTTTCCAGGATCAGCAAAGCGGACAGGATTGAGACCAGAAGATCTATGAACGGGACGCGTAACCAACCGGGTGCAGTGAACGGGGGAACTGCGCTGTGGTTTCATGTCGGACACGCTTGGCCCGCCGTCACTGACCCGGAACGTTAGCGCAAACCGATTGGCATCCACGTCGGGGTCGGAATCGGAATCGGAATCGGAATCGAAAGGATGGTGCATGGGATTTGGTCATGAGCGGTTGGATGTGTCCCGCGCTTCCATCGATTACGTGGGTTGGACCGCATCGTGGCCATGCTGACGAAACTCGGACAGCGTGGGTACACGATCCACGAGGAATCGGATGATTACCGTGGACTCAGGAACGATACCGATGCCGATAGCGATTCCGACCCCGAAGCAGAAGCCGCCGGCAAATCGGCAACCAGACGGTTCACCGAACGCGGCGCCGCCGCGTCGGCGACCTTATCGTTAGCAAAGCCGCATCGTCGGGGTCGGAATCGGAATCAAATCGGCAACCAGATGTGTTCCGCACTTCCATCGATTACGTGGGTTGGACCGCATCGTGGCCATGCTGACGAAACTCGACCTTATCGGATGATTAGCGCACGATACCGATTGGCATCCGACTTCCAGGAAGCCGAAGCCCGCCGGAATCGGAACGGTTCACCGAACGCGGCTCCGCCGCAACTCTGTGTTAGCGCAAACCGAGTGGCGTCCACGCAGGGTCGGAATCGAATCGAAAGGATGGTCATGGGATTTGGTGAGCGCTTGGATGTGTCCTGCGCTTCCATCGATTACGTGGGTTGGACCGCATCGTGGCCATGCTGACGAAACTCGGACAGCGTGGGTATACGATCCACGAGGAATCGGATGATTACCGTGGATTCAGGAACGATACCGATGCCGATAGCGATTCCGACCCCGAAGGAAGCAAGCCGCCGGCAAATCGGCAACCAGACGGTTCACCGAACGCGGCGCCGCCGCGTCGGCGACCTTATCGTTCGCGCAAACCGATTGGCATCCACGTCGGGGTCGGAATCGGAATCGGAATCGAAAGGATGTGCATGGGATTTGGTCATGAGCGCTTGGATGTGTCCCGCACTTCCATCGATTACGTGGGTTGGACCGCATCGTGGCCATGCTGACGAAACTCGGGCAGCGTGGGTACACGATCCACGAGGAATCGGATGATTACCGTGGACTCCGGAACGATACCGATGCCGATAGCGATTCCGACCCCGAACGCAGCCGGAAATGAGCGCTAAACCGGCAGTGAACCGAGCGGCGGCGAGGCGGGCGCTACAAGATTCGGCTCGTCGCGGACGCCGCTGTCGGTCAGCTCATTGTACGCCGAAAGTCAGCTCGCCTCCTGCGTTCAGTCTTGGTAGCATGATTCCATGAGGACGCGGTTTACGTATTGGAAAGAGGCCGACGGGCGCTACTTGGGGTACCTGAACGACTACCCTGACCACTGGACGCAAGGCGAGAACCTCGAAGACCTCAAAGAGCACTTACGAGACTTGTTCCAGACATTCAGTTCCGAAGAGATTCCGGGAATCAGGAAAGTCGAGGAGTTAGAGGTCGTGTGAAGCGAATCGACCTGGTGCAGCGTTTGGAGCAGATGGGCTGCAAGTTGCTCAGACACGGCAGCAGGCACGACATTTATCACAACCCCACGACGGGTCGGTCGGAACCAGTCCCGCGGCATCGCGAGATCAACGAGATCCTGGTCAAGAGGATTGTCCGCCGACTGAGTCCAAATGAAGAATGAATCCGCGAACCAGCCGCTGGAGCCAATGACGAGGAGCGGGTCACGCTGCTGTTCCAAATTGAACGCCTCTGGCGCGCTCCTCGTCATGGCTCAGCTCATTGTTAGTGTTAGATAAAGCAGCTCAAGTATGAACGCAGACCGCGCGAGTTACTGCGATCAGCTCGGGACGCCACCCAAGAAGGGGCAATACATTGGCTTGCGCGTCATTTTCGACATTTTAGTGGTTTGGATCGCATCAGCTGTAGGCTGAGACAAAAGTCGTCAACTTTCAGACAGGTAACTGCCTGCAAACCGGACGACCGCGAGCTAGGCGCAACTCCTCAAACGAACAAAAGGAACGGTTCCGCCGCCAGATTCTCACACAAAACTCTCCAAGGGAGCTCTGAAAACCGCCCTACCGTTCATCGGATTGTAGTTGCTTTGGAATTCACGAAAGCGGCCGTCCCCCAATCGTCAGGAAGCAGACCGACCAGATTGGGTCTTGGGCGGACCTGCTGGTCAGACGCCGGAGTAGCCAAACTGCTCGAGAGGGCTGCAGACCCGCTCGACCTCCGGATGGAGGTAGCCCATTGTCGTCTCGATGTGGGAGTGTCCGAGCACGACCTGCACGTCCGGAACCAGCGCTCCGTGTTGGAGGGCATGGGTCGCAAACGCGTGTCTCAAACAGTGCGGGGTGATACCGTCCAAGCCGCACGAGGAAGCAGCCCTTCTCAGGGCTCGTTGAACGTTGGCTTCATGGCAACGCCATCGCACGACTTCTTTACTGCGACTGTCGCGGCAGGTTGTTCTAGACGGGAAGAGCCAGGCCCAACGTTCCGAGTATCGAGCTCGGGGGTATTTGCGGGCCAGAAGCCCTGGCAGTGGCACAGGAATCCCATTCGCCCGGTCTGCTGCGGATACAGCTTTCGCCACGTTAAGCTGTTGTTCCAGTGCGGGGCGGAGGCAGGATGGGATTTTGACGACTCGATCCTTGTTCCCTTTGGCTTGATGGATGACCAGACGGTTGCTCGCCAAGTCGACATCTTTGATCCGGAGGTTCAGGGGTTCTGTGACTCGCAGCCCGCAACCGTAGAGCAGATGGACAATGAGGCGGGTTGGGTATCCGTGGAGGTCTTCGACTCGCCCCAGCAAAAGGCGCGTTTCATTCCAGGAGGGACAGTCTCTGACTGTTTCCGAGCGTTTGGCACGGAGGGCATCCACTTTACCCACTTCGACCCGGAAACAGGTTCGATAAAGGAACAAGAGGGCGTTGAACGCTTGATTTTGGGTGGAAGCGGAGGCACCTCTGGCGGCCAAGTGGGTGAGAAAGGCTTCCATTTTTCGCTCCCGGGTGGCGGAAGCCAACTGGGAGGAGCGCCCTTTGAGAAAGTGGCCAAAATGACTCACCCAGTGGGTGTAGGCCTTCTCGGTCTTGATGGAGAGGCGTTTTCGTTTGCAAGTCTCGCGCACTAAATGGATTGCATCCAAAATATTCATGCGGTAATATACGAACCACGGTTCGTTTAATAAAATAGTTGCGCGTGGTAGCTATATGTCGCGGTTGTCGTCTTTTATTTGGGCCTTAGGCGGTGTCGAGCTGGTCGCCTTGCTCTCGATCTTTGGATACGCGGCTTCCATTGAGGGGAATCACACTGGATGGGAACCATTCGCATCGTTCTTCCTTTTCGTGCCGTTCGCAATAGGCGGGGGCGCCGCTGTGTTCCTTGGTCGTGGTCGACCGGCATTACGCTTGCCGGGTTGGATCCTTGCCGTTGTTGGCGTTCTTGGGGTGATCGCCATAATCTACCTCGACCAGTCAAACCGGTTGGTTCAATATGACCGCTGGGTGAAGCGAGGAATGCCGTGAAGATGAGCCGTAAACCGCGCAACCAATCCTTGGAAACGAACTGCCGCCGCTCGTCTGGAATCGATACCAACGGTGAAAACGAGGGCCGCGTTGACTCATTAGCTGACGTTCCCAGCGGCAGTCGCTCAAGTCAGTGTTCGCCGTGAAGCATTTGCTCGCAACTGTGGTCCTGCTGTTCGGCGTGGCATGCGCATCAGATCGAGCACCGAAACCCTTCGCTTTGCCTTCGGACACCAGAGGACCTTTTCCGGCAGACTCGCTTTCACTTCCGCGTCTGGGGGTCAGTGGAGTT
>JBGAIN010000024.1:70954-72350 GCA_044225505.1 Limisphaerales bacterium
GGCTCCAAAGGGAAGAGGTGAAGACGCTTTCTTATGCATACAATCGAAAAATCATTGGAAATTGTGGCGGTCCCGAGCCGCCGAAGGAGAATGGGGATTGGTGGACGGTTACCTGCGGTGATGGCTATATCTGGCACGAGGTCGGTCGGCTATGGTTATCGAAGAACGGAAGCAACGTGGTCTATGAGGTTACCGGAAGACATAAGAGCGATAAGACCCGGCGCGTAATGAGGAGTCTCCGCTATGAGTTCGGCGAACCAGCGGCTGGAGGGAACGCCGAGTGAGCGCGCTTGTTCCAGTTTATCAGCATCGACTCGGCGTCCCTCAGCCGCGTTGTTAGCCCAGTACGCGTTCCGCCGTGAGCAAGCCCACCCTCATCGCAATTGATCACGACGATGATCACGCCAGCCATATTGGGCACCTCTCAGACGGGCGCCAGTTCTTCCTCACCACGCCGTTTGTGCCCGCAACGGGTGGGAGTGCCGCCCGAGAATTCGTCGCGCTGTATATCTTCGACAGGAAGGGAGTATTGCTCGAAGCTCGGATTGATGACCTGGGCACCCGAGCATCGCTGGACCACGGTGCTGCTCACGCTACGTTTGAGCAAAGGCTCGGAGAGCTTGGCACGGTGGAATATGGTCGCAGCCATGTGCAGCCATTTGAAATCGACCGGTTCGGCACCACTTTCGGCCTCGTGCCACGGGCGCCCGAAGAAGGAGACGACGATTGGTGGGTCGAAGTGCAACCTGGAAACTACATGGCCTTTCACGAACCATGGGACAGCGGAGAATATGACACCTGAACCAGGGGCTAACGAGCCGACTGCACCGAACCCGGCGGTCACAGTCGGGTTCCAAATGGACCACCCCTGGCGCCGGGTCGGTGAGCGGCGTTGTTCGGCTACATCGCACGGACGGGAAAGTTCACTATGAAACAAATCAAGCGATTGCTTGCCTTATCGGCTGTTGCTGTTTTCCTTGGCGGATGCGCCACCGCGCCGCAGCACGAGTCGGTGGCCCAAACTCCTAATGAGCGGGCCGCGATTGATGCCGCCGCCGCAGACCGGAACAACTGGTTTGATCCAGCTTGGTTTAAACCTTACTGAAACGCGGATGCGCCCACCCGGCGATAGCGCCTCGGTTCCAGCTCGGATGGCGACGGGCGCTGGGCCGGCGTTACTGATCGTTAGGCCGCTTCACGCCATGCGCACATTCAAGACCATTCTGGTATCATTAGCACTGATTCTGTTTATGGGTTGCCGGACGCCGCCGCCCACCCCAGCGCCTGCAAAAGCCGCTTCTCAAGCCGACAGTCGAGTTGATTTCACTGACCCGGTGCTCAACCAGCGGAAGATTTTCCTCTTTGGCCGGATTGATGCGCGCGCAGCGGAGCAAAC
>JBGAIN010000272.1:0-7748 GCA_044225505.1 Limisphaerales bacterium
CACCCGAGTGGTCGGGCCTTCCGGATCCCAACCGCGCGGCGGTTTGCTGTTGATGGACGAAACTTCTTTGATCGAAATTTGGCGACCGCGCGTTTTTGGCCCTTTGACCTCCACCTCGGATGGTTTGCAAATCTGCTGATTGATCTTCTGGTAGGCCGCCGGCTTATACTTAATGAACAGTTCCGCGGGAGTTTCCGGCTCGAAAAACAACACTCGCGATTTTGGAGGAATACATTCGTACTCCTTGTTCATGATCGTGCCGCCAAACGTAAATCGCTTGAGAAAAGTCGCTTCGCGGTTGGTGTAAGCGAGCGTAAAGACCCGGTCTCGGTCCGGCGTCCCGCAGTAGATCAAGTCCGGCCCTACGAACAGCTTTTCAGGCAACTCCGTCACCCGATAATGACCGTCTTTAAAGACGAGCAAGAGTTTGTCGAACTTCGTGCAGTCAATTCGAAACTCGTCGCCGCTGACCTTATAGCCGACATATCCCGACTCACGATCGTAAGCGACCTTGAACGCTTTGAAGGCCACTTCGCGAGCATCCACCTCGTCGTAGCGACTCGACTTCGTCAACCGTGGATAGAGCGGCCCGTACTTCTCCAGCAACCGCTCGAGATGCGCGATGACAAATTTTGTCAGGTTCTTGAGGTTCTTCCTGGTCTCCGCCAGTTCGCCTTTCACCTTCTCGACTTCCTCCCGATGCTTGTGGATGTCGAAGAGGGAGATTCTGCGAATCCGCACCTGGAGGAGGCGATCGACATCTTCATTCGTCAGAGCGCGGATCAATTCCTGGGCGAAGGGCTTGAATCCTTCATGCACCGCGGCCATCACCGCGTCGTTCGTGCGGCATTGCTCGATCTTCTTATAAATCCGCTCCTCGATAAAGATCCGCTCCAGCGTTCGAAAGTGCAGGTCATCCTGAAGCTGCTTTTCCTTTAACTCGAGTTCCTGCTTCAGCAGGGCGACTAACTGGTTGGTGTTCTCCTTCAGCACCTCCGTGACCGTCATTTCCACCGGGCGATTCTCCCGGATCACCATGATACGGCTGGAAATCGTGACTTCACAGTCGGAGAACGCGTAAAGCGCGTCGATCAACTGATCCGACGTAACGCCTTGCGGCGAGCGCACCTCAATCTCGACCTCTTCCGATGTGAAATCGTTGATGCTCTTGACCTTGAGTTTGCCCTTCCGCGCCGCATCTTCAATCGATGCAATCAAGGAATCGGTCGTGGTCGTCGGCGGGATCTCTTTGATCACCACGACTCCCTCTTCCTTGGCCTTGATCTTCGCCCGGACTTTGATCGATCCCGCCCCGTCTTGATACTCCCGGGCGTCCATCAGTCCGCCCGTCACAAAATCCGGCAGCACTTTGAAAGGTTGCTTCTTCAAAATCGCAATCTGCGCCTGGATCAGCTCCGGAAAGTTGTGCGGCAAGATTCGTGACGAAAGCCCAACCGCAATCCCTTCCGTCCCCAACATCAGCAGCAACGGCAACTTGGAAGGCAATGTGACCGGTTCTTTGTTTCGACCGTCGTAGCTGGGAACAAACGCGGTGATCTCGTCGTTGAAAACCTCATTCCGCGCCAACTCCGTCAGACGACACTCAATATACCGAGAGGCCGCGGGTGGGTCGCCCGTCATGACATTGCCAAAGTTCCCCTGCCCCTCGATCAAGTAGCGCTTGTTCGCGAGCACGACCAACGCATCCCCGATCGATGCATCGCCGTGCGGGTGATACTGCATGCAATGCCCGACCACGTTCGCCACTTTGATAAAGCGACCGTCATCCTTCTCGTGCAAAGCCCATAAGATACGGCGCTGCACAGGTTTAAGCCCGTCCGCCAGGTTTGGGATGGCTCGATCCCGAATGACGTAAGAGGCATACTGCAGAAAGCTTGTGTTCACTCGATGGTGGAAGGGCAATTCCACCTTCGTCGCAGTCACTGTATGTGCCGCAGGCATAGCCACTTGCTCAGCCTGCACGTGATCGTTGTTGTCGTTCTTCGCTTCGCTCATTCCGGAGGGTGAGAAAATTAGGGGAGCGCTCGGAGAAAGCAAGACGCCAATCGGACGGCGAGCCAAGGGCGGTGTGATGGACTGGGTGAGATTAAGGACCGCGGCGTGTCACGAGGCCAGCCGCCGTCGCCGTCCGAGGGGCTCGCCCACAATTTGCGTAACCATTTGCGGACAAACCTGTGCAACAAATCCCATGTTCTCCACGTCGTTGGGAACGGGCCGGCCCCAACATCGGCATCGCAGGTGCCAATTTGTCACCTGCCTGAGCCCATGGCAGCCAAACGAGCGCAATTTGCGCTCGATCTGGTTTTGACCGATCGCTCCGCCGACTGAGCAGTTACCGAACAGACGCACGCGGCAGCGCCCCGAAAACTGTGCTATACCTCCACGATTCGTTCACGAATCGTCCTGAATGCCTCCCTCCCATTCTCGACCATCACTGGAGGATCACTGGAGGATCACTGGAGGATCATGGGATGGCAGAGCTCCCGTGCGCGATCGAGCTACCTCCGTCTCAGGCGCAAAACGGACCCAATATCAACTCTTTACGCCCCAACGTCCGGGCAATCCTCCGAAGGGAAAACGCTTAACAAGGGAATAGCTGGCCATGCGCAACGGCCTCAACGGCCGTCAGAAAAAGCGCTCGAGAACAGTCTTTTGGCAGCCAAGCGAGCGCACCCGCTTCGCGGGCTTGAAGATCCAAGTCCGGACTTTTGTCCGAGGTCAGCATCACCACTTGAGCCTTGGGAACGGCTTGGCGCACGAGTTTGGTCGCTTCGATCCCATTCACGTGCGGCAGCCGGAAATCCATGACAACCACATCGGGTTCCAATTCAACCGCCTTGTGCACCGCGTCTGACCCGTCGACCGCTTCCCCGACAACCTCAAATCGAGCTGAATCCTCCAGCATAAAGCGAATTCCTTCCCGTGTGAACGGATGATCGTCCACCACCAAGACACGAATTTTTGAACCCATAACGCTGATTTTCAGCACGAACGGCGCCAGGTGCAAGTTTGCACAAAACTCACTGGAGTTCTTCGCTTTAGGCGGAGGGGGAAAGGCCCGAAAGGCGCGCCTCAACCGGCGTGCCAATCTCGAGTTGGAGAGCCTCCGCCGCACTGCCCCCGTTGATCGCGATCTCCAGAAAACCACTCGAACCTAACACGGCCACTGGGAAACCCACGCCGACAGCTTGGTAATATGCCCCCACCGGGACAATGACCTCGCGTCCTGGGAACCGAACTTTCACGTCAGTGCCAACGCGGAAGATCGGGGCGCTCTCGGGAATGTTCGTAATCGCGTTGCCAAATCGATCTACGTAAACGACCGCCCCTGTCCAATGGTCGTCACGATCGGTCGCCAATGAGACAGGAAGTCGTGCGTAATTCGACTCTGAACGGCCAAGGGCGCGGAGCGGCGTTCCTCTCGCCAGATGGGCCGCGGCCGGGGCAAACACATCCCGCCCTTGAAAGGTCCGACTGATCGGGGTCAAAAGGTATTCCGGGTTCTCCAAACGAACGCAAGCGATAGCCCCGCCATCCTTTTCCACCGCCCGCGCGAGCAGGCCATTGTCCGGTCCGACCCAGAAATACCGGGCCGTTTGGAGGGCGATCGCCGAGCGAGGACTGCCCACGCCCGGGTCGACCACGGCAACATGCACGGTCCCGGCCGGGAAAAACAGGGCCGACTGCTCCAAAACGAACGCGCCCCCGGGAATATCCCCCGGTCGGATGGCGTGACAAAGGTCAACCAACTGCGCCGCCGGATGGGTTCGGAGCACGACCCCTTTCATCGTGCCGACAAACCAATCTTGAAGCCCAAAATCGGTGGTGAACGTGACGACGTTCAAGGACCTAATACCGTGCTTGCACCGTCACTTTTCCAACGTCGCCAGGGAGTTCCACCCAGTCTCCTTGGAATCGCTGCCAGGGTTTGCCACCCACTACCACCGACGCGATGGGCCGTTCCGCAGGATGCCGAAAACGTATGCGAATTTGTTTGGGCGGGTTCCGTCGGGGCCCGTCGACCTGGGCGGTGATCTCATCGGCGGTTGCCGAGTATACGACGCTGGCCGGTCCAAAGTAAGTCACCGTGTTCTCGATACCGCAACGCTGACCCGGCTTGAGCCATTCTCGCGGAACCGCTTGGCCGAGCAGCAATTGATCGCCCTCCTCACGCGCAAATAAGAACCGCAGCCACCCGGCGGTGTTCGATTCATCCGAACTCTTGAACTGATCGCCGCGCCAATCGTCCATATGCGGCAGGGCGTGCTCTGTGTTCATGCGGACGTCTGGGAAATAACTGACGGATTGCCCGTTGAACAGCGCGCGCAAGGCGTGTTTCACCTCGTCGCGATATAAATAAGGTTCGACGTCCAAGAGCAAGCAAGCCTGCATGGACATGCCTCCCCGGCTAAACCAATACTTTTCGAAATCGTCCAGCGTATAGCCGTATTGATTGGAGAGATACAGATTATCCTCGTAATCCTGCAAGATCCAGGTGGCTTCCGGAGAGCTCGGATCGAGCGCTCGCGTGATCAGCAAATGGATCGCCCCTTCCAAAGTTTCGCAGATCCATCCAAAACAGCGTCCACGCCGATGCACGTGCGACGGAATATGTGGAATCGCGGTGCCATTTCGCAACCGAACCACTGGCGCCCGCTCTGCAGCCAAGCGGAAGTTCTTCAATAGACTTTGATGATACGCGTCCGCAGCTTGCCGAATGCGGCTCGCGTCGGGATGGCGAATCTGTTCCAACGCCCACGCGGCGGAATCCAAGCCCCGCCACGTGTAGCAGCTCGTCGATAACCAAGTCCACCAATCGCCGATATCCTCCAAGCTGCCCGCTGGAAGCAACCCGCGCTCGAGTTCGTGCCGGTCGGCCGTGCGTGCCGTTTCGCGAATAATCCAATCGCACGCCTTCACCACTCCAGCTGCGGAGCGGTTCAACCAGGCCGAGTCGCGCGTAAATCGGTAATGTTCCGCGAGCATCCAGAGAATCCAGCCGTGATGCTGATTGTAGCCGCCCGCCTCATATCCGCCCGCGCCGTAGAGGACGCCATCTTTCGATGCGAAGGAACCAGGCAGTCCAGCGGTCCCTTCTTTATGCAACCCGCGGCGGTCCAAGTCGACCACCATCATGCACGATTCATTGCCATAAGCGCCGTAGTCAAATGATCCCACCCGGGCGAAACGGCGGTCACTGTTCGGCTCTCGTTCGCAATTCACCAGCAGGTGCATCGCATGCGACCGATAAAACTCATTGAGCATTGGCTCGGGCGTGATCAGACGCGCGCTCCGATCGAGCTGGCGTCGCCAATAACCGGCCACGGCGGTGCGTTCGCGATCAAAGTCCAACGCCACAAGGGCTGCGCGCTCTTCGTCCCCGCGCAACACGAGATACGGCACCTTCAAAATCACGGTGCGCGATTGGCCAGGCGCCAGTTCCCAAGACCAACTCAAGCCTCCCGTTCCGATGGACGGATTGCCCTCCGCGAGGATCTGTCCACGCAAGTCACTCCCATTCCACAGTAATCCGGCTTCATCCGGCCGAAGCAGCACATTTTGCCCCCCTGCCGTCAGGGCGAAGGGGAGTTTCGCAGTTTTGATCGACGAAGTTTCATTCGTAAAGGTCAAGCGCGCCAAAAACACGGCAAAGCTATCCGCTGCCGGCGTGGCACTTCCAGCTACCGTCCCGTTCAGCTCCGTAACGATGGCCGTCTCTTGCACGCCGATGCCATCCTGGTCCCAGGTGGTGATGGGGACGGGAAGACTCTCCTCTTGCAGGGTGCGATGGCGGGGCTTGCCTGGCAAACCCAAGTCAAACGCGACCGGAGCCTTCTCCAAGGCCAGCCGTCCGGAATCGACCCCAGGCCGTCCGTGGAGATAGTGATCGTTCGAGCGGAACAGGACGCTGCCATTGGCATTCAAACGAAAGCGCTGCCGCCCTCCGTCGAGTCCCATTGGGAAATAGATATCCGACTTCTTCCGCGGGATGCCACTCCAGGCGGCTGACCACGTTTGCTCCGGCAGCGCTGAGACTCGCTCGTAAAGGGTTTTGACGTCTGCTTGCCGTTGCGCTTGGGCGACGGCTGCGAAGTTCCGCCCGTCCGACTCGCGCAAGATCGCGACCCCAACGTGCGGCAGAAAGAGCGGATCGCGGGAAACATCATCGACTCTGAAGGTGAAGACTCGGGAACCATCTCGCACCGTGACCAAAGTGCGATCGAATGTGTTCGGATCAGAGTTCACCGTGGTGGCGACACGCAATTGGTAGGTCTCAGGCGTCAGGCGTTCCAAGCTTTCGCTCACGCCATTGAACACCTCAATCGCCGGAGCTTTCTCCGGTGCCTTCTCCCAGGCCAGCCGAACTGTGCGCGTCTCTACCGAAGAATCGGTAAAGGCCTGAAGCGTTTGGATCTCCGGGACTGATCCAGATGAAGCGACCCGCAGCTTTAGCGTATACCGAAACGGCGCAGGGTAATCCGCGACCGTCGGAAACTCGCGGGCATTCACCGGCCGAAAGGTGAACGTCATTTGCTGACGCTCAGCGGTGACTTGGGTGTCGGCCTTGCGCCACCCGTATTTGTACCAGTTGCCCAGCTCCAACCAGCCGATATCTCCGCCGCCCGGCTCCTGATCCTTCGGCAAGTGCCGTTCGGGCCACCAGCTGCCCCAATATTCCAGACGCAGGGTCTCAGGATGCGCAACGGGTTCCTTAAACTGGACAACGACGCGAT
The DNA here is from genome assembly GCA_044225505.1 of Limisphaerales bacterium. Classification (GTDB taxonomy): domain Bacteria; phylum Verrucomicrobiota; class Verrucomicrobiia; order Limisphaerales; family SIBE01; genus JAXMHN01. The sequence continues at coordinate 6,756 of JBGAIN010000272.1, forward strand.
GGATTTCGCGAGGATCCTCCCAGAGCACTCCATTGCCGTCCGGCAATGGCAAGCCAAAAGGAGCAGCATCAAACGAAGCAGCGATGAGCCGCTCCGCACGCAGTCCGACCAGCATCGCAAGCGTCGCAACGATGAGTGTCACGCGGGAAATCCGCCGAGGCGAAAGAATATTGCTTTGAGTTATCATACGGCGATAAGCCAGAAACTCGATTCAGCTTCCGGCGTCCCTGACTATGGGCTTGGCGACAGACGCCCGTCAATACGGTTGGTTGCAGGAGCTCTGGCTTGGGTTTGCCCGGGCAAGCGCGCTCGGGAATGGACCGAAGGCCGCAATGAGCACTAGCGGCGACGATGCCGAACAATCAATAACACGACTGCTGGCAATGATTGTCAGGTCCCCTTCGCTGTTATTCGCTGAGGTGTCCTCCCCCCTGTTCCACTGGGTGAGGTTCTGGTAGTCGCCGACACCCATGATCGGTGCCCACCCTGTCCCGCCGCTGCCCGATCCCCTGAAGAATGGATAAGGCACCGCGCCCGCCGCGACGACGGCACCGGCCGCCGTTCCCGCCCGGATGTCGGGAGCTCACTCTTCCAGGTAAAGCAGGCGTCCAGTCTCGTCGACATGCAGGCGCCTGTCTGTCAGGAAAAGGTTGCGTAAGCGCTCTGATAGCTATAGCTCTGTGCCACCGGAGGAAAGAACGGTTGTAGCGCGTCCATGGCCGATTGTCCAAGGAAGATGCCCGGAAGCCTGATTCGCGGATAACTCGCATTGCCCGGATCGTGCTTCGGACTGGCCTGAGCGTGCAGGCTGGCAAAAGTCCCTATCAGTGCCCCTTAAACTACGCGTTGGGCGATCGCGTGGATTCTTTGTTTCGCCATCTTATCCGCTTTCCGTCCACCGTCATACGACTGTTGTCCACTAGAAGGAACAGAGGGTTTCAACTCTGTTGGGCACACGAAGCTCAAACGAACGATTGACTCAATGAACGCCAC
>JBGAIN010000025.1:0-61823 GCA_044225505.1 Limisphaerales bacterium
CGTCGTGAGCATCTACAATTTCAGCAACGTTGATCAACGAGGCGCTTTGACTTTGAAGTTGCCGCCAGGTTGGACTTGCGACCTGCAGCCGTGTTCCGTTCGTAAGCCTTCCAAACAACTGCCGGAGGACGCGCGTTTATCTCTCGCTGTTCGCTACCGGAAACGGGAAAAAGTAGGCAGCTTGGTGAGAAAGGATATCTCACTTCGTATTGAAACTCCCAGCGCTGAATGGAAAAGCTGGGAGAGTCGAGTAATGATCGAAGGCACTTGGCGTGGGCCAGACTCCATCACCGATAGATTCGTCATTTGGCTTGAACCGCAGCAAAACTCACGTTCGCCAAGCCAGGTTTTTGAGCCCGACGAGATACTGACGAAGCCAACACAACCTATGCTGTGGGAGATGGTGAGCTCTGGGTCTGGTTCGGCACGTCTTCGGTTGGCTCAACCAACTCCAGCCAGCGGTTTTGTGTCGCTGTTTTACTCTTTGCCGGAAGGCGTTAGGCTGAATCCAAAGGACTACTTGTGTATAAATATTCGAGCCGCCGCTCGCCATGCTATTTCGAGTCGAGTTGAGCTGATCACGCGTGGTAAAGAAGTCTTTGGCTATGGGGAAGATCAGGATGTAGCCAACGTGTGGACTTCCTTCAATTTTAGACTAGGGGACTTCGGTCGCCGACTTTGGTCTCACCTCGGTTCAGATTGGAGAATGCCATGGACCGAAATTCGATTCTTGCGGATAAGTTTCGAAGGCTTGGCTCAAGGGGATGAAATCGAGATCCGGAACTTTGGGCTCGCGACGGGGCATCCATAATGGGACCTAGCCAGTTCGACCAGGAAGTACTAACGATCCGATCTCACTGCCTCATTAAGCGGAAAAACGCGGCGACCTCACTCAGGGATACCTTCAAACTGCCTTCTTCCTCAGGAGAAAAGGGAACATCATGCCAGCCGGATGAGAGACTGTGCGACGTCTGCAGCCGCAATCCTGGCTCAGGTGTCCAAGATAGGACAATCGATCCGGCATCGAGTTTGATCGAGATGAGGAGATTGGAAGCCTTCTCCAGTTCATTGGCCAGTGGTTGGTTTACTGTTTGTGCCCAGGTTTGCCACGCCTGACTAAGAGCAAGCATCGGCGAAACGGTATCGATGGCCCAAATTAGGGCGGTATTGAGCATGTGATAGGAGGGGTCGAGGTAGGGGGGCGACCCCTGAACGATGTGTCGAAGGTCGTAGGCTGAGAAGCCCGCAACAGAATAGTAGGGCAGAACCAATGACAAGGTTTCGAGGAGTTTCTGCAGAGGACAGTCGACACTCGAGTCGTGTTCTCTCAGGTCATACAGTGCTAAGACTGCAAAACAGGCGTCATTAAGGGTGTAGGTATCAAGATGCCCTGGGTATTCTTGCACGATCGGAAGTCGTGATAGACTGGGATCAATTCCGGCCAACGAATCTAAGCAACCGCCAGAAGCGGTGTCTCTCAACATAAAGCTGGCCGCCCGTTTCGCTGCTTCCAGATACTTATCGTCCCCAAAGAGTTTGTAGGCGCGCAGCCAGGCGCTAATCGCCTGGGCCTGGGCTATTCCGCTCGTCCACCCGTTCGAGAGAGGCGGCGACCAACTTTTGAGGTCAAACTCCGCTCGCAGTGAACCGTCCGCCTGCTGAAAGTCCAGCAGTTTATCCGCATTGATTCGAAAGGCGCGCGCGAGCGGCCGATCATGGAGGTAGTCGCTGTAAAGCCAAAGTGCGTATTGTGCAATCGTCGTGGGCTGATAGACGAACGTGAGTCCTTCGTCGTAAGTTTGCACAATGACGCCACGGGCATCATTCGTTGTGTTGCCCCAACGCATTGGACTCCAAGCCGCTTCGGCCCAGTTCAGATAATCCCCGCCTGGGACGTACGGTCCGCTCAAGGTGAAGAGTCGCCAGTCCCAGCCTTCCACCGTATACTGAGCAAGTGCCTGGAGAACGGGCGCATTGTTAGCCGCAACGCTGCCCGTCGGCCAATGATCCAGTGTACTGTCGCCTAGATCGCATTCTGCTCCCGCAGAAACCGAATAAAGTACCCACATCGATAGGGACAGCGCTTTGATTAGCATTCTTTGAATAAAAACGTCTTGCTGGGGATCGGTGGTCTGTCTCTCCCTAGGCAGTCTTCCCTAACTTGGACCAAACGACACCTGCACGAACTGAAAGTAGCCCGGGTCTTCTAGCCAATTCCCAGCGCCGTTCAGGCACGTTAAGTGCCTTTCCCGGAATGCGCTGATAGCGACTCTTGCTTGCCTAACACGTTTTGATTTGCTCTACTCATGTAATTGCAGAACGTCAATCTGTCCAGTTCAGTTAGGTCGATAAGCGACGGGCCAGACCTGCCGCGGCCGGTCCCTCTGAGTGGGGTTCGTGATCAGGATTCGCGTCGCGAACTAGTCAGTGCGGATTTTCTCCTGACCATTGCGTTGATTGGGGATGCCTTGATGGTTTTTGTCGGCCTGGTGTCGGCGTTCTGGATTCGATTTAAGTCGGGCTGGATCACTTTCGGTGTCGACGCTTATCAGCTTTATGATCTGGGCGACTATTTGAGCCTGATTTTAGTAGGCACAGTTTTTCTTCTCCTGGCTTTCGGATACTTGCGTTTGTATGACCGTCGTAATCTGTTAAGGCTTCGCCGCGTCGTGGCTATCACTTTTAGAGCGACAACGTTTTGGCTCTTTGCCTACGTGGGGGTCAGTCTTGCCCTAAAATTTCAACCGCCCATTTCACGGATATACGTTTTTCTTTCCTACGTTGGGACGCTCGGCGCATTGCTTGCCTGGCGATGGTGTTTTCATCGTTTGGTCGGTTGTGAGCGAATCGCGAGCAAGCTGCGCCAGCGGATGATCTTTGTGGGGTGGAACACTGAAGCTAAGCGCTTGACCGAAATGGTGGCGTCGGATCCAAGTCATCCCTACGAGATTGTAGGTTGCGTGCCTCCACCAGGCGGTATGTTCGAGAGTGATCCGCCCAAAACTGTGCCGCTGCTTGGGGAGTATTCCCAACTCGACAAGATCTTGAAGAAGCGTTTGACCGAAATCGTAATTCTCGCCGATCTTAACCCCGACATTGCTCAAATTGCCGGAATCGCCAATTCCTGCCAAAAGGAATTTGTTCAGTTTAAAGTCATCCCTTCATATTTCCAGATCCTCGTTTCAGCACTGCAGTTGGAAACAATCAGCGGCGTTCCAATATTGGGGATTTCGGAGCTGCCACTGGACCGAGTCAGCAATCGGTTGCTCAAGCGCGCCGTAGACCTAATCGGTGGCTTCGTCGGTCTTTGCGCATCCATTCCAATAATGGCCTGGTGCGGTGCGCTCGTCTACTGGGAGTCGCCGGGGCCGATTTTCTTTGGCCAGGAACGAATCGGCCGCAATGGTCGCCGCTTTACGATGTTTAAGCTTCGGAGTATGAAGGTGGGAGCTGACCTTAGCGATCATGAGAACCAGTCCACCCGCCGCGAAGATCCCAGACTGCTCAAAATAGGAAAATTTATGCGGCGCTGGAACTTGGATGAGGTGCCGCAGTTTTGGAATGTTCTCAAGGGCGATATGAGCTTGGTTGGACCTCGCCCCGAACGGACTTTCCATTCAATTGTGCTCAGTGACAAAATACCCCACTACAACGCCCGGTACGCGATAAATCCAGGCATTACTGGTTGGGCACAGATCAATGGGCTCCGCGGGGACACCGACCTAGCGGAACGAGTAAGGTACGATCTGTTCTACTTGGAGAACTGGAGTATTCTACTTGACGCGCAAATCATGGTGCAGACTTTCTTCAAACGAGACAACGCTTATTAGCTTGGCCCAAGTCGCGTGGCTTGCTGAGCGGGATCGAGGTCTCACCGCCCTCCCCGGATACCTTTCGAGAGAGTTTTGGAGAAGTGATCTTCGAACCGATCACACACTCGGCTGATCTCAAAGTTCTCATCCGCATATTTTCTCGCCTGGAGGCCGCACAATTCTCGGAACTGTGAGTCGATAAATAGCTTTTCTGCGGAAGCCAAGAATTCTTCATCTCGCCCAGGTGAAACGCACAACCCGCTCCCAGCCGCCGCTATGATACGCGCTGCCAGGTTTTCGTTTGGGATAGACCCAAGAACCGGCCTCGCAGCGCAATGATAGGTCAACACCTTAGAAGGGACGGAGAATACCCCTGCATCTGGTTCGAGCACGGCGAGGAGGACGTCTGCGCTCGCTAGGACTTCTGACATCATGGAGAAATCCTGGAATGGCAGAAGTTCCAGGTTGTTAAGTTGGCCAGACTCTTTCTGCGCTTTCAGCCAATCTGCACCGGGCCCTTCAGAGACCACAACGACACGCACCGAGGGGTGGCTCCGAAAATTGGCGGCCAGTGCTGTGAGCAGTGCTGGGTTGTGCTTTAGCGCTAATGTTCCTGAGTAAAGGAAAGAAAATTCCTTATCGAGCCCCATTCGACGCGACCACGGATTGCTTTTTGGCATGACGGCAATTTCATCTAGCGGAGCCCAGTTCGGAATCACTGTCGTGTTCGTGGTCGGCACTTTCAGGGCTCCAAGGATTGGAACAAAATCCGGGGTGATCGCTACGATGCCATCGCTAAGGCATAGCATGCGCCTCTCTAGAAGGCGATACCATCGGCCGACAGCATACCCGAGAATCGGGATCCGTTTTCGGAGGAGCCGGTCGACCGCCAGACCGTAAAAGTCCTGAATCCACGTTACAAACCGGACTCCGCTTGTTCGACAAAATTTTGCCGCCGCCCATTGCGGTTCTGTGGGTGTGTTCCCGGAAATAACGAGTTCTGGCTTCACCTCCCTAATCAATTGGACTAATCTTTGCCCGTAATCCAATTCCATCCGCCTCCGCCGAGTGAAGTTATATTTGTTCGCTCGATATTCAGGATCCATTGATACTTCGCGAATCTCAAACAACCGGGGATCCTCTGCTTTCCGCTGCAATAATCCGCGTGGGGTGAGAAGGCCTCCCGCAAAAGCGTGCGTTACGTGGTGGGAACGACGTGCCAATTCGCGGCTCAGTTGAACCTGGAACGGGTGACCAACGTAATCGTGGACGAGAATCCTCATGATCAGAGTCTCAGTAGAAATGAATACCGTGTGCCAGCGACTTTCACTTCTGATAGAACGGTTCCGTGCCTACGCCGATTTGACTCTTGGGCCGGAGTGAAACTTTGGTAAACCGGGTCAGCGCACCTCCTGCCGCCGTTGTATGTTTTCCCTATCAGTGGAGACCTAACGCTTGCGCCAATCCGCAGACAAAACAAAACCTCAGGCCACGCACAGCTTGACTTGGCGGAATGAACCGCGCTCTGCGGCGTATGGCCCGAGGCTTGGCCTCGTTGGTGATTTGCGGAGTGGATCCCGATGTGGGTAGATAGAGATTATCGTGACTGCAGAAGGTGTAAAACCGGAGAGCTCGGACCATAGACTTTAGAGCTGCTGCCTTCTGAAGTTGGAAGACTCTTCGAAGTCGATCTCTTAATGGATAAAGCCAAAACGCACGAGAGTTTCGCGTTCACCCAATCCAAGTCAAGGATTGGCCTTTAGCCACTGAACGGTTTCGCGCGTGGCCGACCGTAGATCATAGGGCAGAGGCCCGGTCAGCTCTCGAAGCCGGCTTCCATCAAACACAGCCGGACTGAGCATATTGTTGAGACGGTAAGACGTCAGAGGCACGGTTTTCCAACCGATAGCCTTAAGGATATCACCCACTCGAGCTGCCAGTCTCAGCGCACTCAAGGGCAATGTGGGATTCGGCTGGCGCCCGAACTCAAGCGCAATCGAATCCGCCCAATCGCGGAGTGACACTGGTTCATAGTCACCAATGTAATAGAGCTGGCGATCGACCTTCTCGCGCGGCGCGAGTAGCAGCCGCTCCATTTGGTAGACGGAGTTTTTGACGTAGCCAAACGTCTTCAAAGGATTCGCCCGTCCCAAATGAAAGTAAGTTCCGCGGCGGATCTGCTCAAAGAAATCTCGATAGGACGGGACCAGAAAGCCGGGTCCCCAAATTGCTGTTGGTCGAGTGATTACCCATTCCGGCCCAATTTCAGAACCTTTAACGATCTTTTCCGATTCTACCTTGCTTTGTCCGTAAAAGTTCGGAGGACAAAAATCATCGTCGGATTTTGGCATGTACTCGATCCGACAAACCAGCCGGCTGGATGTCATGACCAACCGCCGAAGGCTCCGGCAAGCATTTGCTGCCGCGATGACGTTTTTCACGCCTTGCATGTTGGCAGCGTAGCCGTCCAGGGACTTACGTTCGAACGTGTCCGTGCGCGCTCCCAGATGCAATAAGAAATCGGGATTAAACCGCAAAAACAAGTTACGCAGCCCGATGCCATCGAGTAAGTCGCACCGAGAAAAAACGGCCTCGTGCTCCTTTCTGCTCGGCGGAGCAATGTCGGTACTACAAACGACGTAGCCTCGGGACAAAAGGTAATCGATGGCGTTGGTGCCAATAAATCCGGAGCCACCTGTAACCAAGATGCGATTCAATGAGGACATGGAGAAAGGTTAGACGCGCATCATCGGGCGGGGTTTGTTGAGGGTCTGTGCGTAGGTGTTCAAGAGCAGTTCCGTTGACGACTCGGGTCGATATCGTGCCGCGACTAACGCCTTACCTTGATCGCCCATTCTGCGCAGATCGACCTCGTCGGAAAAGAGTCGTCGCAAACCCGCAAGAACTGATTCAGCTTCTGGTTGGCAAACGAGTCCGGCTCCAGCCGCCTCGATTTCACGGCTGATGTAAATCTCGTTAGAAATCAGCAAAGGCAAGCCCGCGTGCATCGCCTCAACCAAAACAATTCCAAAGTTCTCATTGAGAGAAGGCAGAGCGAAGACGTCAGCAGCGGCCATGGCGTCGAGCTTATCTTGACCTGCAATAAAGCCGACCTGGTGCGTGACATTCCGGATTTGATGTTCATCAATCCATGCTTGGACACGATTGGTGTAAGCGGCATCGCCTGTCCCTGCAAGGATGAACCGAACAGTCGGGTGTTCTCTATGCAGCTTTCCTAGCGCTGGGATAAGGAACTGGAGTCCCTTTTTGTAGTCCAGTCTGGACATAAAAAGTAAGACCCGTTCGTTCGCGGAGATTCCCAACCGCTTCCGAAACGCAGGGCCGTTGCCCGAAGAGTTCGGTAAACTGACTGGAAGAGGCATTACCACGCGTCGAATTTGGGCGCCGTAAGTGACAAGTCGTTGTGCTTCGAGTTCTGCTGTCAGGACAGCTGCTTTGGCGCCAGCTAGCATCGGTCGAACAAAAACAGGACCAACGAAGGCTTTCAAAAGCGAATGCTTCCGTAAGTCGAAAGGATCAAGTGAGCCGTGAGGTCGCACGAAATAGGGCTTGTTTGCCTGGCGACAGATTTGGCTCGCCCGCCAGATGAAGGCTGAAAAGACCGTGTGAAGTTCGATCAAATCGAAATTACTCAAAACGGTTGGGAACCACTTCGCAAAATCCGCTGAATTGGCGTAGCGTTTAGGAAAGCTCCGGAGAAATCGGTGCGTGCGAAACTCGGGATATTCCGATTCCAGGTAATCCAGGTGGTCATCTGGCTCGAAGCTACCTGCTACCTCGACTGCTTCTCCGGCGGTGGCCAAATACTTGCAGACACCCAGCGTGGCGTGCACCGCGCCGCCGAGCCTTGTGTCGAGTCGATAGACAATGTGAAGAGTCTTGATGCCTGTCGGTTGGGGATTGAAGTTCATCAAAAAGCACTCTTCGAACGGCTGTTTCGCGCTAGCATAAGGCACTGGCAAGGTTGGACACCGAGGACAGATAGTATCTTATCCCCAACTTGAAGTGCCCAATTGGGCAGCGGTGCCAAGACAGCATTAAGCAGTTTCGATAATGTTTTCAGGGGCAACGAATCTTTCCGTTGGCGGGCCATTGCGACGGGTTTCAGAATCTGATACAATCGATCGCAATCCTTTACATAGAGGATTTCTAGGCCACGCTGGGAGACTAGCCGACGCAGTGCCTCGCTTGTGAACTGGTGAAAATGGTTGAGGTCCTCACCAGGTTGCTCGTTGATCGGGACTAGGATACAAAGAACCCCGTCAGGCTTCAACGCATAAACTAAATCATCAAGGACTGGCTCCGGATTTCCCGTATGTTCCAAGACATGAGAGGAAATCACGACGTCAAAACGAGACTTCCACTCCGACGCAAATGGCCTGTTTGGCTCAAAAACGCGGAGATCGACCTTCTTGAAGCCTCGATGCCTCGCTTCCTGAATGGCTGCTTCCACAGCGGCGGGTGAAAGTTCGAGGCCGGCAATTTCACAACTTCTTTTGAAGGTGAAAAGCATCGATCCCAGGCCAAACCCTTGGTCTAAGACGGTCAAGTTCTCTCGTTCTAGGAGGTCAAAGTCTTCCATTAAACTCCGAAACCGCTTTAGCTTTGTCTGGTTACTATAGGTCCATCGTCGACGCCGACGTTGGCTCCAGAATTGATCGTACTCGTTTCTATTCCTTAAGTAGTCCGCGTTCATCTCGGGTGGAAAGTAGCTAAGCCGCGGATAGAGAAATTATTTGGTCGAGGCGGACTGTCCCAATCGACTCCCAGGGGTGAACCGTCGAAACAGGCGCTTCTTAGCCATGAAATGGTAACTACAGACGATCACCATCGGGCCGATAAATCCTCCTTTCATGACAAAGTCGAAAAACGAGGTGGAGGTTAATGAAAGCAGAGATGGGAGACTGACAATCACGATCGGATAAAGAAGCGATGAGTCGAGTTTGAGCATCGCTCGGTCGATGGCCGTGGCTATGCCACAGAAAATCCCAGATATCGCGGCCACACCAAAGTAGCCAGCGGCGCTCCAGGCGACAGCCAACATTGCGGCATTCAAGGAAAACTGATATCCAGTAATCACTTCGGAAACGTCCTGGACGCCTGTGGACCCCTTGGTCGGATCGAAAAATATCGTGTCGAAAATACCAATTAACCCCCGAAACGGGAACACCTCGGGAAACACAACGAACCAGGCCTGATTACTCGCGACTGGAATGATGAACATCCGATATACAGAGTGAACTAGGCTCTCAGTGACCGTCTCGCCCTCGGTGATCTGGTAAAAGACTGCCAGCATCAGAAAGAAGGTCGAAAATCCCAACACAATCATCTTTCCATCAATCATGCGAGAAATCATTGCCTTCAGCAATGCGCCCCGGAAAAAGTGAACGTAGATGAGAACGTAGAGCAGTAACATCAACAGAACAGGGGCTTTTTGACGTAGCAAATAGGCAAATAGAAATGAGGCAACAAAGCAAATGCCTCCGATAAAAAATGCGGCGATTCTGGTCTTTTGGCTAACAATGGCGAAGAACGTAGCCAGTGGAAACAGGCAAAATGATGCGATCGTTGCCATTAACAAACCCTGACCTTTGGTGACAATGGCATCCAACTCTCCTCGGAACCGGTATGCTGCGTCAAAACTGTAATGGAAGTAGCTTGTGGTTAAAGCAAGGTTCAATCCTGGGCCAAAAAACATGAACTTTGCATATAAGGCAAACCCTATAAAAACGAGAATCAATGATAAACCAATAGATATATCCGATGAAAGCTCCAGGGTCAAAGCGGTTGATTGTGGGCGCTGACTTGAGTTCCTCAGGATTGGTAATGACGCGGCGATGATAAAAATCCAAGTCGAAATCGCCAGCGCTAAAAAGTCTTTGTCTGTTACCATCGTTTCATACATGGAACGCCAAATCAGTTGATTGAAAGCTGGAATGAATGCGAATGAAATTCCGATCCCGTTAGTAATGATATAAAGGGCAAGGTAGATGGGAAGCAGCATTGCTTTCCCGGAGCGGATGCCTCTAAGACTAACGAAAAGGCCTAGAATGCAGAACACCAAATTAACTACTGCTACGATTGGAATCACTTGATAACCTCCGGTACGGAAACCGTCTGATTAATCGCCGTTAGTAACTTGTTCGCCGCGATTGTGCGAGAGAATGCGCGGTTACGATCTGAAACCGCACTTAGTTTCTTCTGCGCGACACGCAGCAGACAATTACGAGCTGTTTCGAGATCCCACACCAATCCGTCGCACCCACATTGCTCGAGGACGTGACGGAGTTCGCTTTTCCTGCCGGTGATCGCAATAATCGGACGCTGTGCGGCGATAAGCTCAAAGACCTTGCCAGTAATCATATGATTAGCGCCATCATCTACTCCATTCAGTACAAGATTAACATCCGCCTCAGATTGAAGGAATTGGCTTTCTCGAAGGGAAACGGGGCTGTGACATTTGACAAGATGACTGACTCCATACCGAGCGGCTTCCGTCAGGACAAGTTCGGGGTCATTGCACCAAAATTCAAAAGACAGTTGCTCGGCACGAATACCTAAAGAGTGCGCAGCATCAAACAAGAGTACTGGAGTTCGGAGGCCGTGAATAAGGGTCCCAAGATACAGAATTCGAATCGCACCCGATGAAGAATACCCTCGATCTCGATTGGGGAATTGATATATGGATTCCGGGTAACCATTATAGATAGTCACCGCGGGCGAATTGAAGTCGCGTTTCATCATCTCCGTCATGACATTGCTGACGGTCGTGACGAGGTTTGCTCGGCGATGGCAAGCAGCCTCCATCCTAGCTTCGATTCTCGTAAGAAAGCTGGGACTGCGTCTACGCATTGCTGGCGACGGATCATTTGTCCACGGATCTCGAAGATCCATGACCCAGAATACTCTCTTGATGCTCCTCCGAATCCACCGAAGCATTTCGGTGTGAACGGAAAAACGCGGGCCCGATGTAACAACGATGTTTCTACACTCAGGACGCCAGACTTGGTCGATCTGTTCGACCGCAGCTCTGGCCCATCGCTTCTGGCGATCTGGCCAAAACAAGAAACTTTGTCCAACATGCCGCAATTGCCGTAGCAGCGGATTGTTCGGCGGGCGAGCGGCAAAACCATTGCGAACTGTTATCGTGCGCGACGGATCGGGCACATTCACGACTTCGACATTGATTTGTGGTTTCTCATCGGCATCGGCGCAGATAGCGACAATTGACCCATGATCGTGTAGAAGAGGTGACATTTCACGCCATCGTTTGCCGCCGATACTTTTTTCTGAGCAGAAGAAATAGGCAACAATAATAAAATGGGAGTTCAAGCGCGACGAAGCTGTGGGCTAATTCGTTAGTTACGCGCCGAGCGCACTCGCGATTCGGCCTGCGGCGTGGCCATCGCCATAGGGAGTCTCAGAGCTTGTAGATTGCGGGAAACCACTGCGAAAAACTGACTGAGCTTCCATGGCTAAACCGGCGGCGTCTTTAGCAGTCAGCAGACGGTTACACCCCAGGTCCACAAGTTCGACCCACTCTGTCTCGGAGCGTAAGGTTAGGCAGGGCACGCTGTGGAAGTAAGCCTCCTTTTGTAGTCCTCCAGAATCTGTACAGATCAGCCCTGATTGCTGCACAAGATCGACCATATCTAGATATCCGACCGGATCACAGACCAGGATGCCGTCTGTCGGGATGGCAAAGTGTTTCAGAGTCGCGCGAGTTCGCGGATGGATCGGAATCACGACGGGCATAGATTTGGCTAGTTCCGCAAGGCCCTGAAAGAGCATTAATAGCCTCGCCGGTTCGTCTGTGTTTTCGGCTCGGTGGATTGTCGCCAGGGCATAACTCTTTGGCTTTAATCCGAGACGCTCTCTCGCGGTTGACAGATTCGAAGCTTTTTCAGCGAAAAGACGAGAGCTGTCATACATGACGTCGCCAACGTTTAACACATGTTCAGAGGAGATACCCTCGCGAGTCAGGTTGGCAACTGCCTTGGCTGTGGGGGCAAATAAGAGATTGGAAATATGATCCGTGAGAACACGGTTAATCTCCTCGGGCATTTTCCGGTTGAATGATCGGAGCCCAGCTTCAACGTGAGCTACCGGAATGTGGAGTTTGCTTGCTGCGAGGGCTCCGGCTAACGTCGAGTTAGTGTCGCCATAAACCATAACCCAATCTGGGCTCTCGGACTCGAGCACATCTTCCACCGCTTCGAGCATGCGACCGGTCTGAGCCCCATGGCTGCAGGAGCCGATTCCTAGATTGTAGGAGGGTTTGGCGATCTGCAACTCATCAAAAAACACCTGAGACATAATTTCATCATAGTGTTGTCCCGTATGAACCAGGATTTCTCGAAATTGGCCGGAGCTTTCGAGAGCCTTTGAAACAGGCGCGGCTTTAATGAACTGAGGCCGGGCACCGACAATGGTACAAATCTTTTTCATAGGTCAAGGCTAGGAGCTGCGTATTTGTCTTGGGACGAACTCGCACCTGGAGCGTTCGCCGACTCTCTTGCCGTCGCCGATCTAATTCCACTGCGGCACATGAAGAACAGTATTACGTATCCAAACAGCATTGCTCCGGAGTAGATGCAGACCGCTCTGAATGGACTCCACGCCAAATAGCAGCTTAAACTCAAGACGCCGACATTAAGGCCGAATCGTCCAATATCCCATAAGAGTTGAGCATCTTGACGTTCTAGTAAGTTGAGGGTTTGAGAGATCGGACCCACGACGAGCTGTCCGAGGTATCCAACGCACAGGACTTGCACGTATCGTCCAGTTTCTCGCCACTGGGCGCCAAAAATAACCTCAAAGAGCCAAGGCCCAGCGGCAACCAGCACGACCGTTGGGACTATGCCGAGCAATAGCAGGTTTTGACTTGTCGCTCGAAACAAATCGTTAAAGCGCGTCGGATCGGTTCGCGCAATGAGCGCACCCTTGGAGAAGAACACCTGAGCGACGGCTTGTCCTACGAGCAACATCGGAATCGTTACTGTTCTTTGTCCCAAGGCCAACCATCCTGCAACAGTTGGTCCGTAAAACGAGGCGAACATTAAGAGAGGAATGGTCATTCCTGCGCTGTTGATCACACCCGAAAACGCGGACATCGCGGGGAAACGGTGGTAGCGTTTCGCTAGTGCGATTGCTCGCGTTGGGAGGTGCGACGGGATCCATAAGGCGCGGCGAGCCAAACCTGTGCCGAGTAACCGAACGAATGCAATACCGAAACCGACAATGTAGCCCACAATCAACCCGAGAGGACCTCCTTTAAAGTAACCGCCGAGCATTTGGACAGCGACCCGACCACCACTTTGTAATACCCGCGTGCTAGAAAGGGAAGCAAAGTGCTTTTCGCGTAGTGCCCAATAGGTCAAGGCTTGATTCGCACCTGCCATGAATAATCCGAGCGGGAGAAAGAGCAAATAGGACGAAAGCGCAGGATTTCCCAACCAATGGACAAGGTGGTCACCGAAAGCCACAAGGGCAACTGCTACGACAACGCTCGATGCGAAAACCAGGGCGAAGGATAGCAAAAGAAGTACTATAGCGTCCTCGGTGTCTGATGCCAAAGGAATCGCTAGTTCGTAGCGAAACGCCGAGAAAACCACGAAGAAATCCATCAAGGAACAAAAAACCAACAGGACCCCAAAGTCATCTGGATCGTAGAGCCGGGCAATGAGAACTGAGGTTACTGCAACTATTCCTTGGGCGACAAGCGTACCGGCAGCAAGAATTCTTACCTCCCGGCCAAGCCACTCCCTTCCTAAAACCCTTCGGAATACCGACAGAAATATATTCCGAAGAATCTCAGGAAGTCGCATGAAAGGAAATTGAGGCGAATCGTCTAACCGGAAACCTTGATACGGAAAACAGACTGTTGCTTCGCGCGAGCTCTTAGAGCTGCTTTGGGGAGAATGGAATGTCTTCCTCGAACAACGCTACGGCTTGGTGTCCGGCCGGTTCTTGAAGAAGCCAAAAGAGCGCGTGCCCTTGGCCAGTTCACTCGGAAGGCTGGCCTCCTCGGGAAGATCAATACATTCGACTTTGCCGCACTTAATCTGATACCGCAATCCAGATTCCGGGCATGTCATGGAACCGGCTGAATCAGGATTCATCGGATGCCCGTGACGGCTCATCCACCCCTTCAAGCGGGCTGGAACTCCGATCACCCAGCCATAATCCGGAACGTTTTTGGTTACGACAGCTCCCGCCGAAACGAAGGCGTATCGTCCAATACTTACGCCGCACAGGATTGTTGCGTTTGCGCCAATGGTCGCACCGCGTCGAAGGACTGACCGTTCGTATAAAGCGTGTCGATTAATTTGGGACCGCGGATTACTAACGTTTGTAAGCACGCATGACGGGCCTAGAAAAACATCATCTTCAACCGTCACACCAGTATAGACCGCGACGTTGTTCTGAATCTTGACGCGATGACCAACGCAAACATCGTTGGCAATCATCACGTTTTGTCCGAGGATGCAATCCGACCCGATAGACGCCCCAGCGCAGATGTGGACGAAATGCCAGATTTTCGTGCCTGGTCCAATGGTGCAAGGTTGATCAATGACAGCAGTAGGGTGGGCAAAATAGGTCATGATTGCAGAGTGTGTTCGAGCACGATCGGTCGGCCGTTTAGTTCTAGGGATACTTGACAGGCCTCGAGAACCCGGAGCACCCGAATCCCGTTGTTTGCGTCCGTCAAGGGAGGTTTCCGTTCTTGCAAGCAGCTTAGAAAATGCAGGCATTCTTGCCTTAACGGTTCATCCGCTGCAAAGTCAACTGGCTGAGCTTCCCCTTTTTGCAGAATTGGCTGTCGGTTGGCGATTTCCACTTTTTGGTGATAGACCACTAGTTTGTGGCCCTTCGCCGTATCGTCAAAAGTCGCCATCGCTCGATCTCCAACAACGACTAATTGTTGGGATTTGAATGGATGCAACCAGCTTACAAAGATGTGCGCTCGAACGCCTGTTCGAAAGTGGAGACACGAAACGGTGACGTCGGCCAAATTCGGAGTTACATAGCTTCCACCACAGCAGGTCACTTCAATAGGCAACTCGCCGAGGAGGCTCAAGATAACGGCGACGTCATGGGGTGCAAAACTCCAAAGGGCATTCTCCTCAACTCGAATCTTTCCGAAGTTCAATCGATTCGAATAAACATAGTTGATCTTGCCCAAGACCCCTTCGGTGAGCAGCTTCCTCAACGTGCTGATTGCAGGATGATACTCCAGTAGGTGACCGACCATTAGAATGCGACGATGCTGAACTGCAGTCTCGCGCATGCGAAGTCCTTGAGCGACGGTTAAGGCCATGGGCTTTTCCACGAACACATCTTTCCCAGATGCAAGCGCGTTCAATGCGAGTCCTTCGTGCGTCTCGGCTGGTGTTGCAATCACGACCGCATCAATATCGTTACTCTTGACTGCCGTTTGAAAGTCCGTCGCCAATTCCGCATTCGGCGCAATTTGCTTCGCACGGGCGAGAGCTTGTGGACTAGGGTCGCAAACCATTCTGAGAACGCCCAATTGATGGAAATTGCGTACGAGGTTTTGTCCCCAGTAACCGCAGCCAAGAACAGCAAGCCTTTTTTCTGACATAAATCCGACAAGCACTAGTAGGTTTCAGGGCGATCGCTGGGATCATGGTCCAAAGGATAGCCATTTTTCTGCGAAGGCCGTTAAAGTCACTACCGAGCGGCGGTAATCCGAATCCGCGGCGGTCGAGAGGCGGACAAACTGTTTCGCTCCGCGTACTTTCAATCGTTTTTGGAGCGATTGAACGAAGTAATCGGCGCTCAGTCGGCGACCGGCAGCATACTGCCTCTCCTGAGGGATATCTGCCTTCCGGCTAGCAGTTAACTTGCTTGACCGAAACCGCGATGATTCCGGGAGCACTTGACCGCCCACAATGGTACACCAAATCACCAACTCGCGAGAACTGCCATCTGGAGAGCGAAACGCACGACATTCAAACCGCAACGAGGCCGTGGTATTAAGTGGATCTGATTTTGATCCGCATGGGATCGCGATAACAAGTTGGTCTGGCTGGCCCAAGTCAATCGGCAGCCAGCCCGCTCCCACCCAACAGATATCCGGTGTGTGTTGGATTACATTCAATCCAAGCGTTCGCGTGGCAGGCCACGTTGCGGCGAAGACGCGAACCTGAGGAGATTGATCGATCGCCGAAACGGCGGCAGAATCAAAGACCCCATTCACATACTCGGGTGTGGCGAGTAATTGCAAGGCTGTTTCAGTGAGTTGCTCGCTTTTGAATCGATACGCTGGAATATTGGACGTCGTAAGCACGTGGCCCGGCATCGCCGACGGAGGGGGTGCTACGTTGAACCATGCCCAAGCACAAAGATAATGCGGCGCCAAACGTTCCCGCGATGGTGTGAAGCGATTGAATTCAAGGCAGGTGGCTTGTAATAAAAACGCTGATTTAAGCCTTATTGGAAGCGCACCTCGGCAAGTGGGCCTCGAGTCGAATAGCCACCATCGCGCATCCTGCCAACAGCAACGCGGTGAGTGCAAGCACACTCCATCCGGCTGAGTCATGAGCGTTATGAGGCTTCGATGCCCTCCCAGACGCAACTAACGCCAAATAGAGCGAACGACCAAGATTGCCGATTATCGCCGAAGCCACCGCGACGATGATCAATGCGACGCGAAGGGCCCGCGTTCGTAGAAGCAGATGCCCGAGGAAAGCGCCCGCCATTACACTCGATTGAAGGCTACGCACGCCGCTGCAGGCCTCGTCAATTCCAACTAGGCAGTTAGGCAGCTGAATAACGTTTGCGTGGCGGATCGCCGGTATTCCTAACAGAGATAGCGCCTCAACATTAAGCAGCGAGATCAGCGATTGAAGGCCGAGAACGATAGGATTCCAAATCACTTTTGGAATGGGCACGGCCACGAAGCAGAAGAATAACGGAAACGAGAAGTGCCACCATGTCTTGGGTCCAGCACCGACAAGCAACATCGCAGTGATAAACAGGGCACTTCCGATGCTAAGTGACATGCTTGAGATTGCCGTCGGGCCGATGGCTTGTTTGTAGAGTTCCGCAGTAAGAACAAGAGGAAAACCGATAAGCAACAAAATCGCGGCCTTCCAGGGAGCAACGGGCGTGTCCTGCCGAGGGCGGGCTCCCCAGCCTTCCCAAAGCAAGTAAGCAACCAGGATCAAAACGATCCATCCGAACTGGTACTCAGGCAAGGAGCTCCAGTGTACCTGCAAATCATAGAACCACCAAGTCAAGATCAGGCCACAGCCGACATACGGTCCAGCTCCAATGTGGCTCGTAAACTCAGCGTTGGCCGGCCTTGTCATCGGACGTGCGGTAGGCAAAAGGGTCAACAATTATCGCTGCGATGCAGGATCAAGCGATAGATCACCTGCAGAAAGCTTGGCTGCGCGCAAGATGATGCAGAGATACACAGTATACATAATTAGGTCATTGAAGAGAACGGCTGATAGGATTGCCGGTGCTCCAGATTTTCCGGCGATGAAAAGTGCAACCGTAGTAGTCATTCCGTAGCCAACCTTCCAGAACGCGCCCCAGCGTATTTTACCGACGGCAGGGAGAGTCCAACTCAATGGAGAAATCACAAGCCGCAGCCCATAAGGCAGTGCGAGCCAGCGCACCATTTCTCCCGAGTTCTTCCACGATGAACCGAACAAGGTGCCAAAAGCCCAAGGGCCAGCCAGCCACAAAATTACCATCACTGGGGCACTGACTGACGCAAGGATGGTCAAGTACTTGACGACGAGCGGCCTCACTCCCATTCCTTGTCTGCGTGCGATAGTTGCGCGTTGGAAGAAGACCTGACCCACGGATTCCGACATGATGTTGACTGGAGTTCCCAACACTAACATCACAAGATTCAGAGATCCCGCGGCTGGAGCCCCCGCAAACCAATTCATAAACAAGAGCGGTGCTGCAAGCGCATAGTTGTCGATCAGTGAGCTGGATGCGTGAAACAATGGGAAATCGCGGTAGTCACGGGCATGAGTCCACAAAGACTTTTTGTCTCGATAGCAGAGCTGAGCACCCTTGCGAAAAACCGCTCGTCCAATCCAAACCAATGCACTGGCTTGCCCGATGACCCCAGCCAAGATCAACCCCCCTGCATTGCGGATGTAGTGCGCAAAGGCTAAGGCGGCGACCACAGTAAAAACGGATCGAAAAAATCGGCTGGACGCCAGCGCTTGGAAGTTTCCGTCGCGATTACACCAGAGAGAAAGAGACTGATATGCTCCCCATAGGAACAGGCTTACGGGCAGAAAAGCCAGCCAATCCGCAACATTGTGCGCACGGAAAAGGTCCGCAATCCACACCGGTGAAAGGAACGTCGGAATCGCAAGCAAAATACAAAATGCTGCCGCAACGACTATGCATAACGAGAGAATTTCTGACGCTTGCCTTTCACTTTTTGCGACTGGGATCGCTAGCTCGTATTTACCCGTTGTGAGGACACTCGCTGTGTTAACGACGGCGGTGTAGACACCCGCTATTCCGTAAGCTTCTTGAGAATACAGGCGAGTTAGCAACGGAGTCGCAGCAAAGGTAACCAATTGAGCGGCGACTGTACCGCTCATTAGCGTTAGAACGCTTCGAGTCGGAGCAGCGCAAACCATGCGTCGTGCTGTGCTGATAGCGGTCACGGATTGTAGGCGACTTGCGAATGGTGACTCCACTCGATGGCATTGACCCACCTCCAGAGCGAATTTCGGATTCTTGTGGGCTGGGAATGGTAATTGCGAAAGACCTCCAGCATTTGACGGCTATTGATAGCGGGAATCGACCTGGCGGTTTCCGAAGATAAGACGGATTCAACCCAGGGCGCTAGTTCACGAATCCAGACGTTCTCGGCGGTTGCGAACCCGATTTTGTCGCGTCGATCTAAAATGGCGTCAGGCACTAGTCCGCGCATTGCCGTTCTAAAAACATGTTTCGTGGTGCCATCCGGTCCGATGATAAACTCCTCGGGTAGTTGGTAGACAAAATTAACAATCGCCGGCGTAAGAAAAGGAACGCGACTCTCGATCGAGAATGCCATGGAGTTGCGATCTTCGTAGCGCAGGAGGCTTGGAAGCGAGCCTGCCGTCAGGCTGCGCTGCAGAGCCCATTTTAGCATTTGGGGATCGGAGTCAGTTATAGGCTCCGTGCGAGGTGGTTGACCATTTTGGAACCAAGCATCGTTTAGACAGCGACGGCGACCGTCTCTGCGGATGAATCGCGCCGCGGCCGAATTGGCACTTGATGGGAACAGAGCCGTGGCCACGTGCGAAACAAGGTAAGACCAAGCCAGTCCAGGGAGTCGACTTGAGCTGGCTAGCATTCTCCACGCTTGCTTCAGTTTCCGATCGACGATAAGAGAAGCGATTCGGGAACCTATAAAAGGAGGATATCCAGCCAAAATCTCATCGGCGCCCTGTCCATCGAGCATCACTGTAATGCCAGCCTCTTTCGCGGCTCGAAAGACGGCATACTGAGCGTAGATGCTCGTGCTGACGAATGGCTCGTCCTGCACTGAAATTAAGTGCGCGATGTCGGATTGGAGATTCCGCGGAGACAACCGGATTTTGTGAGGTGTTGTTCTCGCCTGCTGGTTTACGAGGTCAGCCCAGGGCTCTTCTCCGACCGTCACCTCCGTATCAACGTAGGTGAAGGTGTGAAGATCCAGCTTAGGACCTCCCAGGTAACGGATCGCATGCACGATCGAGGAAGAGTCAATTCCTCCAGACAGGCAGGCACCAAGGGGAACATCGCTTCGCAGGTGTAGTGAAACGCTTTCGACAAACAATTCGCGCAAACGGTTTGCGGCTTCGGAAAAGCTCAGATCTAGTGTCTGATTGATACTCGGGTTCCAATAGGCTTGTGGTTGAGGCCAAGATTCTGCCGAAAGTTTGACCTCGAGGAAATGTCCGGCCGGAATCTGCCGAATGGATTCAAAAAAGGTCTCGCTTCCGCCGTCGCACTGGCCTTGAGTCATGTAAGCATGAAATCGAGGCGCATTGACTCTTCGAGTAATCCCGGGCAGTACGAAAAGCGCCTTGATCTCGGAGGCGAATGCCAAACCGCGACTCCAGACTGCATAGTAGAGCGGTTTGATGCCGAAGAAGTCCCGGGCAAGAAAAAGAGTTTCGCGTGCCTTATCCAAAACGACGAAAGAGAACATTCCGACTAACCGAGTCAGGCAATTAGCACCCCATCGAGCGAAACAGTTTAGCAAAACCTCCGTGTCAGAATTTGAACGAAACACGACGCCCAACGCCAAAAGCTCTTTCTTGAGCTCCAGGTAATTATAAATCTCACCGTTGAAGATCAGGCTGAACCGACCATCAGTGGTTGCCATAGGTTGCCAACCTCCGGATGAGAGGTCGATAATTGACAAGCGACGGTGGAGCAGTGCAAGGCGAGGAGCGATGTCTTTTCTGATCTCCTTCTGACAGAATATTGCGGAGTCAGTTTGAAAGAGCCAGCCTTGGTCATCGGGGCCACGGTGCTTCAATACCTGGTCCAAAGAGCGACAGAGCCCTTCAACGTCTCGGGCGTCTTGGACTTGTGTGAAACCGGCGATACCGCACATACGGCTATTCTTTGCGGAAGGTCAAGGAAGCGGACCGGCGTGTGAATAAACAGTTAGGAAGTGAAGAAAATTAAAGAGAAGAGGCAAGCGGGACCACTTCACCCGTACCCTCGGCCAAGGGCGGCCGTAGCCGTCGGATCGCGCAACGCCGACTGGTGATTACCGGTTCGTCTGCTCCACAATTGTCCGCACGATGAGATCCTGCTCGCTTTCGGGCAGAAACGGATGCATGGGTAAGCTCAAGACTCTGCGCGACGCTTTTTCCGAGAGTGGAAACTGACCCCACTCATATCCGAGGTCCCGGAATACCGGCTGTTCGTGCAGGCACTTAGGATAATAAACCGCGGTTGGAATACCGACATCTTTCAAAGTGCTTGCCAGCAGGTCTCGATTGGGCAATTCAATTGTATATTGAGCGTACACATGAGTGTTTCCATTGGCCACGGCTGGAACGTGGCAGACCTTTTGGAGGGCCTCAGAATAACGTTGGCCAATCTTCGCCCGCAATTGAATCTCCTCTTCAAAGTACGGCAGCTTCGCGAGGATTACAGCGGCCTGTAGAGTGTCAAACCGACCGTTCATCCCGAGGATCGGGTGATGATGCCTTTTTATACCGCCGTGGGTACGGATGGCTCTCATCTTTTCGGCTAAGTCGTCATCATCAGTGAACAAGGCGCCTCCGTCGCCAAAACAGCCAAGCGGCTTCGCCGGAAAGAAACTTGTACTACCAATTCTCGTTACTCCGCAACTTTTCTGTCCATTCTGGGTTGCTCCAAAACTCTGAGCCCCATCTTCAATAACGGGCAGACCATGGTTGGCTGCAATCTCATTAATGCGTGTGAAATCCGGCATCTGGCCGAATAAGCTGACTGGCAGAATGGCCTTTGTAGCCGGTGAAATCGCTTTTTCCAGCTGATCAATGTCCAAACAGTACGTTTGGGGTTCGATATCGATAAAGACCGGTTTTGCTCCAACTAAGCTAATAACCTCAGCTGAACTAATCCATGTAAATGGGACCGTTATAACTTCGTGGCCGGGGCCAATACCGAGCGCTCGGAGTGCGATTTCTAGACTGTCCGTTCCACTCGCGACGGTCAGGCAGTGCCTCACGCCGACGTAATCAGCCAGCTTTTCCTCCAGCTCTGTTATCTCAGGTCCCATGATGAAATGTCCGTGATTGAGAACACGGCGTAGGCGATCGTCGATTTCAGACTGATACTTCCGATATTGAGTTTTTAGGTCGATGAATTCCATTGCAATCGAATGAGTATGAACAGAGTGGAGGGTTCAGCCACGGAACGGGGAGTTTGCACTGATCTGCCGAAGATAATCAGAGAGGCGACTTAGGAAGATCCCGCTTGGAGCAAATCTCGCGTGCAATTAACGGACTACAGTGCCCATCGGGATTGGACAGACTGAGATACGCTGAGCGCCTTGCTTCGTAGCGCTCCAAAATAAGAGCCAGCCGGAAATCCGGCTGGCTTTCAATTCTTGAATAAGACTCGGCGCAGGCAGGCTGTGAGCTTAACGACGTTCAATTAGGCTTTCCAGATCCGACCTGGAGCGGCCTTCAGGTCGGACAACGCATTCCGAGTATCGATGATGCAGTTGCTCCAGTCGACCAGCTCCTTATAGTTCACCGCATCGTGGGCGGTCGCGATTACTACTGCGTCAAAACCTGCGATAGTTTCTTTCGTCCAGGTGACGGATTTGAAGCCTGTCCATGCGGCATGCTCTCGCATCGGCCCAATCACAGGGATATGCGGATCGAAATACGCGACCTCGGCTCCACGCTGTTTCAACAGGTCCATAAGAACAAAAGTGGGTGATTCACGAGGATCGTCGACGTTCGGCTTATAGGCCAACCCGATCAAAAGCACTCTGCTGCCATTGACAGAACGGCGTTTGGCATTGAGCGCATCGCCAACTCGGTTGACGACGTAATTCGGCATTGCCGTATTGATTTCACCGGCCAGCTCGATAAAGCGCGTGTGTTGACCATATTCGCGGGCCTTCCACGTCAGGTAGAACGGGTCGATCGGGATGCAATGCCCTCCTAAGCCTGGTCCGGGATAAAATGCCATGAAGCCAAAAGGCTTGGTCTTTGCCGCATTGATAACTTCCCAAATGTCAATTCCCATCGCGTCGTAGACAACCTTGAGTTCATTGACGAGCGCGATGTTTACTCCTCGAAAGATATTCTCGAGCAGTTTTGTCGCCTCGGCCACGCGGCATGACGAGACGGGCACCACCCGCTGTACCGCTTTGCTATAGAGCTGCTTCGCTTTCTCCAAGCATGCCGGCGTTAATCCGCCGACAACCTTCGGTATTTTTGCGACTTTGCTGTCGGGATTACCTGGATCTTCCCGTTCGGGGGAGAAGGCAAGGTGAAAATCCTTGCCTGCCTTCAGACCGGAGCCCTTCTCCAAGACAAGAAGCAGATCCTCGTCCGTTGTCCCTGGGTAGGTGGTTGACTCGAGTACGACCAAGATACCCTTCGTTAAATGCGGCGCAATCGACTCACCCGTATTTATGATATAGGAGATATCCGGTTCGCGGTTTTTGTTTAGCGGCGTCGGAACACAGATAATTACGGCTTCCACATCCTTGACGCGGCCGAAATCTGTGGAAGCGGAAAAGCGGCCCGCGTCCAGTTCGGCTCGAATTGCTGAAGGTTCAATATGCTTGATGTAGCTGCGGCCTTGCGAGATGGCATTGATCTTGTTAGGATCAATATCCAGCCCGAGTACCGACACGCCAGAACGAGCAAACTGCAAAGACAATGGAAGCCCTACGTATCCTAAGCCGACGATAGCGATTTTCATTCGATTCGAGTCCTCAAGCGCAATTTGAACTAAAAAGCTGTTGTATCATTCTGTCCCCAAATCCTACAAGCCATCGCTAAGCAAATGGAATGCCGAGTTCTGCAACCCTGGATTCGCCTCCCATCGATAACCAACCCTAAAGCGAATAGGCCGTTTCATTGGCTTACATCCCGCCATATGCGGATACCATGTCCAATTCTAAGCCGCTGTTGACTAGACTCTGTACGCGTATGCCTTTCATTCGGTTGGACATTGTCTTGATCTCTTGCGCGACCGCCGGCTCAGCCAAGTGTAATCTGATTCTCAGATTTATGGCGCAAGATTCTGACGATACCATTCCAATGCTTCATCCAATCCCTGCTCAACTGTATGAGTCGGATCAAATCGAAGCAACCGTCGCGCTTTCGAGGTGTCTGCCTGCGAGTGGCGAACGTCCCCGGCTCTGAAAGCTTGATAAACCGGCTTGTATTCCTTTAGGTGTGGATAGCTAGGGCAAAGCCTATCCCGCAACATCTGGAAAAGGCCGTTCAAGGTGGTTCGTGCTCCAAGCGCGACGTTATAAACCTGTCGAGATGCATCGGTTTGGGTCGACGTTGCGGCGAGTAGATTCGCCTGCACGACGTTCGCAATGTAGCAGAAATCCCGGCTTGTCTCACCGTCTCCGTTGATCTGAGTTGGTTGGCCTCGGATCATTGCGGCGATCCACTTCGGGATAACTGCCGCATAGGCCCCTTCAGGATCTTGTCGTGGGCCGAACACGTTGAAGTATCGGAGTCCGATGCTCTCCAGACCATAGCACCGGGCAAAGATGTCAGCATAAAGCTCATTCACATACTTGGTGAGCCCATAAGGCGAAAGCGGTTTCCCAATGATATCCTCAACCTTGGGTAATCCCGGATGGTCTCCATAGGTGGCACTGCTCGCCGCATACACGAATTTCGAGACCTTTTGATCCCGTGCAGCGACCAGCATATTGAGAAAGCCAACGATGTTGCTTTCGTTCGTTGCGACTGGATCCTCGATCGAGCGCGGCACGGAGCCGAGCGCCGCCTGGTGCAAAACATAGTCAACTCGCCGACACGCACTCTGGCATGCATCGAGTTCCCGAATGTCGGCCTCCGCGAAAGTGAATCGAGCCCATTGTTCCGCCTTAACCCGTTCTTGGACTTCGACCAGATTGCGGCGGTGGCCAGTCGCGAAATTATCCAATCCCACGACCCGCTGCTCTAACTTAAGCAAGCGCTCCAGTAGGTTGGAGCCAATGAACCCGGCCACGCCAGTCACGAGCCAAGTGCGCGGGCTTTCGTGGAGTCCACGTTGTAAGGTTTCAAAATAGCTCACAAGTCAAATTTCCTATTGTGTGCTTGAGGCTAGCGTCGGGGGCACAGCGGCAAAATGGAGCTTCTTTCGCAGCAGAGCAGACAGGATCATCGGCAACAGGATGAGCCCGCACGCTAGCACCAACCGCAGGTCCAGACCTAGAACATATCCGGCGCTCAACAGCGCGACGAGCATGGCGGGTAATTGGTAAGCGAGATTCCTTCCTCCAATCGCCCCACGCGCGAGGTCGATCCAGTTTTGCCAGACACGGATGGCATCGGCAAAGCTAACAATATTTCGCCGTTGAAAGCTGCGAAGTGACTTTTGAAAAGTCCCAGAAAAAGGCATCGGCGGAAATGTGACGGCAAGGGCTAGGAGCAGGTAAAGCCACTGAATTTTCATCGTGTGGCGGCAAGCCTGGATAAAGTTAGAGCAGCTTTTCCGCCAAAGGCACGAGAGTTTGAAGCCTTTTTTGCAGATGTGCGAATTTTTTCAGGCGGTCAGAGCAAAATTTGTAATCTTCGCGTGAGAGCGTGCCGTGAGAGAGATCGTTTTCCAACGATTCGTTCAAGCGCTCGAGTCGCTTCTGACCCGAAGTCAAACGGGGCTTGAGGAAGTCCTTGACTCCGGAACGCAGCAGATTTCCCAATTCCGGCTCGGCTTCGAAGTGGTCGCGGCGGTCGCCGGGAACCCAGACTTGACGGATGCCGCCCCATCCTGCCAGTTGGCGTGTGCCTATGCTCGCGCTGGCTTTGCTGATGCCCAGGAGTTCCGCGATGCTGTCCAGCGACAACGGGTCTGGCGCAAGATAGAGTAGGCCATAAATTTGACCAAGCGATCGGGGAAGCCCAAAGACCTGACACACCCGGCCACACGCCTCGATGGTTTCCAGGCGCGTTTTGGACAATACGTGGACGGGTTTACCATTGCTGGCGATCATGGTGTTTTCTCGAGACGTCCAGGTTTTACATTGAGCACCAGGCACACTTCGTGCCGGTCAATTCGCCCTTACGCGCGGCGTTTTGACACAAAAGCTATATAAAACGTTCAAGCCTGACTGAACGAAGTAAACAAAAGCTCAGAAATTGCAAGCGGTTTTACCCGAAGCTCGATTCGAAATAGGGTAAAATGTGCTGCATTGGAGCCGGTGCATTCACATTGACGAAGATTGACGGGCACCCTCATTTTGTGCCACGTTCCCGTCCGGGAATCGACAACCAACCCAAGAGGCGTATCGTGAAGATTCGAAAGGCCGTGATAACGGCGGCGGGAAGAAATCAGCACACTTTGCCACTGCAAACTTTGGTCGACCGCGACGGGGCCCAGAAGTTCGCCCTCCAGATTATTATCGAAGAAGCGTTGAGCAGCGGCGTGGAAGAGATCTGCGTGGTGATTTGCCCAGGAGACCGGGATTCATACGCCGCCGCCGCGGGTGCTTGGGCTAAGCAGCTGCAGTTCGTCGAGCAAGTAGCGCCGCTCGGGTATGCTCAGGCACTTTTCTGTGCCAAAGGCTTTGTTAAGGATGAACCATTCCTGCATCTGGTCAGCGACCACCTTTACCTGAGCCGAGAGCAGCGCCGTTGTGCGCAACAGCTCGTTGACGTGGCGGCCGCTGAGAACGCGTCTGTTTCGGCCGTCCAAGCCACTCGGGAGAGTCTGCTTCCCTATTACGGCGCGGTTGGAGGCAAAGGTGTTCCCAATCGGTCGCATCTCTATCTTGTCGACAAAGTCCTTGAGAAACCGACGCCGACAGAAGCGGAACAGCAATTGATTGTACCCGGGCTGCGGGCAGGGCATTACCTATGTTTCTTCGGAATGCACGTGCTGACGCCGACGGTCATGGAGGTGTTAGCCGAGAATGTTGATCAGGCAGGTCCCGGTCTGGGCAGCCAGCTGTCCGCTGCCTTGGTGAAATTGGCCGAGCGCGAGCGATACCTGGCCTGCGAGATAATGGGCCGTCGATTCAACATCGGGGTTAAGTTTGGCTTGCTGAATGCCCAGTTGGCGCTGGCTCTCGACGGCCATGATCGCGAAGAAGTTCTTGCTCAGTTGGTAGATCTTCTCGCGCAACGCCACTAACCGTTCGCGACTTGAACCCGACAAACGTTACTTGGACGAAGGCGCATGTCTAGTAAGCTCATTGCCGTTATCACGTCGGCCGATCCCGCCGTTCGCAACCGGTCGCTTGAAGCGGTCGGGGAAAGCTGTTCGCTGGACGAGTTGTTGTCCGAGTGCCAGCAACTCGAGAGCTTTCGACGAGACAGCCGCAATCTCTATGAACGGGTGCGCGCTCTCTTTTTCCTTTACGCGATTCATCGTTTCCATTTGCCGCTCAAACCGGGCTTTGCCGGGAAGGGTTTTGTTCCGTTTGAGGGTTATGAGCACTTGTTAAAACGCCGATTTGAAGAAGCCATCGCGGTTTTTCTCAATGCCCAGCGGCATGTCGGCGCGAACGACGCTATCTCCAGCGCTCTGGCGAGCGCCTACCATGACCTGGCCTTTCAGACGTTGGCGGATCAAGTCCGCCACAGCGTTCGATCGGTAAAGGGGAACCAGTGGATGTTTCGAATTGGTCATCCAGCGGACCAACCTTTAAGAATTCGTCCCGAATTGCTGCAGCGCTCCGCTGTGGACGGTTCATTCCCCGTTTTGCGGGAGCGCACTCCCGTACGCATGGATCTTTCCCATAGCGCTTGGAGTGACATTTTCTTTCTGGGCATGGACTTTCCAGAAGGTGCGCGCGTGTTAAATGTTTCGATTGATCTTTGTGTGAAAGGGCGAGATCGCGGGCCGCAGCCACCTGTGGAAGCGTATTTGCGAGTGATTGATGAGCCTGTATTGCGCCTGACGAGTGTCGATTTAGGTGCGACGGTCGATCTCACGGATCTCGCTGAGGTGTTTAATTTTGCCAAGGACTACCTCGGCCTCTTAAAAGCGGCTGTTATCGCTTCTGGAATTGTTCCTCCTGGGATCGAAGGATCCAGCCAAAGCCTGGTGGAGCTCTTGGCACGCATCGTGGCGCCTGGCCATGGGCTGGAGATCGTGAGCAAGGTTAACGACATTCCGAAAGGCTCGCGGCTGGCCGTCTCCACAAACTTGCTGGCGTGCCTCATTTCGGCGGGCATGCGTGCGACTCATCAGGCCAAAGCTTTGACTGGCCCGCTCCCGGAGGCGGACCGGCGGATCGTGGCGGCCAGGGCGATTCTTGGCGAGTGGCTGGGCGGCTCCGGCGGCGGTTGGCAGGACTCGGGCGGCCTTTGGCCGAGCATGAAACTGATTGAAGGGACATTAGCGTCAGAAGGCGATCCCGAGTTTGGCATCAGTCGCGGTCGCTTGCTGCCCAAGCATAAGATTTTAGATTTTCAGGATGCGTCTGCGGCGGTTCGGCAGCGATTGCAGGAAAGCCTGGTGTTGGTCCATGGTGGGATGGCTCAGAACGTCGGTCCGATTCTGGAGATGGTAACGGAGAAATACCTGCTTCGCAGTCCTAAGGAATGGGCTGGCCGGCGTGAAGCGATGCAGGTACTGGACGAAATCTTAAGTGCATTGAAAGCGGGAGATGTTCCCGCGGTCGGCGCGGCGACCATGCGCAATTTTTTCGGACCGATTCAGACGATTATTCCCTGGGCCAGTAATCTCTACACGGAATCCTTGATTGGTCAGGCGCAGCGCGAATTTCAGAAAGATTTCTGGGGTTTTTGGATGCTTGGAGGGATGTCGGGCGGCGGAATGGGTTTCATCTTTGACCCAAAACGCAAAGCGGCTGCGCAAGCGCGGCTACACGAGATTATGTTAGCGACGAAGAAAGATTTCCAGTTCGCGCTGCCTTTTGCGATGGATCCCGTCGTTTATGATTTCGCGATCAATGAAGTAGGCACATGTGCGGAGTTGCTGCGGGACGATGAGAGTCTACTTCCGTCCAGCTATTACGGCTTGATTGTGCCCGATCTGCTGCGCGTCGATGCCCGCCAGCTTTCTCCCCTCCGCCGTTCTGAACTGGACAAGTTCGGCAGTGCGTGCCGTTTGAAACCGGAACTGCGGGGCATGGTCCAGACTCTCTTTGACCGCTTGCTGCCGCCGGCCGAGAAGCGTGCCAGTGGCACTCGCACATTGACTGCATTGCTGGAAGCCAACGGGTTTGACCGAGCTCAACACGATCAAATCCAGTCGGAGTTGCGCAGCGGCCGGATTGGGTTGGCTCAGAATCGTCTCCCGGCCAACACCAATATCCGGGATGTGGAACCTTCCGATGTTGTCGAAGCGGAGAAATTGGCCCCGTCTTGCCGGCAAGAGGGGCTCGAGGCCTTGCGGTCGGGAATGGTAGCGGTGATCAGCCTGGCGGGGGGGGCGGGAAGTCGGTGGACCCAAGGGGCCGGAACGGTTAAGGCGCTGCATCCGTTCTGCAAGTTGGACGGTGCACATCGGACGTTTTTAGAGGTTCACTTGGCGAAAAGTCGACGGATCAGCCGCTTGGCTGGGCCGTGGCTGCCGCATATTTTCAGCACGAGTTACTTAACGCAGGCGCCCATTGAACGCTTTTTGGCGCTTCATGGAGATTATGGTTATGGGGGACCGCTCCAACTGTCACCGAGCCGGGCGGTGGGTCTTCGCATGGTTCCGATGGTTCGAGATCTTCGTTTCGCTTGGGAAGAGATGTCCCATCAAATCCTGGACGAACAGAAACAAAAGGTGCGTGAAAGCTTGCACGCCGCATTAATTGACTGGGCCAAACAAACTGGGGAGGGGAGCGATTATACCGATAACGTCCCGCAACAATGTCTGCACCCGGTAGGGCATTGGTTCGAACTGCCCAACCTCCTTCGGAATGGCGTCTTGGCGAGCCTGCTCGCTGGACAACCGAAGCTGCGCTACCTAATGCTGCACAATATTGACACGGTTGGGGCTGATTTGGATCCGGCCTTGTTGGGATTGCATATTCAGCTCGGTTCCTGCCTGA
The DNA here is from genome assembly GCA_044225505.1 of Limisphaerales bacterium. Taxonomy (GTDB): domain Bacteria; phylum Verrucomicrobiota; class Verrucomicrobiia; order Limisphaerales; family SIBE01; genus JAXMHN01. The sequence continues at coordinate 29,536 of JBGAIN010000025.1, forward strand.
GCTTTGAGGTGATCACAAGACGCATTGATGACCGTGGGGGTGGTTTGGCCCGGGTTGACGGCCGACCGCGATTGGTCGAAGGGCTTGCTATGCCGCGCGAGCAGGACGAGTTCCTCCTTTCCTACTACAACACGATGACGACTTGGATCGACATCGACCAGCTACTTCGTGTTTTTGCTTTGACCCGCGAAGATCTGTCTGTCCCAGACCGGGTCACGACGGCAATTCGCAATTTGGCAGCACGAATGCCGACTTATATCACTCTCAAAGACGTGAAGAAACGCTGGGGGCACGGCCAGGAGGATATCTTTCCAGTCGCGCAGTTCGAAAAGCTCTGGGGTGACATGACGGCACTTCCAGAAATCCCGTCGCGGTTCTTTGTTGTGCCGCGTCGCCGTGGACAGCAATTAAAAGACCCCGCCCAACTGGATGGATGGCTCCGGGACGGCTCGGCCGACTATTTGCAGTCGATCTGCGAATTTAAGTAAGGCGTCGGACCCCAAATTTCATTGTCAATCCGACAGCTTGGCTTACGCTGCGCGCATGGCTCGGAAAGAAGCGTCCGGCGAGACCGAAGCTCGCGGCTGGAACGAGATCATCGGGATTATCATGGTCGCAGTCGGATTGCTGCTCGTAGCGTCGCTATTCTCTTACGATCGCAACGATTTGGCGTCCAACCGCGTTCCACCCAATGCGCAGGCCCATAATTGGATCGGGCCCATCGGCGCTCATTTGGCGTCGGCACTTTTCACGATCGCGGGTGCCGCATCTTTTTTGGTGCCGGTATTTCTTTTCATGTTTGGCTTGGCGGGTTTTTTTGAATCCTTGGCCTATCTGCGCCGACGTTGGCTTTGGGCTCTCTTGCTCTTGCTCATCTGCATGGGGACGTTGGACCTCTATTCCGACGATTTGAATCTGAATATCAACGTTGATTCCGGTCGGGCGGGCGGCGTGTTGGGGATGGCTATGAACAAGGTGCTGTTCAACCATTTTGGGCGGGTCGGTGCGACGATCATCTTCGTGACTTGCTACCTTTTGAGTTTGATATCTTTGACCAACCTCGAACTTGGAAACTGGTTGAAGGGGGTTTGGCAGCGCCGCCGGAATTTGATTCCCGAAGAACCGAGCGATATGAGTGCAGAGGAAAAGGCGTTGGCGAGGCGGGCCAAAGAATTGGAAAAACAAGCCCGTCAACTCCAAGAGCAGGTTGATAAATCCGCCATAGGAGCAGACTTAAAGCCTGTGCCGGAGCCAACTGTCCGTGATTTGAGCGTGCCGCAAGCTCGGCCTAAGGAGCCTGGGAAGCCGGAACCGGCCCGGGCTGTGGAGGAGCCCAAGGTTGAAGAGGTCATCACGGCTCGCGAAATCGCTGCTGCTAGCAGTCGCGACGTTCTCGGAAAACCCGGTGTGCCGAAGAACGGAGCGGACCATCCGGCAGCGCCGGACGTCGACAAAATTCTCCCGGACGAACGCTTGCCTGTTGTGGGGGAGCCATTATCTCCTGGCGTTCCGAAGCCCAAACTGGTCCCACGCAAGAAGCCCATCACAGTGGCGGCGACTCCCATGATTGGGAATTACGAGTTGCCAAAAATGAACCTTTTGAACCTCCCGGACGCGTCAGTGAAGCCGACCGAGTCCAAGGAGGATCTCGTAGCGAACGCCAGGCTGATGCAGGGGACATTGGCTCAGTTTGATATCGAGGTATCGCTTGGTGACATCACCAAAGGTCCGACGATTACTCGCTACGAGCTCCATCCTTCTCCAGGGGTTCGCCTCGAACGAATTACAGCGCTGAGCAACAACATTGCCGCCGCGCTCAAGGCGGAACGTATTCATATCTTGGCTCCCGTTCCTGGCAAGAGCTCCGTCGGGGTAGAGGTGCCCAACTTGATCAAGACCAAGGTTATCATGCGGGACCTGCTCGAGTCCGAAGAATGGGTAAATACGAAAGCCCGTATTCCCCTCGCCTTGGGAAAGGACGTCTACGGACATCCCATTATCGCGGACCTCGCGGAAATGCCGCACTTGTTGATCGCTGGCAGCACCGGGTCGGGCAAGTCCGTTTGTATCAACGCAATTATAGCTTCCCTACTCTATCGCTTTCCCCCAGATCAGCTTCGTTTTGTGATGATCGATCCAAAGGTGGTCGAATTGCAGCTTTACAACTCCTTGCCCCATCTTGTGGTTCCAGTAGTGAACGATCCTAAGAAGGTCATTCTTGCCTTGCGCTGGGTCGTGAATGAGATGGAAAAGCGTTATCAGATTTTTGCTCGCGTTGGGGTTCGAAATATCAAGTCTTTCAATGAGCGTCCGAAGAACACGACGTTACCCGCCCGAGAGCCCGAGCTGCCGCTCATGGCCAAAAAGGAAAAAGTGGAAGCTGGAGCGGAAGGATTCGCGGTTGAATTGGATGAGGAAATCGTCGTTCCCCGCGATGAGGACATTGTCATTCCGGAACGTCTCAGCTACGTCGTTGTCATTATTGATGAATTGGCCGATCTGATGCTTGTTGCCCCGGCTGACGTCGAAATGGCCATTGCACGGATCACGCAAATGGCACGTGCGGCGGGAATTCACTGTATCGTGGCCACCCAGCGACCTAGCGTTGACGTTATCACCGGGGTAATCAAAGCCAATATACCGGCCCGTATCGCTTTCCAAGTGGCGGCCAAAGTCGATTCCCGGACGATTTTGGACGCGATGGGTGCGGACAAACTCCTTGGCAAGGGGGACATGCTCTATTTGCCACCTGGCTCGGCGAAATTAATTCGAGCTCAGGGAGCGTTGATTACCGACCAGGAAATCCAGGGGATTGTCGACGTTATCGCCAAACAGGGCAAACCGAGCTATGAAATGGAAATCCACCAGCAACTTTCCAAGCCGACCTCCAGCATGGAAGAGGGGAGTGGGTGTGACGAAGACGAAGAGCTTATCCAGCAGTGCATCGAAGTCATTCGAAGCGAACAAAAAGCCAGTGTCTCCTTAATGCAGCGCCGGTTGCGTCTGGGTTACACGCGAGCGGCCCGCATTATGGACGAGTTGGAAAACCGCGGGATTGTAGGCCCAAGCAAAGGGGCGGAACCGCGTGACATTTTAATCGACCTCGATGGCACTGGCGCCGACGGGCAAGGGCAATCCTCGCCCGCTTGATCTGGGCTATTACCCATCCGAAGTCCGGGGGCTTACCCCAGCCCAATCCATGTCGGAGTAACCACTGGCGCTAATCAGTACCGCTCCAAGAGCTCGTAATCGACCAGCGCGTAGGGGGTTTGGCTCCGTTCGGCGCGCGGACAATCGAAGGGTTCTGGGAAAATGATGTGGTCCGGCTTCATATCAATGACGCGAAACCGGTCCTGCGCCAGGTCTGCAATGGCGCGCAAAGTGGTTTGCTGCAGAAATCCCTCCTGTCGATTGCCACATAAACCCAGAGCGCGGCTGGCCTGGATGGCGTTCAATCCGTCGATCCAACCGTAGAGCAGCAAATAAGGTCGATCAATCTCGAGTCTTGCCTCGGGATGACGAGCTTGCTTGGTTGCGAACTTGGATTCGTTTCGGCCGAGCTGCCACAGTGCTAACCGTTGGGCTGGGGCATAAATCGCAAGCGGCCGTGTTGTGTAGAATAGCGGCTTGGCGTGAGCCTCGTAGGCCTGACGCAGCTCCATGACCACCGCGAACTCTTCAAACGGTGTGTTAAACTCGACGTTCGGGTATCGACAAAGGGTGGCCTCGTCGACCGGAACTTGCTGGCCAACCCGGCTGAACCGCACGACCAAATCGACGCTAAAACGTCCCAACGGCATGGTCGGCACTTTGAAAATTGCGCTCGTGCCTGGCAGCCTTTCCCGGTGCGACGCAAACCAGTGCGGTTCGTACCAGTTTGAGGGAGCTAGATGCTCTGCGATCTCCTGCCCAAACTGCGTCAGGTAAAGTTCCCCCCCATCGGACAGTCGAATGTGGCGATAATTCACACCCAATATGGTGAGGGAGTCTCCCCGTTCGCCGGATTCAGCAGCCGCATTCTCGCTTCCCGGCGGCGCGCCAATCCGAAGTGTGGCACCGCTGATCAGCGGCTCGCTTAACGTATTAGTGTTCATCACCGAATGCTCTACGGAACCGCGGCAAACTAAGGTCCCGTGATTGAGGCGTCCAATTCAATTTTCGAGTGCATCGGGATCCTGGATAGCCGGTTCATCCGCTCTGCTCCTGCGCGTAAAGGCCGAAGATCACTGCGGCAGGGTCAACACAGATTACGGACGCAGCTCCAAAGCGTCCTTACCGCGCCGGTTGAGGCGGGCCTCAGAAAACGGTTTCTGCGACGCCATGGTCGATTGCCGAAGCGACGTCACCAACGGTTGCGAGCACCGGATCTAAGGCTCTCTCCGAACGAGCGTCAGCAACAACAATCGAAAATCAACTTCAGATGGGGAATGATTGGGTACCCTTGATCCCAAGTAGAGCGAGCTCAAGCTAAGCGAACTACGATACGGGGAAATGCGACTCCCGAGCTCAAGTGAGCGCGTCCCGGGCGCTCAGAACGATCGGCCGTAGGGACGGTGTGCAGCTTTCGTTGCGGCGGGATTTCGGCGCCCAGACCGACGGCCTCTCTGCCGAGCATTTTGCTCTGCTGGCCGTTCCTGAGGGTGGGCGTTGCCTTTAGCCTTTCGAGAAAAGGCGAATTGTTGGTCCCCGCTGCAGCGAGCGAAAGCCAGGTTGTAGGCTTGAGCGAATTCGATTGCTCCACGGAGCTTAATGGTCAAGTCGCGTCCGGTGAATATTTCGTCAAACTGAATGCGGTTTAGAGGGCATATGCCTCGTTGAGCGCAGTCATCCAGAATCTTTTCTGCGAGTGTGTTCATAGATTTTTCTTCAGATAGCGTCAGCTTCCGCTGCAATGACGCAGTCGGCAATGCAAATGTAAGGTTGCTGATTTAAAGCACTTATCGCGCCAATGTCGTGTTTTGCTGGTAACTCAGACCAGAAATTCTCAATGCGGATGGCCCGAAAGCCTCGCAGGCCGTTCGCCATGTCCTAAATCGCCCACCTTGTGCGAATGGCGGCATTTCCGCCATAATCTGCCTGCCACATCTCAAGGATCGCGCAGAATTTGCCGGCGCGACACGCCAAAGGTCATCCAGCTTTCCTAAGTTCGATCCAAAACACACTCCCTTCATTCAGGTTCGATTTCAACCCGATATCGCCCCCCATGCGTTCGACCCCTTTTCGAACAATGGAAAGACCTATCCCAGTTCCGGAATAGCGTGGACCATGAAGCCGTTCGAAAACTCGAAATACTCGTTCATGGTGCTCTGCGGCGATGCCAAGCCCATTATCCTGGAGGTAGAGTCGAACTTTGCCCTCACGTGTGCCATCCGCCGCCACTCCACGGTCCTCTGCCCAAAAACGGACTTGGGGTTGAACCCCGGGTGCCACGAACTTCAAGGCGTTGCTCAAAAGGTTTGCCAGACATTGACTTAGCGTCGCCTCGTGCGCTCGGACCACGGGCAAGGAACCAATCGTCTCAATTTGGGCGCCACAGCTTTCCACTTGGGTTGAAACTTGAAACTGCGCGACGTTCCAGGCCTTGAGCACTTCAACCGGAGTCAGTTCCATTTCTGCTCGAGCGGTTCGGCCAAAAGCGAGTAGGTCCAGAAGGAGTTGGTCCATGAACTTCGCCGAAGCTCCGATGCGCTGCAATAGAGTCTTCCCGGTGTCATCCAGACGGTCGATATAGTCTTCGAGGAGCAGATGAGAAAACCCAGTCATGGACCGAAGCGGCGCTCGCAAATCGTGGGCTATGGAATAAACAAAAGCTTCCAGGTGCTCTTTGGTCGCATTCAGATCCGCCGTGCGCTCGGTCACTCGGGCTTCTAACTCGCTTGCGTACTGGCGAAGCTGCGCTTCGGCTTTCCTAAGATCCTCTTCAGCCTGTTTCCGTTCAGTGACATCTCGAAAAACAGACACTTCTCCGACCGTTTTGCCTCGGGCGTCACGAATGGGGCTAACATTACCTTCAATGGATCGTCTCGTTCCGTCCTGGGTTAAAAGCTGCGCAGAGCCCCCTCCAACGAAAGCCTTGCTGTCGTCTACGCCGGAGCGACTGGAGTTCCGTTCGACGAAGTGGAACACGCGACTTAGGGGTTGGCCGAGCGCTTGATCACTTCGCCATCCGGTCAGGGATTCCCCAGTGAAGTTCATGAATGTCACCCGCCCTTCCGTGTCCGAGGTAATCACTCCATCACCAACGCTGGCCAGGGTTGTTCGCCAGAGTTGTTGTCCTTCCTGAATCCGCAGTTCGTGCGATCGAACCTTCTCCGCGGCCCACCACAAGAGGCAGACGAGCAACCCCACCTCGACCAGAGTCCGAAGAGCTGTCCCAAAAGCCGTATCGACCCATTGATTTTGCTGGATGTAAATCCGAATCCAACCCAATCCGAGCGGAACAAGCGTGACCAGGGGGAGGGCGCGTCGCATTAGGATTCCGCCGGCGCCTGGGTCGAGCAGCGTCCGCATGGGCTGTTGTTCCGGATGGCTAGCGACAATTCCGAGTCCCAGAGCGAAGATCATCGATGCAGTTTGAACAGCGATGCCCGTGAGCCTTGGCAGGGCATACATTTGGTCTGCTCCGTAGAGGTAACCGGTCAGAGAAAGCGAGGCAATGCCGGCAGCTCCGAGACCGAGCACGGCACTAATCCGCCGGGCTGTCCGGCGACGGTCTCCCGCCGCCAGGGCGGCGCCAAGGAGAAGAAAAGACGTCGACGCTGGGAGCCCCATCCGGCCGGGGGCGGTCGTGGCCCGTCGTCCGGGTGGCTCGTCGAAAAGCATCGTATCGATGCCTAGATTCCAACCTGTTAAGTGTTCTAGCAGTGTCAAACCTCCGATAAGGCCCACGAGTGCCCCCAGCACCCGGGTCGCTGGATGGGAAGACCGGCGCAACGCCTGGGTGAGCAGTGCTGCTCCGCCCGCGGCAGCGGCCACCGCGGTATTTGCTTTCATAGCGATCTGGTTGTCGAACCAGTCAGTGAGGCGATAGATGCCGGTTCCCCAGCCAACCACGGCCAGTAATCCTCCAACCAACGCGTAAATGGCAAAGGCGGCGACGACCGACTGCAATAATTGGGCGTGACGATTCGGCGAGCCATAAGCCGGGAATGAGGCGAACGCTTGGCCGTGCGTCACAGGATCTGTTGTTCGGTCAGTCATGAATCGGCCCTTCGTCAAAAGAGCAAGCGAAGCGTGATTTTTACGAGCTGAACGTTCATTAGCAAGGCACGAGAACGGGTTTCCACTGGAACACCTCTGGCCAGTGACGAGAATTCCCTAACCATGGAAGCCCCAGCGACGGTCAACCACAGGCCTTACTCCCAGTTCCGAAAACGTTCCCACCGCTGGAGACCCGAGCATTGACGGAAACTCCTATTTTGGGCGGGCGAACTGCCGCAATACGATCGGCTCCCCGTCTTGCCCTGAATTCACCCTGCGGATTCCTGATTTGCGATAGCGGCATTGTAATTCACCGCGGAACAGGATACAGGAAAGCGTGCTTGAGGTTCGTCAACGCAGCGGACAGAAGGAGACATTTTAGAATGATTGCCACCCAAATTCGCCAAAAAGACGCTGTATTCTACTTCGTATCTTATCCCTCTGAACACCTGCTGAAGCGGGTTCGGTTTATCAGTCGTTTTTACGACGAAGAGGCTGGATCCATCCCAGCCGAGGCGGTTCCAGAGCAAGATGACGTGGCCCAGTTCATTGCCCGGATCGAACGCACCGAAAAGGCCTTCCAGCGACAACTTTCCCAATCCAAAGTGCGATCGATCCGCAATTTTTACGAGACGGCCATTACCCAGCCGCCCATTCCTGGAACCGTCCTCTTGTTTACGCCGCACAAGCTTCATTTCGACGCCTGGACCGATAACAGCGGGGTCGGTCGATTGCACGAGTCGGAGGACAAATACCTCATTATCGATGGCCAGCACCGTTTGGCCGCCCTCCAATTTTACGAGCGTACTCATCCAGATGACGCCAGGAACATCAACGTCCCTTGCATTCTATTCGACGGACGAAGCGAAGACTTTGCCGCCGAGATGTTTGTCATTATCAATTCCACGCCCACGCGGATTAATAAGAGCCACTTGATCGACCTCTACGAACGGGTTTCCTGGACCGAACCGGACCGGCGCTTCACCGCTCACATCGTAGAGGCGTTATATCGCGAAGCTGACAGCCCATTGCGCTACCGCATCAATCGCCTCGGCGGACGCAGCCAACAAGAGAAATGGATCCTTCAAGCCGAAGTTTTCAACGAAATCCATCGTTGGGTGAAACAGGCTTGGGCGAAAATCGAGGGTGAGGGGACAGACAAGAATAACGCAGTTCGCTACTACGGTATGGTCCGCGACTTCTTCAAAGCCTCCGCCAAGGTCTGGGGCGAGGCGTGGGGCGATCGGGACTATATGATCACCAAACCGGTAACTCTTAAAGCATTAATCCGAGTCTGCGCCGATCTGACCGCGCATGACCATGGCGGGGAAGAGGATCGCATTGAACGTTGGCGCCAGCGTTTATTGCCCTGGAGCGAACAGGTGCGCACTTTCCGCAACGAAGGGTTCTACGAGCGGTTCCCCGCCAAGGGCCAGGTCGAGCGCGTGGCTCGCATTCACCGCGACTTGGCCAAGGCCGCGGGCATCCCTCTGCGTGGACGAAAATAACTATGACTTAGAGTCTTCGGACGATTCCAGGCAGGAATTGGACGGCCTTTGCGGCCATTCATCTGGCCGAGTTTCCATCGCTATCCAGCACCTGCAGTTCGCCCCAACCGAGGGCTCGGACTCCCGGCTCGATCATGGCCCGGTCGGATCAATCCTTCCAACCGGTCAACAGGCCTCGAGTAAAGTAAAGATGTTGCACGTCTTTCCGACGCTGCAAGATCCACTCTTCCTGCTGGGTCTGGGACGACGTTGTTTCTCTTTTAACCACGGTCCACAACGCGGCGACCCCGGTGTCACGATACGGCGCGATTCGAGCATCTGTGGTATAAGCCCACAAAGAGTAGCTCGCGATGACATCCCAGGTCGTCATGCCGACCTTGAGCCCTTCCTTGAGAATGGCCTTACGGATCGCGGCGTTGGCCGGTGCATAATCCGTCAGGTAACGCTGGCGGACGGCCAGCCGCAATGAGGCCTCTTCGCGCTCGCGTTGGTCAGCGCGTTGCGTCTGAGCGCGCTGCTTGCGTTCTGCGACGGCTTCCGTCGACTCCGGTTGTTTTGGAGCAGCGCAACCACAAAGGATCACGACACAGAATAAGGCGAGTCTCACCAGGGTAGTGAATCAGTCGCCGCCTTCCTTTGCAAGCTGTCGGTCGGACAATTCATGGCAAACTCTGATCTCCAACTCGCTCACTGGCTGTTCGGTGCCAGCCGTTCGACGCACCACCGCTGACTTGGCGCACCCGCTCCTCAAACGGTTCAAGTTCCAGCGGGTCCACCAGTGTTTGGAGTCACCTTCATCACTGAGGCACGAAGCCACGGGCTTTCGCAAAGAGGGTCCGTAAAACTCGTTGCCTCAGCGGCAATTTCATGAGATGAGACATCCTCATGGGAATACCCGGTCGAACTTGGGCCGTTCATCGGTGGGATGCTGCTTGGCGGTGGAGCGTTCTTCTGTGTGGAATACGTCTGCTAACCGCTAACCTCGATGCCGAGACCGTCGACACTGGGTTCCTCTCTCCACAAGCGGTCGCGCGTAAAGTCATCCTTCCTCTCTATGCGAAAGGAGAAGCTGAGCCAGCCATCGTCGTGCGGGCGTCACGTGTCTCCCGTGAGTTTCAACGACACGGTTTCTTCCGGTTGGGCCTCGCGCCACAAACGGTCATGATCGATCTTAGCATTGAGGTCCGCGACGCGCCGCGAGCCCGGGAACTCCTGCGCGACGTGGTGTCGCGAGTTTCTTCTGAAAGCGGCAAAGGTCCTGTGTTGGTGCGCGGGATTGCGATATGCCTGCCGGGACAATCCGGGCCCGTAGTGAAAGCTTCCGGGCTCGATTTTGCTTCGGGCGTCTGGCGGCTACGCGCGGGGACGCTCACCTTGTCGGGAAAGGATTCCACCGAATTTTCCGACGCCATTCTCAACGTCACAGGACCAAATGTCGGAAGACTCACATTGGCGGCTGACGTTGGCCCGAGGGTCATCGATCTTTTTGAAATCACTCCGAGTCATCTCAGTCTTAAATCACTGCCATGAAACTGCCTTGGCCTGCGTTGGTGCTATCGATTTTGGTGGGGTTGCTAACGAACCGAGCTCAAACCGCCGATAGTTTGGTTTTACAGGGGCGCGCGCTCTTGTCCGCGAAGGATTTGCCTAATGCCAACGCGCGCTTTTTGACGTCGGTGGAACTGTCGCCTACCCACCAGACGGCCAATGTTCTCTATGCCGCGACTCGGGTCCTGGCTTGGCCTTACAGTCGTCCCGCCCAAAACATGATGGATCGCTTGGGCATGACGCAAACAAACCGCGATCTCTATCTGTGGACGGCGAAGATTCCGCATGACACCAACGGGGTGCCGATTCCGCCCAACGACCTCAGTTCCGGCGAGGTGCTCGACTTGGTACGCACCAACCTTTTAACGGAGCTCTCGGGCGCGCTGGGCAATCTCGCGAAAGTCACCGACACCAACTTCCTCCTGAACTTGACCAGCAATGAAACCAAGATGGGCGATGTGACCCTGGATTTTGGCGACGTGCAAATTCTCCGCGCACTGTTGCACGCGGGCGAGTTCTTCATTTACTCCATCCATTCCTACGACCTCAATGCTCAGTTCAACGCGTTATACAGCATGCACCAGCGCGGGGAGTTGACCATCGACCAACTGCTGGCCAACTACCCACGGGCGCTGACCTATGCCACGACCAATGATCTCTCCTTGGCATCCAACGCCTTCGGCAACGCCGTCCAGACCTACCTGGCCGGATCCGAGTTCATTCGAAGCCGCCCCACGAATATCGTCCGACTGTTCAACTACGATGCCGACATGGCCAAAGACGAAGCGCGCTTTCGCCAGACCCTGGTAGAACTGCGGGCTTCCTTCACGGCGCCGGTGAGATCGACCCAGTTGACGAACGATGCCGGTTCCATGGTCCTCAACCTTGGACGCGCCTATGACGGCACCATGGTGCTCCGCTCGTTGCTGCCTACCTTCCACGCCGGTGGCATCCTCCTCGGTTCACTTCCAGACCCTACCTTCAACGGAGTGATCTCCGGGTTGAGTGAATCGGACTTTTACGCGGCGCTCGGCGCGAATGCCAAGCTGTTCCCCTCGTTCCGCACTTTGCAGCAATTGCCGGACGGAGAGCTGCAATTCGATGTTCACGCTGCTAATGGACGCCTTTACGCTATCGAAACGTCGAGCAATCTGGTGACTTGGACGGAGATCGATACGGTGGTCGGGGAACAGGGGCTCGTGAGGTTCGTGGACTCGGCGCTGGGAGGGCCGCTCCGCGCTTTCTATCGAGTGCGCGACCTGTCTGATGCCATTTCGTTTGAAGGCGAAGTTCTGGACGCGCGGACAGGCAAACCGCTGGCGGGTGTGGAGGTCTCTTCTACCATAGACAACCAGACCGCGACGACTGATGAATCGGGACGCTTTCTTTTGATTACGAGGAGAACGGCCAATTTCATCGGCTTTTTTAGCTTGACCTGTCGAGCGACCGGCTACACCTCCCAGCCCTTCTCCCAGTTTTTCAGCGGCGGCCGTCACGCCACGGACATCGTCTTGTGGATGATCAATCCTGTCGCCGCGAACTGACCTTTCAGCGCGGCCCAACCGTGTGCTGGAATGAAGGTGTCAGAAGCCCTTTTCAGCGTCCGTTCACGTCTCCGGATTCCTCTTAATACACAGCCTGAAACCCTTCAAATTGCTGCCCCAGCGTCACTGCGGCAGCCAGAGCACCCGGTAAAATCGTTTCCCAGGCTCTCCTGACACTGTTTTATCGTCAACGACGTAGGGCATGACGGAGCTCGATCGCCGATCTGCGGTCGTCCAGGCGCGCAAGTCCGGCGACACCTGAAGCTCGTAGGTCTGCCCGGCGTGTCCGCGGATCAAAAGTCGCGATCCCGCCGCTGCAGAAGGGGGTTGTTGCACCTCCACGGACGGGACCAGCGCGTCCAGGAGGAAACGGGCCTGGCGCTGGACCTCTGGAGTGACTCGGCCTGCCGAACTTAAGGCAAAGGTGGTCAGCGACTTCGCGGCGCCGAGGTAGTCCTTTAAGCCGACGCTCGCGGACGCCAGTACGAATTGATTATCGACCGCTTCCGGGTCTGCCGCTCCTGGAGTCAAAAGCGTCGCTTGTTGGGCGAGATCTCGGGCCGATTCCCAGCGTTTCTGGTCCCAGGCTTGGAAGGCTAATCGCTCCAGATGCCGAGCACGCGTGACGTCATCGGCCGCTGCGGCGACTCGGAACGCGATCTCCGTTCCGGTCGTAGCGGAACCGCTGGCGGGAGCGGCCAGGGTGGCGAGGCCATGACCATCCCATTGCACGCGCAACGTATAGTTACCCGGTTCCAGTCCTGAAACGGCGGGGTCCGTCAAAAACTCCCGTGTCCAGCTTCCCAGCCGCTGTTCAATCCCTGTCGATGGGTCTGAAACGGTCCGGGAATAGGCTGCCCAACGGTCCGGGGCCAGCACGCTGGTTCGAGCCCCATTCGTTCCCAAGCGGAAGAGTTCCAGGCGCAGTCCGTTCCACCAGCCGGACGCGATGGCTGGGAGCGTCGGAGGTCCGTTGTGTTGCTCCTGGTGCAGGGCTTGAGTCCAAGCCTCCGTGGCTGACGGAGCGTTCAACCGGACCACTATCCGCAGCGGATCCCCCGCCAGAACCGGTTCCCAAACCACGTCCGTCGTCACTTGGAAGCTTGGGGCGGTCGCCGTCGCAAACGACTGTAGGGAGCGACTCGCCAACGGGACAGTCGCGTTCAGTGCCGCGGTTTCGATTTCCGGGCTGACGTCACGCGGGTGCAACGTCAGCAGGGAAGCTTTGCCCTGCCGGTCGGTGACATGAATCTGCTTATAGCACCCTTTGCCTTCCTTGGTGTCGGCGGCGCTTTGACAGAACTCCTGAGGCCGAATGGCATCGTTGTTCCAGCGCGCTTTGAGTTCCATCCGGTCGGTAACGTCCTTGGGACAATCGTCGTCCAGGTATCGCATATAGCATGTCCATGGCCCGCCGGTATTCGGAGAAAGCAAATCGTCGATGCCGACGCCATGGCCCATCTCATGACTGACCCCAGCCATCAGGTAGAAATGATTCTGCGCTCCCCACTCGCCTGGGTGCGACAGAATATATTCATCGGCCAACCGTCGCCACTCGGTGTTGAGCCAAGCTTTTTCATCCGGCGGAGCCGAGGAGTAATTGGCAAACAACGGCAAAGCTGCCGTGTGATAGCGCACATAATAGCGGCAGATGTTCGCCAGACTGGGGGGATACAGTTCAATGACGAAGGTTGACCGTGGCCCATCAGGCCAGTTGCCGCCCGTCACGTCGTGGTAGGCGAAGCCGTAAAAGGCGCTGATGTCATATTTCAGCGAACTGCCATATTTGGCGACCCACATCTCCTGAAAATCCGCCGGCACGGCGGGCGATGGACTCTGGACGACACGCACATGCACAGCGTGCTGGTCTGTGGCGTGGCCAAACCCGGACGTGTTGAAGTTCACGATCCGCTTGTCGCTGCCGGCGGGGCCAGGGCCGGTCCAAGTGTCCGGTTGCACAAATCGGACGCGCAGCTTGCTGGCATTTTCGAAACTCATCAGCGATTCGAGATTGAGCCGCACCAGGTTGTCCGGATCATAAACGAACAGATGCTTCTTCCGCGCTTTTAACCGTTCGTGAGTTTCTCCGAACTGAAATCCTCGATACTTCTCATACAAAGAAATTCCATCCCCGTTCGCTTCATGATCGTTTGGTTCGTCCGCTTCATCCCACGCTGGATCCTGGGCTTGCCCAAACGTCCCTTCCTCTTTTTCCCACGAGTCGGCAATGTGATTATTGTTTTCGTCCTTGGGCAAGGTGATCGTCTTTTGCTCCGGATTCCCTTCAACAAACGCCTCGATCTCTTCGCCAGTGTCCAGGATGGCCTTCACCCGGACTTTGCCATAAGCCCCATAATCGTAGCAGAGCACGACGGCGATAGCATCCGTGGTGAACCGCTCCGTTTCCAGGGACTGGGCCTGGTTCGGGGGCGTGAACCCTCCTGGCGTCGCAAACCCAAGATCGAAATAGTCGAGCGCTTGATCTTTGGTTGGATGGTTCATGCAGATGCCAGGTTCTTTTGACGTTTCCACTAGCTCGAAACGGAACTTGGCTTTCCGCACGGGCGGCGGTGCAGTCGTTCCGGCCATGCGCAATTCTGCCCGCACCTCGACAGGGAGAGTTCCGGGAAACACATGATCCGGACCCGCCTTCGGAATCCAAGCGTCGTAACTCCGCGGCGGAAGGATGACCGCTTCGACTTTGCCGTCGCCACCGCGGGAGAGAGTGAATCTTGCAGTCACCTTCCCCTGAGCGAGCGGATCCGAATAGCTGGCTTCTCCTTGTCCGGAAGCGTTGAACTCGGCGGCATTAGGTTGGAACTGGACCATTCCCGAACCCTCTTGCATCGAGTAGTTATCTTCGGCCATCTTGATGGCGGTTCGGGCCAGGCGTTCACTGCCTTGGCCAGCCTCGGGCGTCGACAGAATCAGATCGTTCAGGTAACTCCACCCGATCGTGGCCTTGCCTTGAGACGGCATATAGTTGACCGAAACCGTTCCTTTGGGCACGGATCGTTCGCTGTAAGTCCATGATTCAATATCCAGGATGTGTCCACCTCCAGAAGCCGTGAGGGTATATTGTTCTTCGGCAGCCTCTTTGTAGTGACCGGTGGCTGGATCAGGTCGGAACACAGCCCGCCCAGTCAAGTGCACTTCACATTTATCCGAGATCGCGGTTGAGACATTCCCTTCGCCGGTGCCCGAGACGTCGACAGTGACAACGAGTTCGTCCGCGCCAACGGCTCGGGTTGGGAGCGAGCCGTTCAGAAGCGCCAGGATGGCGGGCAGGAGCTTGACGATAAGGCGCAGTTTCGACGAGGCAAGTCTCAATTGTGGTAGCAGTCGACTTACTGAATACACGTCAACAGATTAGTCAATTTGATCTTTAGCGGCAATCTCCAATGCTGCTTGCTGAGGGATTGCGCAAAGCTCGCGTCGTGCCTTTTGCGCGGAGATGATCTACGATAACTCAACGTTTTGCGGGCGCAGTTTGCTGGCAAGTGTCTAGGCGCGGCTCAGCCATTCACTTGTTCTCGTTGAGTGGAGTAGTCCGAACCCGCACCGGCGGCCGGTATCAACGAAATTCGTCCTGCCGAGTTGGTGGGTTTTTTGCTATAGAAGCTGCATCGTATGAAGCGCACTGTCCTTCTTGGGCTCTGGCACGTTGTCGGTTTCGCGCTTCAAACTTGGACGAGGGCCGCCGGGCAGTCGGACATAGCCCCCATACCCGGTCAACTGGACCCGGCCTTCGCTCCGGAAATTCTTCGCGATGGCATAGTCGCACATATTCAGAAAGCAGGAGCCGGGAAATTCATCGTGGTCGGAGATTTTACCCGAGTTAATGGAGACAAACGTAACCAGATTGCCCGCATTCACAGTGATGGGAGCACAGACAGCGACTTTAACGCTGGTGAAGGAGCTGATCAACAGATCGATAGTGTCATCGTCCAGCCAGATGGGAAGGTTCTAATCGCAGGCTCTTTCAGTAGAGTGGGCGGTTTACCTCGCCTTGGGTTAGCCCGGTTGGAACCTGATGGACGTGTGGATCGATCTTTCGATCCCGGAGTAGGTTCCCGGCCGGTGTTAGCGCTCCAGCCCGATGGAAAGATCGTCTGCGCAGATTGGGGCGGTGTCACCCGTCTCTTCCCAAATGGCAGCCCGGATTGGGAGTTTGGCGTTTCAACGCTTCTGCTGGTCAACAGAGGGACCACTGGGCTCTACCGCAAACCGAAGCCCCCATTAGGTCCCGCGCCGATCGATTTAGCCCTTGGCGTTGACGGAAACATTCTGGTGAACGAGAGCCAGGAAAATCCCTGGGGCAGACGAATCGTTCGCTTAACATCCCAGGGTGACATAGAGCCGAGTTTTGCGTCCGATACTCACGGACCGGTAGAATACGGATTCCACCCTTTATCGACGCCCGATGGGAGCCGGATTTTGTCGCTGCCCGATGGAAGCAGTGTGATGGTTGGTTATTTCGACGATTCCAACGAGCCCAACCTTCCTCGCCTGCGCAAGCTGACACCCACTGGGAGGGTGGACTCAAGTTTTCAAGCGATTGCCAACGACTACATTAGTTCCGTGAGAGTGACTCACGATGGGAAGCTGTTGATTGGGGGGAGCTTTACCCAAGTCAACGGGCTGCCTCGGAATCGCATCGCTCGTCTGCTTAGCAGTGGATCGCTCGATCCGACCTTTCAGCTTCGCTCCGGCCCAAACCGCGATGTCCATAGCGTCTGTCTTTTGGGAAGCGGTCAAGTCCTACTTGGAGGCGAGTTTGATGAAGTCGACGGGGTGTATAGTCCCGGCCTCGCTCTTGTCTCAGAAACCGGGGAAGTGGATACGAGGTTCCATGCCGAGACGTCTCGAGCCGCGGCCGTGCATGCCGTCGTGGCACTTCCGGATGGCAAGCTACTGGTTGGCGGACGTTTCGATCAAGTGAACAACGAGCGTCGGCACAACCTCGTTCGCCTCGATGCAGAAGGGAGAACCGACCCCGCCTTTGAATTCTCGCTCACAAACGGCGTTGCCAAGCTGGCTATCGAGGCCGATGGTAAGATCGTTGCTGCTCTGTTCAATTCGCTGGGTTACGACTTCCCAGGCACCTTGTTCCGATTGAACGCGGATGGATCGGTGCTGGCCCGGCTGTCGCTGCCTCACACAGGCTATTACATCTCTGCCCTGCAGGAAGATCTTGATGGTGGCGTCTGGGCCAGCGGCTTCGTTCCCGGGGCCTCGGAAGGAGCTTTCCTGGACCGGCTATGGACTGGCACGCCTCGCCGCGTGCCTTGGTTCTCGTCTTGGGATGGAGAATTTTGGGCTCTCGTGTTTCAAACGGACGGCAAGCTGATCGTCTCGAGAGATCCTACTCCCGCCGGCAGTTCCAGCGGCCCAGGGCTTGTCCGCGTGGACCCTGCCGGCCAGTTGGACTTAACATTTCAAACGAAGCCAGAGCTAGCCGGTGAAGTCATCGCGCTTGCGGTTGGCGCTGATGGAAAGATCATGGTTGGTCAGCGAGCCGAGCCGTTAAGCACTGTCACCATTCCTGCGATCGTCAGGCTAAACCTCGATGGCAGCCAAGATGAGGCTTTTACCATCGGAGACGGTCCAAACGGAGCGGTCCATGATCTAGCCATCACTCACGACCAAAAGATTTTGGTTGCTGGCTCATTTACGACTTTCAACACCAGTCCAAGGCAAGGCTTAGCGCGGCTTTTCGGTGGCCATGGCGCAGTCAAGGTGGCTGGTGATGTCCCACAACTGCATCCAAAGGATGCGCATGCGAGGTCCCAGGGAAACTCCTCGAGTGTCCGGAGCCGGACGGTCGGTGAATCAGCACTCGCCAGCTTGACGAGAGGAGTGTCCCCATCACTGGCTGAGGCGCTCGATGTCTCCAATCTTGTTTGGGAAACAGGTGGGGATGCTCTTTGGGTGGCCGATACGGTTGTAGCTCACGACGATTTCAGTTCGGCGCAGAGCGGTCGTATCGGAGCAAGGCAGAGCAGTTGGCTGGAAACCGAAGTGCGGGGTCCAGGTCAACTTAGCTTCTGGTGGCGTTTTGACTCCAAGGAGGAATACCCGCATGCGTCGTTCTCATTCGGTATCGGCAGTACAACCCTTCCAGCCTCCAAAGAATGGAAACAAGCAACGTTCTCGATCCCGCTGGGTGTTCATCGACTGCGATGGGACCTTAATGATTGGAATTCGTCCGGCGACCAGCTTTGGGTTGATGAAGTGACTTACGTGCCGGTACCGGCGCTAACAGTGACCTCCACAAACGACAGCGGACCGGGCTCCCTGCGGCAAGCAATCCTTGATGCAAATACGCAAAGGGGTTCTCAGCGAATCTCGTTTGCCATTCCAGGACCAGGGCCCCACACCATTCGTCCCAATTCTGCGCTGCCGTCGGTGACAGATGCTCTCTTCATTGACGGGTATAGCCAACCGGGAACTCAGCCGAACATCGATCCAGTGGCCCAGAAAGCGGTTCTGTCGATTGAAATCGACGGGAGCAGCGCGGGATCCGAGGTCCATGGGCTAGTCGTCGCAGCTTCAGAGTGCATCGTGAGCGGACTGGTCATCAATCGTTTCTCTGGCGCCGGGATCGTCCTCGACGCCAGTCAATGTCGCGTCGAGGGAAACTTCATTGGCACTGATCCAACCGGGCGAACTGGCTTAGGCAACCAGGGCTCCGGGATCTGGGTGCGGTCCGGCGGCAGGATCGGCGGAACTCAACCAGCGGAGCGAAACCTAATCTCCGGGAACGGCGGCAACGGAATTTTTTTGGGGCGAGCCAATGGCGCGATTCTTGGGAATCTCATTGGCACGGATGCGAGCCAGACGAGTCCGATTGGAAACCGTTGTGCCGGAATTGGCGTCGCAGCGGCCATTGGAATGTGGATCGAGAATAATGTTATCGCAGGAAATGGAGACGCTGGAATCTGGGTCTTGGGTCCGTTGTCCACTAATAATTGGATTGAACTGAACTTGGTGGGAACCGACTCGAGCCGCACCAGGAAGTGGGGCAATGGTCCAAACGCGCCAGGATTGCGACTTGAAGCTTCCGACGTTATGGTCGGGCTCTCGAACGTTTTCGCGTTCCACGCCGCTGCTGGCGTGCGGGTGCTCTCCGGCATCCGCAATGAGATGCGACGTAATCTTTTCACTGGGAATCAGAAGCTTGGTATCGACCTGGGATTGGACGGTCCTGACGTCAATGATCCGGGCGATTTGGATACAGGAGCGAACGAACTTCAGAACTATCCCATCTTAACTTCCGCATCCGTT
This sequence comes from Limisphaerales bacterium, assembly GCA_044225505.1. Classification (GTDB taxonomy): domain Bacteria; phylum Verrucomicrobiota; class Verrucomicrobiia; order Limisphaerales; family SIBE01; genus JAXMHN01. The sequence continues at coordinate 48,623 of JBGAIN010000025.1, forward strand.
GAGCATTCGACCGTTATCGAAGGGCAAATTATCGGCCAGCCAAGTCGTCTGCTTACGATCGATCTTTACGCTGCGTCTCAAGTGAACGCGGCGGGCTACGGACAAGGAGAACGGCTGCTAGCTTCGGTGAAGACTACAAGCGGTGCGGACGGGACCGCTTCATTCAGGCTAGCGGCGGAACCGATTTCCGTGGGAGAGTTCGTGGTGGCCACCGCGACAGACGACGGCTCCGCCTCAGCGGCTTTTGGCCTGGCAGAGTTTCGAGTTCAGGGGCTGCCTGGGCGAGGTCCCGGCGGGAATACGTCTGAGTTTTCACAGGGCATTCAAGTCACACCCGGGGTCCCGGGTATGGACGGCCCCCCTGAATTAGCCATATTTTCTGATCAGACCTGGGCGCGAGGGGAGTGCATCACTCTCAATTTCTTAGTGAGCGACGCCGAAACCCCTCCCGACGCTTTAACCGTGTCCGCGAGATCCAGTGATGAACAACAATTCCCCGCGGCGAAATTGTCACTCTCCGGCCCCTCGGTGGATGAATCTCGCACGGGAGCGCGCTGGACGCTATCGGCATGTCCCATGGTGGCCAAGACTGGCCAGGTAACGATCAATCTTCAGGTGGCCGACTCGGCCGGTCAGACAGCGACGAGCAGTGTCACCGTGACCTATGTGGATGCCATCTCGCTAACACTAGCTCCCGACGCAGTCTCAAGCTCCGTGGGGGCGTCCACCTTGGTGCCTGTCCGAGCATTCGGTTTCAAAGGACTTTCTGCGCTGTCGTTGTCGATCCTCTGGGATCCCACTGTCGCTCGATTCCGCTCCCTTGAGCCAGGTGCCCTGGGATCTGATCTAGCAGTGGATCTTGCACAGGCCGACCGCGGCATCGCTCAAGCCAATTGGCTTCATCATTCCTCCCGAGAACTGAGTTTGCCGGATGGGACAAGCCTTTTCGGACTTCGCTTTGATGTCATCGGTCCAGTGGGCGCTTCGTCTTCCGTGCTCGTTGATGGAGTCTGGGCACACTCGCCGTTACTGGGGCTCAGTTCACCGTCAGTAACCAGTCGCGCAGGTGCCATTGTGGTTGTTTCGGAACCGGCGCTGATCACTCCCGTGAGTCTAAACGCGGTCCACGATCTGAATGCCGGTCTGCAAATCGCATTCAGCTCCTCGAGAGGCAACTTATATGTTCTGGAAGCAACTCCAGTTGTGCCCGCTGAGCAATGGACCGAAGTAGCGCGCATCACTGGCGACGGGACGGACAAGAGTTACTCCATTTCTCCCGGAACCGCCCAATCCTTCTATCGTCTGCGTGTTCAGGCGGAATCGACTGCGGCGCCATGAACTTGTTGGTGCCCGCTTTTCCGTCGGAACGAACTGTGGAAGGACTGATGAATCACGCCACAGGATCGTGACGGGAAAGGAAACCAAGCCGACACAGACAAGTGCGTTGAGCTGATATTTGTGCCATTTCTCGCTGTTGGATTCCCATGCTGATCCACTGAGTCAATCCCCAATGCTGCTTGCGGCCACGATCTGCCACGGTGAGCGTCGCGCGACTAGCGGGGAAATGTTCACAATTTGTGACACAATTTGTGAACGCCCTGAACCCGCGGTCTACGAGTGAGATAACCGCTGTTTTGCTTGCAGGGTCACTTTCCGAACAGCGAATCCATCACACCGGCCAGTAGCAGAAACGCGATCACAATTTGCAGGCAGACTCCGGCGATTCGCGTTCCGCGCGTTTCGACGAAGTGCAATTGATCGCAATCCGCGCAACGAACTTGGCTCCGCTTGCTTCCATGGAGCAGCAGAGCGAGTGGAAGTCCTAGCAAATGCAGTGTGAAGCGACTTGAACGAGGAGTCAGAACCCCCGCCCGGGCTTGGTTCAAGGAACCACATCGAGGACAGCTAGCGGCCGGGACGGCGGCGATGTGCGGTCTCAACAGCGCAGTCGCCAAGGCGATCGGCAAAAGACCGCCGACGACGAAAAACACGGCGAGCCAGGCCCCCGCAGTTTCCAGATCGTCATTCTGCAAGACAACCCCGATACAGCCCACAATACAGAACAGCCCGATGGCCCCGAGCAACACCCCTAAGCTGTGCTTCGCGATTCTCCAGACCTTCGAAGGAGGGGGAGCAACTGCCGCTTGAGTGAAGCCTTCCATGAATGACCCGTTTGCTGATTGCTTGGACGACTCTTCTACGCCGAACCGGCTATTCTGGCCAGCCCCAAACCGATCCGATGCCGCCTAGGAGAAGCTATTTAGCCGCTACGGGCGGAAAGCGTCGATCATCCAGGTCCCACCTCGGAATGACATGTTCATTTCCGCCTCGCGTCGAAGATCGTTTTTGCGGAAAAGCCGTGGAGGGTGACCAGGCTCCTAGGTCTGGCAATGCCCGGTAGCGTAATTGATTGCGCGACAGCGTCTTGGAGTGCGGCGGATCTCCGCCGCTTTGTGGGGCGGACATCGGCGCCGTGCGGGTGCGGTTTCGGCGAGGGCGAGCGTCTCGGCGGAAAGCTGTAGGGGCTACAGCACTCCATAACCTGGCGGAGTAGGGGGCGCTTTAGTGGTTGCGCGACAGCGTCTTGGAGTGCGGTTGCCCTCAACCGCTTTGTGAGGCGGACATCGGTGCCGTGCGGGTGCTGTTTCGGCGAGGGCGAGCGTCGCGGCGGAAAGCTGTAGGGGGCAACAGCACTCCAAAACCTGGCGGAGTTAGGGGCGCTTAGTGGATGCGCGCCAGCGTCTTGGAGTCCACAGAACAGCTGGCGCTCGAGCCGGTGAACGCACGGCCGACGCCTTTCGATTCGCTCAGCCTTCGATCCAAACGCAATGCTCACGCACACCTGACTCGCTCACGAGTGGGTCAAGGGTGTGTCAGGAGTGTGTGAACAGTGTGTCAGCTCCGAATGAAGAGCGAAAGTAGGGTGAGCAGGGAAGGGCTGGGGGAGAGGCTGCTTTTGAGGGTTATGCCCGAGGTTAGCGCAGGATCGCCACCGCGAGCGCTGGAGAATCTACAACAGCTTGTTCCAAAGCCGCTTCAGAGGCAGGCGGTCTCCGTCGGGAGCGGCCGCCCGGCGGGTCAGCCTTCCAGCTCCGTCAGGCGATGCGCTTCTGTTTCCCATTCCGCCCCAAGCTCTTTCAAACGGCTTACCACGTCCGAAAGTTGTCGGGTGATCTCCGCTCCTCGGCCTTGGATTTGATAGGTCTCCGGATTCTCCAGTTCTGCCGTGAGTTCCGTTTGCTCTCCTTCGAGTTTGGAGATCTCCTTCTCGATCGCCGACACTCGGTCTTGCTGGGCCTTACGCTCGCGATACCGGACCTGGCGCTGCTCGGCTTCCAGGCGCTTTTGTTCTTTCTTGGCGCTGGGGCGAGAGGATTCATCGGCGAGCGACCCGTTGCGGTCAGGTTTTACGAAAGCTTCCTCGGCGGCCCGGAGGGCTGCGGTTTTATCCAGGTAATACTGATATTCGCCTGGGTAGGGGGTGAGTTGTCCGGACTGCACATGAACGACATGATTGGCGATGGCGCGGATGAAATAGACGTCGTGGCTAATGAAAATCAGCGTGCCTTCAAACTGCTCCAGAGCAGCAATCAAGGCTTCGATGCTGGCCATGTCCAGGTGGGTCGTCGGCTCGTCCATCAGCAGCAGGTTGGGAGGATCGAGCAGCAGTTTCACGAGAGCCAAGCGCGTCTTCTCTCCACCGCTAAGAACGCTTACTCGCTTGAAGACGTCGTCTCCGCGGAATAGAAAGCAGCCCAAAACATTCCGAATGAAGGTTTCGGTAACACGCTGAGGGGTATCGAGGGCTTCCTCAAGAACCGTATGGGCCAGGTTCAGGTTCTCAACACGATGCTGCGCAAAATAACCGAACTTGACGTTGTGACCGAGGATTCGCTCGCCCGATTGACAGGGAACAACTCCGGCTAGCAGTTTGAGCAGGGTGGATTTGCCAGATCCGTTCGGACCCACCAGCACGATGCGTTGACCGCGTTCCGCCTGAAAGTTCAATCCGCGGTAGACGGCAATCTGGCCGTAAGACTGGTCGACGTCTTTGAGCGTGATCACGCGCTGGCCACTGCGCATGGGCTGGGGGAATTTGAAATCGATCTCGGAGTCTTCACCGACGGGCGCCTCAATCTTTTCCATGCGCTCGATCTGCTTGAGCTTGCTCTGGGCTTGGGCCGCTTTGGTATTCTTGGCGCGAAACCTTTCGACGAACCGCATCAGTTGGGCAATTTCCCGCTGCTGGTTTTTGTAAGCGGCGCTGAGCTGTTCCTCCTGCGCTGCCCGTTGCTCGAGATAAGAATCGTAATTGCCGCGATAGCGCCACAATCGGCCCTGGCGAAGTTCTATGATGCTCCCAACCAATTCGTTCAGGAAGGCCCGATCATGAGAGATCAGCAAAATGGCGCCCGGATAGTTGCGCAGGAATGCTTGCAGCCACAAGAGCGCTTCCAGGTCGAGATGGTTGGTCGGTTCGTCCAGCATGAGCAAGTCCGGCTCTTGCACGAGCAAGCGGGCCAAGTGCGCCCGCATGATCCAGCCACCGCTCAATTCGCGGGAGGGACGATCAAAGTCTTTTTCTCGAAACCCGAGTCCGCGCAGCAGTTTCTTCGCCTTCGGCTCAAGCTCATACCCTTGGCCCTCGTCGTGGGCCGAGTGGTCCGAATGAAGCGCACCGTCGACCGTGTTGGGATCGCCCGCAGCGCGGTGAATGTCGTGACTGATCTGGAGCGTGGAAGATGTTGCCAATTCCAGAATGGTCTTCTCTGTTGGAGGCAAGGTTTCCTGGGGCAGAAAGCCAACCGTCATACCTCGTTGGAGCGAGATAGATCCGTCGTCCGGCGTGTCCCGTTCCAGGATCAGACTAAACAACGTTGATTTACCCGCTCCGTTTGGCCCAACCAGGCCGATTCGATCCCCGCGATTCACCTGCAACGACACCTCTTCGAAAAGCGCGCGTCCGGCGAAAGCTTTGGAAACACCTGCAATACTCAGCATAAAGACCGCGCACTATGGCCGACCTGGAACACCTTGTGCAAGTGGAAGCGATCAAGTCCTAAACTTGAGGCAGGGAGCCAACTCGTTTCCGACAAGGGATGGAGAGACGCGGCGCTTGCTCTGACCGTAAAACCCGGAAATTGGAGACAATTTGTTCCCATGCATGACTCGTTGAATGGCAGTAAGTTGCGGCAAATCAGCGCTTTATTTGCGTCGTTTGTATGACGCTCGTGCTTACGTGCCCAGACGGCCAATGGATGGGTCGGGCGACGTGGGGGGTCGCGATTTGGGAGGCGCGCCCGTGTTGGTTTCCAGATAGGTGCCGCTTAACTGATTCAAATCGGAACGGAAAGCGCCGGCCTGAACAGGAAAAGCTTTCCGGGAAATTCCGTCGGCATCAACATGGTGCGGTGCGCGAGCCAGGTGATAACACGATCGGGAAACGTCCTCAACCGGCGGCCGGTGTGTTTGCAACCACGCACTGGAGCGTAGTATTGACCGCTGGCGGTGGAGAATCCCCTCAGTCTCATGCGGCATTGGAGAAGCTGTGCCATGCCTACTGGTATCCGCTCTATGCCTACGTCAGGCGGAAAGGATACGATGCGCATGCCGCACAAGACTTAACTCAGGAGTTCTTCGCACGATTGCTGACTCGGAATTATTTGGGTGTCGCGGACCGTAACCGGGGCAAGTTCCGCTCCTTTCTCCTCGGTTCGTTGGAGCATTTTTTGGCTCGCGAATGGACTAAGGCTCACGCCCAAAAGCGCGGCGGCGGTCACGCGCCCTTTACCCTCGATGCCTTGGATGCCGAGGATCGCTACCACCTGGAACCGGTCGATGAGTTGACACCGGACAAAATCTTCGACCGACGCTGGGCGACCATCCTGTTGGAATGCGCGATGCGCCGCTTGCGCGATGAATGCGCCGCGAATAACAAGCAAGAGTTGTTTAAGCGGGTGGAGGGCTTGCTGTCCGGGGAAAAGGGCGAGGCTTCCTATTCAGAAATCGCCGTAACTCTGGGAATGACTGAGGGGGCGCTCAAACTAGCGGTGCATCGTCTGCGCCAACGTTACGGCGCTTTGGTGCGCGACGAAATCGCACAAACGGTCGCCACTACGGAGGAGGCGGACGAGGAACTGAGCCATTTACTCGCCGTGCTGCGCGGCTGAAACAATGTGTGACCTTGACTCCGAAAAGGAGCAATCTGGGGGTGAACAGTCCAACACGCCAGCGAGCAATAAAAACCATCAAACGAACGAGTCAGTGATTCTGCCTGCCTCAGACAATGCGCAGATCTTCCGGGGGCGTCGGCCGGGAACTTCCGTGACGAATCTTTCACCGGTTGCATGCTTGGCTGAGGTGCGCGCCGGGCGCTCGGTTGGGAACCCATGCGAACGGTAAGGACATGTCCGCAGTGTGGGGCAAAATCCTTGGGGGATGGGCCGGCGGGGAGTTGTCCCGCTTGCTTGCTGGGCCTAGCTTTCGATAGGAGTGCGAAGGCTGACGAGGTGGATTCCAACAGAACTGCTGATCAAGAATCGCAATCCAAGAGGTCCATCATCCGCTATTTCGGCGACTACGAACTCACCGAGGAAATCGCGCGGGGCGGGATGGGCGTGGTTTATCGCGCGCGGCAGGTTAGTTTAAATCGGCCCATCGCGCTGAAGATGATTCTCGCGGGGCAACTGGCCACGCCAGCAGCGAAACAGCGCTTTCATACGGAAGCCGAAGCGGCCGCCCGGCTTGATCATCCTCACATCGTTCCCATTTACGAAATCGGCGAGCACGACGGCCAGCATTACTTCAGTATGAAGTTGATCGATGGCGGGACGCTGGCCGACTGGATTGCGACGGGCCGACGCCCAGTGAACGAAGCGGCAGGTCTCTTGGAAAAGATCGCGCGCGCGGTGCATTACGCGCATCAGCGCGGGATTCTTCATCGCGATTTGAAGCCCACGAATATCTTGCTCGACCAGAGAGGCGAGCCGCATGTCACCGACTTCGGCCTGGCGAAACTGGCGGAGGACGAGTCGGGCCTGACCGTCACTGGCCAGATTCTTGGCACGCCAGGTTTCATGTCGCCTGAACAAGCGGGGGGACCCCAAGGCGCAGTCACCATCGCCAGCGATGTCTATTCGCTCGGCGCGGTGCTCTGCTTTCTCCTCACGGGGCGTCCGCCGTTTGCCGCCGAGTCTTTGTCCGAAACTCTGCGCCAGGTTCACGAACTGGAGCCCGCCTGCCCGTCTCGGCTTAATCCTTCGGTCCCGCAGGACCTCGACACGATCTGCCTCAAATGCCTGAGCAAGGACCCGTCTCGCCGTTACGACTCCGCCCAGGCCCTGGCCGACGACCTTGGCCACTTTCTGAACGGTGAACCCATTGACGCCCGCCCCACCGGATCGATGGAGAAGCTCTGGCGCTGGTGCCTGCGAGAGCCTGCCCTCGCGTCCGCTCTCGCCCTGACCTTCCTGCTCCTGCTCACCGTGGCGATCGGGTCCTCCCTGGCCGCCGCGCGCATTGCGCGCGAGCGCGAGCGCGCCGAGGCTCAAGCCAGGAAGAGCCAGCGGGTCTCCCAATTCTTGACGGACATGATTCAGGGCATCCAGCCCGAACGCGCCTTGGGCCGGGATGTATCCGTCATGCGCGAAATTCTAGATCAAGCGGAGAAGCGCTTCGACTCGGAGTTGAAGGGCTTGCCCGAAGTGGAAGCGGAACTGCGCGATACCATCGGTTCCACGTATCATCAACTCTTGGACTTTCCGAAAGCGGAGGCGATGCATCGCGAGGCTCTGCGCCTGCGCCTAGCCAATTTGGGCGAGACCCATCCCGATACGCTCGAGACGATGTTTCATTTGGTGCTCGATCTGTGGTATCTCACCGAGCCGCAAGGGCAGCATCCTGAATTTGCCCCGCTCCTGCGGCGGACGTTCCAACGGCACGTTCAGGCACACGGATCCAACGACGTTCGGGCCGCGCAACTCATCGGATGGCTGGGCCTGACCTTAGGAACACCGGCTGAAACCGAGGCCGCTCTGCGGAGAGCGCTGGGAATCTTGGAAAGTCTTCATGCGACCAATGACAACGTTTACGGCTCGACTCTAAGCACTCTGGGAATGGTTGCCCGCCATCAGGACCGTTTTTCCGAAGCGGAGTCCTTCGGGTCCCGTGCCGTGGCCATGTATCGGCGTTTGCTGGGCGACGCCCATCCGTCCACGGGGCATGCCTTATATGAACTGGCGCTGACATTGCGGGACGCTGGTAAACTTGAGGCGGCTGAGGCCGCCGCGCGCGAGGCCTGGCAAGTCCGCCAGCGTCTCTACGGGGCGACGAACGGAGCCGTGCTTGTCGTCTTGTCTCTCGCGGCTAGTACTGCGTTTGAACGCGGAGACTTCGCCCGCGCTGATGCGCTGCTGGCCGATGCCCCCTTACATGCCATCACAAAGACAACCGGACGACAGTTCGGCGGAGAGGAAGAACGGTTCTGGCTGGTGCGGACTTTAATCGGCTTGGCCTGGCGTCAGCACGAGCAGTCAAACACTACCCGCGCCTGCCGATACGCGCACGATGCCGAATCGCTGGGCCGCTCGGCCTTTGCCTTGCGCCTCCAAGACGAGGGGTGCCCCGCTTGGCGCCGGGCGAATGCCTGCACCCTGTTAGGTGGAGCGCTGGCCAGCGTCGCTACCATGGACACCAACGCCAGCCCGGCCGTTCGTATCGCTAAACTTACCGAAGCAGAGCCTCTTTTGACGGACGGTTACGCCAAGCTCGAAACAGCCAGCGAGTTGGTTGGCGCTGGTCGTCGGCGCGCCCTGAGCGAAACCGCGACTTACCTTTTACAGATGTACCGGACTTGGGCCACCCTCGCCCCCGACGATCCCCACGCCGAGCAAGCCGCCACCTGGCGCGCAAAGCTGGCTGCAGTAAGCGCAGACCCCGGGAAGTAATTGGGCCGCATAGAGGCCGAAGTGTGTTTCGATAAGCAACCTGGGCGAGAAAGCCCAACGGCATGATGTTGGGCCGGCCCGCCAGTTACCCCCCCCCCAGGGAGAATGATGCAGAATTTTCTGTAACCTTTCCTTCGCGATTAAGCAGTAACGAAGTGAATAACCAAGTTCACCTGAGGAACTGCATCGTGAAAAACATATACTCTGCAATCACTGGAATCGTGCTCGGAGCCATGACGATTTCCCGCGGCGTCGCTCAATCCAATGACGAGCCTTACACCTTCACCACGCTCGCTGGGAGCGGCGGGTCCAACCGTGTGGAAATGCCCGGGAAAGCAGCGCGCTTCCGCGATGCGACCACCGTAGCCGTGGACGGAGCGGGCAATCTCTATATCGCCGAACAAGGCAACCATATCATCAGCAAAGTAACGCCCGATGGCGTCGTGACGACTTTCGCCGGACGGCCAGGGACGGCCGGCACCGCCGACGGGACGGGAAGCAATGCCCGTTTCAGCGGCCCTTCCGCTGCGGTCGTCGATAGCGCGGGTAATGTCTACGTGGCGGACACCTTCAACTCTACCATACGCAGGATATCACCCGCAGGAGAAGTGACGACCCTCGCGGGATCGGCTGGAAACTTTGGCAGTGCGGATGGGACTGGCAGCGCGGCGCGGTTCAATGCCCCTTTTGGGATGGGAGTTGATAATTCAGGGAACGTTTATGTGGGTGATTCCGACAATCATACCATCCGGAAGTTGACGCAGGTCGGCACGAATTGGGTGGTGACGACTTTGGCTGGGCGAGCGGGGGTTTCAGGCGTCATCGATGGGGTTGGGAGCGCAGCACGGTTTAATTTCCCAGGCCCGATTGTCGCGGACAAGGAGGGCAACCTCTACGTTGGCGATGGATATGGCCACACCATCCGCAAACTGGCGCCGGCTGGAACCAACTGGGTTGTCTCGACCATTGCTGGACGAGCAGGAGTGCGCGGGACTGCGGACGGAACGGGGAGAGATGCGCGCTTTAGTGAGCCTGGCGGTCTGGCATTCGACAGCGCCGGGAACCTATTTGTGGCTGAGTTCCGCAATCATACCGTCCGTAAACTGGCCCCGGAGGGAACGAACTGGGTTGTGACGACGGTAGCGGGATTAGGAGGCCAGGCCGGCAGCGCGGACGGGATGAACAGTGAAGCGAGGTTCAATGTTGCTTCTGGCTTAGCGATCGACAGCGCGGACCATGTTTACGTGATGGACTTAGGTAACGGCTTGATTCGCAAAATCGCGTTGACCGGCACGAACTGGGTCGTGACGACGTTCGCCGGGGTTGGGGCGACTTTCGGGAGCGGGAACGGCGCGGGAGCGGATAGCCGATTCTATGGCCCGGCAAGCGTGGCGGTGAGCAGCTCAGGGAGTCTTTACGTGGCGGACAGTATAAATCACACGATCCGAAGTGTGACCACGGGCTCCGGAACGGTCATGACCCTGGCCGGACAAGCGGGCTATGCCGGGAGCACCAATGGCACCAACAACGTGGCCCGCTTTAACGCTCCTTATGGCATCGCGGTGGACAACGCGGACAATGTCTATGTGGTGGAGACGCTCAATCACACCATCCGCAAGCTTCACCCGAACGGCTCGGACTGGGTCGTGACCACCCTTGCGGGCGCGCCCGACCCCGAGGGGCCGGGCGGCAATGGTGGCAGCGCCGACGGAATAGGCAGCGCCGCGCGATTTTCCTTTCCAAGAGGCTTAGCCATCGACGCCGCGGGTAATCTCTACGTGGCTGATTCCGGGAACAGCACGATCCGGAAAGTGACTGCTGCAGGGGCGGTGACAACGCGCGCTGGGAGCCCTGGAAAGTACGGAAGCACCGATGGCGTGGGCGGCGCCGCGCGGTTCAATAGCCCCAACGGTGTCGCCGTGGATAGCTCCACCAACCTCTACGTCGCCGATACGTTTAACCACACTATCCGCAAAATCACACCTGCCCGAGTGGTGTCGACATTGGCTGGGTTGGCCGGCAGTCCCGGCAGCGCGGACGGAATCGGGAGCGGCGCGCGTTTCGAGCTCCCTTCCAGTATCGCGGTTGATCCGGCTGGCAATCTCTATGTGGCGGACACTTACAACAACTCCATCCGAAAACTGACCCCTGTCGGGACAAACTGGGTCGTGACGACGCTGGGCGGCATGTCTGGCTTTTACGGCACCGCCGATGGAGCCGGGAGCACCGCCCGATTCGGCAACCCGAGCGGGATCGCTGTCGATGCAAGTGGCACCCTCTACGTGGCGGATTTTTACTTTAACACCATCCGCAAGGGATACCCGCCGACGAGGCTCGCCAACCCCGGTTTTGAGGGCGGCCAATTCCGGATCGATCTCGTGGTGCCGCCGGTCCCGCCGGGCCAGTTGGCGACGGTGATCATGGAATCTTCAACTGATCTTCTGCGCTGGGTTCCCATTGGGACTAACGCCCCGGGCAACGTGACCTTTATCGATTCATCGGCTGGCGTTCCCTTCAATCGCTTTTACCGCGCCCGGGTGCCGCAATGAGCGGCGGTCGTCCTCAGGTCTGTCCGTCAATATCTCCAGAATCCCTCAGGAAAAAAAGACGATGAAGAATTACATCGATCACGGCGTCGGAAGCTTGGTTCTGCTGGCGCTGACGGCCATTCGCTGTTTTGCCCAATCCACTTACGAGCCTTACACCTTCACCACTCTCGCCGGCGGGGGCGGCTACAGCACAAACGTCGCTGGAATTGCCGCGCGGATCAGTAATCCTGCGGGTGTGGCGGCGGACGCGGCCGGCAATGTGTATGTGGCGGACACCTTCAATCAGGCGATTCGAAAAGTGACACCGGCCGGAGTCGTCACGACCTTGGCCGGGCTACCGGGGACTTCTGGCAGCGCCGACGGGACAGGCAGCGACGCACGATTTTATTATCCGGACAAGCTCGCGGTGGACAACGACGGAAACGTCTATGTGTCGGACAACGAGAACCACACGATCCGGAAAATAACCCGGGACGGAGTTGTTACGACGCTGGCGGGGCGGGCGGGCGTTTCCGGCAGCGCAGATGGGACGAACAGCGCCGCAAGGTTTAATTACCCCGAAGGAGTGGCCGTGGACAGCGCCAATAATATCTACGTCGCGGATGCAAGCAATTCTACGATCCGAAAACTAACGCCAGTGGGAACGAACTGGGTGGTGACGACGCTGGCCGGACTGGCCGGGAGTTTTGGCAGCGCGAACGGGACAAATAGGACGGCGCGGTTCAACTTTGCCCAAGGCTTGGCAATCGACAGCGCTGGGACCCTTTACGTTGCGGACACGGACAACCACACTGTCCGCAAAGTGACGCCGGTCGGAACCAATTGGGTGGTGACCACGCTGGCAGGGAATTCCTCCCAAAAGGATCAACTTGGTAGGCCTGTCGGCGGCTATGCCGACGGGATGAATAGCTCCGCTCGATTTAGCGAACCAAAAGGGGTTGCGGTGGACAGCGTGGGCAATATTTATGTGGCGGACGAAGGCAATCACGCGCTGCGGCAAATGGCCCTCGTAGGAACGAACTGGATGGTGACGACAATCGCCGGACTGGGGGGTAATCCTGGCAGCACGGATGGGACGAACAGCGCCGCGCGGTTTGATTTTCCCTATGGCGTGGCGGTGGACAACACAGGCAACGTCTACGTGGCTGACTTATATAATGATGCAATCCGGAAGTTGACGCCCGATGGCACGAACTGGGTGGTCGCCACGCTGGCCGGACTCGGAGGTGTTTCTGGCAGTACGGACGGCCCGGGTAATTCTGCGTTGTTTCGAGGTCCCGCCGGAGTTGCGGTGGATAGCGCTGGCGGTGTCTATGTGGCGGATCAAGTCAATCACGTGATCCGCAAACTAACGGCGGTGGGTGAAGTGACGACCGTGGCAGGATTGTCGGGCTATGCCGGCAGCGTGAACGGGACGAACAGCGACGCGCGGTTCAATAGTCCTTATGGCGTAGCAGTGGACAACACGGGGAAATTCTATGTCGTGGAGCGAGGCAATGGCACGATTCGGAAAGCAACACCGGCAGGAACGAACTGGGTGGTAACAACATTGGCCTCGGGTGTTGGTGAACCCAAAGGACTGGCTGTGGACGGCTCGGGCAATGTCTATGTGACAGACTCAGGCAACCACACGATCGACAAAGTGACACCGGCTGGAGTTGTGACGATCTTGGCCGGATCGGCGGGCAGCTATGGCAGCGCGAACGG
>JBGAIN010000025.1:61867-71279 GCA_044225505.1 Limisphaerales bacterium
CCGTGCGAGAGTAGTCACGACGATCGCCGGAATGGCCGGTAGTTCTGGTAGCGCGGACGGAATCGGGAACTCCGCGCGGTTTGATTATCCTTCTGGTATCGCGGTGGACAACTCCGGCAACCTCTATGTTTCTGATACCTACAACAACACCATCCGCAAACTGAAGCTGGTCGGCACGAACTGGGTGGTGACGACCCTCGGCGGAATGCCCGGCTTTTACGGCACAGCGGACGGAACCGAGAGCACGGCGCGATTCAGCAATCCCAGCGGCTTGGCCGTGGACGGTGCGGGCAACCTTTACGTGGCGGACTATTACTTCAACACCATCCGCAAGGGATACCCGCCGACGAGGCTCGTCAATGTTGGCCTCTTCGAGGGGGACTTTCGGTTCGGTTTCACGGGGCCACCTGGGCAAACCGTGATCGTGCAGGCATCGTCTGACTTGGTGAGTTGGTCGCCGATATTGACCAATTCCATTGGACCCGACCTCGTTTTCCGCCGACCGCTAGCGGACGTCATCTCGAACGGCTTTTTCCGGGTCCGCGTCCCTTCGAGCCTATTTGAAAACTAGGAGGAGTGCTGTTTTCGCGGAAAAGGCGGTCTGGCTAGGCGCAAGGGAAGGAGCATCCCCGTCCCGACAGGTCGGGATAACCGAGCGAGCAACAACGCCGGACAGCCTTTTCCGCGAAAACCCTCCTCCTGCCGTTCCGAGCGTGTTTTGCCATGGTAGCAGCCGAGGTGAGGAGGCGGAAATGAATGCGCAAATCCGCGGGGAACTCCGCCTCATTACTTCGGCGGCTAGGGGATGTCGAGCTCCAAACAGGCAACGGGCCACCGCCGATCTGTGCCAATCCGGGTGGTTTCGATTTGGTGTGCGCCGTCCGTGATGATCGTGCGACCACAGCGTGGCGTGTCAGATGATAATGCCGCTGTTCTACAAAAAGATGTTCGCGATCGAGCCGACGCTTCGTCCGGGGGCGGAAGATCGATCGGGCTGCAGGCTCGGCAGAATGGTCTGGCAGGAGTTCGTCCGTAAGTTCCGCTTGCAGGTTAGAGGAATGTGTTACTTCTTCTTTCGCTCCGACTGCTTGGACAGAGATTTGGTTGAGTTCCTGGAACTGCTGCTTTGCCTATGACGCGGATCGTTTTCCTCATCACTTTGGTGTTATTGTCGTAGTTCCCCTTGGTTAAGCCGAGGGGCTTTGTCCGGGGGCGTGGTCGCAGATAGAGCCGGTTGGCGAATTTGACCGTGCGGTTTTTGGCTCGCCAAATACGCATCTTCGGTTCATCCTTTCTTTGTCAGGCGATTCCACTAGACACGCGGTAGTCCTGGCGGTGTGCTTGCCCTAACGCCTGAGAGTCGTTCACGGTTATCGCGTTTGGCGGTTTGATTTGAATCAATGCATAGCCGTCACTCCTTAGCGACAATGGGGTGAGTCCTGTATTGCCCTTGGAAGGTGGCGGTCGGCAGGGGGAATCCTGGGACGGGAAAGGTTGATTGGATGAAGAACGTGGATCGGCGGAGGCTTTGCAGCAACGGATACCTTCAGTGGCCTTTGACTGTAGTTGGACAGCGTTTGCACACTTCGATGTTTCTCCCAATTCTCGATCCAAATGGATCTTGGCTGATGGTGACGTCGCACCTGATTAGGAGCTGTCTCTTCTATCTTTGCCTGGTTATGAACGTGGCTTCCTACGGCGCGGCCTTCTCGGATGTCCAAGTGGGATTGCCGAACCTGATGCTTCCGGGGGGTGCTTGGGGAGATTATGACAATGATGGAGACCTCGATTTGCTCCTGTATGGAAGCGATGGGTCAACGTTCCAACTCGATCTTTGGCGGAACGATCAAGGCGCATTCTCAAAAGTGACAGCGGGATTGCCTTCCGTGCCTGGCGTGTTGGCCACTTGGGGCGACTATGACAATGACGGCTATCTGGACTTGGCCTTGTTCGTTGGTAACTACGCGACCTACGAGTATTCGGTCCAAGTTTGGCGAGGCAACGGAACTGCCTTCAATCAGCAATACTCCACGCCGGCCATGACTCCGCCCGGAGGCTTGAAATGGATTGATCTTGATCGGGATGGCGACCTGGATCTGGTTTGGGCGGATTATGGAGCGAGCGGCTTTACGGATGTTATCCACATCCTCCGCAACGAGGGAGGGAGTTTTACTCACTCTACTCCCGGATTTCACGCGTACGCGTTCGCATTCGGAGATTACAATGGAGATGGTTTCCCAGATTTGTTGGCGAGCTTTTATACTGGAAGCACCCCGTCTGTGGTCAAACTCCGGAGGCCTGTTTGCAGATTCAGGGATTAGCTTCACGGGAATAAATCCTGCATGTTACGATTGGATCGATTTTGATCAGGACGGAGACCTGGATTTACTGTTAGCGGGATATATCGGATCCGGAATAAATACCCAGTTCACAAGCCGGTTCTATCCAAATAACAACGGCAGCTTCACTCAACAGACCTGTCACCGCCGCCAGCGCAGGTAGACTGGCTTTTGTTGGGGCGATTACGACAACGATGGAGACATGGACATTGGATCGGTCAACATCGATGCCAGCAAACCGAATCCACACGTCGGGTTGCTGCGGAATGACCACGGCGCTTACGGGGACTCACTTCTCTCGTTCGGCGCTGGACGTTCCAATTTTGGGGCTTGGGCTGATTACAACAATGACGGGCGACTGGACTTTTTCATCGGCAGTTATCTTGGAGTTGTTGGAGTCACGCATGTATGGCGCAATGACCTGGCACAACCAAACCACGTTCCATCCGCACCAGCGAGTCTCAGCGCTCAAGTCGCGAACACTGGAGTGACGCTCAGTTGGCAACCCTCGGTGGATATAGAAACGCCGACCTCCGTTTTGACTTACAATCTACGAGTCGGCACTGCGCCTGGACTCGCTAATGTCGTGCATCCATCTGCGGATCTCGTGACGGGCTACCGGCGCCTCCCGCAGCCAGGAGCGCTGCATCAGCCGACGGCAAAGTTGGTCCTGCCAGCCGGGACCTACTATTGGAGTGTGCAAGCCATCGATAGCGTCATGGCAGGCGGGCTGTTTGCCGCAGAACAGACTTTCACGATCTCCGCGCCTGCTGCGGGAGTTCATGTTCACCTCCCGTCGTCGCTCCAGCCCACTTCCGTCGCACTCAATGGGGAAGCCAATGCGCGTGGAGTTTCCACAGCGGTTTGGTTTGAATGGGGTGAAACGACCAGCTACGGGCAGACAACACCATCCCAAGGAATCAGTGGAGTCGGTTGGCAAGCGATTCAGCAGTCGATCAATGGTCTGCAGTTGGGGACGCTCTATCACTTCCGGATTGTGGCCAACAGCGCCGGCGGAACGGTCTACGGTCTGGATCAGACCTTCACGACGCCGCGCTTCGTCCTAGGTCCAACGCTTCCGACGAGTTATCCTTATGGGGCGTTTGGAGATTATGACGCCGACAATCTGCTCGACTTGATCATTGGGGGACTGGTTTTGCACAACGCCGGAGGGAGCTTCACATCGGCTGGCAGCAGCCTTCCCAAAGTCAGTGCACTGGACTGGGGCGACTATGACGCGGATGGAGATCTGGACTTGGTCTTAAGTGGTAGTGATTCCGTCGCCGCAACCCAGATCTGGCGCCAAAACAGCGGCGTCTTCGCCAATACCTCGGTCAGCTTGCCGGGTTCGGATGGGTGGACGGCCGGTTGGTTGGACATCGATAATGATGGAGACTTGGATCTGATTATATCTGGCAACGTCTTCGATCGCGATAAATTCCAAATCTGGATCAATCGTGGTGGCACATTTTCGAAGGGACTGAACCATTTCCCTGCATTAAACAATCCCGTGGTCACGTGGGGAGATTATGACGGAGACGGCGACTTAGACTTATTGATGACCGGTTTCCAGTCGGAAGGTCCTGTGACTCGAATTGCCCGCAATGACCGTATCGTCTTTACGATGCTTGACGTCGGTTTGCCTGGTGTAAACCAGGGCGCGGGTGTCTGGGGAGACTATGATAATGATGGTGATCTTGATCTTGCCATTAAAGGGTTCACTCCCACCGGCCAGAGCAGCTTGGTGTGGCGTAATGACGGTGGTGTTTTCGTTCCTGTGATGGCAGCAACGATCGATGCACAGGATGCGAAATTGGCTTGGGGCGACTACGACAACGATGGGGACTTGGACCTGGCATTTGGCGCCATTTGGGGCGGCGGAACACCTTCGACGGCCCTGTATCGGAATGATAGTGGGACCTTCGTGGAAGTGGACAGCGGCATCTCTGGATACGGCCCACTTTCCTGGGGTGACTATGACAACGATGGTGATCTGGACCTCATGATTGGAAACCAGATTTGGAAGAATGAAACGGCTGCGCATAATCATCCGCCCGGCGCTCCCACTGGCCTATCGGCTATCGTGCAGTCCGATCGTGTCGTCTTGAGCTGGACCCGCGCGCTCGACGCCGAAACTCCAACTCTAGGATTGACCTACGATCTCCGCGCGGGCACAGGTCCTGGGCTCGCCAATATTGCGTCCCCGAGTGCGAATCTGGCGACGGGCGTTCGTCGGGTCTGCAAACCAGGAGCCCAGGTCGGGGCGAGTGCTTGGCTCGATGTGCTCGGTTTACCCGTCGGCACTTACTACTGGAGTGTGCAAGCGATCGATGCTGCCTTTGCGGGAGGGCCGTTCGCTTCCGAAGCCAGTTTCACGATACCCGCGGGTGCTCCTGCGGTGAATACCGACCCGGCGCAACCGTCATCTCCATTCACCGCGACGCTGAACGGACAGGTGAATGGGAAGGGGTTGGTAACTCGCGTTTGGTTCGAGTATGGGGCGACGCCGACCTATGGACAACGGACGAGCGAACAAACGGCCGGGAACGGAGTGCCCGCGTCGTTCTCGGCTTCGATCGTTGCGCTGACGCCAGCGGCGACCTACCACTACCGCTCGGTCGCCAGCAATTCTATCGGTCTCGCCTACGGGCCGGATCGTTCCTTCACGATGCCTCAGTTCACGAAAGTTACCTCATCGCTCTGGGCGAACGTTCAGTCTGCGGCCTGGGCAGATTTTGATAACGATGGCGACTTAGACCTCGCGCTTGCTCCGTGGGGAGGCGGCGTCCAAGTGTTTCGGAATAACGGCGGAGTTTTGGCGCTCTTGCCGATTTCGTTGCCGACGTCGGGCAATGCCAACTTCACGTGGGGAGATTACGATAATGACGGAGATCTGGACTTGCTTGTCACAAACGACGCTTACGGGCAAAAGACGACAAGGATTTGGAGGAATACAAACGGGACGTTCATAGATGCAGGTGTCAGTTTCCCGGGGCTTTCGCGTTCGACTTGGGGCGACTTCAACAACGATGGCTTCCTCGATGTCCTGCTCTTTGGTTACTGGAGTAGTTTAAATGATTCAATGCAAGTCTGGATCAACGATCACGGTCAGTTTCATGTCGCTGCCAGTAACCTGCCCAATCGAGTCGAGGCAAATGTTTGCGTGATTGATTATGATCTCGACGGGGACTTGGACATTATGATCCTGAATTACTATGGGGCAGGGATCGGACTTTGGAAGAACGAGGGGGGCCTCTTCACAGATTCTGGAATTTCATTTCAAGTCTTGTCGGCGAGATCGTTCTGGGGAGACTACGATTCGGATGGCGACCTGGATCTTCTCCTGACGGGATATTCCCCCACTTACAGGAACGTCCAGCAGCTTTGGCGCAATCAAGGTGGCGCATTTTCCATAGTCGAGATTCCTGTGCCACCGCAGACGGATCTCGCGTGGGGAGACTGTAACAACGATGGTCTGACCGACATTGTTGCGGGTGCTCCCTCTGTCAATACCGCTGCGCCTTACTTCTTGCTCAACCAGGGGAACGGGTTCTTTGTGGAACATGATCTCGGGTTGGAATACACGAGTAGCAGCGTCGCCTTTGCAGACTACGACGGCGATCACGACCTTGACGTCTTCGTGGACGGTGTTGTGTGGCGCAATGATGTGCCAGCAATCAACCAAGCGCCATCGGCTCCTTCCGCGCTCTCGGCCACAGTGGCGGGATCAAAGGTGACGTTTAGCTGGAGTTCCGCGACGGATTCTCAAACACCCGCGGCTGGGCTTTCCTACAACCTGCGAGTGGGAACAAGCCCTGGTTCCGGAAATGTTCTGTCACCAGCAGCCGATCCGGTGACAGGTTGGAATCGTCTAGCGCGTCCGGGGAATGTCATCTCGGGCCTCAAGACGTTTCTGAATCTGCCGGTCGGAACGTATTACTGGAGTGTTCAAGCCATCGACAACGCGTTTATTGGCGGAGCCTGGGCCGCCGAGCGAGTGCTGGTCGTCTACCAGGACTCCGATGGAGACGGGATGGCGGATGACTGGGAGACCGCCCACGGACTGGATCCGCAATCTCCCGCCGACGGCGCGCTGGATAGTGACGGCGACGGACAATCCAATGCGGCGGAGTACCTGGCCGGGACGCCTCCGAACGATCCGAAGACCAAGCTGATGGTGAGCACGGTCGAAGCGACGGCTCAGCAAACCACGCTGACATTCGTTAGCGTTCTAGGGAAGGTTTATCAACTTGAGGAAAGCACGGTGTCGCCCGGCGGTCCATGGACAGCGATTCAATCCAACATCGCTGGAACAGGCGGCAATATCAGCAAAACCATCGCCGATCCAGCCAGCCAGACGAAGATCTTCTATCGCGTGGTTGTTATCCCGTAGAAACCGTTGAACGCGGCCGGGTCATGGCCACCGTTAGCCGGACTGCCCTGTCAAATCATCGGCTCAGTAGCTTGGCACGTTCATCCACGTCACCGCAGTGCCGCCACCTTTTCGGACGATGACGCCAGTTCCAGGCTTGAGGACTTCCTCATCTCCAACGTCAATACCAGGCGTGCCGTATCGTTCCCAGTGCCCACTGTAATAGAAATAGGTCGCCGACGCCGATTTGTTCTTTCCGACCACCGAGTTGTCAAAGGTCAGCAACTCATCCAACCGGTTGAAACGGTTTGGACTCGATCGAAACGCCCCACTCGAGACTAGCCCGGAACCATTCAGGGTCGTGGAGACCGGTCTGGGTAACGCCACGCGGTTGTCCTGTTTATTGCTGGCGAGCGCATCGAGCGGAATTCGCCATTTACACAAAACGACACTCCCCCGAACGGTTAAGAGAGTCGATGGACCAGCATTGTGGCGAACGATAAAGTAGGAGTCCGGTGACAACACGTCGTCGTTACTCACGGTATTCGGGCCATACAGTCGCCAGTTGCCACCCAAAAAGTAGTAAGTCTTGCCAGCGCTTAGATTGATGCCAGCACTGGTGGGATCGGGGACCAAGACTTCTGTCTTGCGAAGAAATTGCGAGGTCGAGGAATAGATTCCGTCGCCTCCAGGGAACACCGTGGCCAATGTCCAATACGGAACCACAGAGATGCGGTCTCCGTTAATCAACCCGGTTAACGTGTCTCCATTGAGATCGAGCGTGACGCTGTTCGCCCCGTTTCCGGTGATCGGAAAATAACTTCCCTCGCGCGCGCCTGAGACAACGAGAAGATAATGCGTGTTGGTCTGGAGGCTCGCCTGGTAAACGAACTGGTTCGCGCCCCACGCCGGAGAACCTTGCATATTGACGATACTGCCAGAAAACCCAGCCACCACACCGGACGCGGCTTCGGGGCGAACAAATGGCAGTGAGACGAATGTATCCGAGTCACCCAGCAGCGAAATTCGATAGACGCCGACAGGGGCTGTTGCGACGGTTGTCTGAGCCACCGCGCCAAGGGCGAAGCTCAGAAGGAGAGAAGAGAAGAGACAGATTTTTAACATAAACCGATATAAGGGCCTCAACGACGCGGGCATACCAAATCCATCCGAAGCAGTACAGGAATGCGCGACCGATTCGGAAAGAAGGCGCGGCGTGCATTGGCGAGCAGCGGTTGGCTTCTCGGACAATTGCCAACACGCGCCAAGATCGGGTAGTATCCCCCGCTTTATACCTGGCCTGTATATGAGGTGCGCTCGCATTCACGGTTGTTCTCCGTGAGAAAGGCACTGCCTTATTTCTTACCGGAACTGCCGCCGACGTGAAAGGAAAAAACGCTGACCTGGACCGATTCGCGTATGGGGTGTCGCTTGCTTGGCGCCAGAGCAATTGCATGAACTCAGCATTTTTCTGCGCGGGTGCCAGGGCATTCGTAAAGCTCGCCCGGCAGGTTCAAACCAGCCTGCCTCAATGAATGGATTACGCCGGAAATAAAATCCTGCTGCTTGCCTTATGATTTTGACATTTGTGGACTCTCGCGGATATCCTGGCGGCGTCGCTCTTGCTGCCTTGCTTTGATGTCGAGGGTTCGGGATTTGCTCGCAGACCAGGGCCGCTGTGGAGGGATCTTCAAATTTAATCTTATGCTAGTAAATCGCGCACGGCTAGCCATGGCGGCCTTCAGTTTGAGTACACTGCTTCTCCCTGTGGGGGCATACGGCGGAATTACGATTAACTTTGGTGCGGCAGATTTGCGTGTCGCCACGGTGGACGGAGGCGGTTTGATGCCTTCGGGTGGCCTGGTGATTATCGAAGCCAGTACCTTAGACGCAACTTTCGGGGTGCCTAGTTTGTCGGGATTTGTCAGTGGAGACGATATCGAGATTGCGCGCGGGACGGTGGGGCCGGATGGTCAATTCAGTCTGAGCGCTGCAGGATTGACCTTTTCCGGAGATTGGAATCAGGGAGACCCGCTCTTAATGAGGTGGTTTCCTTCCCTAACACTGAGTTCGTCGGCTCCAGCTGGTGGGACACACTTCGGACAATTTCGCACTGATTCCGTTATCGATGGAAGCCAGATTGCATGGTTTACCCCACCCAATGGAGATACCGATGCATTGAATTTCCTGACCTTTAGTCAAGGTGGTTCCAACCCGAATGACGCGGGCTTGGCCGATTTAACCGTTGTTCCAGAACCAATGGCGTACCCGAGCATCTTCGCTCTCTGCTGTCTTGTCGGAACTGTCGTGGTTCGTAAGTTTCGACCCTAAGGATCGTTGTTAGCAAAGCCGGCGCGATGACGTGCGCCGCAAAATCTTCCGCGGCGCGGCTGTGGCGAGTCCGACCGGCTCCTGGCCGCAGCATCCACCCATTCACTGGAACACTTCGCATTCTACGAGGCTTTCTTGGGAAGGCAGAGCGTCTGCGGATGGTCTGACGACATAGCCGCGGTCCCTAATCTCATACAGTTTTGATCACACCCCTCGTCCCGATCAGGTCCCTATGATTCAGACACTGGGGAGGGGGTTGAGCAAAGCCGCGGCTGGTCGGGCAGCCGAGCGGTGATCGAGGGGGAGGTTGGCCTTCGGACAAGTTTTTGCAGTGAGGGAGGTGAATTTGCTTGAATAGCTGTATGCGTAC
>JBGAIN010000026.1:0-70135 GCA_044225505.1 Limisphaerales bacterium
CAGGGAGCTCTCCTCTTTGCCGATCAGGAGATTGTGCCGCTAATTCACGAAGGGACGATCGAAAAGCGAGATACTTTCCGCACTTCCAGGTCCTCAAATTTGTTTAGAGTCCATAGTTATGTCCATTGTTGAGAGGATACCGCACTCCAAGACACTGGCGCGCAAGGACTAAAATGCCTCTAAGACTCGCTTACCACACCGTCCGAGGGGGCGCCGGGTATCTTCGAGTGCGCTAGCACCGCCCTTGGGCGTTCCGTTGTGCGCTATGGCCCGTTTCCATGCCGCACCACCGCAGTTTGTGCCTTCTGCAAGGTGGCAACAATTTGTTGACGGAGTGTGCGACAAATCAGCCAATGGATGCATGGTTTGGGAACGGACCGGCCCCAAACCGAGGACGTTGGCGACGAAAAGTCACCAAATCACGGTCGCGCACCGACGGCTGCATCCTTAGCGACCGTATTTCCACCTTGGTGTTCCGGCGTGGCGACTGACGTGTGTCGTCCGCAAATTGCGGACGACAGTCAGCGCGACGGATCCGAGGAATGATCGCGTTGGGGGCTTGCGTGGGTCTCGGGACAAAACGCCGGCACCTCGGGCGCACTCCAAGACGCTGGCGCGCAATGATTAAGGTGTCTTTGAAATACGTTTATCGCACGGTCCGGAGGGGCGGCGGTCATCTCGGAGCTCGAATCCGCTCTTGCGTGCTTGATTGCTCGCTGCATACGGCTTGCTCACAGCTTGGTTACAGCGTCGCGATGCTGTGAGCACGCTGTTTACAGGCTGTCTGGAGGCCGCCAAAGGTGAAGGAAACTCCGTTCCAGGCACTGAGGCTGGCGTAGCTGTCCGCAAATTGTTGACAGAGTGTGCGACAAAT
The DNA here is from genome assembly GCA_044225505.1 of Limisphaerales bacterium. Classification (GTDB taxonomy): domain Bacteria; phylum Verrucomicrobiota; class Verrucomicrobiia; order Limisphaerales; family SIBE01; genus JAXMHN01. The sequence goes on from JBGAIN010000026.1 coordinate 875, forward strand.
CGCGGAGGCGCCCAGCCGCTTTTGGGAACGGACCGTTCCCAAATTCGTCCGACATCTGGAGACAAAACGTCACCAACAGCGAGTTTTCAGACCGAAGCTAGGGCAGATGAATGAGTTATGAATGCTTGGATTCTGCGGCTGGTGCTGCGCACACAGCCGCGGTCCGCAAAAAAAGCCGAACCTGCCGCTGATCTCCGACATGGCTGCCGACCGTGAAACGAAAACTGGCAGTATGAGGACAGCGGTGGGCAATCCCAGTGAAATCCCCGTCTAATCCCGGTCATATCCCCTTCACGAGTGGGGTATGAACGGGATTTGAGCGGGATTGCAACGGGATTGATACGTTCAGAACCCTATGAGAACGGGATGAGACCCCTATGAGAACAGGATCGTGATCCTGGTCTCATCCTGTTCTCATCGGGTTTGGATGCAGGTCGCACCGAACGAAGGCCATAGCGAAGGCAGACTGCGACTGCGGCTAAGGAATGCCGCCCGAGATCATCGCTCGGCTTTGGAATGTGCTCGAGACTCGCGACGCCAGTGACCGCCTCAATAAGGGTTCGCCGGCATCATTTCCCAAGCGTCAATCTTCCGGCAAATCGCCCGGTCCCCCACCGCGAACACCTTTACTCCCAGGCTATCCGATCGGGTGGGATATACTCGCCGCCCGATCGCTTGGCGGTCATTGGCATAAACCTCCACCACCGACCGATCAATAAAGACCCGGAGTTTAAGAGGTTCTCCAGGCGCCAAGGTCAGCGGCGCCCGCTCGATCACTTTGCGGCCTTCGCCACCGCTGCGGGTAGAATCGAAGACGAGCTCTTTCAGCGGCGCGTCGTAGTAGAGGAGGGTCTCTTCTTCGCCGCCCGGGGAAGTCCGCACTTTGACACCACAACGGTCCGCTGATCCGTTTTCCATCTCGAGGGTGAGTTCGCACGCATCCCCGACCACACGGTCCAGGAGTTTGCTTTCCGAATCCGAGACTGTCACATCTTTCCAGGAGAGGTGATTACGTCGAAGCAGCTCCAGTTCGGGAACAGGCTGCATCCGCAACGTGCCGTCGTTTCCTAACCAGAGAGTGCGGGGCAGTCCATAGACTCCAGACCAGCCAGTTTGCTTTTCCCCGGACGGGTTATCGGTCAGCCACGCCCACATGATCTGGCGTCCTTGACCATCCAGGAGCGCTTCCGGCGCGAAGTAGGTGCTATCCACCCAGGTCATTCGCCCGTGAGTAGTCGGAAAGAACCGGTCGTCCCGGTAATCGCCAATATAATATTGGCAGCCTTTGTTATGACTGATGAACAGAAGAAGGTGTTTGGCACTGGGCGGTCCGCCATCGGCACGGGAAGGTAGCGGCAGGAAACTGGGGCACATGTTGTCCTCGCTGCGGTCGGTCCATTCCGGCTTTCGTTCGTAGAAGCGATGGAGATACGTCCAGGATTTCAGATCGGTCGAGCTGAACAGATAGAGTCGATCGCCCTGTTCGGAGGCCGGAGCATTCGTCGCACGACCGATCTTATTCAAAACGAGCAAGTTACCCGTGAGCAAGTAATAGCGACCTTCCTTCTTCCAGATATTCGATGGATCAGCCGAACCAAGCATGGCCGATCGGCCATCCGCCCCTTTGACCTCCGTAATGCCCCATTCCGTCGATCGAATTACCGGGTTAGCGGCAGACTTCATCCAAGTGTCGAACGCGGGACCGCGGCTTTGAGCCAATCCGATCCCTTTCGCACCCCAGAGCATCCAGTACGAGAGGTAAGCAGTGCCGTCATCATCCAGAAACGCGCCGCCGCTGAAACAGCCTTCGTCGCCCTGGCCTGGGCCAATCGCATCGGGGTGGTGCCGCCAATGCACCAGATCGCTGCTGGAAATGTGACCCCAGCAAAACCCGGACCCTGACCGGTTGTAGAGATACATTAAGTGATAGCGGCCGTTGTGATAAAAAGCGCCGTTGGGATCGCCAGGCTGGCCCATATCTTCCGGGACGCAGAAATGGTAACGAGGCCGGTATGGGTCGGCCAGGAACCGCTCCCGCAAGAGCCGCGTCGAACGCACGACTTCTTCCGGCACCGGACTGGTTACGGACCATGTCTTCGGAACGGTGAGTCTGGGTCCTTTCTCTTCCCCTGGAGCGGTGCAGAAGAGCGTCGCGCCTTTCCCATTCAGCACGAGGAAGCCCCCTTCAATTCGCACATCGCCTAGGAGACGCATTTCCGTAAAGCGCCCAGTCTTCTCGCGCAATCCTTCATCGGCAAAAGACCACCAGGCCCAAGGCTTGGCCGCGGGAGAGCTCTGGCCAGGTTGTAGACCCGCGATCGTATCCTGATCGAGCGCCTGGTCATAAATGCGCGCGTCCTGGATCCGGCCCTTAAAAGAGTTCTCCTGGTCCAGCGCGTCGAGATGGCGTCGGCCAAAAAGCACCATGGCTGCGGGCCCAAAACTTCTCGGCGAACTGCCCATCGTGTAATGGGCGTACTCGCGTCCGTTGCGAAAGAGCGAGACTTCCCTGCCCTGATACACAATGGCCATTTGCACGACCGTCCCGGCGTCTGCCGTTTCTGTTGGCCAATCCCCTTGGTCTTTCATGGTGCGGCTGAATCCGTCGCTGCCAGCCATCCACTTTCCGGGTGAGAGTTCACCTAGAACGATTCCATCAAAATGGGTATCGCCATCGTCGAGGGTCAGAGCGGTGCCCCCGCGCTGGGTGAGATCGGCCGGGGCAGCCCAAACGACCAGCGTCTTGTCTTGAAACGCCCCTACGGCCGCATGAACCCGCAACGCGGAGAGCGCGAGGATGAGAAGGACAACTCTTTTCATAACGGAGAACGAATGCCCATGAAAATACCCGCGCGAATTTAGAATTGGAAGACTGTATGTTCGCGAAGGCCCTCGGCGGTCGACTTGGGGTAAGCGAAAACCGCTCGCTATCCAGGGGCACTACCGTCCAAGCTACTCCCCAGACAATCGACCGTGCCTGAACGCGTAGAACAATCAATTCTTCAACCCATGCTGCACTCCCGTTCTCTTCAATTCGGAGCGACGGCCGTGACCGTCCTCTTGCTCGGGTTCGCGAACAACACATGCCTGTGGGCGCAGCCGTTAACCCTGTCGAAGCTGCTATCTGAGATGACGGATCGCGACGCTCTTGCACGCGTTCCCGAACCGACCTATCGCTGTCTCCAGGCGTCCAGCTACAACCGCGCTTCGACGAATCGCATGCAACCGAATCAGGACACGACCGGCTGGTTTGCTGATAGTGACGGACTGGGGTTCCTCCGCACCGAGACGATTGATCACAGAACGGAATGGGTAATTCTGGACCATCAAGGTCCAGGCTGCTTAACGACGGTCTGGACGCCTTTCTTCTATTATGGATTTGAAGACCGGAAAGGCCCGAACGTCCGTATCTATCTCGACGGATCCTCGACTCCAGTGATCGACGAGAGCCTAATTGAACTTGTCACGGCAAAGGGTTTCATCAAACCGCCGTTCAGCGCACCCACTGCTCGAGCTGGGAACTGTTACCTCCCGATTCCTTTTGCGCGCAGCTGCAAAGTGACGATGACAGCAAAACCGTTTTACTACCGCATCAATTACCGGGCTTATCCCGACGGGACGCAGATCGAGTCCTTCTCCCGGAGCGGTTATGAGGCTGCGCAAACGGAACGGCAAAAAGCCGCCGACGAACTGACCTCGGCCGCGGCAAGCAGGGAGGTCACGGCCCGACATTCTGAAATCGTCCAGCCTGGAGGAAAACTCGAGGTGCTCTTGCCGACCGGCCCTCAAGTCGTCCGCCAGTTCACTGTGCACCTTCGGGAAGCGGCGCGCCGTCCCGAGCTGTTACGGTCCACCGTCCTAACGATGACGTTTGACAATGAGGAGACGGTGTGGTGTCCCCTGGGAGATTTCTTTTGCAGCGCGGATGCGCTTCATCCTCTTCAGACATGGTCGCGCACGGTCACGGCGGACGGAACGCTGATTTGCCGTTGGGTAATGCCCTATCGGGAATCCGGCCAGATTCGCATCCTCAACTTGAGCGCGGATGCCGAGGAACTGACGCTGGAAACGAACATCACGCCCACGACATGGGATAGTCGATCAATGCATTTCCACGCGCATTGGCGCCCGGACGACGTGGTCGCTGGCACGCCCTTTCAAGATTGGAACTTCATCGACATTCGTGGACAAGGGACTTTCGTGGGCGACGCCTGGACGGTGTTGAACATCCAAGGGAGCTGGTGGGGAGAAGGTGACGAAAAGATCTACGTTGATCAGGCTTGGGCGAACGGTTTCCCAACTCACTTCGGGACGGGCACCGAAGACTACTACGGCTGGGCTGGCGGAGAGGTGCCCACGCGCGCGGATGAATTCAGCACACCGTTCCTAGCCAACGCGCGTGTTGGAGGACTGGACAAGCAAACGACCGGATTCAATATTTGCACCCGCATACGATCGCTGGATGCGATACCATTTCAAGAACGTCTCGTGTTTGACATGGAATCGTCGTTTGGCACGGATATTCGAAATCCCTGGAACCTGCTCGGTTACACAGCCGTCACGTTCTGGTATGCGAGGCCCGGGGCCGCACACAACCGCCCCCCGCGACCGGTCGAAGCCCGCCGGCCGATCATGACGGTGGCCGAGCTCCAGAAGGAATCCGGTCGGATCCGACAAAAGCTGGACCGTTGATATCGTGTGCTTCCATGGCTCCCAAGGCACAACCGGACGGTCGTTTCCCGCCCTGACCAAGGACTCCAGTCACGGCGCGCGGACAGGGGACTCATTTCCCGACGCGATACAGGAACTCCTGCCGTGGTTCTCCGCGCTTTGCCACACGCAAGTAGATCGACCCGCCACAGACGACGGGCGAGGCATACGCCTCGTCGGCCAGCTGGTTTTCGGCAAGCAGCTGAAATCGGGTCGGCGTCGCCTCGAAGACAAAAGTCTTGCCCCCAAGATTGGTCGCGTAGATTCGATCGCCCACCATGACCGGTGAAGCAAAAAAATCGCCGCCGAGACGCTCTTTCCAGATTTCCTTGCCGGTATCCGCAGCCCAACAGACCGCCACGCCCGCGTCCATAACGGCATAGAGAAAGCCATCTTTTTGAATCATTGAGGGAACGTAGACCCGGGCCGTGTTCTGCCAGGCGATCCGGCCGCTGCCGTCGCCGAACACAGCCACGGTATGGTTTTTGGGATATCCACCGCTGGAGAATACCCGGGTTCCGTCCGTCACAGGCGTCACCACGCACTCCTCCGTGGAACCCGAAATCTCCCAGAGCTTTTTGCCCGTGGCCGGATCGAGACTCGTGATGAGATTACAGCCGGCGAGCACCGCTTGCGTCCGGCCGGCCACTTGCACAATCGCGGGGGACCCGTAGTTTGGGATCTTGGGCCGAGGTTGGCTCCAAACTTCCTTGCCCGTATCGCGATCCAGTCCGACGATCACTCCGCCGCCCCGATGGTCTGCGGACACCAGCACTAGAGACTCGTGCAGGACAGGAGACGATCCGAATCCCTGATGAGTCACGTAATCGCAAACCTTGTGTTGCCACAGGATCTTCCCATCCATCCCCAGGGCTGTCGTGTAGACGGCACCGCTGTTGAGGAAATTGATAAAGAGGCGTTGGCCATCACACACCACCGTCGATGAGGCCGCCGAAGAATTGGCATGGTGCCCAGCATCCGGATGCCCTCGGTGCACCTCGCTCTGCCAGACGCGTTGCCCGTTCAACCGGTTCAGGCAAAGCACCGACTGCGTCGCCGGATCCGATTCCGCGGTGGCCAAATAAATACGATCGCCCACCAGGGTCGGGGAACCATGCCCCCGCCCTGGCAGCAGCACTTTCCAGGCGACACCTTCAGTTTCGCTCCAATGCACCGGAAGAGCCGATTGCGGCGATGAAATGCCGTTCCGGGTAGGGCCGCGCCATGCTGGCCAATCTTGGGCGGGATCGATAGCCGCAACGGCGGATATCCCCGACGCGAGACAGACAAACCAAGCGCCAAGAAACAAAACAACCAAGCTTGGTCTCCATCGAGGCTCCACCAAACGTTCCGTCTCTGAAATGGATTTGAAGAACAGGTTCACAGGGGCAGTTTGAGCAAGCCTCAAGGCGCTGTCGAGCGGACGTTTAAAAAGCGAAGCGAAGGTCGAGGGCGAACCTGGCGTCAAGCTCGCCCGCATGTCCCCCTTGGCACCGTGCATTGGCCTGGAGTTCCGCGAGTCAGGATTGCCTTTCTTGGCAGAATGCCAGGGTTGTGCAGGATAGTGCCATGCAATCAGCGCATCGTCGGGTTTGGCAACTGCAGTTGGGATGGATGTTGGCGGGAGCCGCTTGGGCTCAGCCTGCGGCGCAGCCGGGCTTGTCGTCCTTCGTTACCCCCGCCCGGACGCCGCCAACTCCCCAAGCGACCCAGAGCGCGGCCCTCCCTCAATCCAACAACGTTGAAAACCGGACCGCACCGCGGATTTATGGAGCCCGGTTAACGCCTCATTGGTTCGCTGGGAATCGCCAGTTTTGGTACCGCCTCGATCTGCCGGACGACCGTCGCCAGTTCATCCGGGTTCATGCCGAAAACGGAACACGCGAGCCGGCGTTTGACCACGCCGCGGTTGCGGCCCAATTGGGCGGTGGAATCCCTGCCGACCGCCTTCCCGTGGAGAGTCTGCAGTTTAGCGATACCTCAGAGAGAATCACTCTGATTGGGCAACAACGGTCCTGGGTCTTTGACTCAGGATCGGGGTCATTGACCGAAATCGATCGATCGGCCATGGCGCTTGGTGGAAAGGGATTGATGCCAGTCCCGGGCTTGCACTCGTCTCGCCGCTCAGGCCCGGAGACGGAGATCACCTTCGACAATCGTCTTCAGAAGCCGGTCCAGCTCTTCTGGCTGGATGATGAAGGTGGACGACACAGCTACGGCAAACTCTCGCCGGGGGCGCAGCGCGTTCAGCATACCTTTGCTGGGCACGCCTGGGCTATCGATGATGAACAGGGCCGAACGATCGCTGTCTTTCAAGCAGGAGATCATCCTGATCGGGCCGCCATCGACGGAAGCATCCTCGCTTCCCAGAAGCTCGAGCCAGCCCGTGAACCCGAATCGTCCGGCGATTCTTCTCGGTCTGGCGACGGTCTTTGGACTGCGTTCCTCAGAAACGACAATATCGTCGTTCGCAGCCGTGCCGGCGCGGAGACCCAGCTCACTACGAATGGAACCGCGGCCCGCCCTTACGGGGCGCTGACCTGGTCGCCCGATTCGAAGCATCTGATCGCCTGGCAAATTGAACTGGCCGAACGCAAACCGGTGTTTCTGGTGCGCTCATCGCCCCCCCGAGGCGGACGTGCTCAACTGGAGAGTCGTCCTTACGCTCTGCCAGGCGACCCTTTTCCACGCTACGAATTGAATCTGTTTGAACTGGAAACTCAACGCCACACGAAGCCCGCTGTGGATCCCTTCGAACATGAATGGGAAACTCCCCAGCTGCATTGGACCCGAGACGGAACCCGTTTTCGCTACCAGCAAGTCGATCGCGGACACCAAAGGCTGCGCGTGATCGAGGTGGCCCCGTCTTCTGGCACCGTCCGAAACCTGATCGACGAACGGAGCAAGACCTTCCTCTGGACGATTCACACCGAAGCGCTGGGAATGCCACTGGTCCATTGGCTCGAAGAGACTGATGATCTGATTTATGCCTCCGAGCAGAGCGGCTGGAGACACCTTTATTTGGTCGACGGCCAACGCGGGCGCGTTAAAGCGCAGCTTACTCGCGGTGAATGGGTCGTCCGTGGCATCCACTCGATTGACGAGAAGGCGCAGCAAATTTGCATCTCCGCCAGCGGACGTCACCCAGGGCAAGATCCTTACAATCTGCACTTTTATCGAGTGGCCTTTGACGGTTCACCGCTTGTGCCGCTCACGGACGGAGATGGAAACCACTCGATCGAATTCTCGCCAGACAAGAAGCATCTGATCGATACGTGGTCACGCCCGGACAGTGCGCCCCGCCACGCGTTGCGTCGAGCGAGCGATGGCATGTTGCTCTGCGAACTGGAATCGGCCGACATCAACGAGTTGAAGGCCGACGGGCTTCCTCTGCCCGAGCCATTTGTCGCCAATGGCCGAGACGGAAAGACGGAGATCTGCGGCCTGATCCACCGCCCACGCCATTTGGATCCGGAAAAGAAATATCCCATTATCGAATACATATATGCCGGCCCCCAAGGCTCCTTCGTTCCGAAATCATTTCGAGCGCGGAGCGGCTTTGAGGCTCTATTGGAACTTGGCTTTGTGGTCGTGCAGATCGACGGGATGGGGACCGCACATCGGTCCAAAGCGTTCCACGACGTGTGTTGGAAGAATCTTAAGGACGGAGGATTTCCTGACCGGATCTGTTGGATAAAAGCCGCTGCCGCCCGCTACCCTTATCTGGATCTAGACCGCGTAGGAATTTATGGCAACTCCGCGGGAGGCCAGAATGCGGCGGCGGCGGTGCTGTTTCATCCGGAGTTCTACAAAGCCGCGGTCGCCTCCTGTGGATGCCACGATAATCGCATGGACAAGGCGTCGTGGAATGAACAATGGATGGGGACCATGCCTTCCGATCAGCTCTGGATCCCAAGCCCTGACAATGCCTACTCCCAGTCCTCCAATATCGACAACGCGCACCGCCTGATCGGCAAGCTCTTTCTTATCGTGGGCGAGATGGATAAGAACGTTCCGCCCGAGTCGACCCTTCGCTTTGTGGATGCCTTGATTCGCGCGGATAAGAGTTTTGAACTGCTCGTCATCCCGAACGGGGGCCATGGCATGGGCGGCGCTTATGGCGAACGGCGGATGCGCGACTTCTTCTCGCGTCACCTCCGACCGGCGCCGTAGGTCTCGACGGGATCGAAAACCTAGGAACTCAAAGTCTCTCCGAAATCACTGGTGAATCAAGCTTGTCGCCTTCGCTGATGCGAAAGGTGCCCAGAACGACTTCGAACATCCGCCAGGCTTCCTCCTGATAGTTGCGATTGGCCGTGCAGCTGATCTGGAAAAGCGTTCCTTTGCTTGTGAAGCACAGCACCCGCTCGAATACCGAAACCCCAGCCGATGGCGAGTACTCTAGATCGAACAGAACGCCGTTCCGGTCCCCTACCCCGCGGTCAATCTCGCTGCGGATCGTGCATTTCGGAAGCGAATTGATAAGGTCCTGCCGCAGCTCGGGCTTGGATCTTGGCCCAGAGACGGCCTGTGTTCGGATCCGCATCCAGAATTGGGAGTCAGGCCCTGTCAACTTCACCTCGCTGGTTGAGTTGGTATTTACCGAACACGACCGCGGCGGAACAAATGCCACCCAGTGGTTCCCCAGCTTAACTTTTACCGACGGATGTGCGACAGACTTGGCTGGAGCCAACTTGCTCGACGTCTCCGCTTCGAGCGCGCGTTGCCCAGCCTGGACGACATTGCCCAGAAAGCCGCTCTGCAAGACCGCTCCGACCAGGATTACAAAAGCAATTCGCATTCTATTGCGTGCTATAAGTCACAACACCCGGCGGTGGATTGCAGTAACTCGACCGAATCATCGCTCTCACGCGCGGCGTCGCCGGGGGTAACTTGTCCGGATTCGTAAAGTTTTGATCGAAGTTAAAATCCCGAATCGGTGCGTAATAATAAACTCCAGGGCTTTGAAACTGGCGGGAAGCCTTAACGCTATTGAAGAGTTTCACCATCGACGTGTTCAAAGTAAGCTTGGTGCTATTCCCGTTTCCCCAGTCTTCGAGAAGCCGCGGCAGATTCATCACGCCACCGCTAAAGTGATCACTATCGGACGCCGTCGAATCGACGGCACCGGTAATAATAGCCGCGTTGATCGTGGTGTTGACGGCATCGTTCCTGGCCGTAAGTCCCAAGCCACTCAGAGCGTCATTCCAGTTCGACGATAAGATGGTTAAAGCGTCCGAGGCCAGAGAGGCCGGAGCGGTCGTGCTCGTGTCGCTGGTGTTTCGGTAAGCCGGAGTTGGGCAGTTGTAGTTGCCTTTGATATAGAGCGGGTTGGGAGTAGCGATCGTCAATCCGTCCGGCGGCAACACTTCGGCATTGACCAAGCGCACGGCTGGGAAGGAGGTTGAGGTCGTAGTCCGTTCGTCATCAATATAGACTACCTCCACCGGGTTATTTAACGGGCTGCATTTGCTGGTCACGACCGTGTTGGTGGTGATCCATTCCTTAAACTTGCCGATGTTGATCTCCGTGGCCTGAACGTTCTTCCCTTCTCGCTGATCGTAAAAGGTTGCTGATGTGGATAAGAACGGGGCCGTGGCCGAGACCGCGATCGTGGAAGGACTTTGATCGGCCGGCGAGCTCCGGACGGTCACGGTAGTCCCGCCTGAATTCACCATGATTCGAAGCTGAGCGAGATTATAGTAGCGCTGCTTTCCCATTTCTGAGGTGGGGCTCTCGCCGTTCGGCGGTGGGTATAAGATCTCTCGCACTGCCGAAGCAGTGTTATCCACCCCAATTGGCAACGTGATTGCCGGGACACCCGTCATAAACCCCGGGAGCGGGGTCCCGTTGTAGGTGATATCCCCCGTATACTGCCCGGGCGTGTGCCCTCCCCAGGCTGCCCGCAGAATACGTCCCGTGGTCGTCACGACGCGGTCGAACGTCAGGTCGCAGGCTGATCCCACGTAGACGTCGCCATTGGCGTGAACTCGACCGCGCACGATCAACGGCGCCGCCCAAGTGAATTCGAGAAGCCCATTGTAGAAAATTGCGAATTGAAACACCGGAATCTCGGCCAACTGCACCTCCTCTTGGGCCGTTCCAATCACTGGTCTTCCGGGGATTTGCGCATTGGACACCACACGGTAGGTAGAAGCGAATCCGTTCAAACCCTTAAATTGGTTTTGGAGAGCAACATACGGTGGATTTGACTCTTGGGTAATCCTGGTCAAATACATATTTCCCGAAGTCCCTTGCGCATCATTAAAGGTAAATCGAGACCAAACACTGTCTTCCGCCGACGTGGGAATCGTGGTGCGGTATGAAGCCAGATTCGCCGCGACCCGCGCTTCCGCGTCGATCTGAAAATCCACCTGGATCCGTCCGAGAACTTTCTCCACCGCAGCTTCGGCCGCTGCCGTGGTTTCCGCATACTCGTTGCTCCGACGGTTCAACTCAGCGGTGGTCTGCGAAAACCGCATGAGCGATGCGACAACGTAGGAGGCAAGACCAGCCATGACCATCACCATCATCAAGGCGTACCCTGCGGAACGTCGATTGGGAACACGTAGATTCATGGTCTAAATCAAGGAGCGTGGCGAGTCGCTTTGAAGTTCAAGCGATAGTAATTGTAATAGCTATTCGTTCCGACGATCGTGTACGGATTCAAGAACTGATAAAACTCCAGATTTACCCCCACCACATAGTTGTAGTTGAGCGCGTCCGGACTCACCATCAGAACGTTCGACCCGGTGTAATCCTGGGCCTGAAAAAGCACACGATTCGTCAAAAAACTGGCGACCAGGGTCGTCCCGGTGGCGTTGGCCGCTTTGCGCCGCAACGTCGTCAGAAGAACCTGAATCGCTTTCCCTTCCTGCGCAGTCCCGCTGACCACTTCAACGAATGAGGTGCTGTTGCCGGAACCAATCTGGATGTCGCGCGCCATTCGAATGTCGTTGAGCAGCTGATTAATGCCTTTCCGCGATTGATTGTTCATGCCGAGCTTGGATCGCGTGAGAAGGTCCTGGCGCATCCCAAAAGCGGTGATGGATGCCAAACCGAGAACAATAAAGCTGAAAATACTGAGAGCGATGAGCAGTTCAGGAATCGTGAAGGCTCGCCGGAACGTGGGGTAAAGTCGGGCTCTCATAGTCAATTTCAATTAGGCGCCCGATAGCTCGAAAGTCGGTTCGTGAAGTACTTATCGCGAAATCGCCAGACCGTACTGACGGTGATCAGTTTCAAGCTCACCGGTGGATTGGTCGAAACGGTGACGGTTCGCACCGCGATATAGTTCGTTGCCCAAAGCACATTCGTCCCTCGAATCGGCAGGTCGAGAATTGCCGTCGTCTGGGTTGGTAGGTTGGTTGTCTCGTCCACCACTGGACTGCCTCGAACGTCCCACGTTGCCGCTCGAAACTGTTCGACTTGAGCAACCGCGAGACTCTGCGCGGCAATGGAGTAACCGCTCCACTCGGTTTGTCGGGACATGGCGATATGGCTTTGAATAAGGCCGGCGAAGACCAATCCCATGATTGCCGACGCGACCAGCACCTCTAGCAGTGTAAAGCCACGGCTCGTTGAATAAGGCAAGCGGCGTTTCATCCCGCCGCCATACTCATCATCCCGCTGAGTTGTTTACCCATCTCCCGCCAAAACGAATCGCATTCACCGTTAAGCTCCTGCTTGCCCTGTCTCGAAAATCGGCAGGGGTTCGCTGCTTTTAGACATACGCAAAGACACTGCTCGAGCCAACGAGTCTCGCCCTGAACCGGTCCCTTCGCGGTAGATTGCGCCGCCCGGCCGTCAGCGGCTCGGGGAGAGTCGAACGAGTCCGAACTCTGGTTGGCTCTACGGGATCGAAGCATTAGTCGGCATCTCAGAACGGCAGGTTCCAGCTGAGTGAAAGGTCTGACCGGCCGTTCCGGTCTGACAAAGACACTAGCGGCGACGAAATGATCCTTGGTCCTGCGCATAGCGAAAGAAAAGCAGGCCTAATGCCAAGCCCTCTGCCAAGTTAGCGCTCTACTTTTCCGCATGTCGGTCGCTCTCCGGGGCCTGCCCCAACCCGCGAGCCGCTCAACCATCGACAAGGTTAGACAACCAAGAGACAAACACGCCACTTGATCCCGGATTGTCTCTCACGTAGTAGTTGAAGCCGAGCAGAGAACGACCGTCGTAAACAGCAGTTAGAGCCCAAACAACCCGCCATCATGAACGCCTCGCGAAACAGAAGGAAGGACCCTGTCTTGGACTTGCTCGGAGCGATTCCTAACCGCCTGCAGCTCGCGGGAGGATGGATCGATCAACCCTTCGTGTCGCGGCACAACCCTAAACCGCCCGGTTCAATGGTTGTGGTGCAGATCGAACCCAATTTCAGACCCATGGATCGCTCCGGGATCGCCAGCGGAACACGCGCTGTCGCCGCCAAGATCTGGCACGGCCGATTGCCTCGCCGGCGGGCGAAAAGCCTGGTCCGAGAATTGTATGAAGCGGAGAACCGAGGCAAATCCGAACCCAGCGGCTCACAAGACATGATTGGCCTGATTTACCCGGGCGTCAACCGGCTCGATTATGACGCTTCCGTGCAGGATGGAGTGTTCCCAGCTCACATCGAATCGTGCACTCAGGCCCGAACTGCGCGTTGGCTCGAGTCGGTGCTGCACCTTTTGCCGATCGAACCTCGGCCAGACGGCTATTCCCCCCTGCGAAAACAAAACCTTGAACCGAAATGGGTGGCCCAGCTCGGTCAATCGGGAAAGGATTGTTATGACGCCATTGTGCGCCGGGACGCGGCCTCGCTCGGTGACGCGCTCAACCTTAACATGCGTTGCTGGGAAGCACTCCTCCCCCACACCGTTCGAGATCCACTGATTAAGATCGATTTGCTCCGTCTCCTTAAGGCATACCAAAGCCGATATCTCGGAGCGATGTATTCCGGGTGCGGTGGCGGCTATCTGATTGTGGTTTCCAAAGAACCGGTTCCTGGATCTTTCCAGGTGAACGTGCGACTGCCACAATCATGAGCTCGCCAACTTCCGTGGTCCTGACCGGACCGTTTGACAACCTTCAAGCACGTCAAATACGGCTGCTCGAAGAAGCAGCGAAACTCGGGTCCTTGACCGTGCTCGTCTGGCCGGACGAAACGGTCCGAGAGATCACCGGACAAGCTCCGAAGTTTCCGATGTCAGAACGGGTCTATTTTCTCAATGCCGTCCGGTATGTCGACCGAGTGGTCACAACGCCATCGCCGTTCAACGGCGATACCATACCCCCTCTGGACGACATCGTCCCTGAGATCTGGATCGATCCGGAAGCCGGATTTCGCCGAGCGCGTCTCGAGTTTTGTCAAACGCACGGGCTAGAATATCGGCTATTGCCAGCCTCGCAGATCGACGGGTTTCCCGAGCCTATGCCCAGGGCCACTCCCCCAGGCCGCAAGCGGATCGTGGCCACCGGCTGCTATGATTGGTTTCACTCGGGCCATGTCCGCTTCACGGAAGAAGCCAGCCAGTACGGCGATCTCTACCTCATCGTAGGGCATGACGCCAACATCCGTGCCCTGAAGGGGGAGGGCCATCCCTTGTTGCCGCAAAACGAGCGACGTTACATGGTCGGGTCGATCAAATACGTTAAACAAGCTCTCATCTCCACTGGAGATGGGTGGTTGGACGCGGCGCCGGAAATTGCACAGATCCGTCCGCACGCTTACGTCGTCAATGAGGATGGAGACAAAGGAGGCAAGAGGGACTTCTGCGAAAAGCACGGGATCGAATACATTGTTCTGAAGCGCGTCCCGGCTCCTGGATTGCCACGCCGCAGCAGCACCGAACTGCGCGGTTTTTGATCGCAATGAGCGACGGCCAAACTGAGAGTTGCTCAGTGTCGGCTGCCCCCGACAACGACGGGCGAGAAAAGATTGTAATTCCCTGCGACTCGATCAACTTTAACAAAACCACCCCGAAATGTAGTCGCATGAAATCAACCAATGCCATCACTCAGATGAACCGGCGCGATTTTCTCAAGCGCACTGTTCGGACCACCTCGATCCTCGGAATCCCGCTGATTGTGCCGGCGCGAGTGCTTGGCCGAAACGGAGCCGTTGCGCCCAGCGAACGAATTAACTTCGCTGGAATCGGGTTGGGACCGCGAGGGCAGTACGATCTCAGCGTCATGCTGCCGGAGAAGGACGTTCAGTTCGTCGCCATCTGCGATGTCCAGCGAAGCCGGCGAGAGCAAGTAAAGCGAATGGCCGATACCCATTACCAGAACGGCGATTGTGCGATGTATCGGGATTTTCGTGAACTGCTCGCGCGGCCGGAGATTGACGCTGTACTCATTGCGACGGGCGATCATTGGCACGCCTTGGGTTCACTGATGGCCGCGCAAGCTGGCAAGGACGTCTATAGCGAAAAACCGTGCGGCTTGACCATGGGTGAAATCCAGGCATTGGCAGACGGAATCCGCCGCTATGGCCGGATCTACCAAGCTGGGACCCAGCGTCGGAGCGTGAACAATTTTCAATACGCCGTCTATCTGGCGCACAGCGGCAAACTAGGCCGGCTTCATACGTTGCATGCGTCGGTTTACGTGCCCTCGAAGAGCTACGCCTGGTTGCCCGGTGAACCAGAACCGTCGCGAGAAGAGTGTGACTGGGATCTTTGGCTCGGGCCGGCCCCATGGCGGCCCTATAACAGCCGCTATGTGTCGGGCGGTTGGCGTGGGCATCACGATTTCGAAGCGGCCGGTAACTTCCCAGACTGGGGCGCACACACGGTGGACCTCTGCCAATGGGCCAATCGGTCTGACACAACCACACCGATTGAGTACGAAGCTACCCCCACCAGCATCGTGGGACGGTATGCGAACGGTGTAAAACTGATTTGCGATTTTCTGCCAACGGCTTTCGGCGATCGATCCCCTCAGTATAAAACGTCCACGGGAACTTGTCCGGTCCGCTTTGAAGGGGATGAAGGTTGGGTCGAGACTGGGGATAACGGCGAGATCGTTCTTTCCCCGAACCTGGCTCGGACGTTACGCCGAGACTTTGCTGGGACCGGCCTTAGCTCAGCAGGGCATGGACGCAACTTCTTTGATTGTGTCCGGTCCAGAGGCCGAACGGTTTGCAACGAGGATATCATGCGCCGCTCGCATCTGACCTGCTTCGCTGCCCAACTCTCGTGGCAACTCGGACGCAAACTAACCTTCGATCCGGTCAAAGAGGAGTTTGTGCACGATGAAGAAGCGAATCGGATGCGACGGCGCGCAACCCGCGAACCCTGGACCTTTACCGCATGACCTGAACCAAGCCAGACCATGAAGATCCCCACTCTTTTTCGTTGGAAATACGTGGTAACGTTACTTGCTTGCTGCGTGGTGGCGGGCGCTCTCGCTGCCGATCCGGGCGAGCGCACCCGAGCTCTCACGACCGTCGTTCAATCGGATACATCCCTATTCGAGAAGGCCAGGGCTTGCCAGCAACTCGGAGAGATCGGGACCTCAGACGCAGTAACCGTCCTGGCGAAACTCCTCGACGACCCAAAACTCAGCGCGTTTGCCCGGTCGGGGCTCGAAGGAATTCACGACGCGAGCGCAGCCGCTGTCCTCCGCGAAGCAACAACAAGAGTGCGAGGGGCGCTACTCGCGGGCGTCGTCAATTCACTCGGGACGCTCCGCGACCCGCAGGCCGTTGGAATGTTAACGAAGCTGGCCAAAGACGCTGGCGCTGGCGTATCCCGAGAGGCCTACCTGGCCCTAGGAAACATTTCGACCCCGGAATCAATCCGCGTATTGCGCGAGGCGTTGGCAGGGGAGACGGGCTCCGAACGTGATCCCATTGCTCACGCGTTATTGCTCGCAGCTGACCAACAGCGCGCTGGGGGCAACCTGGAATCGGCACGAGCACTCTTCGACGCAGTTCGATCACCTTCTTTTCCAATGCCCGTTCGAGTGGGTGCAACCCGCGGTGCGATTCTCGTTCGAGGAGATGATCAGGTCGATTTTCTCATGGAACAGGTGCGATCCGACGAACGCCCCATTCGCAACGCCGCGCTGCTAACGATGCGGGACATCCGTGACGAAGCAGTGGCCTCCGCACTGAACGCCGAGGTCCGTACGGCGTCGACCGATTTACAGGAACAACTTCTGCAAGCGCTTGCAGACCGACATAACGATGCCTCGATTGCGGTGATCGCCGAATTGACCGAAAGCCCAACTCCGGTGATTCGGCGAACGGCCTTAACGATTCTCGGACAACTTGGCGCAAAAGCCGCCCCAGCCCTGCTCGAAGCGCTGCAAAAATCGCGCTCTTCGGACGAGCGCACTACCGCTCTGAATGCATTGCGAACCATGCCAGGATCTCCGGTGGATGAGCTCCTTAGGCAATCGCTTCGCTCGGCCATCGCCCCTGCCCTGCGAATCGATCTGATCCAACTTATGGAAGCTCGATTTGTCAAGCAAGCGGCGCCTGATCTGATGCCGCACGCCGTGGGCGCAGACAGGCCTGTCAGCGTGGCCGCGTTGTCTGCGCTCCGAATCCTGGGAAATCCCGAGCAGGTGCAAGGGCTCATTGCCCTGGGGCGATCGACCGGCGACGAAGAGCTAAAAGATTCCTTGGAAGAGGCTTTGTCGGGGATTTGTCGTCGATCGGGCCACGCTTCTTGCCAAGCGGTGCTTGCCGCGCTGGAGGGTGCCGCCGACACCACTGAGCGCAACCGCTGGATCCGCGTTCTAGCCCGAGGCGGATGCCCCGATGCGCTGCCAGCAATTGAAAAAGCCGCGGGGGATCCAGACCCCGTCGTCGCGGACAATGCCTTAGCCGAACTGGGAAGGTGGCCCGACCCCGCGCCTGTCCCGGTGCTTCTCCGGGCCATGGAGTCCGCCGCCACCCCATCTTTGCGCCAGCGCGCCTTGAATTCCCTCTTGGATCTCGCTGCCGCGGCTGTGGACGAGGCTTCTGTTACCCCGTCGGAAGCAATCGCCTGGCTGCATCGCACTGTTTCCTTCGCTCGGTCAACGCCAACGAAAGTCCGCGTTTTAGGAATTCTTGCCCGAGTGCCAGCGCCAGAAGCGTTTCAGATATTGCGCTCATTTCTGAATGATCCTGGCGTCATCAACGAAGCCGCTTCGGCCTTGCTGCAGATCGCACCGTCCTTAGCCCGAAGCGAGGAGGCGGACGCGGTTCGTAATGCCCTCGAGAGCGTTGCTGCGACCAGCCCGGACTTTCGTGAGCGAGCCTTGCGGGCGGCGCAGAGCATCCCCAAAGGAGCGCCTATTGTCCGACTATTTGATGGACAGTCGTTGAGGGGCTGGGAAGGCGATCTCAACGTGTGGCGAGTGCGCGACGGGGTCATCGTCGGCGGAAATATGAACGGGAACCCTCGCAACGAGTTCCTCGCAACCGTCCGGCCTTATACCAATTTCATCCTCCGATTGGAATACAAGTTGGTCGGGACGGAAGGATTTGTGAATAGTGGAGTCCAATTCCAGAGTGTGCGGATCGATAATCCGCCTAACGAAATGCGCGGCTACCAAGCCGATATCGGCGCCGGATTTTCTGGCGTTTTGTATGATGAATCCCGGCGAAACATGATCTTGTCGCGAGTGAGCGAGGCTACCATTAAGAAAATCGAGCGAGTTGGTGAATGGAACCGTTACGAAATCCAATGCGAGGGACGACATATTCAGCTCCGCCTAAACGGTGAAAAGACAGTCGACTACACTGAGCTGGATACCAGCTTGCCGCTTAGCGGCTTGATCGGGCTGCAGATCCATGGTGGAAATAAAGCTGAAGTTTCATTCCGCAACCTCACCGTTCAGGAATTCTGACCCCGCCACGCCTTCATTCAGCGCCGGAGCTCGCTCGCCAATGGAGCGGTCCGGGCTGAAATTACGGGCCCCAAACAAACTCCCCCGAAGCCACCTGCCAATCCTCGCCGAAAAATCCCGCAGCCCGCACCGCCTTGAACCCTTCGGTGGGTAAATCTGCTCCCAAGACCAGGCAGTCTGGGAAACCTGCTCCCGAAACAAAATACGGCATCCGTTCCGTCGCCCAAGCGCCCGATAGACCTGTCCCGCCAACTCCCGCGATGAGTGCGTTCGGGTCACGAGGATGCGGCTGAACAAATAGGCAACCGACGTCTTCACCTGTCCATTCATGATCTCCCATCTGCAGCCGCCCTCGCTGGACTTGGACCGGACTACCCCCCAGTAACGCCGCCCAGGCAGCGTTAATCTCCTTGTTTCCATACAAGATCAAGTTGCGAGACCGACCGCGTGACGCAGGGTCGTTTCGGAGTGTGCCCTCATGGCCGATCACATCGGTGTCAGCGACGATTTCGAACGACCCATTGCCACGGTAATAAAAGGTCTCGGCATCATAGCGGGCCTTGGCTAGCGTCCAGGCGTTCTCCTCGGCAGTACCCTTCGAGCCGTAAACCAGGATAGCGTGGCGGCGAAAAGCTTCCCGAAAGGGACCAGATCGCTCAGGCCTCTTTAGGTCGGCAGACGGATACTCCCCCACCTTCCAATCCGAGCCTTTCCGAACCAGGCACAGACTAGCCAGGGAGGTGGAATTTGTCGGATCACCCAAAATCAGATCCGCGATCGTTTGGCCATCGAGTTCGATAGTCAACCCAGACCCAGCTGGAATGGTCGGAAACCTCAATTGAAGACGGCTGACATTTGTCGTCAAACCCACGATTCGCCTTTTGCCCGGGTCGCAGCGAACGTCGACCAGGCTCGGTTCCAAGGCTCTTTCCTGGCCAAGAATAGTCACCCAATGCGATCTTGAAGCAACGGCCGGGTTCACAGTGATGAATCGAACGCGGCGAATCTCGCGATCGGACGGGATCCGATGAGAAGCAAAGAAATCAAACATGGGCGCCCAGTCCACGCAATCTGCTCCAGGCTCGTCTGAGGCGTCCCACCAATGCCCAGCACCGCGCTGCTCATAAGAATCGAAGTCACGGTGAAACTCCCCCAAAAATCGACGCATCTCGCGGGCTTCACGTGGTGGCACATTATCATCCGCGTCACCGTGCAGAATATAGATGCCCAATTGCAGGTAATTGGTGCCCATCTGTAGCGTATCACTGGAAGCGGCGGCACGCTGTAGCATTTGTTGCACAGCATTGATGCCTGAAAGCCGATTCGAATTCGCATAACTGGTGAAGCTGATCCAACCGGCGCTAGGCCCAATCGCCGCAAAGCGATCAGGATAAAGGGCGCCAAGCTGCCAAGTCCCATGCCCCCCCATGGAGTGACCCGTCAGGTAAACTCGTTGCGGATCGGGACGATATCGCGCGGTAGCCAAATCCAAAACCTCCATAGCATCCGCCCGTCCCCACTCCTCCCAATCGAAGCCGTAAGGACGCCGATTCGTCGGACAAACAATCGGCCCGGCCGCTTTCGCCTCATATGCCTCGGACTGGCCTCGTGCTTCCACGCCTGCACCATGGAGCGACAGGAACAGCGCAGCCCCAGCGGTTTCTTTTTCAGCGGCCATTGCAGGCTGGACCGCGTAATACTGCACGCTCCCATCGATATCGCTGATAAAGGTTCTCGTGTGGGATTGTTCAGAGCGGCGAACTCGTAACTCGATTTCCGCCTTGGCCGGTCGCGTATCCTGATGATTCAGATCGATCGCCTCGAGTGTTACGGCCAAGCGATTCGACAGTAAAGATTGCATTGGAGAAATCAGGAAAGGAGCTTTGCAGATTCCTAACGGCGGAATTACGCAGGTTTGCGCAGAACTGCCGACCTCCACGACTCTCAGGGAAGCCCGCATGAAATCGCGAGTCGCATTGATAAGAACGGTCGCACCCCAGAGCGGTTCGTTCTCGCCTAAAAGAACGTCGGGCAAAGTGCTGTCAGCCGTGTGAATGCTCAGAGCTTCGGGAGACGCAATGAGCTTGGCTCGAAACTCACCGCGACCCGATTGAAAAAGGAAGTCGTTGGTGCCGGCGTGCAAAGCAACAGGCAGACGCAAGTAGCCAAATCCATACGAATCGCCCCCTCTGATCTCCCCGTTCACGTAGACACAACCATGACCCGCCGCCTCTAAAAGCATGATTTGCTCCCGACCGCTCGCGACGGGCCAATAGACGTAGCCTCCCCGGGCCACGGATCCCTTTAGAATACCGCGATCGTCAGCGGTTGCACTTTCCCAGTGTTGTTCACTGTTCGCGCTGCCGGAAACGCCGGCCCCCAATTGAGGTGCGCGCCACTTACCCGCCACAATCTGCGCCTCGATGGGATCCAAATGCACCGCAGACCGGCCTGGTCTTGACACCGACCGGATGACAAGCACATCTCGCATGACAACCTCCGCCGGGGGGCCTTCATTCTCAGCCGCAAAAGGGCGAGGAAGGCAGCAACTCCATCCGAGCGATGACGCAATCAGAAGATAACGCAAATCCACCGTGGCAAGTTGCCGCAGGAACGGACTTCCGGTCAATCGCGTTCTCCGAGAACCAAGGCACCGTCTCCCGCGTAGACGGGAGTTAACCACTCGACCAGCAGCGATCGCCGATAAACGCTAGCCGCACGCTCTTCCTGTCATTTGCGATGATCCAAACGAGAGTGCCAAAACTCAAATCGTGGCTCGGGAGCCCAGGGTTTGCAGGCCACGAGCGTCTGACCGTCGGGAGAGAAATCTACATAGGCAGAGATTTGCTTGAACGGAAGGTTGGCTACCTCACGGCGGGTGGGAACATTCCAGAGCTTCACCGATCGATTTCCGCACAGAGCAGCTACTGTCTTGTCATCCGGTGAGAACGCAACACCGAAAACACCCTCCTTGTGCCCCTCCAAGCGACCGATCACCTCCGTGGTATCACTTCGCCAGAGCACGACTTTGCCGTCCACGCTGGCGGTTGCAATGATTCTGCCGTCACTGGAATACGCCGCGGACCAAACGTCGAACGCATGGTGCTTAACGGCTCGCATGTCCCTCAATCCTGAGCTGAAGAGCAAAACCTCATTGACACCTTCCCGAACAACGGCCAGTTGCTTGCCATCGGGAGAAAAGGTCAGGAAAGTGACTCGTTTCAAACTCGGAAGCGGCACCTGATCAACCAGTCGGCCAGTCCGGAGGTCCCACTCGCCTAGTTGCCCAGGTTCGAGTTCTGCAACCAAAAACTGTCGATCAGGCGACGCTCTGAGCACGTCGAATTGAGGTAAAGGTGGGCTGAGAGAGTGTAGAGCGGAGGTCTCGCCTCCGGCCAGAGAAGCGCGCCGTAGTCCCCCCGGCCCGATTGTAATTAGAGCCTTTCCGTCATCTTCATATCCAATGGCACACGCCGCGTTTTCGATAATTCGGGTCACATGCTCGGTCGGGAGATCAACCAGCGCAACCCGGTCTTGGCCAATCCCAACGGCCATGGTTTGTCCGTCGGGAGAAAAGACCCTCGGGCCTGGAATCGCGGTGACCTGGGTGTTGAGTTCCTCGTTACGAGGCTCTGGCAATGCCCACCATAACAGAGCACCCCCTTTGCCGACGCTGGCGAGGTTACGTCCGTCTCTGCCAATCGCGACGGACCAAACTTCGTCATCATGTCCTTGTAACGAGCCATAGAGCTGCCCGGAGCTCAGTTCCCAAACGCGGATGGACTGGTCGGAGCTGGCGCTGACCAGAAACCGACCGTCGTTCGAAAAAGCGATTGCCCAGACATTGGCGGTATGGCCGCGGAGCTGATGGAGAAGCTTTCGGCTTGCGATCTCCCATAGCCAGATCTCGTGCGTTGGGTTCGAAGCGCCCGCCACCGACGCCGCTAGCAGTTTGCCGTCCGGCGAACACGCGATCGCGTGCACGAATCCTTCAGCCCTATCGAATTGAGTATACTGCCCGGTCTGCAAATCGTAACGGGCGATGCCTCCCTGAATCGGCCCCGAGAACAGCTGATTTCCATCGGCAGCCCAAGCCACGCGTGAGCCCGCGGCGGGCCAGGAACGCACCTCTTCGAGACGCGCGCTATCCCATACTCGAAGAGGTCCTTCACCATCCCCCCAGACCCGACCTCCGCACAATGCAAGCTGCGGCCCAGATCTCGCAAATGTTGCAAAGGTCCATCGCCCTGTAAAATTGGTGACCAACTGACGCGAGTTCACATGCCAAACGTAAGCGCCCGAAGCGTCTGTCGCAGCAGCTAGCATTTGACCGTCGCTGCGATAACTCAGCGTGGTAAATCGTTTTCCCGGCAGAAAGATCTGCGAGCGGAAGCGTAAGGAATCTGAATCCCAGAATTTGATGAAACCGTCAAAGCCAGCTGTCGCGATCGTGCGCCCATCCGGACTGAACACAACCGCTGAAGCAAGATTTGAATGAGCCTGGATGATCTTCAATTGATCGCCTTTGGCGAGTTCGTTGAAGTAAGCCCACTCAAACCCTCGCAAGTCTCTCGCTCCCCGAGACGGAACGTGGGCATGCAGCAGCGCCCGAGCCCTTCCCCAATTCCCTTCCGTCACCGACAACTCGACCAACTTCATATCCGCGGCATATAAGTTTTCCGCCAGTGTCCGTTCGCTGTTTCGGATACGCCATGCCATAATCGGCGAACCGATGGCCACGACCAGGAACAGCAAGGCGACCGCCGCCGCTAAACCAGATAGGGCTGGTTTACGTCGGCAGTACCGCCAAAGTTTTTCCACGGGCCCGGCCGGACGCGAGTGAATCGGCTCGCCTGCCAGAAATCGCTTCAACTCATCGGCGAGATCCTTGGCGGAAGAAAACCGCTGATCGGGATTTTTCTGCAAGCACCTCAAACAAATCGTCTCAAGATCTCGGGGTATTTGGGGATTGATCAATTGCGGAGAGACGGGCTCTTGATGGAGCACTTGATCTAACGTGTGCGCCATCGAATCTCCCTGGAAGGGCGGACGTCCAGTCAGCAAATGATAAAGCGTCGCGCCCAATCCGTAAACGTCGCTTCTGGGACTGACCTTTCCACGACTGGCGCCGCCTGCTCAGGAGGCATGTAAGACGGGGAACCCAAAGCTTGGCCGGTAACCGTCAGGCTAGAATCTCCTTCGATGCGCCTTGCCAGTCCAAAGTCGGTCACTCGCGGAGTGTCATTCTTACCGATCAGGACGTTGGAAGGCTTCAGATCTCGATGGAGGATGCCGCATCCGTGGGCATACTGAATGGCCTCCGCTATCGTTTTGACATAAGCAGCAGCCCGACGCGGCGCTAAGACTTCGGTCCGAATTAAAGTCGCCAAATTCGGTCCATCCACGTAGTCCATCACCAGAAAATGCTGACCATCGCAGATCCCGACCTCATGGACAGCCACAATGCTCGGGTGATGCAAGCCACCGGCAGCAACGGCCTCGGCCCGGAAACGCCGGATCACCGTCTGGCTGGCCATCGGACCAAAGAGCAACATTTTGACGGCCACAGTGCGATCCAGACTCTTCTGCCGCGCTTTGTAGACAATCCCCATCCCGCCCCTCGCGACCTCCTCCAAAAGTTCGTAGTCACCAAAACGGCGCGCTGGACCGGCCCTTTCCGAGCTCTGTTCCAAAGGGGTCTCTTCCGCCGCTTCGCTCCGGGTGGAATGGTCTAGATCCAAAGCGCCACGCAGTGCGCAAGTTGAGCAAAGCCCCTTCGGCCAATTCGCCGGCAACGGAGCACCACATTCCGCACAGCCTTGTTGAGCACCTGGCATATACATTGTCTCAAATGATTCAGGGGCAAAAACGGCAAAAGGTTGCTCCAAATTGGCACTTCCGTCAGGTCGGCATCAAGATTGTTTCGGACAGCCATCCTCCTCCGGAACATCACTTACCTCTCGGCACATCAGTGAACGCCAAAATTCCAGGCGAAGCCCTTACGGAGTTCTTAACGGGACTCGTACCAACGGAGAGATAGCACATTTGACACGGGAGCATCGAACAACCTTTTTTCCCGGACTAATCTCCCATGCTCCGGCATGTCTTGCGAAAGATTCACCGTATCCCTTTAGGCTGGTTAACTGGTATGCAGCGCGTTTCGGAGCTCGGGCACAGCCGGGCCTTCCAGCCTCGTTGGAGTGTTGGCTCGGATGGCACCAGAAGCGAACCCGAAGGTTTGACGAGCTCAGTAGCTTAGAAGTGTAATGAGATGCCGAATCTCATCATCGACATCTTCCTGTCGAGTAACCGTTTGTGCGATCTCTTCGCGAATAATCTCTCGATGCCGTCGACGCAGCCGGTGCATCGCGGATTTAATGGCGACTTCACTCATCCCTAACTCCGCGCCGAGCTGGGCGTATGTTGCCGGGCCGTGCTCCCCAGGCTGCAGTTCCTTGAGCTTCGCGAAAAGCGCCGTTTTCCCGCTCTCATGGTATTCTCGACCCAAGCGTTGAAGGGCTTGGTTCAGGATAGCGTGCGCCCAACTGCGCTCAAATAACTCATCCGGGCTGACATGGTGACCGGCCTGCGCAACGTAGAGATCCTCAGTCGCGGTATCATCCAAAGAGAGCGCGGGTTTTCCGCCCCCCCGTTTTTGCGCCAGCGCTTTATCTCGTTCATCCGAAAGGAAGTGTTTAACAAACGTCAGCAAAAAGGAGCGGAATTTGCCGCGTTCATGACGCAAGTGGCGAAGGTATTCTTTGGACAGGAGCCGCAAGAAGAATTCCTGGGTCAGATCCTGGGCGTCGGAGGGCGGGTATCCCTTGCGTCGAATGAAAGCGTAGACAGGACGCCAATAAATCTGGCAAAGCATTTCCAACGCTTCCCCCGCTCGCATCGAATCGCCTTCTTTGGCCTCGAGCACGACGCTCCAGTGCGTGGTGACAAACCAACCGCGTCCAGCGCTTGGAGATCCGGACCCCTCTGGTTGAGGCGTAAGCACACTGCATTGGATAGCAAATGATTAACGGTGCGTCAGCCGAAAAGGAGTCCTAAAATTCTTGCGCGCAAGCCGACGATTGAGGTTCCGGAAACCACAAGTCGTTCGCACTCAGGCCGCATTCCTGAATCATCGCAAAGCAATACGCTAGCTTGCTCACAGCATTCTGCGGTTCGTTTCCACCCCCGCAGACCAAGCGCACTCCAGCAGCCTTGGCCCTTTTTATAAACTCTGGACTCGGGACATGAAGCCGATCGTCAATCTCCAACGCAACGCGGCCGTTCTTGGCTGCCTCAATAACACGGTCCATCCGATCGTTCGTCCAGAGTTTTGCATAACGGCTACGAAACGACTCCGGAAGGACCGTCGCGGCGGCCAGGACTTGAACGCCTCGGATCTGAGTCATCCGCAGGATCACCGCGATCGACTGATCGACATAACGCTCGGGATCATCATCCCCTCCTGCCCGCGCCTTCAGGGCTAAAGAAGACCAAGATAAGGATGGCGGGCAGAACGATGTGAGAGCGCGTTTGTGGATCCTGTGGGCAGGAATGGTTGGTGGCCGTGATCAAATCGAGATCAGCTTACCGAAGGACTGAAAGCTTGACCAGCAAGGGAAAGCCCACACCAAAGGCGGGCGATCCCCGCAGTAAACCGAAAAAGTCTGCTGATGCTACACTCACAACTCATCAGAAGCGAGGGTCAGAAGCACATGCGGCTCCCCTTCGAGATTCAACAAAGACATTATGACATCGATCGCACGGCATCCCCCCGACGCCGTCCGGAGCTGGGTCGCCTCCCGCCGAGTGACGCCATCTCGAACCAACTGCTCGAGGGATCGTCGCACCTGATCAACATCCTTCCAAAGGGATAGGTTCGCCTCCGTCCGCTGAAAGAAGTACTCACGACCGTATTCAGTGAATCGCAGGAAGGCTGCATTGACATCGACGAAAGCACGATCAGACCATCGTTGCAGTGCGACGGGAAACGGGCTTCCTTGGAAAGCCTTGGAGAATCGCTCCTCCCGAGCCGCGAGCGCCCGGTTGGCTTTGGTCATTTCTTCGGTTCGTTGGCGGACTAGAGCCTCCAATTCAGCCATCCGCAGGTTCGCCTTTAGATTCAGAAGCCACTTACTGGTAAGGGCGTGGGCGAGCTGTTGCACCTCGACATTATCGAATGGCTTCTTGAGCACAACCAGGCTGTCCGGGCGTCCTATCTTGGCCTGGAGTTCCTTCCAGGAGTAGTCTGCGTAAGCTGTGCACACGACAATTTGGAGACCGGGGTAGAATTCCCAAATTCGAGAGATCGTCTCTACGCCGTCCCAACCCGGAGGCATGCGCACATCCACAAACGCCATGGCGTAGGGCTGGTTCTCGGCCAGGGCCTTTCTTACCACCTCTAATCCCTCCTGTCCTTGATAGGCACTATCTAGCTGGAAACAGCTTGATTCCGCGGCAGTTTGTTTCTCGTCGAAAAGCGCCATTTCCAGATTGCTTAACAGCGAGTCATCGTGAGTTTCAGGACAAAGAATTTTCCGAAAGTCAGCATGAATGGTCGGATTATCATCGATCACCAGAATCCGACGGTTCAAATCTAAATCGGGGGCATTCATCAGCTGGCCACATTCGCCGTCGGCTTTTCCCGTCGTGCGCTCCGAGCCACAGGCAGATCTAGGATAAAGGTCGCCCCACGACCGACTCCGTCACTCTGGGCCGTCAAGCTGCCTCCCATCTCCTTCGCCGCGTTAGCTCCACTGTGTAGGCCGAAGCCGTGACCATCCTTCTTAGTAGTAAACCCGTGGTTGAAGATCTTGACGATATTCTCGGGGGAAATCCCGATTCCGTTGTCACACACCGTAATCCTAGCATGAGCTGGCGGCGCCGGAGCCAGGCGGATGATCAACCGTTTGCCATCCGCATTCTGTTTGTCCATGGCGTATTTGGCGTTGCGCAAAAGATTGATCAGGATTTGAAGAACTTTGTGTCGATCCACGCAAACTGAAGGAGTCTCCGGATCGATTTCCCGAACGACCTGAATCCGGTGCCGCTCAAACGCGGCCCCATTCAATCGCAACGCATCCTCCACCAACTCCATCGGCGAGACGTTCTCGTACGCACCTGAAACCTTCGCGTAGCTTTGTTGCATAGCGACGATTTCCTTAATGTGCTCGACGTGTTGGCCGACAGAGTTCATTTCGCCGAGCAACTTCGTCTGCTCGACGGCCAACTGGTCCGCGACGTTGCACAGGTAGTCTGGCAGTACTTTGCCCTTGGGATCGCTGCTGAGAAACTCAGCCAATTGACCGTTCTTTTCCCGTAACATGGCGGTCGCCCGGCACAGATACGACACTTTGGATTGACGTAACCGGTCCGCCACGAGCGTCGCGGAGACACTCAGACTGTTGAGCACATTACCAACATTATGAAGAACCCCAGTTGCCACTTCGGCCATGCCCGCTAAACGAGATTGCTCCACCAGTTGTCGATTGAGTTTGCCCAATTCTTCCGCCGCAGCTTTTTGCTCCGTCACATTCTCGAAGATGCCGCGGACAGCAATGGGCCGCTCTTGCTCAAGCAGGACAACTCCACTTTCCCGTAGCCATACAGCACTCCCGTCCGCCGCGAGCATACGATACTCATAATGATAAGGCTCGTGCTGAGCCACCAATTTACGGCAGTTCTCAAGCGTTTTGGACGCATCGTCCGGGTGTAACTTCTGACGCCAAAAATCCGGATTAGCCAGCCATTCGTCTGGTCTATAGCCGAGTAACCGCTCGCTCTGCCGGCTCACGAATGTGAATTGGAATGTGTCCGGCGTTCGTTCCCAGACAATTCCGTCGATCGAATGGACCAGAGCATCCAACTGCTGGCCCGAACGCTTCAACGCTCCGTCTTGCAGTTGGATCTGGATCAACATCTGATTGAAAGCATCAGTAAATACACCGATCTCATCGCCCCCAAACTTCTCAGCGCGAAGCGTAAAGTCTTTCTCCTCGGCAATACGACGTGCCGTTGAACAGAGCTGCAAAATCGGTCTCGAGATCACCGCCTGAAGACTTGACGAAAGCCAGATCGCGAAAAGGTTTGAAGCCACCAAAACTCCGAGCACAATGGTTATATACCGCCCGAGGCGTGAGTAGAGCTGCCGCATGTCCGAGGCAATGAAGACAGTTCCAATGGGCTGTCCTTTAAGAAGCACCTTCCTATAGAGTCTCAAATTTCCACCCGAGAAGTCATTCCCATCATGGGCGGGTGGCTTTGCAGGCAGGGCATAAGCTTGACCCGGATGTCGTTGATAACTTGCAAATAGCGAAGCTTGGGCGTCGAAGAGAGCCGCGGCCACCACATAAGGCTCGTGCCTCAATTCGCTGAGCATCTCCTCGGCCACCGGCGGATCATTGAAGGTTAATGCCGCTGTGCTTAAGTTCGCGAGTATCTTCGCTTGCGCAGATACGTCGCTCACAATAGCGCCTCTAAAATTCTGGATCTCGTAGGCGACTAACACTACACCCGCCAGCCCAAGTGCCGTTGTCGTGCTGAGCAAAGTCAGCCAAGACAACTTTCGTTTGAAAGACAGATTGTGTAACGATCTCATTTTACCTTCTGCATCCCCAGGGGCTCGATAACATCAGCGAGTCACTGGCGTTGCAGCTCTCCGCAACTTGGGCATTCGCAACTCCCTGGAACCAAAACGACACTTCACCCACCCACGCGAGCCAGTGATTGAAGGCCCGGCACCTGAGATAACACCACCAACTCGTTCGGATCATAGTCGCATTCTTATTCGAGTTCTACTTCCCACCGCTTTCCGATAGGACCCGTGCCGCGACGCCCAGCAGTTTGGCACCCAACTTCAGACCAGCTCGTTCTGCCGACCGCGCATTGACCTCAAACCGAACCCTCTCCTTGGTCAGCACAAAATTGATGAGGCCGCCCGCTTCGAGGAACTGCTCGGTTTCGCCCACGGTCAGAATTGGCCGTCCTTGCAGTGTGGCAAGCAGCCCCTCTTGCGTCTCTCTTGCCGAACGACTCAAAAAGAGCACATGGCAGTCGTTGATCTTCGCCCCCACCGGGAAACGTCGCAAAACTATCGGACGCCCACCGACGGTCTGACCGGAGAAAGCTTCCTGCAGCATGGAACCGAATGGGTCATCCCCCACTAATCCCACCACGAACGGTGCTGTCGCATTGGTGAATGCCGTAGCCGGCCATTCGACGAACTTCGTAAAGTTCAACAGATAAGCAGCCTTCACTGGATACTCGCCCGCTGTCGGGTGATTATCCGCGGCATGACACTCAGCGAGCAGCCAGACGCTGGCAGCCAGGATGGTCGTGAGCCACCAACGGGCACAAACTCGATAGCCTCGAGTGTAGCAGATCAGTATTTGTCCTAGAAACGCCACGTCAGTTTGAAATAGACACTTGGACTGACTTCGGTTACTTGGGTCGAAATAAAAGTCGGGTTAAACTCCCGGTGCGAACCCGCTAAGTTCTGTCCCACCAACGCCAACTCCAGATCTCTCGTGGGATGCCAGGCCAAACGAACATCGACCGTCACATAACTGGGAATGAGCTCATCCCCCGTCGTGATGCCCGGAAGCGAGGCGGTGGCTGAGCGAATCCCCGCGGCATACCGAAGCCAGACATCAAATTCCACGTGCCTCCCCAAATCGAGTCCCGACCGAAGCGCCGCTTGATATTCCGGGCTGGAAAACTCCGGCTTTGAATCGGCACCGGTCAGTCCATTGTCGGGTTGCCGAAGATCCGCTTCGAGGACGCTAAACTGACCAGACAAGCGCCAAACCTCAGCGACCTGCCACGTCGCGGCGATTTCCCCACCGTATGTCTGCCCGCTCGCCTGATTCCTGAAGGTGCTCACCGCCTGCAAATAATTGGGAACGTTGCTCATGTCCAAGGCGCTTTCCGTGCTGCGCAGGTCGGAGTAATCGTTGACAAAGATAGACGTATCAATCGTCAATCGCGGATGCGCCTGAACCCGATATCCTAGCTCGTAAGCAATCAGCGATTCTGACTTGAAATCGGCGTTTCCGGCCACAGATACCAACGTTGGAAAAGGATTCATGGGCGGACTGGCAGGCGCGATTCCCAAGTTAACGGTGGCGTCGCTTTCAAATTGGGACGGTGTGCGTACCGCTCTAGCCACCGCTGCCCAGACCGTTTGTTTTGCAGTCGGGGTCCAGGATAAACGTGTGCCCGGCTCGAACTCGAATCCGGTGTAGTCGTTATGCTCAATCTTGCTGCCAAGCGTCAAACTCAGCTTCTCCGGCAAAAGTTTAATCTCGTCTTGAACGAAGAAATTGACGATTTGGTCGGAACGGCTGTCCCGGCTCATGTTGACGGCAATTCCGTCCTTCATCTGCGCTTGACTCAGGCGGTAACCTCCGCCCCAAACGATCTCGTTTCTTGCGCCAATCGGCAGCCGATGACGTAAGTCTAGGTCAAATGTATCCCGGGTCTCTTGGATCAATGCCATCTTCAGACGCTCGCGGTCATAGTAAGCCTGCACGCTTAACTCTGAATCCTCGGAAAACTGATGGGTCCAACGGCTGAGCAGATTCCCGCCGTTTTGATCCCAATGCGACATCGCGCCAGCACCGTAGCCCCCCGGTGGCGGTGGGACACCGAAAACTGGGAGTGTGATCTGCGGTGACGTTTGGTCCATGGTCAGTCCAGAGAGATCGCCCTGCAACGTGAAGCGGTCGGACCAGGACGGATCCCAGTCCAGGCGGAATCCGCCTTGTCCTTTCCACCACGCGTCGTTGGCATCGCCCCCATTTACCAAGTGAAAGTTGTCCCAGTCATCGTACTTGCCATAAATACGGAAGAAAACGTTGGTGCCCAATTGAGCACCATAACGCACGCCGGCCAATCCCAGATGGTCCGAGCCGGCTCCTCCCGTGAGCAAGAATCCCTGCGTCTCCCGGGCTGGCTTGCTTACAATATTAATCACGCCGTTCACCGCGTTAGCTCCCCAAACGGAACTACCCGGTCCACGGATGACCTCAATCCGATCCAAATCTTCCAGCATCGTGTCTTGAGCCTGCCAGAGCGTTCCCGAGAACAACGGCGTATAGATGCTTCGCCCGTCCATCAAAACCAGTAACTTCTGCGAGAACGTGTCGTTAAACCCGCGCACGCTGACCGCGGACTGCGCGCTATCTACCCGAGCGACCTGGACCCCCGGCACAAGCCGGAGTGCTTCCGGCAATGTCAACGCGCCCGAACGCCGAATCTCATCCCCCGTGACCACGCTAATCGCAGCGGGCGCTTCGTTGAGGTTCTGAGACTTCTTGGAAACAGACGTGATTTTAATCGCGCCGAGTTCCTCCAGGCTCAAGCTAGTTAACCCGTTCAATTCCAAAGCCTCCCGGGTCGCGGCCGCAGTGCTCGGGACGAGTGCGACGCAGGATCCAAGCGCCAGCGCATGAGCAAGCCCACTCCAGAGATTTCGTTTGGTTGCACGCGAATGTTTCATAATTAAGCGTGAAAGACTAATAAGACTGAGTGTAAGCACGGAGCTCGAAGAATTGACTTTTGCTGCACGTCGATACCGACCGTTCGCCAGGTGAACGTTCGCCCAAGATCTTCTCCAGTTTGCTAACGCGGAGAGTATCTGGACCTCGGCCTGTGATCTGCCTCACGGCAGGCGGAACGCCGATCGTCCCGGCGCATTGTTGGCCAGCGCCGCCGGTACATGTGATCGAGCGCCTGGCGGTAAGACCAAATGCCGTCGCCGTCCCATGAATATTAAAACGCATTCAACAACCCCGACAACCCGTGCCTTATGATACTATCAAGGCGGCATAAGCTAGACTTGTGCCCGACACAGCGAGGGGTCAAAATTATTTGAAAGCACCTCCAAATGTGTCACTGGACTTGGCAGCCTTAAGAAAAAATCATGCTAATGCTCAACGCGTTAAGTTCCACTCGCCATGGTCACGCGACGGCTCCGGACGTCGCCCCTGGGGGAGGAGCGACTACAGCCGCTGTCTCGCTCTGGTGCGTCGGATCGCTGTGAAAGGACATGAAATCAATGCACCTCTCCTTGGAAAGGGGCATAAAGAAGGGTTCCGACAGTATCGTCCTCGCAGGGCTCGGTCCTACCGCCAAATGGCGCCTCGAAATCACAAAGAACCATTCTAGCCTAAAGACCATTTTTACTCCTGATTACTAGGAACTTACGACAGACGAAATCGAACCATCCGCACTCTCCAGAAGTCCGATCGGGCCCCTTGATGGTGCCTTCGCGAACAATTTCCCAAAACGAAAACGCCCCCCAGAAGGTCGCGCCAGGGCCAAATAGCCGTCCCGAAATCCCAAGCGGCCTTGGTGAAATCCCTAGTGCCCGGCAATGCACAGCTCATTACAGAGACTTTGCGTCTTGATTGCGCTCCCCCTCGAGGAATTCTGGCCTATCGGAAATCAGGCCGAAGGAGTAACGTCCAAGCGGGTGTTTCAGAGTCACCGCGGCTCGGACGACCGCGAACCAGGCGTCCACCGAGAGTTAGATTGACCGTCAATTTCATCTTGGTTTACCCTGGCCCACCCTCCATCTTCCAGACGTGTTCGTGCTCGCGATGAGTATACTCGGGAATTTTAAATCATTCGTGCAGAAGGCGCCACCCCCGCCAGCGGCCGATCGCAATTTTGAAAACCAGCTGCAGATCGAGTTGCATCATAGACTTGCCGCGGATGGCTGGCCCAGCGCTGATGTTTTCGCAATCGAGACCAGTGACGGACGCGGAGTCATGGTGCAAATTATCTATCCGGCCGGATATCGTTGCACGAACGGGATGCAGGAAGGGCGAAAAACGATTCTTCAAGCGACTCAAGATTACTTTGCGAAACGCTTGGGTTGTACGCTTTCGACCGGTTTCGTAGCGACGGAAACCTTCATCCGGTTTTGGATCGAGAAAAGCCCAGCGGCCCTGGCCCACCTTTCTACTGGTAAGCCTGGAATAGAATAGCATTGCCGCCGTAGTTTGCCTTCTTCGCCACACCTTTGTTGGCGTTTATCCAGGCCTTAATACCGCGCCATGCAGCCTCCATCTTCAAAGCGCTCTAAAAAGTTTCTTTTCCGCGCTCTGAATCTCCACATCGGTTGCTCAAAGTCGACGAGCACTTGCCTTAAACCGATATTCTGCGCTTACGGACGGGCCAATCGAAAGAA
Organism: Limisphaerales bacterium; assembly: GCA_044225505.1. Taxonomy (GTDB): domain Bacteria; phylum Verrucomicrobiota; class Verrucomicrobiia; order Limisphaerales; family SIBE01; genus JAXMHN01. The sequence continues at coordinate 34,602 of JBGAIN010000026.1, forward strand.
GGTACTGCCGTTAGCAACGGTGAGGTCGACTCGGTTGAAGCCCTCTGAGACTGTGGCTGTCTCTCGGACATTTACCCAAGCCGGGGGATTCAACGCTGCGCTTTGCTGCAAGGCGAATCCCTCTGGGGATACGGGCCACGTAATGGTCACCGTCCGGGGGTCTCGCATGGAAAGCATCAGGCGCGGTGCCCCGGGCGTCTGGAGCACGGTGATAAAGCTCCAGTAGCCGCTGGTCAGCGCGAAACGGCCGCCTTGCAGTGTTGTTCCAGACTCAACGCGCGCGAGACTGCCGGATACGGTGAACTGTCCGGCACCGCTTGCGCCAGCGCTCGCCCCAATCTCATACCAGTCCATACCGAATCTCGGCGCCTCTGCTCGAGACGCACCAATCCGGACCTCAATCCAAAGCAGGGCCGCCATCATTACGCCAGCAAGGGCAAAGGGGCAATTTCTCACGGCTTTTGATAGAGATAGAGGAGTTTCGGAAACGTAAAGGCGAATGTGTCATTAAAGTTAATTGTCGCGCTTCCGCCACCCCAGATTAACATTTCGCTGCCAGTCCAGGTTGCGGTGTGTCCGGCGCGCGCAACCGGCGCCCCCTGGGTCGCAATCGCCGTCCAAGCGTTGGCAACGGGTTTATAGCGGCTTCCATCGTTGAAGAATGATGGAGAGACGTTAGCCGCGATCACTTCGCCTCCCCAAATGACCATTTCCTGTCCAGTCCAAAACGCCGTGTGGTTGAAACGTGCGTCGGGCCCTCCCGAGACAGGAGTAGAAGTCCAACTGTTAATTCCCGGATTATAGCGTCCGCCGCTGGCCAGGACGCTTGTGCCGTCGTAACCACCCCAAACGATCATTTCACTCCCAGTCCAAATCGCGGTGTGGCTTTGGCGCGCGGTGGGAGCGCCCGTTGTCGCAAGCGCTGACCACGCGTTTGATGAAACATTATAACGCCCTCCATTGTTATAATAACCAGTACCATTCCAACCGCCCCAGATGAGCATGTCGCTGCCTGTCCACACAGCGGTGTGAAGATCGCGCGCGGACGGAGCTCCACTCGTTGCGAGGGTCGTCCAGAGATCCGACGCGGGATTGTAACGAGCCCCGGAATTCAGAGCGCCGCCATTCCAACCGCCCCAAAGAATCATTTCCGTCCCTGTCCATACGGCAGAGTGGCTCAATCGTCCGGGTGGCAAGTTGACGGTCGAGATGCTCAGCCACGTATCGGTCGTAGGATTGTAGCGGGCACCCGAGCCCAATCCCAACGTGCCGTTGCTCGACCCACCCCAGATGATCATCTCAGTCCCGGTCCAAACCGCGGAGTGGTAGTACCGGGCAGAGGGAACATTATAGCCCGAGAGAGGCGTCCACGTCTCGGTGTTGGGGTTATAGCGAGCCCCATCCCCCAAGGCACTTCCGTTGTAGCCACCCCATACAATAAGTTCTTTGCCGGTCCAAATGGCCGTGTGCGAATTTCGGGGGAGCGGCGGTGCCGAAGCCATCTGAGTCCACGCATCTCTAGCGGGACTATATCGTCCTCCATCCCCAAGAAGACTCGTGCCATTGCTGCCTCCCCAAACCAACAGTTCGCTTCCCGTCCAAGCGCCGACATCGCTGTAGCGAGCGCCGGGAACATTATTAACTGCGGTGTCCCGCCACGTATCGCTGCCTAGCGCATAAACGCCGCCCGAGTTGAACGCCGTCCCGCCGCTATTTCCGCCCCAGATCACCATGGAATCGCCAGTCCAGACAGCCACGTGGTTTTCCCGCGCTACCGGAGCATTCGTCGCGCTCAGGACGATCCAAGTGTCGCTCACGGGTTGGTACCGCGCACCGGTGTTCAACCGCGCGCTCCCAGTCGTGCCGCCCCAGATCAACATGTCGTTGCCGGTCCAAAGTGCAGTATGATTCACGCGAGCAGCCGGAGCGCTCGTTGTGCTCAAGGCTACCCAGCGGTCGTTCACAGGATCGTAGCGACCTCCCGTGTTCGCTGCGACGCTGTGCATTAGCCGCCCCAAACGATCATCTCGATCCCGTCCAGACGCAGCAGAATGGTTCTGCCTTGCTGCTGGAGAATTTGCCGTTCCCAGAGAGGTCCAGATATCCGACGCCGGGTTGTAGCGCGCCCCGTCACTCAACCTGTTGGACCCGTTGTATCCGCCCCAAATTATCATTTCCGCTCCCGCCCAAACCGCGGTGTGGTTTTGCCTGCCGCCAGGCGCGTTGCTCGCAGCCAGCGGCAGTTCAGGAATCGGTTGACGGGTTGCCATAGCGCGCGCCACCACTCAGCCAACCACTGGCGTTCAAGCCGCCCCAAACAATCATTTCCGTTCCAGTTCCAGACTGCTGTATGGAGTGAGCGCCCTACAGGACTGCCGTAGGATGATCTGCGCCCAGGAATTCAAGGTCGGGTTGTAGCGTCGTCCGTCATTGAAAAAGACCGATCCATTATCTCCACCCCAAACCAGCCATTCAGTTCCTGTCCAAACCGCATTCCCTCGATAGCGAGCCGCAAGTGGGCCGTTAAAGCCGCGCGCTTGCCAAAGTTGTCCAAGCTCCGCCTGACCAATCTTGGCATAACCAGCATTCTGTAACCCCGAGGAGTTTCCATCTGAGGAAAAAATGATTCCTCCAGATCCGACGCCGCTTTGACCTGAGGCACGCAGGTTTTCGACCGCGACTCCAGCGCCCAACTGAGCACTGGTGATGCTGCCGGCGGCAATTGCACTCCCGTTGATAACACCCGACAGGCTAGCGGCCGTCCCCGCACTGGCTGCCGTAATGGCGTACGGGGAAGCTGTGATTTGTTGTCTTGGACTGAGCGTGGTAAATCCTCCCACCTGGCCGTGGGGACGAACCTCGATCTCCAACCAACGGTGCGATCCTGGAAAAACGCCAACTCCAAAATCCAGCGTCACCGAAAAAAGGCCGTCGTTCACGCTGGTTGGTGCGCTCGTCACGCGAGGCCCCACTTGATTGCCTCCTTGCAGGGAATCGAAAAGGGTAAAGGCCACATCATACTCGCCGTTCGCGGGCGCGCCTTGGTCCGTCAATCTCCCTTGGTAGGAAAAGGCGGTGCCTTGTGCAAACAACGAGGAATGAAAGCAGAGGGACCCGAATAGTAAGGCGACGCGACAACAATTAAGAAAAGATTGCATGACAGAACGTTCGGCGAGCTATTGGTTTCAAAACGCCTCTGCCGCCAACGGCGCAAGGCCTGGAAACGGCGCCGGCTGCATCACCGGCGGGACAAACGCGTCTGCAGCGAGCGTGGTCACGTGTCGAGTGGCTAGAAGGTGACTCGAGAACATATGACGGAAATTTTTTCATCCTGCCGTCAGGGATGCAACAGAATAACGCCTCGATCTTGAATGCCTCCCATCCCGTGTCTCCTGTTAGCTCCTGCAGCCCGCCGGATCGTTCGATATTCAACGCCGGACCGCCCTCCCGCTCAAAGCTTATCTCTGTTTTCCAACGCAAACTTGAGTAGCGCGTTGTTGCCGTGAACTTCGAGCTTTTCGGCGATGTTCAACCGATGATTCTCTACCGTTTTCGGACTGATAAACAATTCTCCAGCGATCTCTTTGCTCGTCTTGCCTCGGGCGATCAGACTGAGGATTCGGCGTTCGGACGGAGTCAACTGCCCAAGACCAGGGGTTTGAGATGCAAACCCTCGAAATCGCTCGGTGCGTCGCACCAATAAATGCGAGATCGCCGGGCTAATAAAATACTCTCCCGCGGCCACGCTCCGCAGGCAGGCGATGATGTCGCTAACCGTATTCTCTTTGAGAACGTAGCCTTTGGCTCCCAGATCCATCGCTTCGTTGAACAAATCCTCTTCTTTAAACATCGTTAGCACCACGACCGCGACGGGCAGCCGCTGCCGTTGAATCGCCCGAGCCACCCCTAACCCGTTCAACTGCGGGATAACGATGTCGAGAACGGCGATGTCTGGCTTGTGCTGCTGGATCAGTTTTACCGCTGAGTTCCCGTCAGCTGCCTCGGCCACGATCTTTCCGCCGCGCGCTGTCTCAATCACCTTGCGCAAGCCTTCGCGGAAGATGGGATGATCATCCGCGATGAGAATAGTCGGAGTTATCATTGGATACCTGAATAGGAAACTGGACTCGCAGCGCTGTCCCTTGTCCGGCGGAGGAAATTAATTCAAGTCTCCCACCCAGAATTTCGACACGCTCGCGCATTCCCGTGAGACCAAACCGGCCTGCTTTGGAGTCCACCACATGTCGAATGTCAAAGCCGCAGCCATTGTCCACGATCGCAAGGTGGACCTCACGGCCTTGGCGCTCCAGACGCAGCGAGGCGCTGGACGCAGCCGCGTGGCGAAGGATGTTGCTGCAGGCTTCTTGAACAATACGGTAGACGTTGATTTCCAAGTGGGACGGAAGTAATCCATCGATATCATCCATATCGATTTGTTTCCAAGAGACGCCAGCGCGTTCCATTTGACTGACCAAAGACCGCAGCGCTTTAGTCAGTCCCAGTTGATCGAGCTGATAAGGCCTCAAATTCAGCGCTATATGCCGAACCTCTTCCAAACACTCGGAAGCCGTTGCGGACACACGGCGGAGCTGATCTGCGAGCAAGTCGTTCGAATTGCCCGTTAACAAACCAAACTGCGCGTCATTCTTGATCACCAAGAGTTTTTGACCCAGGCTATCATGCAAATCCGCCGCAATCCGCTGCCGCTCTGCCTCCTGAGACTCGATCAACTGACGCGCGAAGGTCTGCTGCAAAATCTGACGTCGCTCCAAGCTGGAGACACGTGCATGGTAAGCCCAAGCGAGCAGGCCTAAGCCTCCTCCCACAGCCAGTCCCCGAAACGTCCAGGTCCTCCAAAACGGAGCCGCAACTACGAAACTGAGAGTCCGTTCATCCATCACTGCGCCTTCCCGCCCTTGGCAGACCCGGACGCGGAATAAATAGCGCCGTGAAGCCAGGTTTGTGTAGGTCGCGATTCCTCCGACGCCAGCGTCCAGCCAACCCCGGTCAACCTCATCCAATCGATATTGAACTTTGAGGTTGCGCGCCGGACTCAAATTGATCGTCGCGAAATGGATGGAAACGACCTCAGTCCGATAGGGCACGCGCACGCCCGATCGGTTTAGCGGTGAAGAGGGCGCGCCGCTTGGCTCATCTTCCCGGGACGGATTTCGTGTCAGCAACCGCGAGTCCGCCCAGACATCGTCGAAGACGATCCGAGAGCCAGTCCGCCGAAATCCACTTCGCCCTCCCTCGTCATTGCCCTCGAAGTTCGCCGCCAGCATCGACCGAGGTGAGAACCGGACAAGCCCGCTCCGTTCAAAAGCGGCCCAGAGATTTCCTTCGTCATCCTCGAAGAGGTGACGCAGCGAGGTCGCGGGGACGGGAGGATCCAGTGGCAGCTGTTCCACTGGCGTGGTGGGTCCGCACCGCAAGACGTGGCCGTCTCCAGTGGTAACCCAAACCCGGTCTTGTGAATCCTCGAAGATCAGCTGTATGGAACGAAGGGGCTCTGGAAAAGGTCGCAAGGAATCCTGCCAGCGGCTGTCGGCAAACCGTTGTAAACCTTCCCGCCCTGCCACCCACATTCCCCCACGACGGGAGGGTCCGGTCTTCAGCGCAAAAAACTCGGTATTAGCTGCCGGGCTCCTCAGGAGTTCCCAATGATTCGTCGCCCACCAGGAAAGTCGATTGTCGTGCCGCACCCAGACGGTGCCCGACCGCTCCACGTTAATGCCGATGAACTTCCCAGGACCAGCCTGTCGCGCGTCGATCCAAGCGACCAACCCTGTTGGAGTCGCCTGAAAAACCTGCCCGTCCCGAGCGCTAATGATGATGTTGCCTTTAGCGTCCGCGTATACGCCATGAACCCCGGCTGAAGGAAACCCCTGCTCCAGCGTCACCGCTCGAAACTTGCCACCTTCGCCAACCAGCAATGCTCCGTCATCGAGCCCGACCCAAATTCGGCCGCCGGTGTCAAACTGCAGTGCGGCCACACGCGCTCGGGAAAACTCCGGAACCTGTTCGGCGGAGAACTGTTTGAACCGAATGCCGTCGAACCGCGCCAGTCCGAGGGGCGTACCCAACCAGAGAAACCCGGAAGTTGATTGCGCGATGCCGATTACGTCGTTATGGGGCAATCCAGAATCGATCTGCCAAAGGTCAATCACGTACTCGTCTAAGTCTGCTGCGCGGCCAAGCGGAAGAGCGAGACCCAAGACAAACACGACCGATATCAACCACGGCTTCACCCTATCTAGTTTAATTCAGCCTGGCGTTCAGTAATCGCAACGGAGTCTCGACCTCGCGGAAAAAGTCCGATTTTAGGTTGACGACTCCAGCAGAACTCCGCGATTGCGCTGAATGCGAGCCTACGAGGCTTTACAAACTGCCCTGATCTTTCGTGAAACGCCAGTCTCTTTGAATAGGTGCTTCCCCTCATTCGCCTAGTAGACCGCCACTTACCTGGCTGACAAGGCTACGCCGAGCAGACTGTCTCCTGGACGATTGGACCTGACTCTTCTGGATTTCGCCCTGTGCCGCGCCAGTTCGGGAGAGAGGGTCAGTCCCCAGCGGGAATTGAGTGCTAGCACCCATTCCCGGCGGCGGCCGGTTCCAGCCAGAATCCGTCCGACTAACAAACCGCTAGAGCGGTGAGCGCTCTCGCGGGCACCCGAGGGAACCAGATGAAACGAACAAGACCGACCGCTCTATTGTACTGGGCTGTCCGAACGTCGCCGATGCGCGTGATCAGACTCAGCCTAGCTGCGCTTTGCCTACTATCTGCAGGAATAGAAAAGGCCAGCGCCAATTCGTCACCTATCACGATCTCAAAAGATGACCGCCTGATTTGGGCCGTTAATCCACGCGATAACAGCGTCAGCGTCATCCGCCCCGATTCACTCGAGGTGCTGGCCGAGATCGCGGTCGGCCAACAACCCCAAGCGATCGCCATCACTCCAGACAAGAAATGGGTTTACGTCGCCAACACCGGGGACAATTCAGTCACTGTGATCCGTATTGACACCGGCGCGTGGGCAAGTTTCTCAGCCTCGGTGGACACGTCGGTCGGAGTGAACGGCCAGATCATCACGGGTGCTGAACCGTCGGGTATCCTGTGCTCGCCCGACGGGAAGCGAATCTTTGTCGCCAACGCCAGCCAGGATACGATCACGGTTATTAACACCGAAACCCGTACCGTGATTGGCAATGTGGACCTGCGCAACAGCCTGGCTAACGACCCTGATCGTCGCCGCCATTTTCAACCGGCAGGCTTGGCCATCACCCCGGATAACAAGAAGCTCTATGTCACTCGCTTTCTTTCCTTCATCAAACCGGGGGGACGGCAAGGCGATGACCAGGGAAAGGAGGGCCTGGTTGCGGTCTTGGATATCGACACCTCCTCCACGGCATTGGCCGACTATAAAGTGGCGCGCCTTGTGACCTTGGCTCCTCAAGTCACAGGATTCTCGGTTCCCAATGTCACTAATGCCGCCCAAGCCGCCACCGCGGCGTTTCCCAATCAGCTCAATTCCATCGTGATTCGCGGTGACCAGGCCTACATTCCCAATATTGCCGCTTCTCCGAGCGGTCCACTGCGCTTTAACCTGGATACTCACGCTTTTGTCAATGTAATCGCCGGTGTCAATAGTGATCAACCCGCTGACTTTGGAGCGATCAATCTGCACCTTGGCGCCCGAGATCCGGAACCCGGCAAACGCAAACTCTTCTTTGCCAACCCCTGGGCGATGGCTTTCACCAGTGCCAGCGGCGTTGGTTCCGCCTATATCGTGAGTGCGGCCAGCGATCTGCTCGTCAAGGTCAATGTCGGTGCGGATGGACGCCTGGCTTTCACAGGAGACGAGAACACCACACGCTACATCGATCTCAACAATCCGGATGATCCGTTAACTGCCGGTCGTAACGCCGGCAAAAATCCTCAAGGGATCGTCATTACGAGCGATGGCACCCGCGCTTACGTTAACAATTTCCTCTCGAAGAATGTCAGCGTGGTTGACCTCACCACGGATGCTGTCATCAAGGTCATCCCCTTAAAACCGTTGCCCGCGCCCGGATCACTCCAAGAAAAGGTCCTCGTCGGAGCCGAAGTCTTTTTCTCGTCACGTGGCCACTTTGATTCCGTCGACGGAGCGACTGTCTCTCTGCAAGACCGGCTTTCGAGTGAAGGATGGCAAGGCTGCTCCAGTTGCCACCCGCACGGGCTGACCGACGGAGTCGTTTGGCAATTTGCCGCGGGACCGCGCAAGAGCGTGCAAATGAATGCAACTTTCAACCCGCTTCACCCGGAGCGCCAGCGGCTGTTGAATTACTCGGCGATTTTCGACGAAGTCGACGATTTCGAGATTAATATCCGCAACGTCTCCGGTCCCGGCAACCTTCCAAACACCACCCCCCCTCAACTCGACCCCAACCATGGTTTGTTGATCGGTGACGACGGCAGTATCAACGCCGCGCCCGGCGTCGTGAACGGTTTTGCCAAGGCCAATTCGGATCGCCCTCAGCACACGATCACTCTTCCGGGTAGTTCCGTCAAAATCCCAGCCTTAACCGCATTGCGCGAATGGACTCGCGTCGCGATCCGGACTCCAAACGCACCCCTTCCTGGTTACGGCGGCGCCGGTGCCGACGCGGCAACCGTGGCGGACGGCCGCCGACTCTTTGAGCAAGTGGGCTGCGCCACATGCCATGGGGGAAGCCACTGGACTATTTCCTTCAAGGATTTCACCTCGCCTCCTCCGACCAACCAGGTATTCACCGAAACCAACCCAACTCCACAAAGCGGCAACCCGGTGGGCGTGCAGTACCTCAACCGATTTCTGCGCGACGCCGCAACTTTCAACCTGGGTGTCCCTGGGGGAGGCAATGAGTTCGGCAAGAATATCGGGGCGGTTGAACAAGCCGCGCCCACGGTGGCCAACGGTGTCATAGTCCCTGGCCTGGACGGGTTGGGCAAGGACTACAATGGCGATGGCGCCGGTAACGGTTTCAATGTCCCATCCCTGCTCGGCATCCTCGCCATGCCGCCGTATAACCACAACGGATCCGTCGAATCCATTGCTGAAATCCTCGATGACCCGCGGCATTGGCAGCATGGCGGAGGAGATGCAACCCTCTTGAACGATCCCGCCAAGAAGGCAGCATTGGCTGCCTTCATTGAATCAATCGACCACGATACCCCCATCTTCAATATCCCTGGCGAACCCCTCTTTATCACTGAAATCTCCCGGACCGGCGCCCAAGCTGGTTTCACCTGGATTGGCGGCAATGGCCCGTTCGCTCTGCAAAAGAAGCAAGCGCTCCACGAAGCCGAGTTCGCCACGGTCGCCACGACCGTCGCACGTGATGCCGCGGATAGCGCGGGAGGCGCCTCCGTTTTTTACCGCATCTACGATCTTGCCGCGGCTCCCACCGTTTGGCTGAACGTCGCGTTGACGGGCGACGCGATTCGGCCCAACCCAATCGACAGTCCTGCGCATGGCTTCGGGTATCTGCGCGTCAAAGGCAATACGCTCTCCTTCACCATGACGTACCAAGGCCTCTCTGGACCAGCGACCGCTGCAACTATCCACGGGCCTGCTCTCGCCTCCGGAACCGGGCCAATCCTTTTGGATCTGACTCCGTTCATCGGTGCGAAACCCGGTGCCGCGGGCAGCTTCACCGGCTCGCTGCCGATAACCCCAGAACAGAAAGCCTTCATTCTGGGACACCGCTGCTACGTCCGGTTTTCCACCGCGAGCAATCCGGATGGCGAAATCCGAGGCCAGGCAGTTACCGCCGTGCTCAAAGCGAGCTTGAGCGGATCTGGAGAACGACCAACGCCGCTCTCGAACCTGGGAGGCGGCCTGGCCCTTTTCACTCTGGTTGGGCGCGACCTGACATTCCACATCAACTACCAAGGATTATCCGGGGTCGCGACCGCAGCTCATATCCATGGCCCCTCGCTTGACACCAGCACAGCGGCCCCGCTCATCGACCTGAAAGACTTCGCCGTGGGCGGCTTTTCCAATGACGGCGCCATCGCAGGCACGGTGACTCTCGATGACCGCCAACTCTCGGCCATTGTGGACGGTCTCACCTACGTCAACATTCACACGGCAGCGAATCCAGGTGGTGAAATCCGCGGACAAATTACCGAGTATAATACCGCAATTCCGTTCAGCGCGACGCTGAGCGGAGCAGCCGAGCGACCTAACCCCGTCGATTCGCTCGCCACCGGTTTCGCCAGTGCGGGACTGATCGGCAATCAACTCACACTGCATGTCGTCTATCGCGGACTTTCCGGCCCCCCCACCGCCGCCGATATTCAAGGCCCCGCACCCGCGAGCGGGGCGGCGGGCAACCTGATTAACCTGTTCCCACTCGCCAAAGGGCCTCTCGGTCCGGTCGCGGCCTTCTCAGGAACAGTCGAGCTGACTGATGAGATCCGACGCCAACTGCTCAGTGGCGATACCTACATCAATATCCACACGGCGAAGAACCCAGACGGAGAAGTCCGCGGCCAGATCGCTCCCATTCTAATGGACGCCGTGCTGAGCGGTGCCAACGAACGGCCTAATGCCGTTGCTTCGGACGCGGTCGGCAGCGCGCGCGTCACCTTGCTCGGAGATCGGCTTAGCTTCCAATTGGACTACGCGAATCTCTCGGGTGACGCCACTTTGGCGCACATTCACGGCCCAGCTGGGGTCGATCAAACCGCCCCGCCCTTGATCGATCTGAAGGCCTTCGCTCTGGGCAGTTTCAGCCGACTCGGATTTGTTCTCGGATCCATTCAGCTGCAACCGAAAGAAATCGAAACGATCGTCGATGGGTTAGGGTATTTTAACGTCCACACTGCGGCCAACCCAGGCGGAGAAATCCGCGGTCAGATTCGTCCCGTGGTTGATCTCGGGACAGATAACAACCCGGCGAACTAAGATAATTCTCCGGTCGGCGAGAGCGCCAGCATGCCCGCTGGCGCTCTTCTTTTTCCCGGTTGAACTTGTCGCAAGAGCCGTTTTCGTTCGGCTCTGTCCTGTCGTCACTCCAGACATGGAGGAGCCAGCAGGACTCGTTCTTGCTCTGGAAGCGGAAAGAACGATACTCTCGGGGAAATGCGTTCGTTGATCTCGGGTGTTCCCGTCAGCAGAGTCCCATTTCGGGGTCAGTCTTTGGCCCCAAAAACCACGTTTTTAAAGAACGGCCTCCAATCGCTTGCCCATGGCCCGGCGGCGGCCTTGCTTGGCATCGGATCGGCCGATCGCGCTCCCTTTAACGGCGCATGAGCTCTCGCCCTGGCTTGGCGGCGTCGTTTCTGCCTAACTTGATTGCCGGACTGACCTCCGGACTTGTCACTCTCGTTTACAGTATCTCGTTTGCCGCCCTGATCTTCTCCGGCAAACTCACCGCTTATCTTCCCCAGGGTGTGGGCAGCGCGCTGATTGGAGCCACGGTCACAGCCATCCTTGTCGCTTGGCGTAGCCCTTTCCCATTCACCCTCGCTGGCCTCGAAGCGAACTCGGCCATTATTATCACCTTGGCGGCCGCATCCATTGCATCAGCCCTCGACCAGGCCGGATCCGAATCCTTCATCTACCCCACGGTCTGGGCAGCGATCATTCTAAGCACTGCGAGCACGGGACTGTTTCTCTACGCCTTGGGCCGATTTGGCTGGGGGCGCCTCGCCCGATATATCCCATATCCTGTGATTGGAGGGTTCCTCGCTGGCACGGGGTGGCTGATCACGCGCAGCTCGTTCAAGGTCATGACGGGTATCCCTCTGAGCCTTGCAGAGTTTCCCGCCATGTTTCATGGCCCGGTGGCTGCCCAATGGCTGTGCGGCGCTGTCATGGCCGCTATCCTTTTGATTGTTCTGCAACGTTCCAAACACTTCCTCACCTTGCCAGCCGTGCTCGTGGGTGGGATCGGGCTCGGGAACGCGATTTGGCTGCTGCTGGGACAAGCGTCGGTTTCGTTAAACCATGAAGCGTGGTTCTTCAATGCCTTCTCCCACGAGAGCCTCTGGCAAGCATGGGCACCCTCCACCCTGAGCCATATCGATTGGCGGGTTCTCTTCCACCAAACCGGGACTCTGCTCGCAATGATGGTAATCGTCATGCTCTCCATCCTCCTGAATTCGACCGGACTCGAGCTGGCCACATCGCGCCACGTCGATCTGGATCAGGAACTTCGAGCCAACGGAATTGCCAACATCGTGAATGGGTGTTGCGGTGGAATCGTCGGGTATCTGTCCATTAATCGCTGCCTGCTCAACCAGCAAGCGGGGGCGCGATCGCCCGTGGCTGGAATGATTGCCGGCGGGGTTTGCGGCTCGGTGCTCCTACTTGGCTCCTCGTTTCTGGCGTATGTTCCCAAACCAGTGCTCGGCGGTTTGCTGCTTTATATTGGCTACACCTTTCTTTCTCGATGGGTCTATCATGCCTGGTGGCAATTCCCGCGTCTGGACTACTGCCTCATCGTCGTCATCCTGATCATCATCGCCACGCTCGGATTCCTGCAGGGCGTCGGCGCCGGCCTTTTGATCGCCTGCCTCTTGTTTATTGTCAGCTACGGGAAAACCTCCAGCATCAAACACACCCTTTCGGGAAAACAACTCCAAAGCAACGTTGTCCGATCGGCCGCGCAACAGAGCTATCTGCAAGATCAAGGCGACAGCATCGCGATTCTGGTCCTTCACGGATTTGTCTTCTTCGGCACGGCGAACGACCTGTTGGAAAGGATTCGCCAGCGGTTGTCCGTGGGCCATTCACAGCCGCTCAAGTTTGCCGTCTTCGATTTTCGACTCGTCACCGGTCTGGACTCCTCCGCGGTGCTGAGCTTCCTGAAGCTGCGGCAACTCGCGGACAAATCGGGATTGCGGCTGGTATTCACCCAATTAATCCCCGCGATTGAAAACCAACTACGCCAGGGAGGTTTGTTTCCCAAAGGCGCCTCTGATCTACGCTGCTGTCCCGACTTGGACCGCGGCCTGGAATGGTGCGAAGACCAACTTCTGTTGGAAGGGCAACTTCTCGACCATCTCGCCGCACCTTTGTCCTTGCAACTCGAAGAACTGTTGCACGATGCCGAATCGGCGTCCGCCATGATTCCACACTTTCAACCGGTGGACATTGCTGAAGGGCAGACGCTCTTTTGCGAGGGCGACCCCGCTGATGGATTGTACTTTCTCGAATCTGGCCGTGCCTCCGTAGTCGTCGAGTTGACCGGTGGGCGCACACTTCGACGCCGCACTTACACGAGCGGTGTCATCCTGGGGGAGATGGGGTTTTACTGCCAAGCCCCGCGTTCGGCCTCAGTGATCGCAGACGAACCGTGCCGGCTTCATTACCTATCCGCGGCCAGGTTCCAACGTATTGAAGCGGACACGCCGCATTTGGCCTCTTGTTTTAACCGAGGCGTCGTCAAGCTCGTGGCGGAACGGTTGCGCCGATCTGAAGAAGAAGTTCGCGGCCTGATGAAATGAGCAACGCGGCTCGTCCCGCCTAGTTCGAGAACAGCTGGCTAACTATTTCACGGTGCGGCAGATCATCGCGATGCCAGGAACGCAGGACTGCGTCCTCGCGCACATCAAACAGGGCGCGCGCTTTTCTGGCTTCGACATGGCCATCGCAAAACACGATATTAAATTGCCCGCCATGACGACGTCGCGACAACTGGAGCCACTTGGCGCCATCCACCACCGGCTTCGGAGGCATCAACCCTAGTTCGGGCCACAACGCCATGGCCGGCTCCGACATGGGATTGAGGTTGGCGCCATCGATCACCGATTCGATGGGAAGTGCGCCGGGTAAGGGGATAATTTGGATAAGTGAATCGCCCAAGCTGATGAGTCGGCTCGGGCTGACCACTCCGCGATCCTGGAACACGTTGATCGGGCTGATCCCCGGCGCCACGCGTATCTGCAGCCGCTCGATTTCCGTGATGCTGATTTGGTTCCAGGAATAGCTGCCGACTTGTGAGGGGTAGCTCTTCCGGGATCCCAAGCGCAGGAACGCGGGACAACTTCTCACCCCGTTGGTACCTTGATTTCCGGATATTCCGTTTGGGATACGTCGAAAGGTCGTCCCCGTATACGCCTCCAGAGCCACAATCCAAGGGAGCGAGTTGCCCACGAACCCTTCATCCGGGTGATCGTCCAGATACAAGCGCGCTGCGAAGCTGTATTGGCGCAAATTGCTCTTGCACACGCTGGCGTGCGCAGACGCCTTGGCTTTGGACAATGTCGGCAAAAGCAAGCTCGCGAGGATGGCCACCACCGCAATGACAACGAGCAGTTCAACCAGCGTAAACGCCCGATTGCAGGTCTCATTCATCGCCCTACGGATTACGAGGCGACGCTAAGCCGGTTCCCAGGATTGTCAATCCGCCCGAGGACGTCCCGATACGCAGCCCAATCAAACCGGCTCAAGCGCCGGTCGAATGCCGCAAAACCTTCGTAGTCTTATTCCCGGGCTGATCCACTGCGGTCACGGTAATCCAGATCGCCTGGTCGGCCGGCACGTCTTTCTGAGCCAGATAGGTCCACCAAAGTCCGTCCGGATCGACCGCCGCCGAGCCAGATTCCAAAGTCGACTTGGCTCGATCGGTAATGACAACCTTCACTTCTGCGGCCCCAACCACCCCTTCTTCCACACGCATCCGCAGACGATCGCCCCCGCGCCCCGTATACCCGGTCACATCGATTTCCACGATGGCTGGGGCATGCAGGAAATCACTCACCGCGAGATTCTGCGCGGAACGTCCTGATTGCTTCGCCCCTTGCTCGTAGCGGACGCAATGCGTGGCGTCGTCGAGAACGGCGCTGGCAAACTTGGAAGCCTGCGCAAAGCGCCCCTGGTTCTTCTTTTCCGGTCCGGTGAACTTTTTCGTCCGAACCGGCCTGCGCCGGACGCACGGTTTGCCTTTGCGGCGGTAAAAGACAAGGTCTCCGATGACACCTTCGATATCACCGGCCATGGGATTGTTCCGTCGTCGGGCCATAGATTGAGTTCAGGCGGTTTGCCGAGATGGCGGGCAAAGCACGACCGTTCGGCCGGAAGAGACCCAACCGGGAGACTTGCGAGGCTGCCAATGAGATCGCGCGCGCATCGTCCGTACTAGTCCAGACGCCTTCTACAAGGACTAGTTACAGTAATAGCACGGAATGGACAAGGATTTTAGAAGGATTTTATACGGAATCTATCCCTGTTAAACTCGTGTTTAATCCGTGTCATCTCCGTGTTATTAGCGAATCAAGACCGAATGCCTTTCCCTGGACCCGCACCCCAATCCCCTCCCCCGATGCGATGCAGCCCCCCACGCTGGCAGTTCAAAATTCCCCACGAAAGGCACGGTAGAACCCCAGTAGCGCCGCCGTCGGCAACAGCAACGGACTGAGCACCAATGCCAGCACGGCGAGTCCAACGCGTCCGGCGGCGTGGCGGTCGTTGGGCAAGTTTCGAAATGTCCGGGGCGACGTGAGCGGGCCAAACCAGAGTTTTAGAGAGAGGCTCACGGAGCGTCGATACCGACTCGCGAACGACGAGGCGCCGCTCACAGCTGGCTGGCAGCATGCGGCATCAAAATCGTGGAAAGCAGTTTGGACGGTCCCGAGTCCTTCGTAGGTCTCCTTTTGGGGTTTGAATTGAATCGAGTCCGGGAATTGCAGCTCGCGCATCGCGGCATCGGTCAGAAGCAAGTATTGATCGGCGGGAACGGAGTTCTTGAGGAGCCGATGGACGAGGATGACGTCGACGCCGGCCAACTCATTAAACTGCATAACACGGTGAAAAAGGACTTCGCCGTGGTGCACCACGACCTTTAGTCGGAGCTTTTCAATGTGGGTGCAAGCATCGCAGGTGCAATGGATCGATCCGCTCAACTCGCGCAGTTTGTCGCCAAACCGCTTGAAGAATTCGAGGAGTTTCTCACTAAGCTGCGCGCGGGTGGTCATCCAAGTCAGCGCATCCGGAATGTGCGGACAAAACAAGAAGACCGCGTCCCCTTCCAGTTTGGCGATTTCCAAAGGAAGTTGGACGCGCTCGAGGATGGCTTTAACGAGTTCCGTGATGATGGTCTGGCTATGGGCCAGGGTTTTGGCGTTGGCGGTCATGTAACGCGTATACCCGCTGATATCCGCGATCATGAGCAACGCGTGTTGCGGCCTCGGAGTTTCCGTCGTATCCACCCCTATCTGTCGATCGCGCCAACATTTCCTGACAGGGGTAGCAAAGACCGTGTAAGGACCTCCTCGCGGCCACGACCCACGGTCATGAGAAAAGCATTCGTTACTTTCGTCCTCTCTGCATGGGTATGGTCCGTCTTGGCTCAGTCTGCCACCAAGACTCTAATCAACTTGGACAAATCGGGCGTCGCGATTCAAGGCTATGATCCGGTCGCCTTCTTTACGGATCATCGCCCGGTGAAAGGCGATCCCAAGTTTGTCCTTCGGCACGAGAGTGCGATTTACTACTTCGCTTCGAAAGAACATCGTGACCAATTCAAAGCGGACCCCGCCCGGTATCTGCCGGAGTTTGGGGGTTACTGCGCTTATGGCGTTTCCAAGAACAAGCTGGTGGAGATCGACGTGAACGCCTTTCAAATCATCGAGGGCAAGCTTCTGCTGCAGTATAGCAAAGGAGTGCGCAACGATTTTAACAGCGACGCGCCGGGCAACTTGGCCAAAGCGAAGCAGTACTGGCCAGGCCTCGTGGAAAAGAAAGGTAAGTAACTCCTCGCGCTGAAGCTACGCTTGCTGCGCAGCCCGGCTTCGCCCGTAAGCTGCGCGCTTGGCTTCTCCCGCCGAGTCTCTCCATCTCAGCCTGCCGACGGTTCCCCGGGAAAACGCCGACGAAGCTAAATGGGGGAATTTCAGATTCAAGGAGTTCTGATCGCGGTTCGACATCGTCGCGGCGCCGTCAATCGAACCGCCCAATCAACATTGACAGTCGGAACTCGCTGTAGTACTCCTCACCTCCAGTTCTTGGGCGTCTCAACTCCTCTGTGGCAAATCGATTGTTCCCTGGATCGTTAGGAGTTGCAAGGGTCGGCAGAAGCACCTTGCTTCCAGAATTGTGCCCCCACGTCGCGCCGCGAAGGATCGCCTCAATCCCCTCCTTACTATGAAGTTCAAAGGTGTATCCCTGGGTTGGTTCAGTCTCATCCTCGTCGGTAGCGTTTGCGCCGTACAAGGTGCGAATTTAACCTGGACGAATACGGCCGGAGGACTTTGGGCGGTCGCATCGAATTGGAGCCCGAACCAGATCCCCAGTGCGGCTGACAACCTGACCATCGCTGCGGCGGGAAACTATACGGTTACGGTGCAGGGAACGCAAAATGCAGCGCGATTGACTATCGGGGGTGCTGGTTCGTCGCCAACAGTGCGGCTCGAGTCAACGTCGAGCGTCAACACGGCGTTAACGGTGGCGAACACGCTGACCAACCTGGGCACGATTGAGATGCTCAACGTCACCGGCGGCGGGGTCGCAACCCTAAACGTCACCGCGGGCGCACTCATCAATGAGACCGGCGCAACCATTCGGGTGTTACCTGGCTCCGGTGGCACCCGCCAACTGAACGCTCAACTGGATAACCGCGGCACGTTGGAGATCTTGACCAACCTCACTATCAACCGTGGAGGCGCCAAACATACCAATAGCGGCACGATCAACCTCGCGGGCGGCAATTTAACACTCACTCAGTCCGGAACGGCCCCCAGTTTCACTACCACCGGCTCCATAAACATTCCGACCGGCCGAACCAACGTCGTTAGCAACGGCACGTTCAACTATGCCAGCGGCACTATCGGAGGTGGTGGCACGTGGGAACTAAACAACGTCGTGTTGAACTTGACCCCAGACCTCTCCAACGAATCCACCTTTCTTGACTTGAGCACGACGACCGTCAATGGACCAGGCCGGCTCATCAATGCGGCCGGACGAACGCTGACGCTGGCCAATGGAGAGATCAATGCCCCCCTGGACAACCGCGGTGAGTTGAAGGTCCAAGGAGTCGTCCGATTCAATGGTCCGGTGAACGATACCCCCGGTGCCCTGCTCAGTGTGCAATCGACTGTCTCGGTCAACACGGCGTTGACGGTCGCGAACTCGCTGACCAACCTGGGCACGATCGAGATCCTCAACGTCACCGGTGGCGGGGTCGCAACCCTCAACGTCACCGCGGGCGCGCTCGTCAATGAGACCGGCGCTACCATTCGGGTCTTGCCTGGCTCCGGTGGCACCCGGCAACTCAACGCTCAGCTGGATAACCGAGGCACGTTGGAGATCTTGACCAACCTCACTATCAACCGCGGAGGCGCCAAACATACCAATAGCGGCACGATCAACCTGGCGGGCGGCAATTTAACACTCACTCAGTCCGGAACGGCCCCCAGTTTCACCACGACCGGCTCGATAAACATTCCGGCCGGCCGAACCAACGTCGTTAGCAACGGCACGTTCAACTATGCCAGCGGCACTATCGGAGGCGGTGGCACGTGGGAACTAAACAACGTCGTGTTGAACTTGACCCCAGACCTCTCCAACGAATCCACCTTTCTTGACTTGAGCACCACGACCGTCAATGGACCAGGCCGGCTCATCAATGCGGCCGGACGAACGCTGACGCTGGCCAATGGAGAGATCAATGCCCCCCTGGACAACCGCGGTGAGATGAAGGTCCAAGGAGTCGTCCGATTCAATGGTCCGGTGAACGATACCCCCGGGGCCCTGCTCAGTGTGCAATCGACAGTCTCGGTCAATACGGCGTTAACGGTGGCGAACACGCTGACCAACCTGGGCACGATCGAGATCCTCAACGTCACCGGCGGCGGGGTCGCAACCCTCAACGTCACCGCGGGCGCACTCGTCAATGAGACCGGCGCAACCATTCGGGTGTTACCTGGCTCCGGTGGCACCCGCCAACTGAACGCCCAGTTGGATAACCGCGGCAGCCTGGATGTGGAAGCGCCGTTGACCGTTACAAAAGCGGGTGCCCACCACTCCAATTCGGGAACCATAAATGTGGCAGGTGGCCCACTCCTGTTCTCGCTCACTGGCTCCACTCCTAGTTTGACCAGTCAGGGACACCTCCTCATTCGCGGCACCAACACCGTGCAAGTTAATAACGGCTCGTTCACCAATGCCGCGCCCGGTGTGATTTCCGGAACTGGAACACTCAACATTTCCACGACTGCGTTCAAGGACACAGGGGTCGTCAACCCGGGCGACTCGCTGGGCACTTTGACCCTCCTCGGGAATTTCAATCCAACGCCGGAAAGCGAACTTCAAGTGGATCTCGGAGGTTATGAACGCGGAACGAATTACGATCATCTGACGGTGACAGGATCTGCGAACCTCACTGGAATCCTGCGCCCCAAGCTGGTGACCGGCTTTCTCCCGAAGAAGGATGACTCCTTTATCATTTTCTCCGCAGCGGCGCTTACTGGGACGTTCGACCGATTGGAATCGCCCGACACGAATCACGTTGCCTGGGGATTGCTCTACACGAGCACTAACGTGACGTTGGTGGTCTCGAACACGTCGCCCATTATTCCCTCGACACTGGGGGACACAAACCTCGATGAAACGATCCCCTGGACGCTCTCAACGGCCGCCGTGGACCACGATACCCCAACGCAGACATTGTCCTATCAACTGGTATCTGGACCAGCAGGGATGACATTGGACGCAGCGTCTGGTTTGATCTCCTGGACGCCGACCGAAGCTCAAGGCCCGTCAACGAATACCGTAACCGTGAGCGTCACGGACAACGGCACTCCCCCGCTTAGCGACACACGATCGTTCAACGTGATCGTTCATGAGATAAACACTCGCCCCACTTTTGTCGCTGCTGCACCCGTCATCGATGAGTCAGTTCCGTGGGAAATGAGTGCTGCCGCCGCTGACTCGGATCTGCCGCAAAATCCTTTGCGCTACGAGCTCATTTCCGGACCGCCCGGATTAGTATTGGACCCCGCCACGGGAACGATCCGATGGACTCCGAACGAATCTAATGGCCCAGGCACAGAAACGGTCATTTTAAAAGTCACGGACACCAACGTTGATGCGTCGGTCGATCGCGAGTTAAGCGCAACCAATACTTTTCAGGTTCGAATCAACGAGGTCAACACCGCACCGGTGCTGACGCTGCCGGCCGATCAAACGCTCAAAGGTCCAGTGCCTTTCAGCGCCACCGCCACGGCCATCGACAGCGATTTACCGGCCAATCCATTGACTTTCAGCCTGGTCTCCGGGCCCGCCGGAATGACCGTGACGACGACAGGCCTGATCCAATGGACGCCCGCGACCAGCCAGGTGCCGAGCACCAATACCGTCGTTATTCGGGTCACCGATGACAACCCGGGAGCGATCCCCTCGCCGCAACTGAGCGTGACCAACCAGTTTGTTCTGAAGGTCATTCCTGAAAACCACGCTCCGGTGTTGCCAGACATCTCAACGCAGACGATCGACGAACTGACGGAGTTACGCGTTGTGGCTAGCGCCAATGACACGGATCTCCCTGCCAACCAACTGAGTTATACATTGCTCACCGCACCTGCAGGCGCCCAAGTGGACGCGGACGGAACGATTCGGTGGACCCCGGCCGAGGCTCAGGGCCCAAGCACGAACAGATTCATCCTCGTGGTTACGGACGACGGCGTTCCTTCGCTCAGTGCCACCAACACCTTCGACGCGGTCGTGCGAGAGGTGAATAGCGCTCCCACCCTAAGTTTGATCAACGATCTACAGATCCCAGCGGAATCGGCTTTCTCGCTGCCGCTGAACGCTTCCGATGGAGACCTGCCCACGAATCAGTTGACGTTCGTGCTTCTGGCCAGTCCCACGGGAGCATCGCTGGATCGCGGTTCAGGGCTATTCACTTGGAAACCAACAGCTCAGGACGAAGGAACCACCAACACTGTGACGGTTCAGGTCAGCGATGATGGAAGCCCGAGCCTGAACGACACGCGCACATTTCGGATCCTTGTCAGTTCGACGATCCAAATCACGTCCGTCGAGCACGATTCGTCGAAGGTCACTTTGGTCTGGACAGCCGCTCCCGGCCGGACTTACCGCGTGCAATTCAAGAACGAGCTGGAAGAGCCGAACTGGACAGACTTACCCGTCGACGTCACCGCTACCAGTGCGACCGCCAGCAAAGAAGATATCACCATTGGAGCTCATCCGCGCCGCTACTATCGCATCCAAGGCCTGCCATAGGCATAGATTTTCGAGAAGTTGGAGCCGGTGATGTTAAGTGCCGAGCAGCGGTGTTGAAACCCCGCTCTTGGAATGGGGCGTTCAAGCCTCCCTCTTGAACCCAACGCGCCAGGCGTAGGGAAGTGGAGTGTAATTCCGCGTAGGTAACTTGGCGTTGCCGACAGATCAACGCCGTTTTATTGGCGTGTCGTGCGGCCGCCTGCCTTAACAGTGCAGAAAGCGCGAACTATTGGCCGCCACCCACGGGAATCATGCTCCAAGACTAGTGAATAGTCCCGGCGGGACATTTTATGCTGCCGCGGGCAGAATGGGGGGCCGGCACACTAGTTCAGAGGGCAGCAGCCAACGAAACATGCGTCCGTTCCTGAGGCTGCTGGTACTCGGACCGAATGATCGTGCGCATGAACTCCGCAGCGAGCTGGGCGTTCTTGTGGGCAAATTCAATCCCGACAGTCTGTCCATTGACAATGGGCAACTGGTGGCACAGTTCATAACTAATATAGCCGCGATAGCCAATGCGATGCATCGCTGTGACAAAATCGCGGTAATACTGGTTCGTGCTCTCCGTCAAGACGCCGTCTTCACGGTGCATCCCGAGAATGCTGCCATCGGGATTTCGATCGAACTCACCCCCGAAGTGCGACATGACTTGCATGGACCCTACATCCGCCGCTGCCTGCATCATGGCGGCGGCACTGCGGTCCGGCATCAACGGCGCATCGAGGCAGATTTGCAGATGCGGCGAATCCACTTCGCGCACCATGCGGATGACATCGTGGTGGTCCTTAACCAGTGGCTTATGGTTTTGCAGAGCTAACGTGACACCCATTTCTCCCGCGTAGCGGGCGCATTCAATCAAGCTGTCACGGCACCAACCCCATATTTCGGCTTCGGAAAACTTCGCATGAATTATCGGCCAATAGCCCTCGGCGATGTCATACGTCGCGAGTTTGGGATGGCGGGTAATGCCCCACCAGGCCAAAAAGACCCGGAGATGTTTTGCTCCCATATCCGCCGTCATACGAATCAGCTCGCGAACGAAACAAATCTGCGCCTCCCGAACCTCTGGCACGGGATTGCTAAAGTCGTTGTTCGCCGCGACTCCCAGAATCTCCACGCCTTCTCCCTGGGCAAGGCGCCGCAGTTCGTCACACTTGGGCTTCGGCCAATCGAGCGGGTTGGCGTGCGGCCGCTTGCCGTCAAATTCGACGCCGTCGTAACCGAAATTCTTAGCTGTGCGAATGACTTCGGGCAAGGTCAGGGCCTCGCCCCGATACCAGCAGCCAAGATATGTGACGCTATAGAGTCCAATTTTCATACGATGGATCGAACGAACTTCATTTTACGGCACTCAGAGAATCGACCCGATGCCCCCGTGCCTGATGGACCGAATGCTTAAGTTGGCACGAGCATTTCCAATGCTTGATATAAACCACCTTACAGCTCTTGCAAGGCCCAATCCGAGCGCCTGCCCCGTCGCGAATCGAACGGTCGTTCCCCAGGCAATGCAACCCCAGTGTGAGGTGAAAAATCGGGTCACCAGACACGATCGCAAGTACGATGCCCCAATCCTAACGCCGGAGACAAATCGTAGTCGGTCTTGCCAAGAATCTCATCGGCGATCGATAGTCCGTCCACGCCAGGATGATCGAGTGCATAATTGGTCAGAAAGGCTCCGTTCACCCACACCCAACGACCTTGGCGATCCTTTACCCAAGCCAGACTTCTTCCACTAAGTTGAACAACTCTGCCAGATGCGGCACGAAGGGATGGGTTAATTCCGTCACGCGTCCTGACGTTCTAGGGAGAGTCGCGGGTAGACTCAATCTCGAACCAACTTCCTAGGATCGGATTATCGTCAGCGACGCGAGCTAGAATCCTTCAGCGGGCCGAGCGAGCGAACGTCACCGTGCGATCCTACCTCGTGTAACCACGGAGCCGGGCGACCGGTCAATAGCAAGTAAGCTCTATTCTACGCCATGAAACGCTCACGTCCTATCACCCGATCCATCGCAGGCGCCCTGACCGTACTCTCACTCTTCTCTGGAGTCGCGCTCCTGCAAGGTCAAGAAAGCCCCTCCACCAACCGACCGGCAGCGCGGGGTTTTTTTGGCCCGCAAGTCGTCTCGCCGGAGATATTGCCAGACCGAAGCGTCACCTTCCGCTTGTTAGCGACGAATGCGCCCAAAGCCCGTCTGATGCCTAGCGACATTCCAGGTCTGGGCCAAGGAAAAGACATGACCAAGGGGACTAACGGGATCTGGGAAGTCACGATTGGGCCGGTGGATCCCGGCGCTTACCGTTATACCTTCGACGTCGACGGACTTACAGTCATTGACCCGCGCAATCCGTCGACCAGCGAATCGAACAACAACGCTTGGAGTTTGCTGTATGTGCCAGGCTCTGAATTCATGGACACCCGGGACGTGCCTCATGGCGCGGTGTCTGCCGTGACCTATTATTCTCAGACTCTCAAACGGTTTCGTCGCATGCACGTCTACACCCCGCCAGGCTACGAGTCGGGCCAAGGCGAATATCCAGTATTTTACCTGCTCCATGGCGCTGGCGACTCGGACGATTCCTGGACCTCCGTCGGCCGTGCCAATTTCATTCTGGATAATCTGATCGCAGCGCAGAAAGCCAAACCGATGCTTGTGGTCATGCCCGCGGGTCATACCCGTGCCTTCGGAATGGGTCGACGTAGCGGAACGTCCGACAGCAGCACGAACCGTCCCGCGGCCGATGAATTCACCCAAGAGTTTCTGACGGATCTCATGCCGTATATCGAGAGTCATTACCGCGTTTCGAAGGACCGGCAGCACCGAGCGATCGCCGGCCTCTCCATGGGAGGGAGCCAGACGTTGAATGTGGCCATCCCAAACCTGGACAAGTTCGGTTTTGTGGGTGTGTTCAGTTCCGGAGTCTTCGGTGCCTTTGGCCGCAATCGCGGAGCGGCTTCCAACAACGACAACGGCCCAAGTTGGGAAGAACGGAACCGTGAGGCGCTCGACAACGGCGATGCCAAGAAAGGCCTGAAACTGCTCTGGTTCAGCACTGGAACCGACGATTTTGTCATCGAGACATCGCGGGGAACAGTCGCCCTTCTGAAGAAGCACGGATTTGAACCGGTCTATCGGGAGTCTTCGGGCGGGCACACCTGGATCAATTGGCGAAATTACCTGAACGAGTTCGCGCCCCAACTCTTTCCATAATCGATAGCCCCGAGCCACGACGGCGAATCCAGTCCGGGAAAAGTCCCACCGAGAAAGCAGTGTTCCTTATCGCGTTGCGGGGGTAGTATCACTCTTGTGAACCCCCTGACCAAGCAGCAGACATCGAATCTCGCCAGACAAGAAACTGGCCCCAACTCGCTCCCGTTCAACTGGGGCGTCTTTGCGCTCGCCGGGGTTTTCGCATTGCACTGTTCCAGTGGGGAACTTTTGTCAACCACCACGGCGATCGTGCCGGATGCGCCCGTCAATTATGCGCGTCCTTTCGAACCCCCGATGCGTCCCGCATTTATTGCACTGCCTCCGGGTGCGGTCGAACCGGCGGGCTGGCTGCGCGACTGGTGCTTGGCCGCGAAGGACGGTTTCACCGGCCACATGGATGAGTATGACGCCGAATTCCAGCGGGCTTGGGCTGCCGATCATACGATGACTGGGGATCGTTTGAATTGGCCAAACGGCGGTTGGCCGTACGAAGGGGGCGGATACTGGTTCGACGGGCTGGTTCGCCTCGGCTACATCCTGCACGACGAAGCGCTCATCCGACAGGCCAAGCAGCGGCTCGACGTGGTCGTCACGCGCATGAAGCCGGAGAGCATCCTGTTTCTTTGGTGGCTCGACCGAAATAAAACCGAGGATCGAAACGGGAGCGTCGTCAGTGATGCGTGGCCGCTCTGGGCCAACGGACTGCTCGGCCGGGCCTTGTCCGGCTATTATCTGGCGTCGAGAGACCCGCGAGTTCTGCAAACGCTGGAGATGAGCTACAGCGGCGATCGCGACTGGTTACGGCAGGGATGGGCCATGTCCAATCCGTGGCCAGCTTTTGACACCTGGACCTGGACAGGAAACCGCGAGATTGGCGCATCCCTCACAGCTCTGTTCTCCAGTGATGGAGGTGGCAAAGCGCCGGGCGGAACATCTTGGAATCGTTACCGCACCATGCCAGTCCCGGAGCCTGGCGGCGAGAAGAGCGACCACGTGGTGCATTTTCTAGAAAGCACAACCCCTTGGGCGCTGGGCTACTTGTGGACCGGCAATCGCCAGTTCCTCGACACGACGCTAGCGTGGCACGACCTCCTTGAGCGTGACGCAATGCAACCCTCGGGCGCCCCTGTTGCGGACGAGTTTTTTGGACCGACGGGCGCCTTTCGAGGGACAGAGACCTGCGACGTCGCGGCCTACCTGTGGAGTCAAATCACCTTACTGATGGTCAGCGGCCAGGGACGCCTGGGAGACCGGACCGAGCGAGCGTTCTTTAACGCCGGTCCAGCTACGGTGGCACGTGATTTCAAAACGCACGTCTATTTCCAATGCCCAAACCGCCTCGTGGATTATTCGCCGCCCCACCCTCACGGGCCACAAGCCGAAGGGAATTCCTACCAGCGAAAGCATTTTCCACTGTGCTGCACCGCGGCGCTGAATCGAATCGTGCCGAACTATGTGATGCACCTTTGGATGGCAACCTACGACAACGGATTGGCCGCGACTCACTACGGCCCTTCCCTCGTTTCCGCGAAGGTCGCGGACAATGTGCCGATCGAGATTCGCTGTCAGACGGACTACCCGTTCAACGAGAGCATCGAGATAAGCTTAAAACCTGCGCGCGCCGCCCATTTCCCATTGGCCTTCCGTATTCCAAGCTGGTGTCAACAGCCCTCGCTCACGGTCAATGGGACCACGTTCAACGCCATGCCCAATACCAATGGCTTTGTGCGGTTGGCCAGGGTCTGGCAGCCAGGGGACGTCGTTCACTTGCGCTTCCCGATGGTCCCGAAATTGGCTACCGGGCACGATCGCAATGCGCAAGACGCCCCGTATGCCACGGTCTCCTACGGCCCCCTGCTCTTTGCTTTGCCCGTCCCGGAATCAACCAATGCCAACACTCCGGATGTCTCGGCAAAATGGAACTACGCCCTAGACGTGCAGAACCCCAGTTTTGCAGTGCAGCGAGGCACGATGCCCTCGACTTGGGATTGGCCATTGGCTGCACCGTTGAGGCTGCAAGCCAAGGCGGTCGAAATGGCCTGGAAGCCCGATCCCAAAGCGCCTCAGCTCCCAGTCCTGCCAGCCACCCGAACGCAGATCTCCACCACCCTCACTCTGGTCCCATTTGGCTGCACTAAATTGCGAGTCTCCATGTTTCCAGTGACCGCCGGAACCGAGGTCAAATCGTCGCAAGTTCGCCGGATACTGTTCCTGGGAAACAGCATCACCTTGCATGGCCCCAAGCCGGACATCGGGTGGACGGGCAACTGGGGCATGGCAGCAAGTTCCGAAGCGAAGGACTACGTTCATCTCGTTGCGAGTGCTCTCGCGGAGCATACCGGCGCAACGCCGCAGATTCTAGTCAAGAACATCGCCGATTTTGAACGGAACTACGCGACCTACGACGTGACCGATCAGATAAACGAATACGTGGCTTTCGATCCGGACCTTGTGGTGCTCGCCATCGGCGAGAACGTCCCAGCTCTGGATTCGGACCAAGCCAAGGCGCAGTTCAAAACGGGCGTGCTGAACATCCTGCGCGCTGTCCTGGCCAGACGCCATCCGATGATCATCGTCCGCAGCAGCTTCTGGCCAGACGCTGACAAAGACGACATTCTGCGGCACGCATGTCAGGACGCGAATGCCATATTCGTGGATGCGGGTCCGCTGGGACGCGAATCGACCAACGCCGCCCGTTCAGAGAGGTCATTTGCCCACAGTGGTGTGGCGGCGCACCCCGGCGACCAAGGAATGAAAGCCCTCGCCGACGCGATCGTTCAAGCAGTCTTACAGCGGTAAGACCCAGCCGGATACCCAGGCGGAGGAGGATTTCTCGTGGCTAAACCGCCATCGACAAGGATCCATGTCGCATAAACCCGAAGGCCATTGTAGAATGTCCTGAACCGGGCATCCCGTTCGTCGTTATTGTGAAAAGAGAGTCGATCAACCATCAAGACCGCCCTGAAACCGCACGTATGACCGAGATTCCAGTAATACCGAACGACATGCCGCCGCGCCGACATAAGCCTGCCGCGCGTTACGCCATCGCGACTGTTCGAATCCTCTTGGGCCTGATGTTTCTTATTTTCGGTCTGAATGGTTTCCTGAATTTCATGCCCGCTCCGAAAGACATGCCGCCCGACATGATGACAGTGCTCGGAGCGCTGATGAAAGCAGGCTATATGTCAGTGGTCTCGGGCGTGGAGATCATCGTTGCGGTAATGTTTTTGACGAACCGCTTCGTCCCGTTGGCGCTGACATTGCTCGCGCCCATCATCGTCGGGATCTTAACATTCCATGTCGCCATGGCGCCGGCGACTATCGGTCCGGGTATCGTTGTTCTATTAATGGAACTTTTCCTCGCATGGGCCTATCGAGGCGCATTTAAGCCGATGCTCGCAGCCAATGCCTCACCTGGCGCGAACTATCCCAGAAATGAGAATTAGGCAGCTTCGCAACGGGGGCTCCAATCACGCCCTCGTCGTTGCGGCTTCACGACTCTGCCCCCAGGTGCCACACAGGCCGGCCATCATGGATTTCATCATGGAAAGCCAAGCCAGCGGGTTGATCTGGAGCCAGCTTGTCAGCATGCTATTTTGCCGACATCCGCTTCCAGATCACTAAGAACGCTTGGGAGCCTTCGGCGCTTTCAAAAGTCTTTGGACGCGGCAACCCGGGCATGACATAACAAATCCGCAGTTCCTTGCTATCCAATGAGTAAATCCCGCGGGCGAGTCGTCCTTTCAGATCGCCTTCCGTTCCGACCATATCAATCTCCTTGGGCGTCTTGGATTGATCGATCGTATAGGTGCTATCAAACAGCACGTCGATGCCTCGCTCCGTCTTGAATCGATCCTTGGTTAAAGTCAGTCGGAGCGCCTCCGTCGTCGTCGGGGGAAGAACTCGACCGTTGACCGTCGCGGCCACGCATTGCCATATCCCTTCAAGCTGGCCAGCGCCATTCACGCCGTCGGTTGTTTCGGCAACGGCGCTTAAAACCGCGAGATTTCCAAGTGCACAGACCAAGAGCATGATTTTCATGGCGCCTATCTTAGTCGGCATCCAGGAGGCGAGCTTCTCGAAAATCACCTATTTGCCGGTTGGCTTTGGGATGGAGCCATTCCGTAATGTTTCCGATACAGCGTGCTGAAGGAACCAATACTCTCAAAACCAATCGCAAAACAGGTTTCGGTCACGGAACACGCCCCAGTCTCCAGCAAGCGTTTGCCTTCCTGTAACCTTCGTTCGGTTAGGAATTGGTGCGGCGTCATCCCGTAGGCTCGGCGAAAGCTTCGAAGCAAATGGTTGGGCGATAGACAAGCAACTTGCGCAACTTCCCTTAGCGTCAAGGACTCCGCAAACATTGCACTGATATAATCTCGAGCGCGAGAAACACGCCGATAGAGCTCAGCCCGTGTCGCCGCCCGTGCGCAACCCAAGCGCTCGCTTTCTGCCCAAGTTCGTGAATGAACCCGAAGAAGTCGTTCAGCGACGAAGTGAAGCTGCTCGATTAGCCAGTCGCGGTCGTGCCTTCGGTGATCTCGGCGAATCCGGAGCATCGCTGGCGAAAGGATGCGATCATGAGTGTAAGTCTTTTCAAAGAAACAGACCGGCGTCTGTGCACAGGGGTCGTCAAGCAAGGCTTGCCGGTTTCGCGAAAGCCCCCGATACACGTCCTCAACGAGGCCATGAGCAAAGAAGATGCAAAAAGACTCCACGGGGCGTCTCGCTTCGATGCTGATCTCGTAATTCTGCCCATGGTTTAAAACCAAGTAGCCGGTTTCATCCACCGCGCAGTGCCCCGAATTGATGCGATAATGCGCATGCCCTCCAAAGAATGCTTTAATCGAAAGTTGCCCAGTTCCCTGCCAATGGTACGCACGTGCTTTTGCGTGCAGTATCCAGGAATCGCCCATCAGGGCGGGATGGCGAACTCTGTTTGGCGCGGTTGCCACTCGTTGTCAGAAATAATGCCGCGGGAGCCGTGGGAAGGCAAGTGGCGCCTGGGAGTGAGGAAGGGGCAACGGGGTCGCGTCTACATGTTTGATTCTGCTGAATAAGTCTACAGTCGGTTGAACACACAAATCTTTAACGTTCCAGAATCGCTTATAGCCCGTTTTGATTTGCGGCGAGGCACTTTCGATTGGGATAGTTATTGTCGGTTTCCAGAAAACAGGGGGTTATTCAGCGGAACCAACTCTTTAGACACGACCGCATCGCCTTTTATCCCTAGAACCAGTGGAAAGTTTTAATTGACGCTGAAGCGCCGGTTAACGACGCTGTCCGAAGACAATTCCCGTCGCAAAAAGACCATGAAAAACCCATTCCACGTTCTGTTGGCCGTCTCCTTGTACGCGGTGTGCGGCCAGGCCGGACCGCCGCCAGTCCAGTCTCCCTTCACAGGACATTACCTGGGTTCGGTCTACGTCAGCCAGACTGGATCCGTCACGACTCCCGAAACGGATGTCGGCACCATTGACGTCGAAGTCTTCGCCAACGGCAGTTTTAGCGGAGCCAGCACGGTCCTGAGCGTCGCTGGCCAAGTTTCCGCCCAGGGAGAGATGACGTTCAACCCGAACTCGGCTGGGTTTACGACGGGGACGATTTCTAACAACACCCTAGCGGCGCAGGCCGACCAGCCCAATGGCAACGTCACGGTCCGCTGGCGACTGGCTGCGACCAAGGGCGGCGTCAGCTCCAATCTGAGAATCACCCAACAGCCCGCTTCGGCCCATACCACGAGCGGACAATCGGTGGCGCTATCGGTGGGTTACGAAGGTTCCGCGAGCAACTTTCAATGGTATCAGGGAAATAGCGGTGACACCTCCAGGCCGCTTAATGTCCCGAACAGTCACATCTTCAACTCCCCCGTCCTGACTCAGAGCACGAGCTACTGGGTGAGAATAAGTGACGGGGTCGTGACTCTCGATAGCCAAACCGCTGTGATCACGGTCACTCCGATTGACGGCAGGACCGCACCGGAAATCACTCGACAGCCCCAGAACGCAACCTTCGCCACGGGGCAAACTGCCTCTCTTACCGTCCAGGCGCAGGGAATTACTTTGAGCTATCAGTGGTACCTGGGGATCACTGGAGATACCTCTCGCCCGATCGCCCAGGCCACCGCTGCCAATTACCTCACGCCACCGCTCGAGGCGACGGTCAACCAGTATTGGGTGCGAGTGACTAGCGGTAACAAGAGCATCGATAGTGATACAGCGGTCATCCAAGTGGTGCGTGCGACCCCGCTCAATGCCAAGTGGGAGGTGGTCGGCAAGACACGTTTCTTCTTTGTTCCACCCTCGATCAATGAGGCGGGCCAGGTCACCTATCCGCTCCTTGGAACAGGGCTGGTCCTGGGCATTCCAGGAGCATCCGTTCAACGAAATCTCCAAACGTTTATCACCTCGGTCGGACAATCCTTCGGGCTGGACACGTCACCGGTTGTTACGGGTGATGATTCGAAAGTCGGATTGGCCCTGGAAAATGCACTCATCGCCGATTTTCCCGGTAATACCTCTATCATCGCGCAAAATGGCGGCCCAGCGCCTGGACTGGCCTCCGGCATCACTCTGGAGTTTCCCGCGGTCAATCCTCCGTTTGCCATGAATCCATCAGGGATTTTTGTCTTGGCAAGCGGCCTGCGCGGCCCGGGAATTACGTCCGGAAACGCCGCCAATGATCAGGCAATCTTTCGTGGCCCGCCCGAAGACTTCAAAGCCATCGTTCGCGCCGGCGACGCCGCGCCGGATCTGCCAGCCGGTTATCTCTTTGGCGGCAAATTGGATGAGCCGTTCGCGGTGGCGATTAGCCGCGATGGAACTACTGTCTTTCGCGGACGAGCCATCGAATCGCGGTCGCGTCAGTTCGCCCAGGGCCTTTGGCTGCATTCCCCGGCTCAGGGACTCAAGTTAGCGGTCAAGGCAATTCAACAAGGGCCTCTCAAAGGTGACACTGCGCCTGGGACGGGAGGTGCCGTTTTCCGCGAGTTGCTCTCGGCGCCGGTTGTGAATGACGACGGCACGATAGCGTTCGTGGCTTCGACGTTCAATTTTACGGGCCTACTCTCCGGCATTGGAATCTGGGCGGGGCCATCGAACGATCTTCAACCAGTTTTCATCGGCGGAGCGCCTGTCCCGGGAATGGCTGGATATCAATTTGACCAACCTTTGTTGGATCCTACCCTAAAACTGGGTAAAGGGCGGTTCATCTGCTTCCGCGCGACGATTTTAGGCCCCAATGTCACTGCCGCAAATAACATCGGTGTTTTTGCCGGCACCAGCCTGACCGATCTCCGATTGGTCGCTCGCACTGGAACTCGTCCCCCCGGGGCGCCGGAATCTATTCAGTTCGCTGATATCCAAGGCAACTCTCTGGTCGTGTTTGGCGACAATCGATTGGCGTTCACAGCCGTCCTTTCTGGCACAGAACTAGGTGCCAACAACAATGGCATTTGGGCAACGGACGCCCTTGGCGATCTGCAACTGTTAGCTTTGTCTGGCGACCTCGTTCCGACCAGCGACGGCAACATCCAACTCGGCGGCGGGATCTTTCTCCAACACGGATCGGGCAGCGACGGCCGCCCAACGGGCGGCAATCGCAATGGGCAGATCACTTTCCTGGATGGGAGCATCGATGCGCATGCGTTTCGCGTGACTCTGGAGGAGACCGCCACCCTTCAATTCCACCGCGCGCCCAACGCCTTAGCCTTCACATGGCCCACCGGGTTTTCCCTGCAAACCAGTCGAACGCTTTCACCGCAGAGTTGGACCGATGAACCAGGAGAATCGCCGAAAACGGTTTCAACCACGCAGAGCCAGTTGTTCTTCCGACTCATAAAACGCTGAGCCGCGGTTTGCTACCTGTCAGATCCGTGCGGCGTGAGGCCCTCGAGGCCCTGTGTCGCCGAGACAAGTCGTTTTGGTGAAGTAAGTTGCAAAATCGATAACGTTACAGAACACCGCTAGCATCGATTTCCGGGGGAGATTCTTGCCCGTAAGAGATCTCGCCGCGCGCTTGGTCCTGGCGATAGACGACTCTGCCCACTCTACGCCTGGACGTTGTCGACTCAACTCCGTTCATTCGCCATTGGCGCGGACAGTAGGCCAACCAAGTTCCCGCCAAGGTCGGCATCGGCCTGCGGATCTGGAGCCCAGCTTGGGTGGCCTGGCCTGGACCGCCGGACATCGGTTCGCAAATTGAGAACGCGATATGGCACAATTCCCCTCCCAGTCAAAACGTCATTGAACCGAACCAACCCCCACCTCTCGCATGGGGTGGAGACAAAAAGTCACCAAATCACGGTCACGAATCGACGGCTGCATCCCTTGCGACCGTTTTTCTGCCGCGGTGCAGGCCCTATAAGAGCGCATCCGGGTTGGGATCGGCTGCGGTGGGTGACGCTACTGCGCTGGGCGCGAATACGTTGGAGTTGGGGCGTTTCGGCCCGAAGCGAGTCCGAGCCTAGGACGGACCAACCGCGGTGCAATGCCTGAGTGATCCCGCTCCATTGCCGCTCACTGACCGGCCTTGCACCGGCCTTGCACCGGCCTTGCACCGGCTTTGGTCCGAACCGACGCGCTCTGTTGCCCGATTCCACCCTGTCCGGTCGCGCATCTTCTCAGCTCTCCCACGGGCACTTCCCATTCGCAGCCCTTCTCCTTCGCCCCGCGGCGTGTCCCTTCCACGGGGTTGGGCGTGAACGAAATGTCGCACACTCCAAGACCATTTGGTCTCGAAGTGTGCGACATTTATAATCGGTCCTAAACGCGGCACAGGCCCCTTCCGACACCGTCCTCGCCGAGCACCGCTAGCCACGAGGGTCTCACGGCGAATGCAGGGCAAGTCTCAAAGTCCTCAACGGCTCCGAGGCCGACTTGGGAAAGGGGCAAGGCGTCTCGCACACGCCTCCAGGACGCACTGGCGAAGCCACCGATGTGCCAAATCGGCATCAAGCCGAGGGTGCCAGAGCAGCGAAACGGTGAACTCCGGCGTGGCGAAGGGAAGACGAAAACTATGCATTCCAGTACGGAGGTTTCCGGTGTGTCGTTCGGGAACCGTGGCAATCAGATCAGAGGCCCGAGCCAGGCCCAGCGCCGTCGAAAATCCACCAACGACCGTAACAATCTCCCGCTGCAACCCCAGGGACGCCAGAGCCTCATCGATGGGCCCTTTTTCGAAACCCTGTCGGGAAACACTTATGTGCCTGCCAGCCGCGTAACGGCTAGCCGTGATTTTGCCTTGGCCTAGCGCATGGTCCAATCGCACAACGCCGATGTAACCGTCGCGGAACAGCGCCTGCACCCGTAACTCCGGAGCGGTCGTGCTTTCCACAACGCCTGTTTCGAGGTCGATCGTCCCATCGCGGAGGGGACCACTCCCTTTATCTGGCTTCTGCATGAAGCGCAGCCGCACACCAGGCGCTTCCGTGGCAAGGCGCGCGATGAGGTCCGGTCCGAAATTCTCCACAAACCCTTCACTAGTTCGCAGGGTAAAAGTCCGGTTAAGCTGGTTAAGCTGGAGTTTTTCCATTGGCCGTAAAACGGCCTCGGCGTCCCGGACGAGCTGACCGACACGCGCTCGGAGTTCCACGGCTCGTGGTGTAGGGACCAGACCACGCCCGGCTCGCACCAGGAGCGGATCACCTGTCGCGTGCCGCACCCGGGCTAGCGCCCGGCTCATCGCCGATGGGCTCAGCCGTAACCGGCGGGCCGCGCTAGCGACGCTGCCTTCGGCCAGAAGCACGTCCAGGGTGACGAGGAGATTGAGGTCGGGGCGTTCCATAAACTCGAGACAAGCTACTTGGGATTGAGGCATGGCGTCAAACGCACGTAGTCAGTGCAAACGGTGCGTCTTCCGCCATGTCAGGGAAGCCACTACCTTGCTCTCATGAACGTCCTTGCCAGGCAACGAACCGAGCGCGTCGCGGAGACGCCCAAGCGGGAGCCGTCCGTCCGCGGGGCTCTCGCTGGCCTTTCGCTCCCCATGTTGATGTCTTCCCTCGGCACAAGCATCGCGAACGTGGCGTTGCCAACATTGGCCGAGCGCTTTAACGCCTCCTTCCAGGAAGTCCAATGGCTCGTGATTGCTTACCTCCTGGCGATCACGACTCTGATTGTCAGTGCCGGACGTCTGGGGGACATTGCCGGCCGCCGTCGTTTGCTCTTGGGTGGACTCTCGCTGTTTACGATAGCTTCAATCTCGTGCGCTTTTGCGCCCACGCTCTGGATGTTAATCTTCGCCAGGGCAGCCCAAGGTCTGGGAGCCGCGTTGATGATGGCTCTCACGATGGCATTGGTTGGCGAAACGATTCCCAAGGCACAGACCGGAATCGCCATGGGTTTGCTGGGAACGATGTCGGCGATTGGGACAGCTCTGGGTCCGTCGCTGGGCGGCCTCCTCATCGCTGGACCCGGTTGGCGAGCAATCTTTCTTCTCAATGTGCCGCTGGGGATTTTGGCATTCCTGCTAGTCCATCATTACCTACCCGCCGATGACCGCGGGCGAAAAGCCACAGTAGCCGGATTCAATAAACTGGGAGCTGTGCTCCTGGCGCTGACGCTCGCCGCCTACGCGCTCGCCATGTCCATGGGTGGCGGCCGTTTCAGCACACTCAATATCCTGCTGCTGGTGGCCACCGGCTTCGGACTGAGCCTCTTCCTGCTCGCCGAAAGCCGAGCGGCGTCTCCTCTGCTCCACTGGGCGGCATTCCACGATCCGCTTCTGACGGGAAGCCTCGCGATGAGCGGACTTGTTTCGACCGTAATGATGGCCACGCTGGTCGTCGGGCCCTTCTATCTCACACGCGGTCTTGAACTCGACACCGCCCTCGTGGGACTTGTCTTGTCCATTGGTCCGGTCGTCGTCGCGCTGACAGGGGTGCCAGCGGGTCGGATCTCGGACCGCTTTGGAGCCCCGCGAACCATCGTCGTTGGACTCGTCGGAGTCGCCGCTGGTTCTTACACTCTATCCGTGCTTCCGATGGCGCTCGGTATCCCCGGTTATATCGTCCCCATGATTGTCATGACGATGGGCTACTCGCTCTTCCAGACCGCCAACAATACCGCCGTGATGAAAGACGTCCGTCCGGAACAGCGGGGCGCAATTT
>JBGAIN010000273.1:0-7643 GCA_044225505.1 Limisphaerales bacterium
GCGATTTTCCTTCAAGGTGCGGATCGTTGGCGTAGGCTTCTGCGCGTGAGGTTGTTGTTGTCAGAGCAGCGTTGCCCGTCAATCAGAGGCCCTCGCGGCCGCTGGCGTCGCCGCGTAACTCGAAAATCGCTGTACCGGGATTTTTCGACTGCAATAACAGGGTATCGTTACTACAATCCGAGCACCGGAAGGTGGCTATCGAGAGACCCGATTGGCGAGAGGGGTGGGTGGAACCTTTGGTCCCGTCCTGGGATAGATTGACACTCGTTATGGTAAAACGAGTCGGACAAAACAGTGGGATTCGCTACAGTGAAGCGTTCAAGATGGCGGTGGTACGTGAGCTGGAAGAGAAAGATTTGCCCTTTGAGGAGATGCGGCGAAAGTATGGGATTAAAGGTGCGGTGACGGTGCAGAAGTGGGTTTGGAAATATGGCAATGGCAGTCGTAGAATGAGGATACGAGTGGAAAAGCCAGAAGAGATCAACCAATTGAAGAAGCTTAAAGAACGGGTCAAAGCCTTGGAATCGCTCTTGGCCGACACGAATCTGGAGCTAGCTTTGGAGCGGCAGTATACCCGAATGGCCTGTAAGCGAGCGGGGATCGAGGACGTGGTAGAGTTTAAAAAAAAGGGGACTGGGAAGCCGCCCACGGAGCCATAGAGCAAGACGGGGAGTTACCCGGGGTTAACGTGGCCAGGTTATGTCGGAAGTTGGCCATGAGCCGGCAGAACTATTATGCGCGGCGTCGACAACGGCAGCGTCGAGCCATGGATGGAGAGCTGGTGGCCGCTTTGGTGCAGCGAGAGCGTCGACTACAGCCGCGCTTAGGTACCCGCAAGGTCTACCACATCCTCAAACCTGAGCTGGAGGAGGCTGGGATTGAACTGGGGCGCGACCGAATGTTTGAGGAGTTGAGGAAACGAGAGTTGTTGCTCGAGCCGATGGCGGCGGAATAAGGCAGGGGCAGGTTCTTGGCATGGCGAGATAGCTGAGGCTGCAATATCCGGGAGCGATTTACCACGGCGCGTCCTTGATGATGGGCGCGGCTGGCTACGCCGCCGGATCTGTCCGAGAGTGGCTCAAATAATCGTGAGAAACTTTTGCCGAACACCGGACATGCGTATCTGCGGGACTGACCCCGACACGCGCTTCCCCGGCTGGAACCGCCTTCGGCAGATGACCGAAGGCGCTCAAATCATCCGCGACAGTTGTGGGTAAAGATAAGCGCTAAAGCCGCCGGGCTATTTCTCGTCGGGTCCCTTCGGGACAGATCGGAATTTCCTACACGCATTAGAATTTATTCCGCCAGAAGCCTCGCCTGACCGACTGCGCCCGGAATCGTCCGTGGCCTGCTCTCCGCGCGCCTGTTCCTGCGGACCAGGAGCCGGTTGAGGAATCAGCATGCGCGCTGCGGCGACGAATTTTGGCTGCAGCCAAGGCGGCGAGGCCCACGCATCCCCGCAGCGGGCTGTAAGGGCCGAGCCAACGCCGGATGCAGCCAAAAGACCTGCCGTCCGAAGGATTTCCAAGGAAAAGGCCGACTGCCTTTGTTGCTCGCTCGGTCGCAGCCCGCTGCGGGGATACTCCCTCGCTCGCGCCGCGCCACTCAGCCTTTTCCTTGGAAACATCGCTCATGCGGATTCTTCAACCGGCTCCGCGAGTCCGCGTTCCCGTGAAGTTGCTGGTGTTCCGGCAGCAGTCGACATGGCGGCGGAGTGCAGTGGCTTAGTGCTTGCATTCCAGTGTCTTGAAGTGCTCCTACCGCTACTGCTTTGGCCAGTAAGCGTCTCAGCGAAAGATGAGAGCAATTTGCTCCTGAAATGGGTGGATTCGCCCAAGGTGTCTCACCCGCGACCAAGCGACGGTCTTTCGCTCAGAACACGATGAGAACTCGATGAGAACTCGATGAAAACAGCGTCGCGATGCTGGTCTCATGCTGTTATGAAGCTGTTTACAGGCTGTTTAGATCGGACGGAGAGCGAGTCGCGGGCATTCCAGCGCTTAAACCGACTGATGCCAGCAATGGTGACAAAAGTCTCCCGAGTGTGAGACATTTGCCGGCGTCGATCGACCCCGTCGAAGGATCCAGACGTTACTGGATCCCACCGTTCGCCTCGTAACTCCCGCTTGAGCCGATCTTCGCTCCGCGTCAACGACCGCCTCGCCAGCAGGCCTGGACGGGTGCCCAGACTGGCAGGCCAATCCGTATTCTGCTACAGCTCGTCTGTGGCCCTGGTGGAGATCGATAATCTCACGCGAAGTTACGGCGCCCGGCGAGGCATCGAAGGAATCTCGTTCTCGGTTCCGGAAGGATCGCTCTTTGGGTTCCTTGGTCCGAACGGTGCCGGCAAAACCACGACCATCCGAGTTCTTCTGGGATTCCTCCGCCCTTCAGGCGGGTCAGCGCGGATCTTTGGCCAGGATTGTTGGAGCCACAGTCGAGAGATCAAACGGGACATCGGATATGTCCCCGGAGATTTACGTCTCCCCGCATGGATGAACGGGAGCACTTGTTTGTCGATTTTTGGCCAGGTCCGGGGCCGTGACCTCACCGAATCGGGTCGGGATCTGGCCGGACGGCTCGATCTGGACTTGTCGGTGAAAGTCCGGGAAATGTCGCGCGGCATGCGCCAGAAGCTGGGATTGATTTTAGCGTTGGCCCATTCGCCGAAGTTGTTGGTGCTGGACGAACCGACCAGCGCTTTGGATCCACTTGTGCAAGAGATTCTTCGCGAGTTGCTTCGCGAACGAGCGAGTCACGGGCAAACCGTCTTCTTCTCGAGCCACTCCCTCAGCGAAGTCGACGAACTGTGTGATCGGGTCGCGATTGTGCGAGAGGGGCAACTCGTCGCGGCGGAGTCGCTCCAGACCCTGCGCGAGAAGGCCGGACACGATTTCACGATTCGCTGGCGACACGAGTCGGTGGCGCGAGCCCTGACGCTTCCCAACTTCATGCAACTGACCCGCCAGGACGGCACCGTATGGTGTGGGAGAGTTGCCGGGCCGATTCAACCGATGATTGACTTTCTATCCGGCAAGCCAATTGAAGAGTTGAGTATTGGGCGGCCGGACCTCGAGAGCTTGTTTCGAGGATTCTATCGCAAGGGAGGAGCGCCATCCGCATGAACCGCGGACTAGCATGGCGCGCATTCCGGGAGACCTGGGTCACGACCGTGGTTTTGAGTCTCTTGCTCTTTGGAGTCGAGGCCGCGCTGGCCTACGTGCTGCCGAAGTTCGGAATGCAAGTGTCGCAGCGATGGCTCCAGCTCGAGTTTGCGCGTGGGCTGATTCAAGCCATGCTCGGCACGGAATTGGCCGGGCGTATAGGACCACAGATGTTTCAAGCGATTGCTTGGGTACATCCGGTGGCGTTGGCGCTGGCATGGGCTCACGCCGTGGTGATCGGCACCCGCATTCCAGCGGGTGAAGTCGATCGTGGCACCATCGACGTCTTGCTGGGTTTGCCGGTGTCTCGGTGGGAAATCTTCCTTTCGGAATCGGCGGTGTGGATGGCTGGAGCTGCCGCTTTGCTGCTCGGAGCCATGCTCGGAAACATGTTGGGGAACCTGGGAATGCCCGCGTGGCAACGACCACCGATTTCCCACTTGATCTTGGTGGTTGTCAACTTTGGCTGCGTTTATGTGGCCGTAGCCGGGTTCGCGTGGCTCGTCT
Organism: Limisphaerales bacterium; assembly: GCA_044225505.1. Taxonomy (GTDB): domain Bacteria; phylum Verrucomicrobiota; class Verrucomicrobiia; order Limisphaerales; family SIBE01; genus JAXMHN01. The sequence goes on from JBGAIN010000273.1 coordinate 3,672, forward strand.
CGGCGCTGTCTGATCGCCAAGGGCGCGCCATCACGACGGTCTTCCTCATTCTGGCCGCGCTGTTCCTTCTGCATTACCTGGCGCAATTCTGGAGTCCTCTGGCAACGATTGCTTTCCTTTCCCCGCTCCATTACCACCGCCCCGCGCAAGTCTTAGCCAGCGGCTTGTGCCCCTGGCGCGACCTGGGTATCCTCTTCGGAATCGGCGCCGTCTTTTGGTTAGCCGGAGGCTGGATATTCTGCCGCCGCGACCTTTGCACGGTTTGATTGCGATGTTTTGGTCATTGCGGGCCGGGAAACAAATTCATAAATTCATTTCGTCATGAAAGCCCACCTGAACCGCCGCTCGTTCCTGCGCTATGGCGCCTGTTCATTGGCCGTCGCTCCTTTGCTTATCCCCGCTGTGAGTCTGGGCCGCGGCGCCGAGGTCGCGCCAAGCGGCCGCATACAGGTCGGATTCATCGGCACGGGCGATCATGGAATGGGTTACAATTTGCCCCCCTACCTTCGCCATAAAGACGCCCGGGTCGTGGCCGTCTGCGACGTCGACGCGCGACGACGCTTGCGTGCGAAAGAAACGGTCGATGCCCATTACCAGGACGAGTCGTGCTTTGCGACGAGCGATTTCCGCGAACTGCTCGCCCGGCCTGGCATCGACACGGTGATGATTTCGACGCCGGACCATTGGCACACGTTGATCAGCATGATGGCCATTGCCGCTGGCAAAGATGTGCAGTGTGAAAAGCCGTCGCTGACCATCGACGAAGGGAAGCGTCTGATTAAAGCCGTGCGCAAGAATCAGAAAGTGTTTCAAACCAGCACGGAAGATCGCTCGGTTCCCGTCTATCATCGAATGGCCGAACTGGTAAGGAACGGCCGAATCGGGAAGCTGCAGCGGATTGATGTCATCCTGCCGAAACAACCTACCGTGCCTGGAGATGCCACCCCACAGCCTGTGCCGGCAGGATTCGACTACGACATGTGGCTCGGCCCGGCCCCTGCCGCTCCTTACAACAAGGATCGCGTGCACTTCAACTTTCGCTGGATCACGGATTATTCCGGCGGGATCATCTGTGACTGGGGCGCGCATCTATTTGACACGGCGCAATGGGCGAACGATACGGAACGGAGCGGGCCGGTCGAAGTCGAAGGAACGGGAACATATTGGCAAGGCGGTCTTTATAATACCGTGAAAGAGTACGATGTGACGTATCGCTATGCCAACGGAGTCGTCATGACCTGCCGCCCGGGCAACCCCTCAATTAGATTCACTGGGACGGACGGATGGGTCGGCAATACCGGGTGGCGCAGCCCGCTCGAAGCGAGTTCCAAAGAGATTCTAGAGTCGAAGATTGGGCCTGAGGAAATCCATCTTTATACCAACCCGAACGGGGAGCATGATGATTTTTTGCAGTGCGTGCGCAGTCGCAAAGACCCTTATTTTCCTGTCGATATTGGACACCGCGTCTCCACGGTTTGCCATTTGGGAAACATCGCCATTCAGTTAGGCCGGAAGCTTCGTTGGGACCCGGCCAAGGAAGAGTTTATCGAGGACGCCGCAGCGAACGCCCTTCGAACCCGGCCTCTCCGAGCGCCGTGGAAATGGCCTGAAGTCTAGCGAGACGGTGCCTCAGACTTGTTCTGACCGCTAGGTCCCTTTAATTTCGTTGCGCTCAAATTGGCCTGGGGCGAGGCGTGACAAGCGTCGTGCTTCAAGGTCACGAGGCTTCGTCATTCGGAACGCAGAAAAGCGAGCAGATCGGCTAACTCCTGTTTCGTCATGGCTTTCTCCAACTCAGAAGGCATCAAAGAAGTCCGGGACGCAGTGAACGAAACAATTTCGGTGCGAGGCACAACTTCCTGCTCGCCCAGAGCCCGGCGCAAAGTCACCGTCCCCTCCGTTTCCGAAACGAGAATCCCATTGAGACTTCGGCCATCTTTGGTCTCGCATTCGTAGTTCTCAAAACCGGTGTAAATCTCCCGGTCAGGGATCAGAATGTGCAAAAGAAGGGCCTCGGGCGGTTGATTGCGCACGCCGGTCAAATCTGGCCCGACCTTGAACCCCTCGCCTTTTCGTTGGTGACATGTCGCACAGACTCGTGCAAACACCTCGTGGCCCGACCTTGGATTTCCCTCGAATTGCAGAACGGATCGGTACTCGTCGTAAACGCGGGAACGATCGGAGCTGCCTGCCGATCCAAAAACCCGCTCCGCGATGGCCCGACTCGAGGGGTCAGCATGGCCAAGCAGAGCTTTACGCCGATTTGCCGGCACCGCCCAGGTTGGGACGACTCCTGCGTCGATGGCTCTCAGCAAGGCGGGCGTTTGCCCGGGCCGCCGCAAAACCGATCCGACGATCATTTCGCGAATGACCGGAGTATAGCCAGCCCAGCGAGCCGGTTCGAGCACGCTTTCCGCGGCAGCGACGGCATCGAATTGCGTCATGGCGCGGGCCGCTGCGAGCTGGAGGTCTTTCGGTTGAGCCGGTGCCAACAGGTCCGCCAAAATCGGTCCTCCGCGCGGAAAATCGCAGTCTCCAAGCAGCGTTACCGCAGTGATGCGACGAAATAACGGCGCTCCCGCATCCCGCGCCAAGTCGGTCGCCCCGTTGAGAATGGCCTCCACGCGTTCTGGACCCCACCGGGTCGAGCTCTGTCGAAGGAACGCCAGTAACGGGGGTGAACCGTGCGAATCGAACCCACGCTGACGAATTCCCAGTGACAGACCATGCAACATGGCCAACTGCCAACTCGTGCCGGCAGCATTCTCGCCCATAACATACTCCAACATGCGATCGGCATGAGGGCCTGCGCCGTACAAACGACCGAGATCCTCCGCCAATTGAACCCATGCTGAGGAGTCTTCGAGCCCATTTCGCGCGGCCATTCCTGGAGCCACGTCGCGCGGACCATGAAAGAGAACGTCAAGAAACTCCGGCGCGCGATCGCGTATTCCACTCAAGACCACAGCCCGGATCCAACGATTCTCCAGTTCGCGACGCAAGATGGAAACCAAGGCCTCCGTCATGCGGCGGTAGTCGCCCTGCCCCAGGCAGTAGGCCAACTGGTAACGCACCGCCGAGTTGGGATCCTCCGTCCATAGCTTCAAGAGCTCGCCCCCCACATCGGGAATCGGGTTGTGCCCGTCCGAATTCGGCTGCATTGCCATCCAGGCGGCTTCACGGACGCTTGGCGACGGCGCCAAAGTGGCGGCCAGCCAGCCGTTGAAGATCTCCCGATGCGTTTGCGACGGAAGACCGCGCGGGGATCTCTCCGGGCCGGAGAGCACTGACAATCGGTCGAAAAGTATTCGAATACGACGCGCGTCGCCTAAATGACGACCGAGGGGCTCGTCGGTCGCCTGACGCTGGGAGGCCGAGCGAGCCAAGGCCGCATCCGAAAGTTCGTTCGGAATCGGGCCCAGGTCAGCGATCAATCGCGCGGCCAAAACCGCGATGACATTGGTAAGCGGAAGATCCAACAAAAGCCGATGCGCGGTTTGTCGAATCCACACCGTAGGCGCACCTAACGCCTCGACCAATCGCACCGTATCCGCGACCTCCAGGTCTTTCCAGTTGGCCCTCGACGCGTTTGGCTTCGCCAACTCCGAACGGGCAGACCGAATTCGCCAGATGCGTCCGCGATCTTTGCCAGAGATGAAGTCGATGCGCGGGCGCGCCTCTTCTGGAAGGTAATCCGGATGGTCAATGAACTTCCGATACATATCCGCGAGATACAGGGCGCCGTCCGGCCCGGTCCATGCCGATACCGGATGAAACCAAGGATCACTCGAAGCCAGAAAATCTCGATCGCCAGGCATCGGTTGACTGCGGAAGCTCGGCCCGTCTGGCCGCGCCACTTGGCGTTGCACGAGATTCTGGGCGGGTTCGCAAATAAACCAGCCCCCCTGCATCTCAGGTCCTAACGCTTCACCGTAGAACTGATGGATTCCGCAAGCGCTCGTGAACGTCCCA
>JBGAIN010000027.1:0-69295 GCA_044225505.1 Limisphaerales bacterium
GAACATGCAGCTTCGTAGCTGCGACGCTTCTCGAATTTCGCGCCCACCGCGCCGTTGATGAGTTCGCGGTGCGTGCGGACGGCGTCGCAGTTTGACACGATGGCGCGCAGCGGAACTTCCTCGCCATGATTCGTGCAGACGCCGGTAACGCCACCGCCCTGCGTGAGAATCCTGGTAATGGAAGTGTTCGTGTGAATCTCCACGCCGAGTTCACGCGCCAGTTTCTCAAGGGCCACCGGGACGGCGCGTGTGCCGCCCATGGGGTACCATATGCCCTCGTCGGTCTGCATGTGAGCAATGCCGCAGAGAATGGCAGGCGAGCCGTAGGGCGAGGAGCCGACATATTGCGTGAAGTGATCCATCATCTGCGCGACGCGCGCGTCGGGCGTGAAGGAGCGAACGGAGCCGGACACGCTGCGGCCCATGCGCATCGCGAGCACATCGCCGAGCACGGAAGGATCGAACGCGGTCTTGAAATCAAACATGTCACGAAGTCCGCCGATTGGCCGGTAAAAGAAGAATCGTTGCGAGATGTCGTGGAGGCGTTTGCTCCATTTGAGGAACTCGAGGTAGCGCTGACCCGAGTTCGTGTCAGGCGCGAAGCGCTCGAGCTCGCCGCTCATCTTGTCAGCATTCTGCACGAGGTTCAGCACTGAGCCATCTTGGAAGAAGCAGCGCCATTGCGGGTCGAGCCGGACCATGTCAAGGTAATCCTCCATCTTGCGGTCCGCCTCAGCGAAGATGCGGCGCAGCACGGAGGGGATGGTCACGATGGTCGGCCCCATGTCGAAGCGGAAGCCAGCGCTTTCCAACTGCGCGGCCTTACCGCCGAGCCATTCGTTGCGTTCGAAGAGAACGACCTTGTAGCCGCGCGCCGCGAGGGTGCAGGCAGCGGCGAGTCCGCCGAGGCCACCGCCGATAATGCCGATGCTCTCTTGGGAGGAAGTTTTCATTGTCTCGTTTGTCTGCGTTGTTTGGTCCTGCCGGAAAGTGATTTGAGGAGCGCCAAGGCGGCGCGGGCACGGTTCCTTAAACTCCGCCCGTGGGTCAGCTCGAGATACGCCTGGAACATTGCCTCGTCCTTGGGATGTGGTGGGTCGAAGGCCGGGCGGAACTTGCTCTGGGTTACAGTAATGACTTTGGGCACGGTCAACTCCATCAAACCTTCGGCGCCACGCGTGACGCCGAAGCCGCTGCGCTTGCGTCCCCCAAACGGCAGGTGGGCATCGGCCGTCGGCACAATGAGGTCGTTGATGCTAACCACGCCTGCGTTGAGACGGGCCGCGAGTTGGCGCGCGGCACTTTGGTCGCGGGTGAAGATACTGGCAGCGAGGGCAAAGGGACAGTCATTGGCCCGCGTCACGGCCTCATCGTCGCTGGCGACGGTGACCACGACCAGAACAGGGGCGAACACGTCTTCCTGGAGCAGTCGATGGCCCGGGGTCGCGCCGCCGAGCACGACGGGAGTGAGGACGCTGCCGTCATCGTGAAGTCCGCCCGCGATGAAGTGAACTCCAGCCGCCAGCGCTTCCCCAAGCATTGGCCGCAGAGTGGCGGAAACAACCGGGGCGAGGCGAAAAGACTGTTCGATAGGAAAAGCGCCGGCCAGCCGACCTTCGAGTTCGGTAGCGATGGAACGATGGACGAAGACGCGCTTGGGAGCCATGCAGGTCGCGCCCGCATTGAGCGTGAGGCCGAAGACGAGGGCTTTGACAACTAAATCAACATCTGCATCCGCGCAAACCAAGACGGCGTCGGAGCCGCTAAGTTCCATGGTGGCGGGCAGGAGATGCGGAGCGAGTTGCCTGAGAATCTTCTCGCCGGTGGCCGCACTGCCAGTAAAGAGAACCTTGTCGGGATGTGCTTCGATGGCGGCCTGCGCAGATTCGGGGGATTCGGGAAGCAGCGCGACGAGTTCGGAGTCGAAACCGGCCTGAACGATAAGATCGATCAGCGCCAGAGCGGCGGCAGTGCCACCCACTCCAGGCTTGAGCAGAACGGCATTGCCAGCGGTGAGCGCCTGGATCATTTGCACGCCAGGCAGAAGCAAGGGGTAGTTGCCAGGACCAATGATTAAAACGACGCCGAGCGGCTCACGGCGAATCTCACGGCGGACTCCGAAGAGCCAAAGCGGCTGGCCACGTCGGCCCAAGCGTCGTGGGGCGAGGATCCCTTCGGCCTCGCGTTCGAGAAATCGACAAGCCTCGACCAGAGGTAGAACCTCGGCGGTGAGCGATTCGAGCACTGGCCGACGTCGTGCGGAGGTGGAGGCTTCAGCGAGTTGTCTGGCGTTTTCCGCAATCCGGTGGCGCAACTCGCGAATGAGCGCCAGTCGAGTTGAGAGCGGAGCAGCGGCCCAGCGAGCTTGAGCAACGCGGGCCGCGGAGATGGCGGCGCGAACAGATTTAATCTCCGACCGCAGTAACTCGGCGGAAAGGCGGCCCGGGGAGCTGTTGACCGAACGGTTCACAATGTGATCTTGGAGTTAATGCCCAGCAGGCTCGCCATCGAGGCGAAGACACCGGCTTTTTCCCTAGCCATCACCGGACGCTCTGCGGGTCTAACAGAGCTGAGCGGCGCGGTAGGAATACCGAACTCCTCGAGCAATAGGCGCGAACTGATGCGGGCGCTCTCAAAGATGACGGGGAGGCCACTGCCCGGATGAGTGCCGCCGCCGACGAGATACATACCGTCAAGATCTTCGAAGCGGTTGTGCGGACGCAGATGCAGCATCTGGTCGAGGGTATGTGCGAGATTGAAGGTGGCGCCGCGATAGATTTCATAGCGCGAATCCCAATCCGCCGGCGTGATGACCCGTTCGTAGCGGACACGTTTCTCGAGGTCGCCATATCCCGCTTGGCCAATCTTCTCGAAGAGCAATTTGCGGAAGCGCGGAGTCTCCGTTTCCCAGTTGATGTTCGGATGTTGGTGTGAGACGGGCGCGAGCACATAGAGCGCGCTGTGGCCCTTGGGTGCCAGCGTGGGGTCGGTAACACAGGCGTTCTGCACATAGAAGCTCGGGTCGCCGCTGAGAACATGCTGGTTTTCGATCTCGTCGAGATTCCGCGCATAGTCGTTCGCGATATGGATGGTGTGGTGCGGCAGGTCGAAGGTGCCTTCAACGCCGAGATACATCATAAAGGTCGAACAGGAGTATTTCTTCTTGGCCAGTTTCTTGTTCGTCCAGCTGACACGCAAGTGGTCGGGCACCATGCGCTCCATGGCGCGAGCGAAGTCGGCGTTGACGACCACGGCGTCGGCGCGATGCGTGCCTTCGCTCGTGCGGACGCCTACGGCGCGGCGACCGGAGAAGAGGATTTCTTCGACCGGCTGATTGAGAAGGATTTCAGCGCCTAGTCTTTTCGCGACGCGGGCCATTGCGGCAGTAATGGCTGCGCATCCGCCGATCGGATGGAACACGCCATGTTCGTATTCCAGGAAGCTGAGGATGCTAAACAGGCTCGGGCAGCGGAACGGTGACATGCCGAGGTATTTCGACTGGAAACAAAACGCCAGGCGGACGCGCTCATCATTGAAGAAACGCTTGAGGTAGGTGTCCAACGATTGATGTGGACGCAGCATCGGGAGCATTTTCAGGAGGCGGGAATTCACCAGATCCTGCCAGCCGAGAAAGGGCGTTTCGAGGCACGGCTCCATGGCGGCGAGCTTGGTTCGATTCTCGTTGAGGAAGCGGCGAAAGCCCGGCGCGTCGGCGGGGAAGAGAGCGGCGATCTGCTTCTCCATGCCATCGATATTCGGAGTGCAATCGAGCCGACCACCCGCACCAAACTGGATGCGATACTGCGGATCGAGCCGCACCATCTCGACCTCATCGCGCAGGGTCGTGCCGGCGGCGCGAAAGATTTCGTCAAGCACACGCGGGTAGAGGAAGAAGGTCGGCCCCAAATCGAATTTGTAGCCGTGCGCTTCAATGCTCGAAGTGCGCCCGCCGATCACCGGGAGACGCTCAATGACTTTAACTTTCACGCCCACCGCGGCCAGAAGGATGGCCGAAGCAAGTCCGCCCGGGCCGGCGCCGATGATGATGGTTTCTTTCGTCATGCGAAATGGAGTGCGAGTTGAATCAAGGTGGTGGTGCGGCTGGCTGGATCGGAATCAAACCGAAAAATTACTCTGAGCGATTCGGTGAGCGGCGTGCGCGTGAGGCCGGGGGCCACACAGTTCACGCGAATGTTGTGCCCGGCATAAGTGGCAGCAGCGGATTGAGCGAGACTGGCGACACCCGCTTTCGCCGCGGCGATCGCTTCGTCTCCGCCGTTACTCGATTCGAAAATACCCAAGAGCTCCGGGAGATCTGTCCGCATTTCTTCCGACGCCATTTGGACTCCAAGGTCGCAGTCAAGGCCCCCTTAAGAACTTGTTCGTTTCGCTTGCCGGGGCGGAGCGCCAAGCGCCCTCCGCCCTCGCGGGAGCCATCAGTTCGGCAGCACCACGGTGTCGATGACGTGGATGACGCCGTTGCTAGCGGCCACGTCGGGCTTGACGACCTTGGCGTTGTCCACGGTGACGGCGCCGTCGGTAACCTTCACGTCGAGCGACTGGCCGTTCACAGTTTTGGCTTTCATCGTCTTGACGTCCGCGGCCATTACCTTGCCAGATACGACGTGGTAAGTGAGGATGGAGACGAGCTTGGCCTTGTTCTCAGGCTTAAGCAGATCTTCCACCGTGCCCTTGGGCAGCTTGGCGAATGCTTCGTCGGTCGGCGCGAAGACAGTGAAAGGCCCGGGGCCCTGCAACGTCTCGACCAGACCCGCAGCTTTCACAGCGGCCACCAGGGTGTTGAAGTTGCCGTTGCTGGAGGCAACCGCAACGATGTCTTTGCCCGTAGCCTTCGAGTCAGCGTGCGCAACTCCCAAGAAGCTGGCCATGGCGACAATCGCGACGAGGGCGAGGATGCGGATGGTTTTCATCTTTCGTATTGGATATTGTGTTGTCTGTCTTGGTGTGAACCCGGATGACCGCCTCAAACTCAGTCGCCTTGGCGAACCGGCATTTAAGAGGACCACGCGGAGCGACGGTTGCGTTGATAATCCAAGGTTCAGGGTTTGTTTTCATGTTCAGTCTATCGCCACCTGGCGTTGAACTTGTATAGAATGTGTCTAACGAATGTCTACTTGTCAATATTTTGTCTCAGATTGTTTCCAGAGGGTCGCGACACTCTCTATTAGCCCACAATACCCAACACAAATGGCATTCCTCAAACAAAGAAGGCACTTTCGGAAAATCCCCGCTTGCCACTTACTCTTGAATTGTCCCATATTTGTCTAGTTTTATGGTTGAAGCCCACCAAGCCATTAAAGTCGTCGCGCGTCGCACGGGGTTGAGCGCGCACGTCATCCGGATTTGGGAAAAGCGCTACGGCGCGGTAGAGCCAGAACGTACTGGGACTAATCGTCGCGTTTACTCGGACGAGCAGATCGAACGACTGAGCCTACTGCGCGACATTACCCAACACGGACACAGCATTGGCCGCGTCGCAAAGCTGCCAACGGAAAAGCTTCGTGAGCTGTCAAAGCAATCGCACGGCACAGACGGACAAGTTGCAAGAGCTCTCGCTGCCGCTCCAACCGTACCCTCCTTCTTTGACGAATGTGTCGCGGCCGTGAAGTCAATTGACGCTGGTGCTCTGGACGGCGCGCTGAAACGGGCCGCGATCGGACTGGGGGCACAGGGTGTGCTGCAACGAGTTATCGCCCCGCTGGCGCAGGCTATCGGCGTGCTGTGGCGCGACGGCACCATCACCGCCGCTCACGAACATTTCGCCAGCGCGGTCATCCGAATTTTCCTTGGCCATGCTGCGAGGCCGTTCACAGGAACGGATAATGCGCCCGTGATCGTCGTCGCTACCCCAACCGGTCAGATTCACGAGCTTGGCGCACTGCTCGTTGGTGCTGCCGCAGCAAACCTCGGGTGGCAAGTCACCTATCTCGGCGCGGGCCTGCCGGCTGCTGAAATCGCCGGTGCTGTCCGCCAGAGTCGCGCCCGCGCCGTGGCTTTGAGCCTGGTCTATCCTGAGGACGACCCGCGGCTGGAAGGCGAACTAACGCGGCTAGATGAGTCACTGCCGCCGGAAGTCACGCTCCTGGTCGGTGGCCGCGCGATGCCGGCCTACCACGACGTTCTGACAAAAATCGGTGCGACACAGGTGGAAGACCTCGCCGAATTCTCCTCAGCGCTCGACGACTTGCGCAAACCCATAAAGCAATCGAAACGATGAAATCGTTCTTCTCCCGCAACATTGACAACAAAGGCCGTCTCGTTCGCGGTATTGGTGCCTTAGCGCTGCTTGTGGGCGCGGGCTTTGCTTTCACCGTGTCCCTATGGCTGGGCATCGCTTTGATCGTGTCGGGAGCTTTCGTCGCCTTCGAAGCCTTGCGCGGCTGGTGTGCCCTACGCGCGTGTGGCATCAAGACAAAGCTCTGAGTCGCATGACGCCGTGAAGAACATTCATCTCCGCAATCGGACGGTCAGCCCTCGAAACTGATGAACCGCGGCGTGAGTAATTGAGTCCACCCGTGAATCTCCGCACTTCGCTGCGCGCTTTCTTCCAGGTTGCAGGGCCTAGGTGGACGACCGTATACAATGGGCATGCGTCAAGACTCGCGCGCGAGGCTGTTACCCAATGAACCCGCAAAGTCCGGCGGCAGCGCACAGGCGGAAATAGCTGTCAGGGAAGAACCGGAATTCCATCCTCCTCTTCCGAGGCGTCTGGTTTCCTGCCACTGCCATCTCCACCTGCTCCTGGCCCGCTTCAGCGCACTGCTGATTGCCGTTGCCTTCGTTCAGAGTTTGACGATACGGGCCGCTGAGCCGGTGGTTTTCCGTCCCGCCTATGCGCCCGGCCCAGCGGATAATCCGCTCAAAGGGTTTGTCCCCTACGCAGGCCGAGGGAGAGAGTTTCCGCATTCATTGGAGTTCAATTACTTGTCGCTCGCGGCATTGATGACAGGCCCGACCAACTTTACCTGGAAGCCGCTGGAGCAACTGCTCGACGGCATCGCGGCGCGAGGTTGCCAAGGCATCTTCCGTGTCTACCTGGAATATCCTCGCAAGCCCTCCGGCGTGCCGGAGTATCTGGTTGCAGCCGGCGTGAAGATACGTGCGTGGACCAATACAAACACTCAGCCTTTTCCTCCCGCCCTCGATCACACGCCGGACTACGAGGATCCGCGTCTGCGCGCGGCGCTCACGAATTTCATTGCCGCACTCGGCGCGCGTTACGATGGCGATCCGCGCATCGGCTTCATCACGGCCGGTCTGCTCGGCACTTGGGGAGAGTGGCACTGCCACCCACATTCGGAATGGTTCGCGTCCAAGGCAGTCCAAGCGGAGGTCATGGACGCCTACGAAGCGGCTTTTCACAAGACGCCGGTTCTGCTCCGCTATCCGGCCGGCGACAATAACCGCGCCCATGCGTCGAACAGTCAGCGCAACTTGGGCTACCACGACGACTCCTTCGCTTGGGCTACGCTGGAGACCGGTCGCAAGAACGACGAGTGGTTCTATCTCACGGCTCTGCGCCAAGCGGGCCCCGCCGCGATGGAGCGCTGGCGAACCGCGCCGATCGGCGGCGAGATCCGTCCCGAGCTCTGGTCCTGTTTGTGGCAAACAGATGGTTGCAAGAAAGGCCAGGATTTCGCCCAATGCGTCCGCGAAACCCACGCTACCTGGCTCATGGACTCGAGCACTTCTCGTCCGCTCACGCCGGATGCACAAGAGCGCGCCCTTGGTGCGGCGCGCAGCCTCGGATATGAGTTGCAGGTCGTCCACGCCTCCGCCGCGTTGGCAGGTCGAGTTCTCGAGGTATCTGTCACGATCACAAATCGCGGGGTCGCGCCCTTTTACGCGAACTGGCCCGTTACCGTCTCGGCGGTTGATTCTGATGGCCGAGAGTCGACGGCAATGCTTCCCTTTGCCCTAAACAAGTTGCTTCCAGCCACCACCGACACCCAATCCGTAGCCCTGGAGCTTGCGAAACACTCTTCAGGTGAGCTCAAGCTTCTCCTCGGCATCCCCAATCCGCTCAAGAGCGGCAAGCCGTTCCGCTTCGCTAACATGGACCAAGACCGCGACCAGGCTGGCTGGCTTACACTCGGGAGGATCGTCATCCCATGAACCCGGCCTTCGTTATCGTCCCCTTTGCGTTATTCACGACTGCCTCGCTTGCCATGGCTGAATTCCGTGTGGGCTGCGCGTCCGCCGAAATCACGCCGCCCGTTGGCTGGAGGCGCGCAGGCAACTACACCGAAGTCATCAGCACGGGAGTAAATGATCCGCTGAAAACCAAGGCAATGGTCGTGCAAGATGGCGCGACCACGTTTGCCTTTGTTGGCAATGATCTCTGCTCGGTGCCGCGAGACCTGACGGACCTGGCCCGCATCCAGGCCAGCCAACTCACCGGGATTCCTGTCGCCAACATTGTCATCACTGCCACGCACACGCACGGAGGGCCGGAGTATCTCGGACCACTGCGCAAGTTCCTCCACGAGCGTGCGCTGAAGGCAAGTAACGGAATCGACCCGCATGAACCGATCGATTACCGCCAACAACTCGTCGAGCGCTGGGCGGGCGTGATCGCCGCTGCGTGGTCGAACCGCCAACCGGCATCGCTCGAGATCGTGATTCCGCGCCTCGAAGGTGTCGCCTTCAATCGCCGCTATTGGATGAAAGACGGCTCCACGGGCTGGATCCCGCGCAAGGGCGACACCAACATTTTCCGCCCCGCCGGCCCGGTGGACACAGACTTGCCCTTCCTCCTCGCGCGCCGCGCCGGTGCTCCAGAAGGCATCGGCTCGCTCGCCGTCTTTGCGATGCACACGGCGATCTATGGGGGTCCGGCTTTTGGCGCAGATTTTCCCGGTCACTTGCAGACGAATCTGACGGCGGCGTTTGGTTCAAAGTTCGTTTCGATTTTTGGCGAAGGTTGTGCCGGTGACGTGAATCACTTGAATCCGTTCAATCCTGATCCTCAGCATTGGACGAGTGAGTCGCCCGCCATCGGCCGCGCGATGGCTCAGGTGGCACTAACGAACCTGCCTTACGCAAGCGCGGTAAAGCCGGGGTCATTTGCCGTGCGATCTGCGTTCGTGCTGGCTCCGGTGACGCCCATCAGCGAGACCGAGTTCGAGGCCGCTGAGAAAGTGATGGAGACCCTGGACCAGAACGGCGCAGCATTTCTAGTAGTCGTGGACGCCTGGCGGAAAATCTTCCGCAAACAATTTTGGGAGCGGCATGCCGGGCGCCTACCGCAGGAGGTGCAGGCCGTCCGCTTCGATGCCGACACCGCGCTCGTCACTTTGCCGCATGAAATCTTCACCGAGCTGGGCATCGCCATCAAAGCAGCGTCACCCTTTCGCCGCACGATAGTTGTCTCGCTCGCCAACGATCTCGACATCTACATTCCTACGCGGCGCGCCTTTGAAGAGGGAAACTACGAACCCACCACCTGCCCGCTGGAACCTGGTTGCGGCGAACGCCTCGTTGAAGCCGCGGTGAAACTCCTCAACGAACTCAAACCATGAAGGACCTTTCGGCGGCAGGTGGGCACCAAAGCCTCGGTCGGCATCAAGGCTCCTGATTTCACGATCACTTAAAGGCGTAGAGATGGTGAACGGTGCGGACATAAAGGGTTCCGTTGGCCATGGCCGGTGTGGCAAAAATGGGCTCCTTGAGGTCATTTCGAGCAAGCACCTTGAATTCGGGACCCGCCGTAAATACAGCCACAACGCCACGATCCGATGCTGTATAGATCTTCCCGTCCGCAACGATCGGCGAGGCGTAATACCCACCGGCCACTCCCGTGCGCTCCTGGTAGATAAGCCGGCCCGAGGCGGCATCACGACAGGTAACGATTCCATCGTTTCGAATAAAGTAGAGGCGATCCTGATAGAACAACTCCGAGGCGACCTGCGGCAAACCTTTCTTTTCCGTCCAGAGCAGATTGGTTTTCGTGACGTCGCCCGTGCCCCCGCAACGGACCGCGATGGCCTTTGGCTCGGTCGCGGTGCACTCTTTGATGAATTGGTCGATCCCTTCCATGTTCTTAAGCCAATTGGCGCGGTCGAGCTTGATTACCTTTTCTTTGGAATCAAAAAGCAGCAAATCCCGAAGCGAAAAGTTGCCACTCCGATAGCTTTTCCCACTGAACTGCCTTTCGACGACCAGGAAATCCTCCGGAACCTCATCCGTGCTCAGCAGCTGATCGTGGTTTGAATCAAAACGCTGGAGCATCTCATCGAAGGTCGGAATTTTATGAATATTTTCGGCTTCGCCGAGTTCATGAGTGGAATACATGTAAACGTTGCCGCTTCCCAGCACGGGAGTGGAGCACGTTTCATTGGAGAGCCCGGTCACCCACCATTTTTCCTTGCCGTCTTTCAGCCGGTAGGCCGTGAATCTTCCTGGGGTCAAAAGTCCGATAAGTTTCTCGCCCTCTTCGGTCCAGTCGATAGGCGTCGCCCATCCCCGATCCCCTGGCTTCAGAGCTGTTTTCCAGGCGGTTTGCCCATCCTTTAGACTCACCGCCAAGAGGCACGGGTCTTTAGTCATGTGCAGATCAATTACAACCCACTGGTCAGCGATGATGGGTGAGGATCCGCTCCCATGCATTCCGGAAGTATTGGATAACGGACGCTCCCACAGCAGTTTTCCTTGGAAATCGTGGGCTATCAATCCGTGGGATCCGAAATAGGATACCACGACCGAGCCGTCTGTCGCCGGAGTGGAAGAGGCGGGAGTGTTCGGGCTGAACATCGCGTCGATCTCTTCGATCTTCTGTGCCTGTGCGACTTGCTCCCAGAGCACATTTCCCGAATGCGATTGCAGGCACAGGGTCAACAGTTTTTGATCGTTGGTTCGAACGGCTGTAACAAAAAGGCGGTCACCCCATACGCACGGAGAAGAGTGTCCGGAAGGGAGAGCCACTTTCCAGGCAAGGCTCTTCTCGGGTCCAAAATCGACTGGGGGAAATGCTTTGCCCGACGCGACGCCAGAAGCGTTTGGCCCTCTGAACTGCGGCCATTGTTCCGCGGGATCGACAACGGCACCGGACACGAAGGAATTGGAGAGTGAGTGGACTCCAAGCCCGAGAAGAAAAAAGGCTTGGCCAAGCCGGCTCAAGGTGCTCAGGAGTTGGTGATTCCGTGAAGTAAATCCCATAAAAGTTCCGCAGTGAGTTTGCCCAAACGTTTATCCCGAAGGTAGTTTTAGCCCGGTGAACACGCGATCTTATGGGATGCGATAGGCAAAATGTAAAGCGAGAAGAAGAGTAGCATCGCTGGCAATTTGGCAATTCCGCGAACGTTGAATGGAGGTCGGCGAAAAGCCCTGCGCCGACGACACCGCGGCTCTTTCCCACGACGTCAAGCACGACCGCATGGCCGCGACACCTTGTTCCTAATTCTCCTTCATCGAATTGCTATTGAACTGAAGGCGGGACTTTTGTCCGTCACACCATACGCGTGCACCGTGCCTTGGGCGCCTCTTGTGAAGCACTGCGGCTTGGTGGGAGCCACGTGCATCCGCTCACTTTTGAATTGTGTAGGCGCTTGGGAATGGATTATCACCCGCGCATGGCACATTTTGCCCTCAAATCGCGGCACTCACTACTGCTCTCAGGAATTGTGGCGCTTTTGTTAACACCGCTGACGACTCTGCCCGAGGATTCGGAGAGGACTTCTGATCCCACGCACGTCGATGCGAAGACCGAAAAGCCTTTGCCTTGGCCGAACGGCATTATTCCCTTTGATATTTCGAAGCTCAGTCCGGAGCAGGCGAACACGGCCACAATGGCCATGCGACTTTGGATGGATACTGGTGCAAACATCGTCTTTGTTCCGCGCACTACCGAAGAGGAGTATATCTACTTCACTGGCAACACGGGCGCCGGCAACAACACGACTTTCAATGGCTTCCGCAAAGGATCACGGCTCGACGTAAACATCACCGCGTTCTGGTGGCAGCAAGGCCCCTGGATGCCGGCCCACGAGTTGGGACACGCGCTCGGTTTCTTTCACGAACATCAGCGGTGGGACCGAGATCAGTATGTGATGATCCACTACGAGCACATTAAGCCCGGCCGCGAATCGGATTATGACTGGGTGCCCAAGTCCCATTGGATAGTCAGCACGCCGTCTTACGATTATCGATCGATCATGCACTATCGAACCTGCTGGGCTTCCAAGTGCGAATCCGAATGCAAAGACGGAGTTGGCACCAGTCCTTGTGCAGTGATCGATCCCATTGGCACGGGCTTCGACCAGATTATAGGCCAATGGACCGACAACAAGATCAGCCAGGGTGATGCCGAAAAGCTGCGTTTGATCTATGGGACAAAGAAGTGACGGGCTTTTCGCGCCTGATGTGATTGACTGTATCGCTTCGGCAAGAGTGCGAAATGCGCGGGACGCCGGCGACTTCCTTCGGGGTTGCGACCAGATCAGCAGCGATGAAGACTTGGAAGGACACCTGTGAAATGTCTCACACTCTGTCCGCAAATTGCGGACATCGTGTGAGACATTTCACTGCTTGCGGTCGTCAGTTGATCCGTTTTGAACCAGAATTGGTATTCGACTAGGCCAACTATCGTCCGAATATTGGGGAGCTCATGGGAGCGCGAGTTTTAACTGAGTTTTAACCTGCAGACATGGCCGAGTCGGGAGGGACGCTAGGGATCATTCGGTGCAAAGCCGCTCCAAGGCCGGTGCAAGGCCGGTGCAAGGCCGGTGCAAGGCCGGTGCAAGGCCGGTCGCGGAGCGGCATCGGACCGAGATTGCACCGGCCCTGCACCCCGGTTGGTCCGGAGAAACCATGTGAACTGATCGGAACGAAACGGAGCCAAACAGCGCTCAACTCCTGCGCGTCAGTCTGTTAAGATATCGTAGCCGTCGAGGTCACGAGGCGCTGTCGCCGACCAAATCCCTAAAAGGAATCAATCCGCCTCGTCCCCCTTGGGCGGCTACGAAGGTTGGAGCCAAGATTCAACTCACCTAAACTTCTCGTCACAAATCTGTGTGAGTTCTGGTGTCGCCACGGCAAGTAGCTACTGCTCAGAGGCCTGTGATTTCGTTAACGTTAAGATTTGAGCTTGCGCTCGATTTTCGAGACCGTTTTGGAGCCGTAACGAGGTGAGCTTTATTGCTAAGCTGCGCCTTGTCGGACGGCCAACCAATTCGATTGCTGCGGCGAGATTCATTACGCGACCCATCGTGCCACAATGAAGCGTGGCTGTTGCAGTTTGCCCGAGACCGAGACGCCTCCTGGGACATTCTCCGCCAGCCGTTAGAAGAGTCTGGTTGCTAGATCAGTTTGACTTCCAATCACGTGCACTTGCTGCTCGCTGCGGAGAATTGACTCCAGATTAGCGGTTTGATGCGGAACGCAGCGGGCCATTTCTTCCGGGCCTACAAGTGGCGCAAAGGGCGGACGAAGGCGGCTTGGGGCGATAGCTTTCATGCGAGCGCGATTGTATGGCTATTTCAGGTGATCATCACTAGGCTTTATAGCCATGAGACGTAAAAGACGCTTCTGCTCATGTCCGACTTTGGCGGTCGCGGCTATGATCGCCCTCGCTGGGATGGTCACGACCAACGCCGCAGAGGGTTCCAGATTCAAGGTAAAACGCGGCACCAATATCAGTCATTGGCTCAGCCAAAGCAGCCGCCGAGGAGATCAGCGCCGCAGCTGGTTCACCCGCGAGGATGTCGCCTTCATTGCCGGTCAAGGGTTTGACCACCTACGTATCCCCATGGATGAAGAGCAACTGTGGGACGAGTCCGGGAAGCGCGAATCTGAAGCGTTTGCGCTGCTGAACGCAGCTTTGGACTGGTGCGCGGAGTTCAATCTGAGCGCGATCGTAGACCTGCATATCCTGCGCTCCCATCACTTCAATGAACGAGAACGCCCACTTTGGACCAAGCCGGAAGCGCAGGAGCGGTTCTTCCAATGCTGGCGTGAACTATCTGAGGTACTGCAAAGCCGCCCGGTTGAACTGGTGGCCTACGAACTGATGAACGAACCGGTCGCAGACAAGCCGGAAGACTGGAACAATCTTGTGGCCAAGGCCGTCGCTGTGGTCCGGTCCAAAGAGCCGAAGCGTATCATCGTGATCGGGTCCAACCGCTGGCAATCGGCCGATACCTTTGACCAGCTAAAAGTCCCTGAGGGCGATCCCAATATCCTGCTCAGTTTCCATTTCTATGAACCGTTCCTGTTAACTCACCATGAGGCCGGTTGGACGAGCATTGGTGCTTACAAAGGATCGGTGCGATATCCTGGTCAGATAGTGGATGACGCCGATCTAACAAATCTCCCTGAGGCGTTGGGCAAAGAGATTCGTCGAAGGAACGGTCGCTGGGATCGTGCCCGTATCGCGGCGGGAATGGCCAAGCCGCTTGCCCTCGCCCGGAAAACCCAGTTGCCACTCTATTGCGGCGAGTGGGGATGCCTTCCCACCGTGCCGCGTGAGTCACGGTTGGCCTGGTATCGCGATATGGCCAGTGTCTTGAATGAAAACGGCATTGGCTGGGCGACGTGGGACTACAAGGGCGGCTTTGGCCTCCGAACCCCGAATGGAAAGCCAGATGACGCACTCATCGGTATCCTGGTCGCCCAATGAACTCCACGACCATGGACCGACTCACTTGGCTCCGAACGTTCTGGGGTGTGCGTTTTCGCCAACACTTCGGATTGCTCGGAATGGCAGCGATGGTCTGCGTTGGACCCATCGGCACGTCAGGCGCCGATTGGCCTCAATGGCGTGGACCTGGTCGTGACGGACACGTTCCGATAAGCGAAGCCGTCCCAACAACCCTGCCCTCCGAGCTCAAGCCGCACTGGCGGATTCCAATCGGGAAAGGCTATGCCTCGCCGGTGGTGATCGGAGGGAAGTCCGATGGCACCGTTTTCTATAGTGACCTGCAGGATGGTAAAGAAGTCGTGCATGCGCTTCACACCGCTACTGGGGAGGAGTTGTGGCGGAGCCCCTTGGACGACTCGTTCAAGGATGACTGGGGCCAAGGACCGCGATGCACCTCCTCGGTCGATGGCCCGCTGCTATTTGCTCAATCCTGCCGAGGATTACTCCGTTGTCTGCAACGCGAGACAGGAACTCCCTTGTGGAGCAAGAATTTTGTCGCCGATTTCGGCGCCGTTTTCATGGGAGAGACGGGCCCGGCGGCAGGAGCAACGCGGCACGGAAACACGGGATCCCCCGTGGTTGACGGGCAGGGCTTAATTGCCCAAGCGGGCGGTCTCCAAGGCGCCAGCCTGGTCTGTCTGGACAAGGCGACCGGCGCTTTAGTTTGGAAAGCCGAAGGTGATACGGCGGGCAATGCCGCACCGATCATCGCTACGCTCGGTGGCGTTCGTCAGGTAATTTCATTTACCGCCTCGGGCCTGATCGGAGTCGATCGAAGCGACGGCAAGCTCCTGTGGCGTGTGCCGCTCAAAACACGTTTGGGCCGTCACGTGACGACCCCGGTAGTCGTGGGCAACATGGTTATGGTCGGATCTTATGTGTTCGGCTTGGCGGGAGTTAAGGTGACCAGGGATGGGGCCGACTTCAAAGCGGAAACGGCCTGGATCAACAAAGAGGCGGCGATCAACTTCGCGTCGCCCGTCGCGGTTGGCGACACCATCTATGGTGTCGGACTCCAGAAGAATATCTATTGTGCTCAAGCCCAGACCGGCCAAATCGCGTGGTCGCAAACCGGCTTGCTCTGGGGGAGCGGCGAAAAGGCTTTTGCGGCGTTCCTGGTGATGGGCAAGAACATCCTGATGCTCTCCGATAGCGGCGAACTGATCCTGTTCGCCGTCAATCCGACCAAATTTGATGCGGTCGCACGCGTCCAGGCTTGTGGTGTCACTTGGAGTTCGCCGGCGTATTCCGGCGGCGCCCTCTACTTGCGTGACGGCGAAGCGTTGCTTCGCTTGGACCTGATACCCTGAACGACAAGGCACGTCGATGACTGCAAGGTCCTTTTAAAGCCCGCACACTCGTCAGAGGTATCGGCCCGCCCCCCCAACTACGAAATCACCGCGTTGTGGTTCGTGGTCCTACGGTCAACACGGCGCCAGAGAGGCCCGCACAACCAGGCGAGACAAGTGCCAAGGACCAACAGATGAGCGGCAGAGAACTCGGGTATCACGACTATCAGGCCAGAACCTAAGCTGAGCATTCCATCCAAGACTTCGCCCTTGCCAGTGACGAAAATGCTCTCGGATGCGCCAAGAGTGCGGTACAGCTCCAGGGCCAGTGGATAGCTTCGACCCACCTCGCCCGAGAGATTCCTAAGGACGACCGTGGCAAGGACGTTTCCAGAATATGCCTGAACATCGGCTGCGAAAATGTCGACCGTCCCCTTTGCGGCAGCGAAGCCGTCACCCAGAGCGATCATGGGTCCGGGGCCCTGGACGCCATTGAAAGCCAGAGGCGGAGGAATGACAACCGAGGAGGCGCTTTCCACACGGGCCATGGCCGCATCCCAGGCGATTCTAAGACCGTAACTGAACAACCCTGCCTCAGGGACCGGGTCGATCAGAACGGTAACACGCACGTCCGCGCCAGGCACAACAGAGTAAGATGCTTCCTGGAACCGGACTCTAAAAGTGCCTTGGGCAGCCGAGTGCTGTGTTGCGAGTAACCACAACAGCGTAACGATCAGGAACGGTCTCATTTGAAAGTGCCTCACGGTCTTGGATTGGCGACGGTGGGCAAAACTGTCAAATAGTGCTCGCGCTGGCGGGCCAAGTCCAACGCGCCCACCAAACCGTCGCGGTCGACATCCAAAGCCGCTTCGTAACCAGGTTCTAGCGATGTCCGGAGGTATGCTTTCTGGAAATAAAAGGTATCGAGGAAATCAACGTCGCGGTCGCCGTCTAAATCGCCGAAATATCTGAAGAACTCAAATTGCAGAGCGGAGTCCGCCGTCTCCAGACGGTTACCGGCGGCATCCGTGATCGTGTCGGTGGCCAGGATGGCCACGTAGTTGCCGTCGGCGAGCGAACCGCCCTCCAACGACGGGAAGGTGACAATGAAGATCGGCCCAGGGCCATCGGTAACCCGAATGGACTCGGGCCTCAGGATGGCGTTGGTATCCAGATTCCGCAGCACAAAGTCTTTTCCAGACCAGCTTCCCATGACGTTTTCGGTGAATTGGAAGGTCAGAGAATCGACCATGGACCGTTGGGTGTGGCCTTGGTTGACCTGGATGGCGATTAACTTTGGCCGCACTTGATCCAAGGTGATTCCTCGCTCAACCGTCGTAGTCCCTGTGGCATTGGTGGTTTGGATCTGAATTCTGTTCAGGCCTTCCTTGAGAGTCACGTTAGAGAACATGAATTGCCCGCCGCTAGTCGTCGTGGCAACGCCATCGTCGAACCCGTCCCCGTCCAGATCAAGGAGGACCTGTTGGTTGGGATCGCTCGTTCCCGTGAGGATGACCGGGTTTATGTTAGTGATGGAGTCACCGACCACACCCGAGTCGCTCGCGCTGTTCAGATTGAATTCGAGCCCTGGGCCAGCGAGCACCTGAACATTCTCAATGTTCACCAAACTGGCGGCGGCGCCGAAGCCGATAAGGTCAAAGTAGAGGGCAGCCACGGTCCCCGGTGTGACACCTTTGAGATCGATTGTAACCAGCAGCGAGTGCGTTCCCGCAGGAGTGTTCCCGGAAGTCGCCACCTCGGAGGTTGTGACCATCTTGCCGAAGAATACCTTTCCAGAGGACTGTATGTTGAGCAGCGCATCTGTCCCTGTCAGTCCGTCAATGACTCCGGCGAGCGGACGTCCGGTAGCGGCGTCGAGAAGGGCCACCTCCAACGCGTCTGGAGGAGCCCCTTCACTGCTGGTGAGGTTCAAGAGCGTCAAGGTGAACCGCAAAGTGCCGCCCTTGTCGGGAATGGTGAAGGTCTGAGCCAGTCGTGCGAGCCAGCGATCGGCTTCACGAAGCACTCCACCGTTCAGTTGCGGGAACGTGGTGACGGCGGATCCGATCCCAACGTCTCCGGTCCGCGCATCGCTGCGCTCGGAAAACCCGCTTGCGGCACGTGACGGGTCTCTGCCAATGACCGGGGCCGTGACGCTGAACGGGCTGATATCTGATTGGGTTAAACCGGCGCGCGCGGTGCGGATGGTGGCACGAGCGGCTGAAGTGACTCGTCTAGGATCTGAGCCCACGACTGGGGCTGGCACTTCCAAGACGATCCGTGTCGCGATCCCACTGCCCGAGGTCACAACTGGGGGCGATCCATTGCGTTTTGGATCTGAGCCAACGGCTGGGGCGTTGACAGCCGTGAGCAATCTCGGGCTGGTCGCGACGAGAGTTTTACCCACGGCTGAGAGGGATACCAGGCTCACCAGTTCCTCAAACGACGCGTTGGTCAGCATGCTGGACGAATCTGGCCCTGAGACAGTTGGTCTCTCCTCTGAGAGAGTGGTCGATAAGAGACTCACGCCTTCCGTGACAGCCCCAACCGCAAAGACAACCGTGTTGTTGTTCTCAAGGACCTCCGGCACTTCCTCCAAGCTGTCGAGCTTGACGACGTAGTAGTCTTGCTTGCTCGCGCGATCCGTAATTATGCCAGCTGGGATTTCGAAGGTGATCGTGTGAGGTCCAGGCAGGAGATCGACGGCGTCGGAGATGCGTTTGGTGAACACCCTGGCTGTCAGAGTTGCGGCCAAGGACGATGTCGGTGAAGCGTAGAGTGCTAGTGTAAAGCTAGGGGCAGCACTGCCCACAACGACGTATCGGAGCTCGACTTTATCGCTCGCACTGGTGCTGGCAGGCGTCCAAGTGACGCTTCGAGCCACCAGGTCCATCACCGCCGTGCCGACGCCTTTACCACCGGTGGCCATGCCGGATGGCATCCGACCCGAAGCGATTCGCCGGATCAGAATGCCGCTAAAGTAGGCCCGGTCTCTCAAGTAACTCTGGTAGATCCGGAGTTTCCAGGCATCCGTTCCCTCGGTGATTGTCTCATTGGGATGTTGCTTGTTGTAGTCCAGGATAGCGTCTTTGTACGCCTGCAGCGTCTCTGGATGATTCACCAATAACCAATCGGAGACGTTCTCATATGGGATCAACCAATAGTTCTTGCTTGATCCAGGCTGCACCTGCGACCAATCCACCTTGCCCACGCCTTGATCTTCCATGATGAGTTGCTCGAGAGGTTTGCGGTAAACGAGCATCGCGACTGTCTGATAGGCCTTATAGTCGTAACGCTTGAATTCTTCCTCGTCCTTTTCCCGAATCGACTTTGGATCTTCTCCGTCTTTTTCGACTGCTGCGCGAATCTTCGCGATGTCATAAACGAAGACTTCATTGGTGCCTTTGAAAGTCGCGAACAGATATTTTCCGGAGCTGTCAATGATCAGCTTGTCAGGCCAGGCATAGGGAATCTCGAGGGTGGCGGCGATAAACCCTGAGGTGTCGGACGAGAGAGGATTGACAATGATGCCGATATTGCCGCCGCGGCCCCGGTTGGGATCGCGTTGCACGTCGGCTACCGAGATCGTTGTTTCCGGACTGCCCAGGTAAGGAGCCGGCTCGCTGGTCGCCTGAAATGTATTATTGAAGAGCACGAAGGCCATTTCGTAATCGGACGTGAACACCACGGACTCGGCGGACTCGATATCGAACAGGTAGTCGTTGACCAATTGGAGGCGCGCCGCCCATTCCTCCGTGTCATGTGTGCCAAAAGTCTCGGGAGTATTCGGTTCAAACCCGCGGAGATTGGTGGCCTGGGTCAAGGTTGAATTGATGGCATTCGTTCGGGTATTGATCACTGTGAAGCCAGTCCTTTCAGAACCGCGAACGGCGACGACAACGTAGGGTTTCTCCACATCTTTGCTGGCCGTGACTTCGAACGGTTTGGAACCGACCGGGATGACAGCCACCTGGGCCTGGTCCTCGAGATCATAGACAAAGACGTAACCGGGCTGGCGATCCCGGTCATCTCCGGCCCAAGAGTCCTTGCCCGGGCTGGCAATGTAGAGGTAGCGGCCGTCCGCGGTGATATCCAGTCCAGTCAGCCCAGTCAGTCCGGAGACTTTGCCGGCGACCACGTCGATGGCCTGAGCGCTGTAGGTCGTTTTGGAACTGGGCGGCCGCAAATCGAATTGGAATACTCTACCAGAAGCCCGATCAGTGGCGTAGCCAACCTGGCGGTCTGCGTCGACGATAACGTAGTAAGGCTGGCCTCCCGTGACGATGCGATCCATGGCGGTCGTCGACGGGACAAGGTCCACCTCCATCAGCGCGAGAACGCTGATAATCGAGATCGTGCCTTCGCCAGTGTTAGTCACATAAGCGAACAAGCCGTCCGGTGAAACCGCGACATGAGAGGGGTTACGGCCGACGGGAATTCTCGCCACCAAGCCGTCCGGAGAGGCGGTCCCATCGGTGTTGGCCGAAGTGATCGCGCCCGGAGCGATGACACTGACCGTGTCCTCGCCCGAGTTGACGACAAAGACATACGCCGGAGCTGGCGGGACGAAATTCACGGACTGACTGTAAAACGTGCGCGGCTCGGTCGTGTCGTTGCCGCCCGGGGAAGAAGCGCGGGTATTGGCGTTCTTCCCCATACGAACCGTGCTATCTGTTCCGAAGCCATACAGGTCGTTCGCGGTCAGGGGCACGATGGCACTGCCATTGGCGCCATCGAGCGCGACAACTTTGATAATCCTGGAGAGGACGACCGGGGCAGCGCCGCCGGTCAGAGCATCGGGCACTAGCGCGGAGCCGTCAGACCCAAGGCGCAGCGAACTCTTGGCCCTGCCGGTCGCGAGATCCACTTCGTGAATGATGCCGCTCGCGTCGAGCACGAGGACGTTGGAGCCGTTGCATGCTGCCGCCATGGGCACAGCGATGTTGGTGACCACTGTCCGGGTGTCTCCCGTGATCGGGTCGATGCCGATCAACAGACTGCCAGCCAGAGCCCACAGTTCGTGCTGGCGCAAGTCAAACGCGAGGCCCGGCGCAAATTCATAGCCGACGAAGCGAAGCTCCTTGCGCACGTAGGTGCCGGTCAGATCGAGTTCCGTGATGCGGCGACGATCGAAATCCAACAAGTAAAGCGAGGTTTCGCTGGCCGCCAGCCCGTCGACATCACCCAGGCCGCCCGGGACGCTGAAGCTCGAGAGCACCTGCCCATCCGTCGGATGGAGCTGGAAGATCCGGCGCTTGCTATCAGCCGCATCAAAGTAGTAAAGGTGCTGCTCGTTGTAAGCCAAGAAGACCCTGGAGCGGCTGGTGATCGGGATTGGCGGGGAAAGCAGCTTCGAGCTGCCCTCATTGACCAGGACGAGGACCCCACGGCTCGAATCCACCGCATAGAGCACTTGACCAGTGACATCCTTCGAGGCAGGTCGGAGGATCTCGAGGAAATTGTCGCTGGCCGCCGGGGCAAAATCGGTTCCGGTAAGGCGCAGGACCGATCCGTACGGAGCCAGGATTTCGAGGGAAATGGATTTCACCTCAGGATCCAAATCATGTTTCACAGCCGCCGGCAGCTCTACGGTGTATTCTTTGTGCTCACCTGGGGCGATCTGAATATTAAAGCGGGTGCTTTCCATCGCGGTGGGTGTCGCGCGCATGACCGTAATCACCGCACTGCTGTATGGAATCGGCACATTCGCGTCCGCCAGGAGCCCAACGGCCGTGGAGAAGCCAAACCCAGTTTCTGGATCAACCCGCAAGCGACCATCGGGCGCAGCCGATGCCGCACGCTCACCCAGACAATTCATGGTGACATACGAGCCCACCACGGAAGTGCCCAGAGCGCACGCATCATTGGTTCGCAGGTCCCAGAGGGGCGGAGACTGGGTGGTTGCGGTCCGGCCATCCGCCTGCACGACCAGTTTGTCGACCAGATCCCATCCCGCCTCGAGCACGCCCTGAGCATTATAGAATTGGCCAGCGCGGAACAACCAGAGGACATCCCCTGGCTTGGCTCCGGCCGGTGCCGGAACGGTCAGTGCCAAGCCGGTCGAGGCCTGCGGCGTGCCGATGTCGACTTTGAACCCGCCGGAGAAGGCAAAGCCCGTTGGCATTTGCATCGGCAAGCTGGCCTGAGCCAGCGTGGTGACCTGGACCGTGACATCGCTGCCGAGCGCGCCGGGTGGGACGCTCACGATGAAACCGTCGCTGTTGGCGACAACCCCGCCGTTGGAGCTGACGATGGTGGGACCGACGTTAGCCTGGCTGATTTGCATGGGAACCACCGCGCTTCGTCCACCGTAGACTACCGTAACCCAGAACCGGCCTGGAGCTGTGGCTGTCAGCAAGCCATTGGAAGTGATGGCGCCGAGGCTTGCACTGGATAGGTAATACTCAGCGCCTGAGGCGGCGCTCGATCGGTCCACCACTCCCCCGTCAGACAATCGTTCGCGGACAACGAACTGGCGAGTAGCGCCCACGACCATCGTATAGGCAAGCGGGTAGAACTGCAAAGTGGGATCGGCTCCGCCAGAACCGACCGAGATCGGAGTTGCCGCTGTGAGATTCCCAAACCTGACCACGATCGTGGCCGTTCCCTGGGATACCCCAAACACGAGCCCGTCGCTCCCAACCACGGCAACTTTCGGATTATTGGAACTGAACTGAACGGCATTTTGCGGTATCGCCACAAGCGAACCATCGGGCTGTTCTCCGGCCAACTGCAGCGCAAAGGAGCCGCCGACTTCGATCTGGGCGTCGCGCTCCAGGATGCGCAGATTCACGAACTGGGCGGCACCAATGTTGACCGTGACTGTGGTATCGTCTGAGAAGAAGAGCCCATCGTCCGCTCGAAACGTCAGTTTGGCTGTCCCGACAAAGCCGGCATCGGGCTTGAACAGAAGGGTGTGTCCATCTCCGCCCAAAGCGATTGTGCCGTGCTCGAACGCGGACATACCATAAGCCAGCAGGTTCCCATCCAGATCTGAGCTGAGGCTGTTGAGATCGATGGTAACGACGATGTCCTCATAACCTGGGACCGTCGCACCGACAGTCGCTGGCGCCCGGTCCGCAACGAAGCCCGTGCTGTTCTGAAGCAGTTGTCGATCTTCGACCGTCACGCGGCCATCTCGATTGGCGTCCGCTCCTCGGTTATATCCAGCCTGTCCCTGTTGAGTGCCAAGGGATATAGCCAACGACGCTGCATCTGCCCCGGTAATAGAACGGTCCCCATCCGCGTCGCCGGCGAGGTAGACTTCAAGGGTGTAATTCCCAGCCGCTTGAGCGTTCGCTCCAGTGACCTCAATCACGTAGGCCGCTTGAGAAGAGCTTGCAGTAAGTGGGAATAGCGCAATACCGTGACTTGCATCTGAGGTTGAGGCAGCCGGGGTCTGCCCGTCGAGAGTGACAGGCGCGGGAATGAATCCAGATAAGCCGACGATCTCGATTCCGAGCGTGACGAAGTCGGTGTTTGACGTGGCACATTCCGAGTCGCTGAGGAGGAACGCGAATCGGTCGGTTTGTCCGGCAGCAAGCGAATCATTCTTGAGCACGCCCAGGAACTGCCGTGAACTCCCGAGGAACACCTGAATCGGTTCGGAACCGAGATAGCGCCCCTGCACGTCGTAGCGGATGAGCACGCTTGGTTCCGTGGCGGCGGTGGAGACTATGCTGGTCAGACGTGCGGAGTCGCTCTGACTATAGCCATAGAATTGACGCTGACTCGCAGCAAAATCCGTGACGGAGGCAAGGGCGCCTGCGCTCGAGTAAGTGTAAAGAACCTGACTGCCGTCCGGAGCGGTGATGCGGCTAATACGTCCTTGAGCATCCCGTCGGAATTCGATGCGTTCACCAGTGGTGGCGATCACTCCATTTTCACTCCAAAGCAACTGTTGTCCTGAGGCGCTGACCATCCGTTGTAACCCGCCGTCGAGCAGATAATCGTAGCGGGTGCCGTCGTCCGCAGTCAGGGTCAAGTCGTAACCACCGAAGTCACTGTTTGCCATGTTGTAGGGCAGCCCACTCCCGGCCTGATAAAAGGCACCCTGGCTCTCGACCAGCAGGGCCTCAGCGGTCGTCATCGTGTAACCGACTCCAGCGTCAGCTTGCCAGCCGGGGCGGTAAACCGTGGTGTTACCGAGTTGGGTCGCCACGGGGGCAAAGGTGAAGCCGACTCTTCGGCCGTCCGGGAGATTCACGTAGGCGCGCGTGCCCTGGAGGAAGGGGCTAAACACGCCCCAAGCTTCGCTGCCGGTGGCACGGAGATCGGTGGCGAACTGGATATCGACAGCGCCAAGGCTCCAACCCGGCCCGAAGCTACCGGATTCACCTTCGTTCAGACTGGAGTAAAGGCGGCGGATCTGCACTTGCACTCCTCCCAAATTGGCCACGAGATCCGTGACCGCCGTTTGATACGCCGCAGGTTTGGTCGCGGAGTCGATTTCAATCACCCGAGTCAGCCGGGTAGAGCGACCGCTCATGTCGGTGGCGCTCAGCACCAACTCGTAAGCGCCGTTCGGGAGCAGACCAGGATCCAGGTCGGCTTGAACCTCGAGCAATGCTGGATCCACCAGGCTCGTTCTGGTTGTCAGGGTCGCGGGAACCCCGCCACCCAAAGGCGCCAACCGGAGCGTCCATTCATCCAGATTGCTCTCAGCGATCCGGCCTCGGATGGTGACCGCAGCCGAGATGACGGCATGGTCCGCGAGCGAGTCGAAGGCGAGCACTGGGGCACTCGGATCGGCACTGTCGCGCACCTTAATCGCGGTGGTCGCCCGGCCGGTATATCCATCCAGGTCGGTGGCGGTGGCGATAACTTGATACTGCCCCGGCTGAGAGGGTGTGAATCGGACCTGGCCAAGCGGATCCAGTTCCTGTCTCTGACCGTTAATCGAGAGTGAGACGGAGACAATGTCCGCGATGCCGGAAGCGGCAACCTGCACCCAGAACGTCTGGCCGATGGACGCGGGGAAGCTTGGAGTCGACTCGATCCGAACTTCGGGCAGAATCGGCTGATTTGAGACCACAAGGCGGAAGGTGCGGTAGGCGGTCCATTGGCCATCCGAGACGGTCACGCGCAGATCGTAGTTACCCAACTGCACGCCGGAGGGAGCCCAGGTCAGCAAACCACTGCTGCTATCAAACTTGGCGCCGTTCGGCAATCCGGTGATCGAGTAGCTGAGCGTTGTGCCAGCATCGGGATCCGAGCCTGTGGCCTTGAGGGTAAACGTCTGACCAGACAATAGGAGATGGTCACTGATATAGGCGATTTCAGGAGCAAGATTGACGTTGAGCACTTCGATCTTGGTCTGATACGACGCGGCAGCGCCGGAGGGATCCTTCACGCCAAAAGTCAGGCTATGCGTGCCGGCCTGGTCATTTCCAGGAGTCCACGCGAAGTGGTTGCTTTCTGGATCAAAGGAGGCGCCAACGGGAAGGTCGCCGACCACATAAACTGCGATGGCATCGCCGTCCGGGTCACTCGCTGAGATCGTGAATGACAGGGCAGTCCCTTCCAGAGTCAACAACCCAGGCAGCGGAACGATTCGCGGCGCCTGGTTCACATTTTGCACGGTGATGGCGATCGTCTCTCTCTTGCTGCGGTTGCCATCCGAAACTTCGAAAGTGACGGGGTAAACTCCAGCCTGGCTAAGACTCGGTTGCCAAGCAAAGGAGCCGGTCGTCGAGTTGAGAGCTGCGCCGTTCGGCAGGGCAACGGCTCGGTAAGTGAGGAAATCTGCATCGGCGTCGGAACCCAGCACCGTGAAGGAGAGGAGTTCACCTTCTTTGACCACTCGATTGCCCAGCGGGGCCAGAGTTGGAGCGGTGTTGGCGGCCCGCACAGTCAGTTGGACCGTGGCAGAGCTCGACTTCACCTGGGTCGGCGTGCCATGCCCGTCATCTTTGACTGTGAAGGTTAACTGGCGCGATCCGATGTCCGCAGCGGCCGGTGTCCAGCGAAACTCGGCGATCCCATAAACGCCGGTCGGCGCAAAGGTTGCCCCGGCCGGAAGACCCGTCGCACTGAAACTCAACGGATCGAAATCCAGGTCGGACGCACTGACTTGGAAGACCAGTTCCTGGCCGATCACCGCCAGTCTGCCGCCAGTGAAGTCCAACTGAGGCGGTGCGTTCGGCAACACGACGGCCAGCACAAATGTGCCCTCCCCGGCGAGCGCGGCGGCCGGGTTGCCGTTGCCGTTGTCAGTCGCAGAAATCGTCACTGTGTAGTTGCCCCGCTCCAGCGGGCCTGGGGTTGCTCGGATCGTGGCGGTTCCGTTGCCGTTATCCCTGAAAGTCGCGAAGGCAGGCAGTCCGGAAGCGGCCAGGGTTGGGACGGTCCCGTTGGGGTCGGTGGCCGCCACCGTGAACTCGAGCACTTCGCCAGCGTTGACCCTCTGATTGGTAATCGCGGCGACCGCGGGCGGTCCGTTGTCGTCTCTCACCTCGATGAGAACCGTGGTTATGGCGCTCGTGGAAGTGCCTGTGCCATCGCCGTCGTCCTGGGCGGTGAACTTGATTTCGTAGACCCCCGCCTGGGTGTACGCGGGCGTCCAGGTTAGGAGCTGGGTTTCGCCGTCGAACACCGCCCCGTTGGGCAAGGCGCTGTAGGTCCAAGTAAGATCCGGCATCACCAACCCAGCTTCGAGCAGATCGTCGATCGGGAGGTGCTCAATTCCGGTTGGGTGGTCCAGATCTTCGGCCGCAATCCGAATTGAGAGTGTCTGTCCCTCATAGACCGCAAACCGTCCGGGTTCGGCGAACCGGACCGGTCCATTGACATTTAAGACATTGATCTTGAGCGATTGCCCGGTCTCAAACTGGCCATCCGACACGCTGAACTTCACCAGATACTCCCCGTGCTGATCGTAGCCGGGAGCCCAGGTGAACACACCGGTATCCGGCGTTAGGACAGCCCCGGGTGGCAAGTTGGGAGAAGAGTAACGGACTGTAGTGCCGTCGGGATCGATAGCGCCAAGCGTGAGAGTGAGAGTATCGGCTTCGCGGATCGTTTGATCGACCAGAAGAGGAACAGTCGGCGGCTGGTTCACGTTCAGGACCAGCAGTTCGAAGGTGCGAGAGACCACGTTGATGCCATCACTGACAAACACCTCCACGTTGGAATAGCGCCCTGCGGAAGTCGCATCGGTCTGCCATCGCAAGACATGATTACGGCTGTCGAAGACAGCACCGGGAGGCAGATGGTTGGCCCCGAACACGAGATTGTTGGCCTCGGGGTCATAGCCACTCGCATAGATCTCGAGAGCCTCGCCCTCATGGATAACGCGATCCAGGATCGGTAACAGCACCGGCGGGGCATTGGCTCCGGCAACCTGCACAGTCCATTTTTGCGGCGTGTAACCGCCACGGCTATCATAGGCTCGCAGTTCGAAGGTGACGCTGGTGCCATCATTCACTTTGGGCGTCCAGGTAAGTTGGCCGGTGGTCGAACTCACGGATGTCCCAGGCGGACCGTCGACGAGCAAGTACGACACGGAAACACCATCCGGATCGGCGGCCAGCGGAACATAGGCATAGGGTTGGTTAACGGTTGCGGCCGTCAACGGAGACGAACTGAACACCGGCCGTTGATTACCGGGCACCTGCGCGACCACCTGCGCTTCGAGATTCAGCCTGCCGTCGCCGGGGTTCTGGATGGTGATTGGGTGGGTGACCGACTGACCCGGCGAAAGCAGGGTGAGAGCCGAGCTGGAAAGTTCGATGTAGGGATGCCCCTGGGGAGTAATCCCCGCGGCCCTCAACAGCGTCGGCAGACCAGCGTCGCTGTTACCTCCTGTTACCGTCAAACCGTTGAACACAACGCGAATCGGCGCCAACACCGGCAGCGACGTGCTGTTGGTGATGGTCAGATCGAAGGAGAGAGTGTTATCCGCCCGGGTGAGGCGCGTGTTAGCAAACTGAGGCTTAAGGTCAGTGGTGACGTCCTGGAGGACAACGAACTGAGTTGCATATGGCTGGGCCAGGGCAATCCCCAAGCCACTCTTCACGGTTGCCGCGACGGCCAGTTCGTATTCATCCGGCAGGAGTCCTTCAAACAGAAGGTAAACCGTGTGGGTTGCAGTGTCGTAATTTGCCGACGAGATCGAGATCGTCTTGCCCGTATTCAGGTCTTTGAGCGAATACTGGGTCAAGTTGGTCGCTGAGGCCGAGGTGGTGTCGTGGAGCATCTCCGTGTTGAAGGTGATGCTGGCGCGAGTGACGACTGGGGTGACACTGGAATCGGCGACGGGCGAGGTGGCAACGATCTTCGGTGGAAACACGGGGAAGAAAACGTCCACCTGGTTACTCTGTGTGACGAAGAGCTGACCATTGGGACCAACATGCAAGAAGTCCCCGCGCGTGCCGCCTGCAGCTAATCTGACGGTCTCCATGGAGGCGAGATCGACCAGGGTGAGAGCGCCACCGGTGGCATGACTGATGAAAAGCAGACCTTCAAGCGGTGTCCCACTCTGCCCGAAAGCCAGGCATTCCGCCTCCGAATCCAACCTCAGCATGACTTCGGCTTTGTGGACGCGGTTGAAACGGACGACCACTCCGTCTCTAGGCCAAGTGGTGGCCCAAAGCGAGCCGTCAGGCGCGAAGGCGAGGCCGTCCACACGAGTGTCGGAGAACCTGGTAAATTGGTGACTGACGGGGTCGAAGATTTCGATGCCGTTCCGAGTGGAAACATAAAGGTCACCCGTCTTTGGCTCCACGGCCAGGCCGAGCTGGATGCCATCGCCATACCGGGCGATGATCTGACCAGTCTGGGGATCAAGCTGCACGAGCGGGCCACCACCTGTCGTCGCCCACAGCATCCCAGCTCCATCGAAGGCAAGGTCGTAGATGGGTAGTTCAAGCATTGCCAGAGGAGCAACGGCATCTCCTCCGGCCATGTCGAATACGTAGAGACTCTTACGCCCGGCTCCCCCGCTAATGAAGACCGACTGTCCATCAGGGGTAAAGGCGATGCCGAGCGGGCCGATATCAGCGCCCGAGGTGGGAACCTTGCGCGCAAAGCTGCGGGCGGTGAATGGCTCAAAGACAGCGGTGAAGGAAGAAGGATACTGGCGGGATTGGGTGCTGGGGATTTGCAGCAACGCCTGTGTGAAGAGCGGGTTAGTGACCGGAGTGCTCGGTGGCTCGATCTCGGAAAGTTCTGTGGCAGTCGTTTCCGGAGCCACCGGAATTCCGCCCAGGTTCACGTCTGGCGCAAAGGCGGGCAATAACACGCCGACGGGCTGGGTCTCGCGATTGCCTGCATGATCAATGGCCAGGACGATGAACTCGACGGCTGAGCTTTCCACGCCTTCGTAGAGGGCGGATGTTTCTGTCGTATGCGATTTCCAGGTCGTGAAGGCCCCGCCATCCACTGAAACGTAGACCATGAAGTCCTTGAGCCCGGAGCCCAGAGAATCTTCCACGGCTTTCCAGTTCAACGCATACGAGCCTCTACTCAGAGCCTGGACGTGCACTGTGGTTGTCGGTCCCGAGGCGTCGAGCGTGTGGCGAACGACATTGGTATCGATGGGAGCCTGGTCGTCGAAGAGGACTCGCGCGCTGGCCGTGATTTCAGCTCCGGTGGCAGAGTCGGGGTTTGCCCGAATGATGTAGCTCACCATGCCCCCCTGGGTAAGGTCTACGTTGGGGAACAGAAGACCCAGATCGGGATCGGCGGCAGGCAAGCCAGTAAGAGGATCCACGGCCGTGAGCTGCCAGGTAACGGTATTGGTCAACACATCGATCCCCGCCGTGACCTGGAGGACAATTCCGTAGTCATCGGTCAGATCGAACTCACCGGTAAAAGCAGCGCGGTTGCCCGGGAAGTGAATCACCAGATCGCCCAGGCGTAGGTCGCCCAAGCGGAATGAACGGACATCCAGGTCGGCGTCCAACTGCTGCAAGATCCGGATTTGAGAGATCGGAGCAGTCGCGGAGGCGGGATTCTCGAAACTAATGGCGTAGGGCAAGTCGGTGTTGGCAGGCACAAAGAGACTGGCTCCGTAGCCGTTGGGTCCGTTCATCGAAACACTGTCGCTGCGCGCGCCGAAGAGACCAAAGAACTGGCCCAGATTCGGGTTCTGTACTGCGGCCGGGGAATCGGCCTCCGGTTCGCCCACTTGGATGACGTACGAAACATAGTGAGTCGGATGCGAGAGGTGGAGGTCGAAGGTGGAGGCGGCTGGCGGCGTTGAACTCCCGTAGGCTTCCTCATCGTGGCCATACCAGGCTCGCACCTGTTCAAAGAACTGGACGAGGTTGCCACCGGCAATGATTTCCTGACCACCCGAGCCGCCCAACAAGCCCGCCGCCAGGACAGAAACCAGGCTCGCGAATGCGGGCTGTTCCCGGATCGCAGGTGGCTCGTCTTCGGGGCGTAGCAACCCAGCATCGGTCAGGGCCGCGAGATAAAGATCACCCCAGGTCTGCTTGTCAGCCGCCAGCGCCAGCAAACCTTGAGGAGCATTCGGGTCTGCAAGAATCCTTTCCCGCAATGCCGTTGCCTGGTCACGCTGGTAAGCGACGTACTCAAGTGCGGTCATGGGAGTCGCAGCAGCTTGGATGTAGAACTCAAAAGCCAGGTCAGAAAGGAAGATGGTACCTTCGAGATTCTTGAGGTAATCGGGATCTTCGGCCAACAAGCGACGCAGTTCAGGATAGGTGTCAGCAGTGAAGGTCAAGGCCGCATACCCGTCGTTGATGAAGTCGTAGGTGAACCCGGAGGCCACCAAGTCTCCCTTCAGATTCACAACCGGGTCAAGTTCGATCCAGGGAACGTCCCCGATATTCGGGCTTCCGCTCAAGTTGGTCCGAAAGACCAAGCGCTCGCCCGGGATAATGCCGGTGGAATCGGAGGGTAACCTGGGCATGCCAAACTCCACATGAACATAGGGGGCATCGACGTTGGTCAGGCTGTGGATGCCGATTCCATACCAGCCGACCTCGCCCAATTCCAAATGGGCGGGGCCGCCCAGCCCGACGGTCAAATCCAGCGGCAAGGCTTTCTCGACAAGGTACCGGTAGGGCAACACCGCCGTTTGCCCGTTGGGGTTTGTGACCTGGATGTCGTAGAGGCCGTGCGCCGCATCGCGCAGATCGAAAACGGCGGTAATCTCCGTGGCAGAGACTCGCTTATAGTTGATTGGAGCGAACTCGGCGATCTGCGGCCGAACCAGCTTAACGGTAGCCGATTCATCGAACTTGGCACCTGTGACCGTCAAGGTGACATAACGGCTGTCGCCGCCGACATCCGAGGTCACGTCACTGATCTCGAACGGAACGAGTCGCGCCTTGAGCTGGATGCCCGCCTTCCCAGGGACGCTGGCGCCCCGCACCAGGATGTAATAGTAGCCCGCGTTGGTGCTGGGCACGCAAGCTGTTTGGTCCGCCCACAGATGGCCCTCGTAAGCGGCGTCATAGGCCAACGAACTCGGCAAGCCTTCGTAACGCAGGAAAAGCTCATTCGCGGCGGCATCATTGTCACAAGCCAGAACCACCTCCAGCGTTTCACGAGCCGGGACAGCGACGCGGTAGAGCAGTTCCTGGCCAGTCGAAATCGAGCTGCTGGCCACGACGTCCACGGTCAGCGCGCGCACTCCGACCTCCATCACTCCTGAGGAAGCACGAGCATTGTTGCCGTTAAACGTACCCTCGTTAATGTCATCATAGACATCGGTTCGGACGATCAGTCGGTACGTATTGGGCAACACCGTGGGCAGGGCAGCGGTAAGCGTTGCCGTGTAGCTTTCACCCGAGGCGAGCACCTGGATGTGCTTGGCATCGCCGCGCTCCAGTTTGCCAACCAGACGGTCCCCCACGTCCCATACGCCGTCGAGAGACAGGTAAAGGGCGTCGGCCCAGAATCCCTCAGCCTTTTCCGTGCTATGGTTCTTCACGGTCCAGAGGATCTGGACGGATTCGCCAGCCAGCCCCGTGCTCGGCATAACAACGGGGTCCTCCACCTGCAGATCCGTCGGCGGTGGCAGTTCGATCAGCATGGGTAAGGCGCTGGGGGTGGCGTTGTTCGTCTCTTTGCTCCCTTCATACACGCTGGTATACCCCGCCCCGGAAGCGGTGTCGGTCAGCACGAACACGTAGTAAGGGCCAACAAGCCCACGCGGCAGGGTGTATTCGTCAGTGACCGTATACGACTCTCCGGGCTTCAAAACCCCGATATGTCCGACGCCTTTCACGAAGTGATCACTGGCGGCATCCAAGTACTGGTCGCGAGAAAGGTATATGTCATCGTACCAAGCGTTCTGCCGGTCTGGGACTTGCCCCTGGCCCGTGTTGGTCACGACGTAGGTAACCGTGAAGCCATGACTGCTCAGAATCCGCTCTGGAGCTTGCACCTGGGTCACTTTGAGGTCCGGCAACGGTTGCAGCGCGATCTGGACGGCGGAAACGACGGTATTGTTGCCTTCGTTCTGGTACTCGTTCACGGCGCCTGAACCTCCTCCCAGGATGCGAGCCGGGCCGTCCGCCAGCGGATAGGGAACTTGCCCTGGAGACCATTCAGTGTGTGGTGAATCGGCGCAGACGATGAGATAGAACGGTCCTTGGATATCGTCCGGCAACCGGACCGTGGTGGTCGCCGTGTACTCGCCGCC
Source organism: Limisphaerales bacterium (assembly GCA_044225505.1). GTDB lineage: Bacteria > Verrucomicrobiota > Verrucomicrobiia > Limisphaerales > SIBE01 > JAXMHN01. The sequence goes on from JBGAIN010000027.1 coordinate 32,564, forward strand.
CATTTCGACTACTCCATCATGCCGCACGCCACCGAGCAGCAGGTCATAGACATCCAGGGATTTGTCCTGCGAAATGAAGACGCGGTCAAACCAGACTCCGGTGCGCGTAGCGCGCGTGCCCTGGTTCGCAACTTTCCAGGACAGAGCGATGTCGCTGCCAGAGAGCGCTTGGTCGCTGTCCGCCATCGGCAGGATGACAAGGTCCGGTTCGCGGAAGAGAATATTGATAGGCGTCGAACCGCCGCTATTATTCGCGTTGGCGCCATCCTCCCAAACGCGCTGTTTAAAGTTCGTCCTCCAGCTGGGGTAGGAGCCAGGGCTCAAAGCACGATAATCCACCGGACGAGGCGCCCATTCGGACGGATTGTGATCCGTCAGGACATAGATATATCGCTTGCCCGAGACGCCGCTCGGGAGTTGAACGGTAGCGGCGGCCGTATAACTCTGCCCGGGCTGGAGTGGTTGGTCGGCCGTGTGGACAACGCGGGTCAGGAACAGGGCGCGGCCAACTTCAAACGGCCGGTCCGGTGGATCCGGCGACAGGAAGATGTTGTCAAACCAGCGTGTCGTCCCTTCCCACACCGCACCGGGACCTTGGTTGGTGACCGTCCAGGAGATCTGGATGACCCCGTCCGAGTCGGCTTCCCCTGGCACCTGGCTAACGACGGCCACCAAGTCGGCAGGAAGGTTACTCACGGTGCTCGCGGCAGCCTTTTCATTGTTTTGGGTCCACGGTCCCTCGAAGACCAACTGCTCACCTTGTCCGGTCGGGGAGCCAACGATGATGTACATTAGCTGGTCCTTGCTCAAACGGGAGATGTCCTCGGAAGAGACCTGGTCCAGGGACTCGCCAATGGTCTCTTCCAAGCGCGACATGACTCCCTCAAATTGCTGGGTTAGCTCCTGCATCGCTTTCTGGTCGTAGTCCTCCTCTTCGACGACCTCGATCGGGGCGACGTTGGTTTTAACGATGAAGAACTTTCCTTCGGCTGACGGCGGCAGCGTGAAGGTGACGGTTTGCGTATAGGACTCGCCAACTTGAAGGGTTCCTTCGTGAGGAGCAGCGAAGACCAGCAAATCTTTTCCGAGATCGAGCTGATCATCATCGGACAGATAGATCGAGTCTCCCCAGCGATCAACGCCGGTCGCCACGGCGCCGCGGTTCGCTACGGTCCAGGCAAGCGTGACTTGCTGTCCGCCCAGGGCAGAGGCGGGAGCGATGACCGAGGTGACTTCCAAATCGGCAGGTGGAGTCACGAAGAGGTTAATCGGGGTGAACGCGAAGTTGCTACCCTCGATGTCCGTGGGCATCGCCGGATTAACGTTGACGTCAAATGCCTGTTCAAAAACGTTGTCGGGGGCATCGGTCCAAACCGCCAGGTAATAGACACCTTGCAGGCTCTTGGGAATTGTCACGGTAACCGCGTTGTCATACGACTCACCCACCTCGAGTGCGCCGCTGTGCCCGAAGGTCCCGAGTAGGATATCGCCGCTCAACGGGTTAAACGCGTTCGGTTTTGGACGGCCTTTGGCACGCACGAGCCAGATGGCATCGGCCCAACCTGCCGGATAGGTTATCCCGGACCCGTTGTTCTTAATCCGGTATCGAACGGTGATCTGAGAACCGTCAAAGGCATCGAGCGGAGCCGAGATTTCCGAAGCCACAAAGTCGGGAGGCGGCACGGGTGTAACGTCGACGGCCAGAGGTTGCGCCTTCTCGTTGTTGCCGTCGTTGGGGAACTCATCAACCACGCCCTCGGAATCAGCCTTGACGATAATGTAAACGTTCCCGCTGACTCCCAGGTCGACCTGATAATGGCCCTCACTGCTATACGCCTGGCCCGAGGCCAAGGCCGCGCCGTTTGCCAGGGATCCGAGCAACCGATCGCCCGTGTCCCACTTGTGGTCCAGCGAGAGGTAAACGCCATCAATCCAGCGCGAGCCGCCCGTAGGCGTAGACGCAGCTCCAAGGTTGTAGACCGTCCACTGGACATCGATATATCCGCCGCTGGTGATTTTGGCCGGCACGGTCAAAGCCGTCACCTGCAGGTCCGGTCGAGGCTTAAGGGAAAGGACCAACGTGTCAGAAGCGGCCAGAACATTGTTGGTCTCAACCGTCTCGGGCAAGCTATCGGCCACGTCGGTCTCAACCACAAGGGTGTAGACACCTTGAGCGGCTGGGAGCTTCACGAATTCGCTGCGGGCATAGCTCTGGCCGGCCTCAAGTCCGATGGAACGTGAGTAGTCGCCCAACACAATCGCCCTCTCCAGATCTCCACCAGGAGCAAAGAAAACCCGGTCCGTCCAGTAGCCAGTAGCGTTCTGCGGCCCGTTATTCTTGACCGTCCAGGTGACTTCGATCCGGGCACTGTCCTGGGCCTGCGATGGACCGCTCACCTGGGTGACCTGGAGATCCACCGGCGGCGGAGGCGTGTAAGTCACGTTCACGGCCTGGGAGCGTCCGGTGTTGTTGTCGGTATAAACAAACTCGAACGGACCGCCTGTGGTGACAAAAACGTAATAGGTTCCGTTGGCATCAGTCGGCAACGTGACCTCAGCGGTGCGAGGATAGCCGTCGTCGACGCGGAGTGCGCCCAGGTGGCTGAACGTGCCTAAGGTCACCCGACCTGTTGCGCCGGTGGGATCTTTCGACCACCACACCTGGTCCGACCAATTGTCCGGGGTGGTAATCCCGATGCCGAGGTTGGATACGGTCCAACTGACGGCGAGCGGTTTCCCATTCTGGCCGGTTGACCCTGCGGTCACTTGATCCACCACGAGATCCGCGTAGGGGATGTACATGACATCCACCGTGTGCCCCCCAACCGCGATGTTCGCGCCTTGGCCAGTGTGCTCGTAGACCACATCGGCCGCATCCGTCATGACCAATAAATAAAAACGCCCCTGGAGGCGGGAAGGAAGGGTGACTATCTTGGTTTCAGTGTAACTCAGGTGGACCGGTAAGAGACCGATGTGCTGGAAATTGCCCACCAACTGATCATCGCCATTTCCGTAGACCTGGTCCGTGGAGAGCACAACTCGATCCGTCCAACTGTCCACAGGGCCAGGGCCCGTGCCGTCGTTCGTAACCGTCCAGGAGACCGTCAAGTCGACCGGATCCCCGATGAGCACGGATGGGGCGGTCACGCCGCTGACCCGCAAATCGGCATAGGGAGCGAGTGTCACCTCGATCACAGGCGAGGCGCCAAGATTGTTGTCCTCTTTGACGCCTTCCGCAACTTGATCTGCGGCATCTGTCCGAACGAGCAGATAATAGGAACCAGCCAAGCCGTTAGGAACCGTCACCTCGAGTTGAGCGTTATAGGTCCCACCGGACGGCAAGATCCCCGAATGAAGTTCTTCTCCGAGCAACAGATCAGCGGTGGACAAGGTTTGGTCGCTGGAAAGGAAAACTCGGTCAGTCCACTCGGCAGCGGTCGCGAAGGTGCCAATATTGTGACCAATCCAGGTTGCCATGAACTTGGCGCCAGACACCGCCGCGGAAGGAGCCGTCACGCTGTCAACGACCAAGTCTGCGTGTGTGATGGCCAAGGGCTGTGTATTTGCCAAGGTGTTGTTGCTTTCCCCGTCCCATTCCGTGACGTTGCCATCGGCATCCGTGACCACGATAAAGTAGTAATTCCCGGCAGACACTGTCGGCACCTGGACATTCTCAGTCCGAGTGTCCTGGGCGTCCCTGGAGAGTTCGGTTGCCCGGACGAAGCTCGCCACCAGGGTCGCAGCGTTCATAGTGCCATCTACGGAAAGATAGATCCGATCGACCCACGGAGCGGGAGCAGAAGCCGCACCGTTGTTCCCGATGGTCCAGGTAAGCGGGATAGCCGCTCCGATGCTCGCGGTGGCCGGCGCGGTGATATTGCTAATGACGAGATCGGCCACCATCACGACACTGAGGTTCTGGGAAATGCCGGTGTTGTTCATCTCCCCCTCGCGTTCAAAGACCGAATTCGCAACGTCGGTCACCACTTGCACAGTGTAGCGTTTGAAGGGCAACGACGGCACAACCAAGGTTTCCGTTCGACGATAGCTCGCGTCGGAGACCAAGTCGCCTGAGTGCGTGAAGACTCCCAACTCGACGGCTGAAAAGCGATTGTCGTCGGGCCAGAGGATTACTTGGTCCTTCCAGGAACCGGCGGCGACAGCGGTGCCGCTGTTGGTGACGGTCCAGGATACGGCGATTGGGGAGCCCACCGGCAATTCCGCAGGCGCGGTCACTTGCGAGACGATCAAGTCAGGCACTGGGGAGACCGAGACGACCATCGCGGAGGCGCTCCGTCCCACATTATTGCCTTCGGCGGTCAGCTCCTCGACCTGGTTGCCGACGTCCGTCTGGACGAAGACGAAGTAACTCCCGGCCGTGAGACTCACAGGTAGCGTGATCGTTTGGGTTTGAGTCACCACCGCTTCGGCGGCGAGGGCTCCGGTGTGTTTAAAGGTCCCGAGCTCGATATCGCTACCGAACTGGTCGTCTGCCGAGAGATAAATCCGATCGGACCACTCCGCCACGGACGTGCTGTTGGCACCCTGGTTTTTAACGTCCCAGGAGATCTGCACAATGGCCCCGGTGGCAGCAGAGCCCGGAGCGGTCACGGTGACAACCGCAAGATCGCTCGGTGGTGGGGCAACGGCCACCTGGATGGTAGACGCCAGCAGGTTATCAGCCTCGTCCTGTTCCAGAACGGAGTCGCGACCGTCTAATTTGATGTAGACGCGGAACTGGCCTTCGATGCCGTAGGGAACCACCGCACTGAACTCGCGGCTGTAACTTGCGTTGACGGCAAGATCGCTCTCCACAGTAGTTGCGCCCAAGGCAATGTCGTCACTGTTCCCGAAGACCTCGTCCTTGGAGAGCACGGCTACGTCACTCCACGAAGCTTTGGCTGAGGCCCCGCCGGAGTTCACAGCGGTCCATTGGATCGTGAGTGTCTGCCCGTTCGCGGTGGAGGAAGGGACCTGGGAGGATTTGAACCTCAGGTTTGCCAGCTTAAGCTCAAGATTTAATCCAAACACGTCGCCCGTCTCGCCCAAAATGCCATTGTCATTCTGATCCATGGGATTGCCGACCAGATCGGTGATGTTCGGACCGATGACAAAGCGATAGCTCCCGACCTGGCTTTGCTCAAGGAAAGTAAGTTTGAAGTGCGTGGCATCGACCCGTGCGACGGAGGCAACCGCGATTGGCCCGGTGGGGCCCGTCAACTCCACATCGGCCGGCGAGAAAGAGGTCGCCAAAATCGCCTTCTTGAATTCGAGCACTAACGCAGAGAAGGGTTGTTCCACCACTCCGCTGAGGCTGGTCGAAATGATGCGAGGACCGTTGCTTTCGATCGTGAAGGTTCCCTGATAAAAGTCGGTCGATTCTCCTGTGATCCCGTTTCCGTCCTGGTCCATGAGTGTCCCACCCAGATCGCTCACGGCGGGGCCCAGTTTGAATGTATACATGCCGTTGGCAGTCTGAGGAGCGAACTGAAAGCGATACGTTTGGGCACTGACGGCTGTGATGCCTGTGATACCAATCGCACCCTTGGGACCGGTCAGAGCCACATCGCTGAGCTGCAGGCTCGAGGCGAGGATGGTCTCGCTGAAAGTCACTTCGATGGAATTGACCGGAGCGGCAGCGGCGCCAACTGGACCATGGGAGATCACGGTCGGTCCAACAGCATCCAACTGGAAGTTGGAGATGTAGCCATCCTCTATTTCGCCCGCCGTGGCGTTTTGGTTCTGATCCATCATCCGTCCCGCCAAATCCAGGATTTCGGGACCGACCCTTAGGCGATAGATGCCTTCCGCTGTCAGGCGATCGAAGGTAATGCGGTAGGTCCTCCCATCGAGTTGGCTGACACCCGTGACATTGACGAGGCCTTGCGGTCCCATGAGTTGAATATCAGCAGGCCCGAAGCTGCCGGGCTGGATCGGGCCGGAGAATGTCAGATCGAGGTGGTCCAGGACACCGAGCACTGCCCCAGTTGGGACCTGGCCAACGATGCGCAAGGGCTGGAGACTGAGAGTGAAATCGTTTTGGTACCGGTCGGCCGGGTCTCCTCCGTTGGCCCCGTCCTGGTTCTGGTCCATCGGGTTTCCAGCCAGATCAGCGATGCGTGGTCCGACTTGGACAACGTACTCGCGATTCGTAATCAAAGGATCGAAGCGGACGCGGAACTCGATATCGGAAGTCTGAGTAATACCAATGACACTGGTGGCCGGCACCAGGGAACTTGGGACCGCGGCAACCACCAGGCCGCCGTTGGCGGTATCGCCCACGAGATCAAAGTCCGCGGCATTCCACTCTGTCTTGGCTCCTGGGGCCGCGAACAACTCGACCTGAGCCCCTCCTCCATGCTCGTAGTAGATAAGTCGGAGCGGGTAGTCACCCGCCGCGGCGAACTGGAAAGTGGCCAGCGTGGTGGCCGAACCGCGGTCCGTCGTATAGGAGGTGACATTTGTTCCCACCTGCAAGGCAAAACCGTCGTCACTGTTCACCCCAAAAGTCCATTCTCCGGCTGTTGGGATGGAAATAGCAGCGGTAGCCAGCACAACAAAGTTATCAACATCCTGGCCCACGGTCTGGCCTGGGAAGGGTCGATTTCCGGTGGCATAGATACCCTCGCCGGTACCGAGGTAATTGATGATGGGCGTCACCTCGCCGAGCACCTGGCTAAAATAATTAGCAGCGGCAATGACCGTCTCTGCGGTCGAGATGTCGCCCACTCCGCCGATGGCTCTGAAGTAGAGGGCCCAGAATCCAGGAACGGGCGAAGTCCCGGAACCGAGATGCTGCAGGATTTGGATATCAGCGGCAGTGAAGGTGGAACTGGCAATTGGCTCGGAGAATTGTAGAGCCAGTTCGTCAACCGCAGACGAAAGCGCTCCAGTAGGCGTCTGAGCGACGATCCGTGGTCCTTTGGTGTCAAAGGCAAATGTCGTGGAATAAACATCGCCCGGCGCTTCTCCGCCAATCCCATTCCGGTTTTGGTCGAGGGTGAAACCGCCGATGTTGGTGATGATCGGTCCAATCTTCACCTGATAAATGCCATCGGTCGTGATCAGCGATAAGAAGTTGATTCGGAATGTGGTATTGGTAAGAACAACCGGATCTGCAGGTGCGATCGTCTGCGGGCCTGTGATGACCACATCGGCCGTGGTGAACGTAGCGGCATCGATCGGGTCCGAGAATGTGACGTCGACATAGGAAACGTTGCGTGGGATCGAGCCTGCGGCCACGAGCGCCTGAATCTCAGCGGAGTTGAGTGCGCGGTTGGTAATGCTGATCTCATCGACCAATCCGGCGAAGTTGGCGCCAGAACAGCAAGATTCTCCACCGATCCGGGTGCCGCCCGTCGTGCCCGCGTATCCCGGATCGACGCCTCCCGATGCCTTGAGTTCGCCGTTGACGTAGATGCGCGCCGTGGCGCCATCGCACGTTGCCACGACGTTGAACCACGTCCCGACGGTCGCAGTCACTCCGGAACTGATGATGGCAACGCTGCCGCCTGCCTGGCGGACATTAACGCCTATGATTCCATCCTGGACGACCAGGCCCCAATCGCGGTAGTCAGACGTGCCCCCCACGATGGTATGGCGCCCCGTCAGAGTTGCCGAAGCATTGATCCACGCGGCCAAGGTCCATTGGGAGCCAGGGCTCCATCCGCCCAGGTCAACGTAATCATCCACGCCGTCTAACTGAAAGGCTTGTCCGACCTTTCCGGTCGCGTAGGTCGCGCCGTTCTGGAGGGTCCCATGGTGGGTGGTGCCAGTGTCATTCGCATTGCCCTCGGCGCGCCACGAGTTCACCGTATCGGTCAGGCCGCCAGGAGTAGCCGATAGGACATAGGCGCCGAGCTGGAGTGCGGGCAACGATGTCAGCCAACTGCCGTAATCGACCCAGTCACTGACTTTTTGCCCGGCGGGATTTTCATGAACGCGGCCGTCGGCACCGGATGGGTCGTTCGGACCGGCGGCGTCATTCCACCAATTCCCTGTTGCCACCACATGCGTGAAGTCACCCGTGCCCTCATAACTAACTGCAGTGGTAAGGCCACTAAAGACACAACCGGAGAGAGTCGCATTCTGACCCGCAACTACGGCCACGCCGCTGCTTGCTGACGAAAACCAGACGTTCGACACCAGGGCCGTCCCTTCCTCGACGCGCAGATTAGTCTCGCTGTTATCAGACAATTGCCCGCCCTTTAGGGTCAGAATCGCCCCGGACGATACAGTCAAGCCCCAGCTATCCCCGTAACGGACATTCAGGCCGACGGCGGTAACGTTGGCATTGACGCGAACCTGGGGGGTATAGCCCTGACCATGGTTTGGATAGTACATATTGCCGCCATAGCGCACCTCCAGATGGTTCAGAACCGTTCCGGTGCTCAAGGTATTAACCTGGAAGACGTACCAGTCTCCAGAGCTGGGACTGCCGCCGTCACGATACGTATCGCCAAGCACCGCATCATCGGTGCGGGCGGTAAAGACCACTGGTTCGGCGAGAGTCCCGTTGACAAGGAGCGTTCCATTGATCCAAACGCCTTGCCCACGCCAGAGCTTGAACACCACCCCTGGATCGATCGTCAGCGTTTTGTCCACGGCCACGGTGACGCTGCCGGAGAATACGTAAGGCATCTCCGTGACGGTCAAGTGGTGATCGCTCTCGAGAGTGACATCTCCATCGCCGAGCATCATCGCTTCGTAACCGTTGTCACGGATGGTCAGACGCGTGAGGTTCGGGCGCGTGAGGTGATCCATCCAAAAAGGATACCATCGGCTGCCCGTGACGGTGATACCCTCCAAGGTGGGCGAACTGGCGCCTTCCATTCGGATCGCGTTGGCGTCCGAGAACTCAACTCGCAAGTGCCGGGCCGAGGCGGCGGTGCTCTGGAAGCGGATGGCGTAGGTATACCCTTGGCCGTGACCGTGGTAATAAAGATTGCCGGCATAACGGACGACGACATTCTCCAAAACGGATGCATCCGATCCAGCATTGAGATAGATGGCCTCCCAATCACCGCTGTCAGGGCTGTCGGCAGTGCCATTCGCGTTGGAGTCTCCTCCATACGTATCATCACGCCACGATGTAAAGACGATGGGCTTCTCTGCAGTGCCGATCGCCCTCAACGTCCCGTTGACGTTGATCTGCTGCCGCTGACTGAGTTTGATGATCTGACCGGGTACGATCGTGAGCTTGGTTCCACCAGGGACGGTCATCTCATCGGCCATGTGGATCGGCAGACCGCCGCCGTCCCACGTCCGGTCACCAGGCATGCTGCCTCCAGCCATGACAATGCAGTCGCCCGCGCCGTTGCCTGAAGCAAGCAAGCCGACAAATTCCGGAGAGGCCAAGAGGTTGAATACGTAAATCGCGTTGTGCCTCGACCCGCGAATCTCGACTTCTTGGATACGCGGTGCACCACCCAACGTATCGCTGCCGATCCCGATCCCCTGCGAATCGCTCCAGAGCACACGGCAGCTGCGGATCGTGGGAGAGGACCCTCGATTCTGACCGAGGGCGTGTATCCCTGGCCGTGGCCGTTGTAATGAATGTTGCCGGCGTAACGAACATCGACATGGTCAAGCACGCTGTCTTTGCTCGTCTGGGTGAAACGCAGATAGGCCCAATTACCACCTGCCGCGGGCGTGTCGCCATCGTGCCAGGTGTCCCCGAGGGCCGTGTCATCCCGACGCGAGGTAAAGACAATGGGGCGAGCCAGGCTGCCCTGGGCATCAAGAGTGCCGCTCACTTCGATCGCCTGCTCGTTGGAAAGCTTAAAAACGACCCCCGGATCCAAGGTGAGTTTCACGCCCTCAGCGATGGTGAAGTTGCCGTCCAGGACGTAAGGCATGGTGATGATGTTAAGACGACGGTCGCTGGCGAGTGTGCCTCCGTCCAAGACAAAGGCGTCGCCAGGATTGTTGACCGAGGCGAGACCGGAAAGCTTCGGATCGGAGTCAAGCGTCATCCAGAACGCGTATCCCCTGGCCGAGGATTCGACTCGCACATTCTCTAAGGTAGGAGCGCCCCCTTCCAGGCGGATCCCATGCCAATCTGGCTGATAGACGCGTAGGTGGGAGGCCCTGGCCTTGGTGTTTTTGAATCTCAACGCCCATTGATACCCTTGTCCATGTTCGTGATAGTAGACATTTCCAGCGTAGCGAATCTCGACGTAATCCAAGACGGAAGCGTCTGATCCGGCGTTGAGGAACACCGCCTGCCAGTCGCCAGAGATCGGGGCGTCTCCCGCGCCATTGTCATTGGAATCTCCGCCTACCGCATCATCTCGCCAGGACGTTAGAACAATGGGTTTGTTTTCCGTGCCAATGGCTTCCAGAGTGCCCTCGACGATCAACTGCTCTCCATTGCTGAACTTGAGCACCTGCCCCGCCGCAATCACAAGCTTCTTGCCAGCAGGAACTGTGAGGTCACCGTAAAGCTCGATGGGGAGGCCTCCTCCCCAGAGGGTGCGGTCTCCGGGCAACTCGCCTCCATCGAGGGCATACCGATCCCCGCTGGCATCCGTGGCCGACAGGTTGGTTAGCACTGGAGTAGCGGTAAGAGTCCCGTAGAAAGCATCATGCCGGGCGCGAACGACAGCAACGTTAGTGAGCGTGGGTGCCCCCGAGACAATCCGGACAGCGGTGGAATCCGAGTCACTCACGATGACATCGGTCATCGTGACCTCAGCGCCAGTGATCCGGACAGCGGGGCGATATCCCCCCCCATGACCCGGATGGTAAAGATTACCGGCATAACGAACCTGGACATTTTGCAGGACTGAGCCATCGGCACTGTCATTCAGATCGATTCCTTGCCACTCACCTCCCGCCGTGCCTTCGGATGGATCTCGGTAGCAGGTAAAAATGATTGGGGCGTCGGCAGTGCCAATGGCATTGAGCTTGCCGTTCACGCTTAAGACTGTGCCTCGGTAGAACCGGAAGGTGTGTCCCGCCAAAATAGTTAGCGTCACCCCCGCGGCCACTGTGATGTGTCCCTCCAATTGCACTGGCACTCCGCCAAAGTCCCACGTCCAGTCGGTCGAGATGGTGTTATCTCCTCCCTCAAGGAAGTAGGCTCCATCCAAACTCGTCCCGGAAGAGGAGAGATTACGCAATACGGGGGTCGCAGTAGGCTTCCCAGCAAAACCTTGGTAACGAGCCCGGAGGACAGAGACTCGGACGAGTTGGGGGGAACCGCCCTCGATCTGAATACCGCGAGCATCGGCATCCCTCACCAATACATCCTTGAATGTCGCGCTGCTATTGATGCTAAGGCTGGGGAGATAACCACCGCCATGACCTGGGTGGAAAGTATTTCCGGCAAAACGCACTTCCACGAACGCCAGGATGGACTGGTCAGATCCAGGGTTGAAGGCAAGCGCCCGCCACTCGCCAGCCCCCCCTTCACTCGGACCATCTGCGTTGGTATCGCCGCCGGCCGAATCATCATTGTGGGCGGTGAAGATGATGGGAGCCGCCGCTGTTCCTATCGCAGTGAGGGTCCCGTCGACAATAATGGTCACACCCCGGTGGGACTTGATGATCTCGCCTTCCGCAATCTTCACCGTTCCTCCCGTGGCGATCGTCATATGGCCACCTAAACGGACAGGTTGGGTATTGACGATCGTGAGGGTGATTCCTTTTTCGACAATCACATCCCCCTGCACATAGATCGGAAGTCCCCCCATGAACCAAGTCCGATCGCTCGTTAGCGAGCCACCGCGGAGCACATATTGGTTGCCGCCGGTTTGGCTCGCGCCGAGTTGGACACAGTCTGGATTGGCCATGAGCGCTCCGTTGAAAGCTTCATGCCGGGCGCGGACCACTTGGACCCGACTGAACTTCGGCGAGCCAGAATTGATGGAGACGCCGCTGGAGTCAACGTCCCGGATCAAAACATCGGACAGAGCCGCCGTCGTGCCACTGAGACGGATCGCCGGTGTATACCCGCCGCCATGGCCTGGGTGGTAGAGATTGCCCGCATAGCGGATTTCTGCAAATTGGACAACGGATGCGTCGGAACCGTCGTTAAAGACGAGTCCTGTCCATTCGCCCGCTGCTCCGACCGTATCGCCGTTCGCGTTCGAGTCCCCTCCAGCAGAATCATCGTTGGCAGAGGTAAAAACTATCGGCTCAGCCGCCGTGCCGATAGCCTGCAAGGTTCCGTCCACAATGATCAACTGGCTGCCGGTTAGTTTAATAACCTGACCTGGCACGATCGTCAGAGTGACACCGGAGGGGATAGTAACGGCACTGGCGAGATGGAGAGGAAGATTCCCGGTATCCCAAGTGAGGTTCCCGGCCACCGCGTCTCCTTCCAATCGGTAGCCGTTCAAGGCTGTGCCAGAGATGGTGACGTCGGTAATGACGGGAGTCGCCATCATCAGGCCAGCCAAGCCCGCATCGCGGGCCGTATCAATCTTGACCCGGGTAAGTTTCGGGGAATCGGAGCTAATTCGAATTCCGATCCAATCCGAGTTTCGAACGGTCACATCAATGAGGCTGATACTGCTGCTGATCGCGATGGCAACCTGATAGCCTCCACCGTGACCCGGATGATAGATATTCCCGGCATATCGAACCTCCACATTCTGCATCACGGAAAGGCCAGCCCCCGCGCCGAAAACCAAGCCTCTCCAATCTCCGGCTGCCACAGTCGCGGTGCCCTCGCCTGAAACATCTTCCCCAATGGAGTCATCGCGTGAAGCGGTAAAAACAATTGGAGTCGCAGTTGTGCCTCGCGCATCTAAAACACCGTTCACCAACATCTGCGCGCCGCGATCAAATTTGAGAACTGCTCCCGCGCTAATCGTCAACCGGACACCGGCGTCAATAGTTAGATCCCCGGTAATGTGGATTGTGCCAGCCCAGGTGGCGTCGCTGGAGATCGTGCCGTTGACAGTCGTAGCGCTTGCGGCGGAAGTAGCGAGCCGGGAAAGGGCAGAGATCCGCGATCCATTGCTGGTGCGGTTATCCGAAAGCACGACACCGGTCAAGGCGGCGTTCTGACTAATCGGGGGCGCATTGGCCGTGGTCAACGTCTGAACAAGAAAAGTCCGGAGGAGCGGGAGCGGCTCCCCAATCCCAGTGTCGCTGTCAATGGTGTCGGAAGCCACGGCCGCCACGCCGAATCCCAAATTACCGGGTAGCGCAGCGCCCATTGATCTTGTTTCCAACTGGCCCTCTGAACGGACGGAACTGACCTCACTTTCACTGCGGGCAGCTGTCAGGACCGGGGATGAGGCCAGGGCGTCCGGCTCACCCTCTAAAGGGACGAGGGACTCCAGATCAGGAATCAAGGGCAGAGTTTCTCCCTGAGTCCCGGCAGCGGTGGCTTCCACAGGCTGGATTAGAACGAGCCCTTCCTGGCTCAGATTACCAACCCCGATCGGGTTCATGAGCTCGGCCGCGGTCCCGACATCGGGAAGCGGCTGCGCGCCGACCGCGAGCGCGGCCTCTGCGGAAAGCAGCAGGCGCGATTCTAGAGCCTCGAGTTGGAAGTTGGTCTGTGAAACACTCATTTCGGCAAGACCACTTTCAGCCTGGACCGGCTCAAGGAAGGCAGTATAACCCAGAACCGCGGCACGCTGCGGCGGTTATAACAGCACAAAGTCTTAGGAACCCAGCCGATCCCCGTGATTCTTTCTCTGCGGCAGATCCGGACGCCCTAAGCCCTAACGTCTTTTCGGTGCACCCTGGGACGCTCCACCGATGCGATCGAACGGCCGGTGCAGCACCGGGTAGTCTGCGCATCTGGTGGGAGCACCGCTACCCATTTATTGTCCAGTATTAGACTTCAGTTGTCTCTCAGAGCGGAAGCGACCGCCCGGACGCCACACAGCTGCGGTCGCTACCGTCACCAGGAGCAAACGCCCAAGCGTGAATCCGGGCCTCAAGTGCTCAGCGGCAATGACTCTAGCGAACGGGGACAGTGGCAGTCCCCGACCTCAGGACTGAGCCCCTCGCGGATGGAAGCGGAGTTACTCGCGTCTGACATAGCTGGCGGCTGCGGTGTTCGTCCAGAAGTGATCCCTGCTCTTTCCGCTGGCGCTATGGCGCGGAGACACGGAAGAAGCGCGCTGCCTGGCCGGTGAGGGCCGGATAATTGAATTCAACAGAGCCATTGTCTGAGGGATGCGCGCCGATCGGTGACCAGTGCACTAGATCGGACGAACTTTCACAGAGGCAAACCAGACCCTTTTCAGCTCGAACCGATAAGTGCAGCGTGCCATCGCTATCCCGAGTTACGCCGTTAAACTCCGGTGGTGCCGCTGAACCCGTAATCTCCTGATGTTCGACTACCGTCAGAATTTTATTTACCGGAACGTTGGTTAACGTTTGAACGATGCCGGAAGGCCATTCGATGCGTACGTTTGATGCCACGGTGGCATTCCCAAGTCCAAAATGAGCCACGAGAGGCGTGCCGCGTGAGCCTCCGAAGATCTCGCGGAGCTGCCAAACGTCTTTTCCCCCGAGCCGTGACTGGACACGAATCTTGGCGCCGATGCCGGCACGATTGGACGCCCGTCCAGCGAGCCTCACTTCCAGCCACGCATTGGCACTTCCAGTGTTTCGGTAAAAAAGGTTCGGGAGAGCGGAGTCTCCTAGCCGGGTCACGAATAAACTGAGCGCTCCCGAGTTGTTATAGTCGACCCAAGAAGCCGCCCAGCAAGTAACGTCAGATGATTCGTCTTCGGTGACGACATCGCCGGTCAGAATTTCCGGGAATGTTCCATCTTGGTTATTGTGAAAAAGTCGATTTCGGCCACCGACCGCATGGATAAATAGGTCAAGGTATCCATCGCCATCGTAGTCCCCCCAAGTGCCGCCCAGAGACCCGGATCCGTCCGGGCGCGGTCCAAACTCAGTCGTTGTGACGATGGAAAACTTCCCGCCGCCGTCGTTGTGGTAGAGCCGATCGTTCATCCCGTCGTTTCCGGCCAAAAAGAGATCTGGCAATCCGTCATTATCGTAGTCCCCCCAAGCGCCCCCGGGCGATCCTTCCGACCAACGATCAAGCGCGACCGCGTTCGTCAGGACACGAGTGAAACTGCCGTTGCCATCGTTGTGGTAAACAGAATTGACGGCATTGCGAGTATTATTAGCCACAATCAAATCGGGCCAACCATCATTATCGTAGTCGCCCCACAGGCAGTCATATCCCACACTCGTATCTGAAACGACCGCTCCGGATGTTACCCGCGTAAAAGTGCCGTCGCCGTTATTGTGCAATAAAACGTTCTTAGCGCCTCCATCGTCGAAACCGTGGTTTGCCGCTAGAATATCAACGAAACCGTCTCGGTCATAGTCGGCCCAGGTGATCGGCCCAAAATAACCGGTTTGATTGGTGACCACACCTCCGCTAATCGAGCGGAACGTTCCATCACCATTTCCGGCGTAGAGCGCCAGCCTCCGCGACGACGACGCCCCAACACCGGAGGCAACTGCAATGTCCAAGTTGCCGTCGTTATCGAAGTCCGCAGTGGCTGCGCCCACGTGGTCATTGACGTCCAGGACCGGTTCACGCCCCTCAACTTTAGTGAAACCGGCCGTCGACGAATTTAAATAGAGCGCGTTCCTTTTCTGGAAGCCCGTCACGAAAAGGTCGAGCATGTCATCGTTGTTGAAATCACCCCAGGCACAGTAGACGTAGCCCCCGAGATCACTGGCGATAACGCTGTTCGTCACTTTAATGAGCTGGACGGAGTTGGATCCTGTGGCGTTTTCACTCGCGCGAAGTGTTCTTCCGGAGCCGTTCATGAGGAACGCTAGACAAAGAATCACTGTCATCGTTTTCATACGATTAATTGAATTCGGTCGGATTGGGTTTGTATTTAGAACGCTAGTTCACCGGCAATCGCCGTTGAAGGTCGCGGAGATCGAGAAGGTCATCAGCTTTGGATCTCTCGAGATGGGCAGAGAACCGCTTGGGTGCCCGCCAGCGTTGATACTCGACGTGCCCATCAAGGAAGGACAGGTTGCATCCACGAGAATGCCGATCTGCAGGAAGATCATTCCAGTTAGCGTAATCGCCCGAACCGATAAAAAAGAGACCGTCGTCAATGCTCTCTTCATGCTCGTCCAGGAACGCGAATACCTCCGAAGGGCCTGGCGAGGTAATGTAGGTCAAACGAGTTTTGAAAATGTAACCAGGGAAGGGGGCGGCCTCCAGGCTCGGCCAGACATTGCCGTAAATGTTGAAATTACTGCCCAGCCAACCCTCGACGCTATAGCTGCGCAAACGACTGACTCGGGTGCCTTGGATCAAGGACCGATCAGACGGGCACCGATAGACAGCGGGCGAGCCCACGGACGCATAGAGACAGCCGTTCGTGAGCGTCGCGACGTTCGTGTCGTACTGCGCATTACCCAGAATCCAAGAGTTGGAATAGGCCGTGGGGCGCCCTCCGATCATCTTCGAAAAATTCGCTGGGAAGGCGTCATTGTTATCGGTTTCATAGAGAGTCCAAGCCAGCTGCAGTTGCCGCAGGTTATTTGCGCATTGCCTGGCTTGCGCTTTGCCTTTCGCCTTGGCGAGCGCCGGCAAGAGCATTGCCGCTAGAATGGCTATGATCGCGATTACGACCAATAACTCGATCAGTGTAAAGGCAGCGGTTGTCACTTTGTTCATAGATGCCAGCTCCCATTTCCGTTGGTTTTCCGATGCGACTGCGACCCACCATCCCGTTTGCATCGGTGGCTAGTGCGCTGCAAATTCGCTTAGCTTGCGAAAGTCTCTCTCGTCGTCGTCGTTCGAAACCGGCTGGACATCGCCTTCTTCCATTCCTTTTTTGGGCGCGCGCCAGGCCACGTGATCCACATGCCCATCCGCAAACGACAAATTGCATCCTCGGTCATGGCGATCAGAGGGCACACTCCCTCCCCAGCCACCAAGCTCGATCTGATCGCCATAGAAAAAGCCGAAGATGCCGTCGCCAATGCTCTGCTCGTGCTCGTCGATGAAAACAAACGTGCCAGAAGGGCCAGGATTGACGAGTTGGTCAAGCGTGCGCAGGTTCGACGAGGAGTCATCATTGATTCCTTGCTGGAGATCGCCCGAGTCAATGTGAACATTTAGGTAAAGGTTCGCTGAGTAACTACGGAACCGACGCAACCCCGGATGATCGGCCACGATCGAATGATCGACCGGGCAGTGATAGACAGTCACGGAACCAACTTCCGGATAGAGGATGCCATTGGTTATGCCACGGGTGTTAGTGTCCGTTTTGGCGTTTCCCCAAACCCAGGAGTTGCCCCATTGGTTGCTGACTCCTACCTGCGTAAATCCATTAATCTTGGTGGAAACATTGGGCGGAAAGCGGTCCTGATTCGATTGCACATACGCGCACCAGCCAAGTTGGATCTGCTTCAGATTATTCTTGCAGTAAACTGAGCTCGCTTTGGATTTCGTTTTGGCAAGAGCGGGAAGCAGCAGTCCTGCTAGAATAGAGATCACCGCCAGAACCACCAGGAGCTCGACCAATGTGAACGCCTTGTCTTGCTTCATCGATGTCCTCCTCTTACGGCTTTGCCCTCCTGCGGCGACAGAAACTCACCCGAAATCACTGTCGGCTCAGCTGTGCCAGGTAACGTCCACGCCACCGCAAGATGATCATGGCCAAGGGCGGCCTTGTGGATGATTTGGAAGTAATATTTCTGGCCGGCGGTCAATGAGACGGGTGCACTTTGCTGACTGGGTTTTCCACCCCAATCCCGCGGTGCGGACTGATAGGCATGGGCAATTTGCACGCGATGATCGGCGGAATCATCCCGACTCAGCCAGAACGACGCGTCATCGTCCGCCGCAATCCAAAACGTATATTCTCCCGTCGCGGGTGGGTGAAGGTATCCTCGAATGCGGGCTCCGTAATTGTCACCCCAATCGGATTCGCCTTCTAAACGATGGAGAATGTTTGTGCCATCCGGAGGCGCTGCAAAACGTTTGCTGAAGACAAAGCGTGCCCAAGAATCTCCGGAGACCTTTGTCCAATATTCGCGGGTAACGCTTCCCGTTAAAGGTAAGGCGATGGTGGAATCATTCGTCGCGACCAGGGCATAATGCCCCGCCGATACCGTGGCCCGGTTTGTTCCGCTCAAGCTGCGAATTGCAACTATCCCTTCGTCAACTTCCAAGCGCGTTTCGTTTGTTAGGGATCGAAGCGAAAACTGCGTCCCAACGATGCGCGCCTCCGCTTCGGCCGTACGGAGAACCATTGGTTTGCCAAGCGGCTGAGACGCAACTGTTGCCCGGACCTCTCCCTGCAAAAGCTCAAATTTCTTTCCCCGAGACCAGGGAAGGATCTTGAGAACCGTTCCCGGCATCAGATTTAAATGCGTCGCTTCGGTGAGTGACTTAATTTGGATGGCTGTGGATCCCGAGACCATCAATTTATCGTTGGCCAGCAACTTCAGCACTGCGGTTGGTTTCAGGGTCAGACTGGCTCGCTCCAGTTCCACGATGGCATCGCCACTCGCCATGAGGACCATTTCGGCCTGGTGAGGCCACCCCCAGACGAGAATCATCGCCAGCACGGCGAAGCACGCAGCCATTGCCAGCCAAGATCGGCTAGTGATATCCAAGCGCCAGGGCCGTTCCGGTTGACGAACACTGCCTGCGGCGTCTGCATAAGGCCGTTCCTGGAAAGGCAAGGATGGTTTCGAGCCGGTGACCCATTCCGGTTGGCTCACGGCGTGGCGAACGAGCACGTCCATCTCGAGTTGCGCGAGAATGATGCGAGCCAACCCTGGACGCTGTCGGAGTTCCGCTTTCAACCGGATAGCTTCCGCCTCGGTGAGGTCGCCTTCAACATAGGCGCCGACCAGCGTTTCGACCTCCCCAGGAATGCGTTCTTCGGGAATCATGCCTGGTCTTTGAGGACATCCTGGATGCAGCGGCGCAACTGGTCGCGCAACCGGAACAGGGCACGCCTCACCGCATCCGCCTTTATGGCCATTTGTCGCGAGATCTCAACCGATGTCACCTCCAGGTAGTAGTGCAATTCAATGAGGCGGCGGCTTTTATCGGGCAACTTCGCCACGCAGTCCTGCAGCGCTTGGAGGCCTTCCTGGGCAGGCCAATCGACCTCTTGAGATTCCGCCAAGCCACGGATGTGCTCGGCCAGGTCGGCTAACTGATCGGGCATCGATCGGGTGCGTTCACGCCACGTGCGCAAAGCCACGTTCCTGGTCATACCGGCCAAAAGCGGTCGAACGTCCCGCTGTAAATCCCATTGATCGGCTTTGACCAGGAACTCCAGAAATACTTGTTGGGCAATGTCCTCTGCCAGTCCCGGCCATGGCGCCAGCCGGACGGCCAAGGCTCGCACAAAGCCGCTATGCACTTGCACAATTTCTTCTGGTGTCGTCTGGCTCACGGGACTGTTTCCTAATATCCCACCGCAGCCGCTGAAACGTGACAAACTTTTTTCAGAAAATGCTCATTCTGAGATCCAGCAGCTCACCTGATTCATCATGGCGATTCTGTCGAATCGAGCTCGGCGCAAACCAAGGTTCCCCTTCTAACCCTGGTTTGACAGCGTTGTGCGGTAACTTGAAAGCCGGCCGTACCGAGCCCCCGAGAGCCAGGCCCTCACGCCAGAAAGCGGCACTTAATCACTGTATCTGAATTGCCTGAGGGAGGTGCCCTGCCTCACTCAAGGCTCCGGAGCCGCATTCTGAATCAGATGACGCCAGGGCTGAGGGATGGAATCGTCGCGGTTGGCGAAGCTTGTGGAGAGCGATAACCCCGTCGCGGTATCGACGACTTTCATGAGAATCTTGCAGTCGCCGCGTGTGCCATCCGGGTTTTCGCGATCTAGAAATGTGATAGTCTTCTCCGTGCGGCCAAAAGGTTCGTATCCAACGGCCGAGAGCGAGTTCAGGTCGGCATACCCGACGAGCAATTCCGTCCGTTCCGGACCGATCGCCGCTTGCACCTGAGTGATCAGTTCGTCGGCAAGCTTCCGCCCTTCCTGGGGATAGGCCGGGACTTTGTAGGAGGTCTTCCGCCCTTCTTCACTCGTCAGATGTTCGCCGATCGGTTGCAAGCGAGAGACGTCCATCTGCTGCTGGGTTGTCAAAAGTTTGGCGACAGCCTGATTCACGACAGTCCTTTCGGATTCGCTGACGCCGAGCACGGCGCAGACTTCGTCGGTGAGTCTAAAATCCTCGGTCAACGGAGCGAGCTCAAGCTGTTTCAGATTGGCCTTGCTCAAAGTCACAAACGGGACTGGCGTCGGCGCGCTCGAAGCACCCGACAGTGCGGCCACAGAACGGCTCGAGGCGCTGGATGGGACGGGCACTAACGGCGGCTTGCTGGATGCGGTTGGAGGCGTTGTGAGTCGAGTGCTTTCCAGGGCACCAAGCTCATTTTCAATCGACGTGATCGACTGTTGGACTCGAGCGTTGCTTTCCTGCTGGCGAGCCACGGAACGATGCTGGAGTAACAAGACGCCGAGGGTGGCGGCGAGCACTGCTGCCAAAGTAATCAGTTTTGGGAAAAACATAAGCGGGATCGTAGTGATTTAAAGTCTACGGATGGATCGAAAGATACTCGCGCTTCCAGCGCTCAACGACGGCGCGCACTTGCGGCAGATCGACTTCGTCCGGGGAACGCACCGGCCGGATCGACGCACTCGCCCACCCTCCGTTTGAAGTGCGATACTCCTGGCCATAGTAATAGGGCCCTCCCCCTTCCTCGTCTTTTTCCGGACGCACGAGCGTGACGCGTTTGGCCACGGCAGCCTCACGTTCGGAGAGGGCGGGCGTCCGGTCGGCATTCTTCCAAAAATACTCGCCTTTGTCCGCTCCCAGAACGTTGTCGACAGATTCTTTCAACTTGGCCAGGACGGGAGCGTACTCCTCTGTGAAATCGTCCCGGATCAGACTGACCTGTTCGGCGACCGGCGAGAATTTCATTGAGGTCGGATGCTCCGTCGACACTTGGAAGTGGGCATTTTCCAGAGCATGGTATTGTTGGTAAAACTGTCCGAGAGCTCCATTCACCCACTGAATTTGGCGTTCGTCCAACTCCAGCGCGCGCGCCATGTCCGCCGTTATCGATCCGTCCTCGCCCAATGCGGGCATCGCGATTTTCGGAAGCAAGCTTTTGGGAACGTACACCGAATCCGAGTTCGCCGACCAAATAAAAGGATCAATTGCCGGTCGTGGCGCAGCCTGGACGGTGGTGCTTGCGACCACAGTATTCCGGGATGGACTCTGCGGAAGTGCGCGGTTTTGACGGGCCACAGCCAGGCGCTCCTGCACTGAGACCAGTTGCGCCTCCAAGGAGAAGGATTCGGCGGATAGTTGGCGCCCGGTGTTCCACTGGTAAGCGATAGGCGACGAGGCAAGGACGATACAGGTCGCAGCAATCTGCGTTTTGGTGACACTCATAATCTTGGCCAGAATCAAAGACGCGCCCGCAAGAGAGCCAGTAGCGCCTTGGGTCAATAAGGTTTGGGTAGCGATCTGTTTAAACAAATGAATCGGAGCCGCCACTGTGCTTTGACGCAGCGCTGCCGCCACCACGGCGGTGGTTGGAACAGCGTGGCCAAAGCGCCGGAACACAGTGGCCAGTTCATCCAAAGCCTTAGCAACCCGCTTTTGGGCCGTGTCTTCGGAGATACCCAACACGGCACCAACTTCCGCCAGGCTTTTTTCCTCAAAGAACCGCAACAGCAGCACCCGGCGGTCTCTCTCCCGGAGCTGGAGCAGGGCGTTGTCGAGTTCTTCGGAGAGCGGGCTTTGCTCAGGATCGGAAGTTTTCATGGTCGACCCGAGTTCGATGGCCAGGGCCTCACGACGTTGGCGCCGAGACTCTTCTCGGTAGCGTTCCTTAGCTTTGAACAAGGTGGTCTTGTGGAGCCATCCGCCCAGATCTCCTGGGATAAAGAACGGCGCCCTTTGCGCCAGGAGGGTGAAAACGTTTTGGGCCACCTCTTCAGCCACCGTGGCATCTCGAGATTGGCGAAACGCCGCCCCATAGACCAAGTTGAGATAGCGGTCGACGAGAGCACGGAACGCGGCTTCCTTCCCCTGCTCCACATATTCCCGCAGTAGTTCATAATCGGTCATAGCACCGGATTCATTAAGTAACTGGCCACCGCAGGAGGAAATCCGAAATTTTTCTTTTCGTCACCTCATCGTCCGAAGAAGAGATTCAAAAGAAATCGCTTAAGTCTTCGGGGAGCAATGGCTTGAGATGCTGTCGAGCGATCCGGAAATGACCGGCTATCCTATGGGAACGTCCTCCATCCTTGAGCGAGGAGCGCGCCGCTAAAATGCCGCCCAAACCATTTCAGCTTACCACGGTCCGATCGCGAGGGGGTGGGCAACCGTTTCGCCAGAAGTTCATTCTGAACGCAAGGCCAGCATCGGATCGACCTTGGTCGCACGACGCGCTGGGATATAACATGCCAGCATCGCGCTAAGGCAAAGCGCGAAGGTCACCGTGACATAGGTTAACGGATCGGTCGGCGCGACCTGGAAAAGGACGCTGCCTAACACCCGAGTCAACGTAAATGATCCCAAAAGCCCCACGACCACACCGGCGAGGATCAACCGCATTCCATGTCCAACCACCAGTCTGAGCACATCGTAAGGTTGAGCGCCCAAAGCCATGCGCACACCAATTTCCCTTTGCCGTTGAGTGACTGTGAAGGAAAGCAGTCCGTACACGCCGATGATGGCCAAAATCAGGGCAAGGCTCGCGAACCCACCCAACAAGCCGAGGTTGAGTCGATCCGAGGCAACATTTTGGTCGCGAATTTCTTTCATGGTATAAATTCCATAAATGGGCAACGTCGGATCGACCTGCGATACCTGTTGCCGAATGGAACTAAGCAAGGCCGCTGGTTCACTCGTCGTTTTGACGACTCCAGCCACGCTCAGGAGCGGTTGCTGAAAGATCGGAAAGTAAGCCTGGACGAGCCCAGCCTGCTCGCTCAGCCGATTCTCTTTAATCCGTCCGACGACTCCGACCACAGTCACGACCGGCTGTTTCTCCCGTTCGCCGAAAGGGATCCGGACACGCTGGCCAATCGGATTCTGGTCAGGCCAGTAGCGCCTGGCGAATTCCTCATCGATAATCACTGATTTGAGACCGGATCCCCAATCACCCCCGGAGGGAGAGCCAGCGAGGTGTTCTCGATTGTCCGATTCCGCGAAGTCACGCCCTTGGAGAAGTGGAATGCCCAGGGTCTGGAAGTAATCCGGGGCAATGAGATGAACTTGCAGCGACGGTCGAAGATGAGGCGGAGGTTCCGGTCTTCCCTCAATTAAAAAGAGCATATCCCATCCCCCTTCGTGCAAGGGAATCGAATTCTGAGAGGCAAGACTCGCCGCTCTCACGCCTGGGAGCCCACGCAGCCTTTCCTGCAACGCTCTACAAAATAGAACGTTCTGCTCGGCCGATGCATACTTCTCCTTGGGCAAGTTGATGCGAAACGTCAAAACACGATCGATCACAAAGCCAGGACGGACCTTCAATAATCGATGAAAACTGAGGAGCAGCAAACCGGCACCCACCAGGAGGACGAAAGTCAGCGCGACTTCGGCAATGACCAACCCTTGGCGCAAACCCGCCCGGCTGGAGGTTGCTCCCCGCCCCGCTTCCTGTAACGCACGCTGTAAGTCGAGTCGGTTGATATGCCAAGCTGGGGCAAGGCCAAACAAAATGCCCGTGACTATCGCAATGAGGCCCGAGAACAGTAGCACGCGCAGATCCAGGCTGATTTCGTCGACGCGCGGCAAGCTCTCGCCCGCCAGGATTGTTACAACTCGAAGTGCTCCTTTGGCAAAAATCAAACCTGCGATAACGCCAAGGACCGCGAGCAAGCCGCTTTCCGTGAGCAATTGTCGCGTGATCCGCCATCGGCCCGCCCCTAAAGCTGCGCGCAGCGCCATTTCTTTCTCACGGGCGACGGCACGGGCAAGCAACAAGTTCGCCACATTGGCGCAGGCAATCACCAAGACAAAACTGACTGCCCCAAGGAGAATCCAAAGTGCGCGGCGGAAATTTCCCACGACTCTGTCCAATAACCTATCGATCTGCACACGCCGAGTCTTGTTGGTTTCCGGGTACTGCTGTTCCAACCGAACCGCGATGACGTCCAGGTCCACTCGCGCCTTTTCAAGAGTCACTCCCGGTTTCAGGCGCGCCAAGCCGAACAGTCCAGGATGATTGTCTCGGTTTTGCCAACCAGACTCGGCAAAGAGCGGGCCGACGGGAAGCCAGAGGTCTACCTTATTGGGAAATTCAAATCCCGCGGGCATCACGCCCAAGACCGCATAACTAACCCCACCGAGGTTGATCGTTCGGTTAACAATCCCAGCATCACCTCCGAACCGATTCCGCCAGAGCGCATGACTAATGACGGCGACAGACGGGGCCCCTGGCCTGTCTTCTTCTTCCCGGAAGACGCGTCCGATTTCCGGTTGAGTCCGCAACGCCGCAAACACATCCGCGGAAACAAGCGCCCCCGTTAACCGAACAGGCTCGGCTGCGCCCGTGAGGGTAAAACTGTTAACCGTGTAGGCCCCGAACGTTTCAAAAACCGACTGCTGGCTCCGCCAATCGGCGAAATTCGGATAAGAAAGAGATCCACCCGACCAATCTGGACCTCGCTCGCTCAGCGAAACCAACTGTCCGGAATCGGGATAAGCGAGCGGACGCAACAAGACCGCATCTACCACGCTGAAAATCGCGGTGTTCACGCCGATGCCCAGTGCCAGAGTGAGCACGGCCACAGCGGTAAAGCCCGGGTTCTGACGCAATTGCCGCGCTCCGAAACGGATGTCCTGGAAAAATGCCTCCAAGACCGGTAATCCTCGTTGGTCCCGGTAGGCCTCCTTCGCTGACTCAATCCCGCCGAATTGAAGCATCGCCTGACGGCGGGCTTCGTCCGGGGTCATCCCCGAGCGAAGATTGTCTTCGATGTGCAATTGAAGGTGGCTCTCAATCTCCGCCTCAAGCTCCCAGTCCTGGCGCGACTTGTTAAACAACCCGCCCAATCTCGCCATCCATTCGCGAAGTCTTCGCATCACGGTCACTCCTTAATTTTGAGACTTTTCAGGTATGGGTAAGCCATAGGAACCAAGCGCTCTAACTCCGTCAACGTCGGCCCCGGCGACTCACGCGATTTCGGGATTCAGAAATCGGGCCAGAATGGCGGTGGCTTGTTTCCAGTCTCGAGTCTCCTTCTCGATCTGTTTGCGCCCAGCTCGGGTGAGTTGGTAGTACTTCGCCTTCCGATTGTTGTCCGAAAGGCCCCACTCGGAACGGATGTATCCCTCTTGTTCCAACTTGAGCAGCGCCGGGTAGAGGGTGCCGTAATTCACAGACAACAGATCAGCGCTCGTCTGTTCGATCTGGCGCGCTATTCCGTAGCCATGTAAGGACCCGGTCCGCTCGAGAGTTTTAAGAATCATCAACGCCAGAGTTCCCTGCCACACGTCGGTTTTGCTGCCCATGCCAAAGACGGTATCATTCTTCTATTGGCAAGCAATAGGAAAGATGGACCCATGGCGACCGCCATGCTCAAACCAGTCCTGTGAATCTCGGCTATACCGGCTTCTTCGTTTCCTATAGCGACGTAAAACCTGATCTGGAACCCAGTGCAGCCGGCGCAGGGACTTGGACTTATCTTAAACCAACGCCCTTTGCCTGAGTGACCACGACTCGCGTGAAGCATAACTCGACATTGAATATTGCCTGGCCTAGCGTCTCGGCATCCAATAGGGCTCACCTGTTGAACCTGGACTGATTTCCGAGTTCTTGTCGGGCGCCAAACGGGTCGTTCCTGGAACTGAGCCAGTCTCATGGTAAAGCCGTTGATTCAAAGGCGCGTTGACGACGCGCTGCTCAGCGACCTTGGGCGGACAAGTTGTTTGAAACGTTGGGGTCAGGGCGCTGCTCGCCATTCGTAATCGCGGTTCATGATAAAAAGCTATGCCCGCTTAGGGCTGCCGTGCCAGGTGCTTGCCTCTCAGGCAAGCCCTTCGACGAGCATTCGTGAGGATCCAAAGGAGGACATCCTTCGACTCGCATGAATGTGCCCGCGCTCGCCCAATCTGTTTCCCCTGTCTGACGCCATGACGATCGGTCACCTCTTCCATCCATGAATGTCGCATCCAGAACCCACCAGGTCATCGCCGTAATTTCCATAGCCTTGGCTCTCTCCGCAACTGCGCAGCAATCGGCTATCCCATCGCTAAGTGTCTCGCTTTCCGGGAACGGAGGCATTCGGTTGGGTTGGCCAACGGCCGCAAATGGGTTCTCTCTCGAAGAAGCAGGGACTTTGGGCAATGCCAGTATATGGACGCCCCTGGTCGGATCTCCTCTGCCCGAAAACGGCCAGTTCACGGTAACACTCGTTCCGGGCAACGCCCCGCGCTTCTATCGACTGCGTCAAACCTTGACGCCCTCCACGTTTCAAATTGCTGCTCACACGCCACTCGACGGCGCGACCGAAGTCGGCGTAACGGTGCGACCCCAGGTGTTTTTCTCTGAACCCGTCGACGCAACAACGCTCTCAGCCGACAACTTCTTCGCCGAGGCCGCCGGGGTCGATCTTGGGGCGAGCATCGTCCCGGCCAATGACGGCTCCTTTGCCTGGTTATTCTTCAAACAATCCATGCCGGGAGACACACGGGTGCGGGTCAGCATCGACGGAGCGGGCATTCGTTCTCGGACTGGCGAAAGTCTCGACCCCGACGGCGACGGAGTGCCAGGAGGAGTCGGAGAGTTCGAATTCACAACCGTCAGCACGCAAGGGATGCCAGGCACTTCACTGTCCGGTATCGTAGTGGATCCGGGTCCGGACCTGATTCCGCGGAGCGACGACGATTTGCAGGCTGGACCAGACGGCCGCTTGGGGACGACGGACGATAATTTCCTTTTACCCATTCAGGGAGTCAAAGTGCACCTTTTGGGTTTGGAGAGCCGAGTCGTCACGACCCAGGCGGACGGCAAATTCCACTTTGATACCGTCCCGGTCGGAGACGTGAAAGTCGTGATCGACGGGACGACAGCCACCCTGGCGCCGACAGGGATCTACTTCCCGGAGATGGTGATCGATGCTCAGATGGTGCGTGGCAAAGAGAATTGGAGCATGACGAACGGCTCAGAGGTTTATCTGCCCAGAATTTCGAAGAACATACTCCAGACGGTGAGCGCCGGAAGCACCAATCAGATAAACGCCACTCCAGACGGGGCGTCTGGGTTGAGCGCCTTTCAACGGTCGCAACTTTCCATCCGTCTCCCTCCGAATAGTCTGATCGGCGCGGACGGACGGCCCTTGAGCGGCGGTCAAGTGGGCATCAGCACGGTGCCGGCGGAGATCGTGCGGGACATGTTGCCCCCGGGGGTGCTGCAACATACGTTCGACATTACGGTGCAGGCGCCGGGAATTGCGGCCTTCAGTACGCCAGCGTCGATGAGCTTCCCGAACATGTTCAATGCCGCGCCTGGAACCCAGCTCAACTTCCTCAGCTTTGACCATACGACCGGCCGATTGGTGATCGAAGGCACAGCCACGGTCTCGGCGGATGGCAGTTCCGTGCAGACGGACCCCGGGACCGGAATAACTCATCCGGGATGGCATGGTTTAACACCGCCGGGCGGCCCGAACGACCCGTCCGACAATCCGGACCCGGAATGCCAGTCAGAATTGCTGGCTGCAGACGAGCCCGCCGATGATTCGGGAGTTTCGCTCCAGCGTTTCAACCCCAGCAGCCCCGGCGGCCTTCGACCGGAAACGGAGGGAATCTCCGATTACTTCTTCAACGCGGGTGATGGAGAATCGTTCACCTTGCGTTTTCGAAATCCGGCCCCCGCGCCAGCGAAGGCGTCAAAGGCGATTTGTGGGCCGGACAGCACCGGGCCCAAGCCGCTCGTTTTCAAGATTTCGATCCAGGGCAATGATCGCGCCGTTCGTTTCCTGGAAGGCTTGGACAAATCCATAGTGCGCCCCTTCCTGCTTCGCCCTGGCCAGGAAAAGAAGCTCAAAGTCACCCTTACGCCTCTGCTCAAAGGGATCAGAAAGATCGAAGTGGACCGGCTCTACGGAGCGAAACTCACCATCCAAGGCTGGGAGTCTGGAAGCCCAAATAATCTGTTGCTCAACAAAACCATTTACGTAGGGCGTTACCTGGATGCCATGGACGCCAACCACGTCGATGGCACCTTGACGATGGCCCCGACCGCTGTGGGCCACGACGGGATACCCGGTGTGGTCCGCGAACGCAATTTCGAGGTGTTAGGCGTGCCGCTGCGCCTGCGCCTGCCTGCCAACGCCGGAGACGCTCCGTTCGTTATTCTGGGTCATCAGGTCGATTTTGCGCCCTCGGGCCGTGGGCCAACCTCTAGAATCGAGGCTGAGGTTGTCTCCCCGGCCAACGAGGTGATCGGCAGGTTGAATTTAGAAGGAAATGCCACCTTGCAGGAGTATTACGTGGATGGCGCCAGAATTCGTGACGTTCTGGCCAAAGCAGCCGCCGGGCAGATCCCAGGCGTAACGGACGCGCAGAAGGCGTTTCTGAAACCCAACGGTGCTCTGGACCGGATTGTATCCAATGTTCTCGCGTCGGCCGATTCGCTCTTGCAGACCTACGCGAGCGGAGTGGCGCGGGCGACGGTCGAACCCACGTTAGGCGTGAAGATCACTGCTTATTCTACTGACCAAGCCTCAAGCCCTGACCAAGTCGATGGCGACACCCTCGGAAGGAGTGATGGCATCGATATTTGTTCCCTGGACGCCGTCAACTGCACCCGCGAGGTGGCCAAACCACTCTCTGAACTGCTCGCCCTGGTCCCAAAGATGAGCCGAGCGGAAGCGGCCTTTCGACTTAGCAAATCGTTGAACACGCGGCCCAACGGCAGTTTTGAACTGTACATCGACCATTTCCTCACCGCCAAACGACGCAGCGGACCGCAGACGGGAGTGCCCTACCTGTTGAGCGAAGACGCGCTCGTCCTGCATCTGGCCACGACCATCGTCCACGAGCTCGGCCACACCTTAGGGATGGTCCATACCTACAATTCCTACGTCGCGCGGACGACGAAAACGTGCGGCTGCTCGCTGAACGCTCAAGGAAAACCAATTCCAGATTACCGCACCGACATCATGGCTCATGGCGAAGTGCTGGGCGCCTCCGTTTTCACCGCCTCGGGAGCCGCGTTTCAGGTCGCGCTCGGACTCGAGTTTGTTCCCGGGGAAGCGATGCTCGCGCTGAAGTACTTCGAAGCGAATTTACGGGGGGCAAAAAAGATTGGCGCGGGCAGCTTTCTCATGGGATTCGAAGGAGCGCCAGATGGCAATGAGTTGGTTTTCCAGGATGAATTGCCAGGCGGGCTCACGGTTTATTCTGGCGAGGAGGATCTGGTCTTAGCGAGCGCTTACGACTTCGGAAAGGTCCTGACCGACGGCCCGGGAGGCAATTCGACAAACCGCACCTTTTACCTGGTTAATAACGGAGACCAAAGCGCGACGATTCTTGCGACACACCTCTCTACCTCCGTGAGCAACAGCTTCACTGTCCCGACCTTGCCGTCGGGCACCATAATTCCTGCGCACGAGTCTCTTCCCTTGGTGATCGAGTTTGACCCGACCCAAACGGGCCCCGCAGTTGCGACCCTGGAACTCCTTCTTGACGGTGTCCCAGACAGCGTCGAAATCGACGTCGCCGGCTTTGGCCTGAGCCCGGGTCCGGATCTTCGGATCGAACTTGAGAACAATAATGTCGGCGGCGCGATCGTGGGTGTCAGTCCGAAACAGATTCGGCATTTTGGCACATTGACCAACATCGGCTCCAGCGAGCTGGTTATGTCTGGGATTGCCTCTGGCCTGGGAGGCAATGTCAGCAGTTTTTCCTTAACTGGCCTCCCCCCCAACTTCGGTGCCGCCAATCCGATCCGGCTCAAGCCCGGGGAGTCCTTCACCTTTGACATTTCCTTTGCTCCAACGCGCCTGGGACTGCAACGCGAAGAACTCCATTTCCTTTCGAACGATGCCGACGCGCCCATTTTTACTCTGCACGTGGTCGGAACGGGTTTACCCACGGTCGGTTCATCGCTCGATTATGGCCATGACTTTGTGGCGATGGAATCCCCAGACTTCCCGAACAGCCCGGTGCTAAGGGCCCAGTCCGATGCCGAGGGTCATTTCACTGTCTTCCTTCCTCCCGATCAGCGCTACCACCAAGCGACCTTTGATCCTGTGAGCGGTCTGATCGCCCATAACCTCGGCATCACTGCGACCAGTGGGAAGAATACACAATTGGGAGTTCCGGTCTTCTTGCCCAGCCTCGCTCCCGACTCGGACGACGACGGTCTGCCGGACGACATTGAGTTTGCTCTCGGCACCAATCCAAACAAGGCCGATACGGACGGCGATGGCGTCGATGATTTTATTGCCGTGTTGCAAGGGGTGGATCCGCTCGGCGGCAAAGCTGCGGTCACGGGCGTGATTGCCCAGGTAACGATCGAGCAAGCCATCGATGTGGCTGTGCTACCCAATCCGCGTGGAGATGCCCTGCTGGCCTACGTGATCGATAACGCGCGAGGGCTTGTCATTGTCGATGTGACCCGGGCTTCCCAGCCAGTCGTCCTTGGAAGGTTGGCACTGCGGGGACGGAGCGCGTTCGTCGCTGTCGATCCGGTCTGGCAGATCGCCACCGTCAGCGGTGATTCGTTCGTTCACTTGATTGACATCTCAGATCCGGGTTCCCCCAGGCTGATTCAAAGCTCCCCGTTCAATGCCCCTTCCCAAACGGCGGCGGTGGATGGGTACGCCTATTTCGAGGCGAACTACGGGACTCTCCATGCGCTGAACACGCGCTCCGGGATCATCGACCAACACATCGATCTGCCTGGCAATTATGTCAAAGCCATCGTGCGTGAAGGCGCTTTCCTTTACATTCTCGACCCCAATGATCTGCTCCGGATCGTCCAGATCGATGGCGCTCAAATGCGCTTGCGGGGCTCGTTACCAATCACCGGAGGCGCGGGAAGATTGGTTGTCGTCGATGGGATTGCCTACGTTCCCTTGAGCGGCAGGTTTGATTCCCAAACCGGGGTGACGGTGGCCGGCGGATACGCCACCTTTGACGTTTCAAATCCGGATAACCCAATCTTAATCGCGAACTCGAGTGTCCCGGTGGGGATCGGCGCACCCGGTACCGCGGTGGCTCTGAGCGGCTCGGGCTTTGGACTCTTGCTCGGCCGAGCTCCGGTCGTTGGCAATTCCGCGGACTTGCTGAATGTGTCCGATCCAAAGAACACCTACTCGTTTATCACGCGCTTTAACTTGCCGGAAACGCCGGTGGCCGCGGTGATCTCGTCGGGAACGGCCTATATTGCCGACGGCACAGCGGGATTGATCATACTCAATTACCAAGCGTTTGATACGGCTGGCCAACTCCCCACACCGACGCTGTCCGGTGTCTTCGCCCCATCGGACCCGACCAAGTCCATCACCGACATCATCGAAGGCAGCCGATTTCGAGTCCAAGCCGCGGTAACGGATGACGCGCAGGTCAGCACCATTGAACTACTGGTCAACGGTCAGTCGGTAAAAAGCAGCCGCGCTGTGCCTTTCGATCTGGAAGGTTTTGCGCCCAACATCACCGGCACGACGAATACTTTTCTTGTCCAGGTCCGCGCCACCGATACAGGCGGCAATGTGGGGCTTTCAAAACCGATCCTCATTCACCTGCTGCGCGATACCACCGCTCCGGTCTTGCTACGGTCTGATCCGACAGAAGGCGATGAGGAACTCCGAGGGTTGGCCTCGATCCGCCTCGTTTTTTCCGAACCCCTGGCCAGCGCCAGTCTGCAGGCGGCGAATTTTGAAGTCGTCCACGAGAGCGGCCTGGTGACTCACCCAACAGCATTCGTTTGGCGGGATTTCAATCGGGAATTGGAATTGACCGTCGCGCCGCTGGACTCGCCCGGGAACTATCGATGCGTCATTCATGCCGCAAACGTCACCGACGGAGCGGGCAATCCGCTCGGGCGGACGGATATCGCTCGAGCCTTCCGGGTCTTGCCCTATTCCATCCGCTGGGATCGAAAGGAAAAAGCCAATTGGTTCACGGCCACCAACTGGTTCCCACAACGTGTTCCCACGGTCACGGATTGGGTCAACATTGGCGCGGTGCCGACGAACGCGGCGGTCCACCTCTCCTCGCACAATCCGGCCGTGCCCACTTTAGAGAAAGTCCGGGTCCGAAGTCTCACGTCCAAGGCTGATCTGGTCTTGCTCTACTGTGAACTCCAAGTCGACGAACCCTTTATCTGCGACGGCTCACTCTATCTCACCGCCAGTAAGTTAACCGATACGGTGCTGGTCGGAGGCCCCATGTCCGTGCTGGGATATAATCGGGGCCCCACCGATCCGTTTGTGACACGCGAAGGGTATTTCTCCGTGCTCGATGGAGTGACCCTGCGGGGAGATCTGGAGATGAAAACGGAATACCACATCTTAAATCGCCTCACGTTGCAGGGAAACATTTACGGTAAGGTCGACCGTAAGAGTGGCTTTAACGGACTTCTCCATGCAACTCGCGATACTGTTATCCAGGGACCTGGCACGTTCCACGATTTACCCCTCGAAGTGTCCAGCGGCGAACTCAACGCGCCAAATCGACCGGGACCCTTGGTCACGATAGGTTCGGATATCACATTCCGCGGGGCGCTCAATATCGGACTGGAAGGGCCGTCCTCGCGCCTTATCAATCGCGGTAAACTGCTGGCAGATAGTCCACTCCCGTTCGCCTCGGGCCGTTATTACAGCGCCATCAATATGGTGGGCGGCGTCGGCACCAACGAGTCCCTGATCAATGAGGGAACCATCCTGGCCAGCAACGGCTATCGCCTGTTGATTTCGGGCCCTTACAATACGCGGCTGATCAATCGCGGTGCCCTCCGGGTAGAAACGAACAGCTTTCTTTGGTTTTCCGTTCCTTTAGTTTCCCCTAAAGTCCGATGTGAGGCGGGGGGCGTGGTGCAACTCTCCGGCCGTGGTGCGCCCTGGACGACGGATGCGGGCCAGGTCTCGGAGCTTTCCGGGCCCGGGCTCTGGCTGGCAAGCGAGAGTGAGTTTCAAGGCGGCACGATCCGTCTGACCGAGGATGCGATCCTGGAAGGAACAGCGGTCTTTAATAACGTCACCTTCGAAGGCGAACTGCACAATTACGACTGGAATTCCCGCCGAGCGGCCTTGCCTGATTACCTCGTCGGTTATGGAAACCAGGTTCAAGTTCTGACGAATTTGACTCTGAACGGTTTGATCGCCTTTCATCGTCCCGACTCATCGTCGAGTGGCGGACGCCTCTATTTCCTCGGCGCTCCATCCCGTCTGGATGGCCAGGGGCGTGTTGAGTTCGACGGCCTCAGTCGCTTCAACCAGATCCAGGGGAGCGGTGTTGCCGATGCGCCCGGCTTCCTCACCCTTGGGCCCAACATTACAATCCATGGCAAGAGCCTGACCATCGGCAATATCTCAGGCGTCGATTCCGGCCAACTCCCTTTTGTGGCGAACCAAGGCACTATCCTGACGCAACCCGGTGATCTGCTCAGCTTTGGGACCTACAGCTTGACCAACTCGGGCGTCATTCGCATTGCTGGCACCAACCAGGTCAACGTTCGATTCAACTTCGACCAAACCACCACCGGCCGCCTCGAGTTCGAAGCATCCAATCCTGCGTCAGGCCCGGCCAATGGACAACTCAACGTCGCTGGCACCGTCACTTTGGACGGCGCTCTCAAACTCAGCCTGGCCGCAACGTATTCACCCTCTCCCGGAGACGCCTTTGCGCTGCTCCTCTATCCATCCGTGTTGGGGCAGTTCGCCTCGATCAGCGCACCGACTGCTCCCTCGAACCTCGAATACGCGCCTGAATACGGACCGAAGAAGTTCCAGCTTCAGCTCCGCTAGCCGAAAAGCGAGACGCCGAAAAGGCCTATTCCTGGTGAACAGACGCGGCGCGGCGCGCGGTTAGCTTGGCAACGAGACACAAACGATTTTCCAGGTCCCATCCTGTTTCCCAGCGAGCATCGCGAACATTGAGGCTTTGATTCCGCCATCCGCAATCAACGTGCGCAGATACTCTGCATTCGAAGGTTTTTGTTTTAATTCCGCCGCGGCATCGGCCAATTGGCGCTTGCTCAAGCGGATGTTCAATGTAAATGACGCGACGGCAACCGAGCGGTGGGTCGGGGACACGTCCACTTTCACTGCAGAAACCTCCATCTTATCTAGCCCATTCCGCTCCGGCGCGAGCAAACCTCTGCCATTCATTGTCTCGTCGAACCCAACCGTTGCGCGCAAGCTCCCCGCCCCTATCACGGCAACCTTTTCACCCAAAACCCTTTTGAGACTGGCAGCGTCTCGCGCCGTCATTGCGGTGAAAAAGTCGCGTATCGTCTTTTCGACGTCGGGATCGGCGTGAACTCGACCGACGCTTAACATGCCGAGGAAAATTGCTGCACAAATGCAATACCGTTTCCCTAAAGAGGTGATGGTCATGGTATTAAGACCAGCGATGAGGCCCGGTGTTCAATCCCACCGAGGAGACGGGCTCTTACCCAAGGACATTCTAATCCGGCCAGAATGGTATCCTGTTGCGGGCGTGAGGTTCGGCCCAAAGTTCGGTCGAAGAATATGACCATCTCGCAACCAGGATTGATCAATAACGACAGCATGAAAGCTATACAGCGGCTCTTGCTTGGGGCATGTCCCATCGTCGTTTTTCTGATCTTTCTGTTTTTCCGAGCCGGCGGGCCGGTCCCCAGGGATGTCGACCCCGCACCCCTTCCGCCTGCTCCCCTCGCGCCATCACGTCCTCCTCGGGCTTCGGCTCTCCATACCGCTCTCAAAGGCGGTCCGGCTCCAACCTTCAATGTCGAACGCGGCTTTTACGAAACCAATGTGACCGTCGTCATGCGCTCGGAACCGACGAATGCCATGATCCGTTTCACGCTGGATGGTTCTGAGCCCAGCCAGGAACACGGCTTAAGCTATTCGCAACCGATTGTTCTTTCGAACACAACGGTGCTGCGAGCCGCGTCTTTTGCCGGTGAATCCCGCAGCCAGATAGGAACACAAACCTACATCTTTCCCGAGGCCAGCGCGCAGGAGTTGATGGCGCTGCGAGTTGGCAAAAAGCAGAACGTCAACGCCGATCAGATACGGCAGGGATTGCTGGCTCTTCCCTCCCTATCGCTGGCAACGCCCGGCGCCCCGCAACTGAACGCAGGGCTTCGAGGCGTCATGCGACTCTCCCACCCCGTCCAGGCGTCCCTTGAGTGGTTGGATTCGGGCCGAATGGCGAGTGCGCACGTCGATTGCGGTGTCGCCCCGTTTGGAGGAGATTACTCCAACTACCGAAAGAAAAGTTTTCGTCTCTATTTTCGAGAAGAGTTCGGCGCGAAGAAATTTAATTGTCCACTCTTTGTTGGGCACGAGCATGGCCTGGCAGCGGTCGACGAGTTTGACCAACTGGATCTCCGCAGCGGGTCGCATGATATGGTTGAGCGGGGATTTTACATGTCGAACATATTTGCGGACGATTCGCTCCTCGAAATGGGTCATTTGAATCCTCACGGACGCTTCGTGCATGTCTATCTGAACGGCGCGTATTGGGGAGTGTACCATCTGCGGGAACGATGGAATGCGGCCATGCACCGGCGATACCTCGGCGGCGCCGCCACCGATTATGAATCGATCAATGGCAATCAAAACATCGATGGCTGGGCCAACCCTGGTAAACCTTATGACGGCGATGGTAGCACCTGGAGCCGCGCGCTTGCCTTGCGCAAGAATTATCGCGCGGCCCAGCAGTGGGTCGATCTCCCGCAATACATCGATTTCATGCTGGTTTGGATGTATGGAAGTTGTGAAGACGAGTACCGCTGCGTGGGCGCGAAAACGCCTGGCGTCGGCTTCAAGTTTTATCTAAACGACGCCGATGGATTTTTTCAATCTCCTGCCCATCCTTGGTATCATTCCCCAGTTAATCGGACTCGCGGCAGCCCTCGTGGATTTGGTCGGTTACCCGGAGATGGACCCGGCAGCCTCTTTTCGGGATGGTTCACTGAGGCCGATCCCGAATACCGGATCCTGCTGGCCGATCGGATCTATCAAGCTCTCTTCAACTCAGGACCCTTGACTCCTTCCAGTGTAGCGGCGCGCCTCGAATCACGTTGTGCGGAATTCGAACCGGCTTTCGTCGCGGAAGCAGCTCGTTGGGGATATCGATCCATAGAGAGCTGGATGCAGGTCCGTGACGATGTTCTCCAGCATTGGGTCCCAGACCGAACCGCCTCCTTGATCCAGGAATTGCGCTCCACCAAGCTCTACCCCGAAATCGATCCGCCTGTCTTGAACCAACAGGCAGGGCGCGTGGTGAAAGGATTCCCGGTCGTGTTCAAAAGCGCTCCGGAGGACAGTATCTTTTACACGGTGGATGACTCAGATCCACGCGCGTCCGGGGGAGTGCCCGGGCCTAGCGCGCGCCGACCGAACAGGGAGCCGCTGCACATTATCGACAACACCTGGGTGAAATGTCGATCGCGCGTCAACAACCAATGGTCGGCATTGAACGAAGCCTATTTCCAGACGAGTCCGGACGCGTTTGACCCAGGCAAGATCCATATCGAGGAGCGAACCGTCGGTGGTGGGCCCAATGGCACCGCGCACTACCTCCAGCTAAGCAACGCGTCCT
>JBGAIN010000274.1:0-7499 GCA_044225505.1 Limisphaerales bacterium
GCTGTCGAGCCCCAGCTTGTCCTGCTTGATCACCCCATCGATCCCGCCATCCCCGGACCGCCCCACCACCTTCCCCGCATCCTCCACCGACCCGCCATA
The DNA here is from genome assembly GCA_044225505.1 of Limisphaerales bacterium. Taxonomy (GTDB): domain Bacteria; phylum Verrucomicrobiota; class Verrucomicrobiia; order Limisphaerales; family SIBE01; genus JAXMHN01. The sequence goes on from JBGAIN010000274.1 coordinate 100, forward strand.
CCCCATCGCCACCAGCAAATCCACCACCGTCCGTTCAAACGCCGCCGGCGTCCCGTTCAGCATCGTCTCCAGCAGTTCCCCGGCGAGGCTCTCCTGCATCGCCTGGAACGTCCTGTCCAGCGTCTCCTCCGGCGTCGCCTTAGTCTCCACCGCCGTCACCACCGGAGCCGCCAACGGCTCGTCCGCCGCCACCTCTTCCGCGCCGCCACCTCCCACAAATTCCAGAAACTCCGGATACTGCCGTAAGAACTTCGCCGTGATCGCCGGAGGCGGCGCGGCCAACACCGAACGGCCGCGCTCCGTGATCACATACACGCCCCGCCGGACCAACCGGATCAGCCCCGCCGCCTTCAGATACTGCACCGCCCACGCGCAACGATTCGCGAACACCGTTTGCGTGTTGCTCGGCAACCGCTGCGCGAGTTCTTCCTCGGACAACCCAAGCAAAACCCCCAGCCGCTGCCGGACCTCCGCCCGCGAACGCTCCGCCCCGTCCTCCATCAGTTGGAGCGCTGGCAGCATCAGTGATTGATAGTCAGGGATAGTCATTCGTCTCGCTTCTGGGTTGCCAATTAGGCCTCCGCCTCGCACCTGTTAGTATCACCCACTGCGACTGCCACCACTATGCCCCGTGACTCTCGCCGAACCGTCATTCTCCTGTTCGCCGCCCGTCCCGATAACTCATCGCGTGACGAACTCTGTCTTGGCCGAGCCACCCGACCAACATCAAGTTTCCATTACGTCAAAAACATGAAACAATATCTACCTCGTCGCGCCGAGCCCGACTCAAAGATCAGGTCACTAAGTGATGAAGCTTGCCTTTCAAACCATTTGCTGGAACCATCGAGTCAAAAAAGCGCACTGGCCTCAACTCTTCAAGTCCATCAAAGCTGCCGGCTTTGACGGCGTCGAAGTATTCCAGCATCCCGACGACCTTCCTGCCTGGCCGACCTTCCGCGATCACGCGGAGGCATCTGGCCTCAAGATACTCGGACTCACCGGTGGCACCGTAGCCCAACGAGTCAATTACCTTCGCCCAGTCGGAATCCGGCCGTCAGGCGAAGAACCCTATCTCTACATCGAGCGATGGGATGACGAAGCGGAGTCAGCCTACGAGTCCGACTTTGTACTAGCTCTTCACTATCACCATCTCAGCGCCCTACCGAGCGTCTCGGATGCGCTGGAGCTTCTCACGAGCAAGCCCAAGTTAAAGTGGCTTCCGGACACCGCCCACCTCTTCATCGGCCAACAAAACAACGATCGCCTGCAGGAATTGCTTTTGCGGCATCTTGATCGAACCATCGCCGTGCATCTTAAGGACTGGAAGGCCTCTTACGGCAGGTTCTCGCACCGCTACGCCAGAGGTTTCTGCGTCATCGGCCAGGGACAGATCAAGATCAAGGAGTTGGTGAAGCGCCTGAACAAGAGTGGGTATCAGGGATGGTACGTGGTCGAACTCGATTACGCCGCCTCCAATCCTGACGACGACATGCAAGCCTCCGCGCATACCTTGCAGGAGTGGAAGTTCCTCAGTCGGAAACCCACCACGGAGCCCAGCGACATCCCCACGGACATCGATACCGAGCGGGTCAGTTTCACTGCCGATAAGCTACTTCACCTCGCCTCTCGCGGGGAAACTTCTTTTTACTCCGATGTAGCCAAATTGCTCCGGGAACAGTTCAAGGCCGATGGTGCCGCGATCTGTCTCACCAGTAACGCAGCCGCGGGTACCAGCGTTCAGGCACTTCTACCGGCTCCGGATCTCGCCGGCGATCCGCACCTTCAACGCCACACGGAAGATTTGGCCCGCCGGTGCGTGAAACACAAAACACCGCAATCTGAGCGTTATGGACAGCTGGAACGGCTCGCTATCCCCGTAGAGAACCGCTATAGCCCGAATCAGATCCGCTTGGTCCTCGTCTTCGATGTCCGCCAGGGGAACACCGGTTTTGATCGCACTACCGCCGAGTCAAAGCTCTTTCAGCTGATGTTTGGTGACGTCCAGGATGTTTTTGTCACCGAGCGTTGTTTGGCTGCCTCGGCCGAGGCCAGTCGTCTAGCCTCTCAGTATTCCAATCAGGGTAGCTACCTGAACGCCATCGCCAATCTCGTCAAGAGAAAACTCGATTGTGAAGGAGTGACGATCTTCGTCAGCACGCCATCCCACGAAGCCCTCGTCGTAGGGGGCACCACCGGCATCCATTGGGCGCCAGAGTATCAATGGCCGACGCGGCAACGATACGACTACGGAACTGGCCGCACCGGCCGCTCCGCCCAAACCCGCAGCTACAGCATCTTCCGCGATAGCGACGAGTTGCGGAAGGAACAAAAAGTGGGAAAAGCACGATCCCACGAAACCGGCGTCAATGTCGACGTTGATGGTTGCCTGATCGCGCCGTTCTTTGACAGCCGAGACGAGGTCGCCGGTGTCGTACGCTGCCGCAACAAAAAAGATGGCCAGGACGTCATGTACTTTAGCGAGGAGGACCTCGCCTTGGTCGAGGCCATCATGCAGGTCGTCCAACCAACCCTAGAGGTACTCGCCGAAGACCGTCTAGTCACCGACGCCGTTACCCTCCTCGCTCATGAACTCGGCAATCCCATCTTCGCCATGCGAGGCGCCCTAGCGGATCTCGAATTCGAGGTCACCAACCAGCGTTATATTCGCCCAGACAGCTTTCCCGACCTCCAGAGTTGGCTGGACCTGATGGTTCGTCAGCTCAAGCAATATGAATTATTCGTGGGCTCCAAGATGACGGCCTGGGAGCCCAAAAGGAGTGTCGTAAAGTTTATCGGCGACATTGTCGCCCCGACCGTCGCGCAGGCGCGCATGCTTCTTCAAGAGCGCGGCTTCTCTCCCACCCGCATCAACTATGGCAAACTGAGCGATTGGCTCAACATTCCTTTCCTTTATGTCGATCGCAACATGTTCGAGCAGGTAGTCTTCAATCTCATTAGCAACGCGATCAAATACGCCGATAGCGATCCCACGTTGTTTCACTTAACCATCCGCGGCGAACGCCATGGTGAGCGCGTCCATCTGATCTTCGAGGACAACGGCATTGGCGTGCCACCCAGCTGGGAACAGGACATCTTTCTGCAGCACTCGCGCGTCATCGCTGAAGACAGAGCCGCCACGTCCGGTCATGGACTCGGCTTGTGGGTCGTTGACCGCATCGTCAAACTGCACCGCAGCCGAGTGTTCTTAGATTCTCTATCGTCGCCCACGCGATTTGTAATCGACCTCCCACCCACCGCCCTTGCCAAGCGAACAGGAAACACCGGCTACTAGGATCATCTTTATGTATTTTTTCATTGACGACAACTGGCTGGCACTCACGAGCTGGATTCGCATGTTGGAAAGAGCAGGGAAACAGACGGCGAGAAACAACGATGCGAGGCGATCAATCCAGTTCCTGGAAGAAAACAAAGAGCACATTTGTTGCGTTATTCTCGACGTGATGATGCCGGCCGCACCAGAATGGATCGAGAACGCGGACCGCGGGAAAGGGACTGGACTAATCGTAGCTGACAACCTGCGGGGAATTTCAGACAAGCTGCCGATCATCTTTCTGACCAATCATCGTGACAGCGCCGTGATTGCTGAGCTCAAGCGATATCCTTACTCTCGATATCTCGACAAGCGCGATGTTCGTCCGACTAACTTCGCAGAAACCGTGCTTTCATTACACAACGAGATCAAAGCAGACATTAAGAACGATGAGGCCCAAAAAAAGAACGCCCACTAACGCAGCCGGGACAACCTCCGGAGCCGGTCTAGAAAGACCGCCCCCTCGGCGCTCCACCCCGCAATTTTGAGCGGATCATAATCTATCAATCGCTGATAAGGTCGAGTTAGGTCCTCCGGAGCATCGCCGTTTGAGAGGAGCAGATCCCATCGTTCTTGGATCGCTTCCGCCATCGTCGGCGCGTCGAACTTTGGATAGCGCTCTGCTAGGCACACCAAGTCGAAAAGTGCGGTTGTCGGTGCTTTGGGCGGGACGTCTAAGATCAGAAGCAATAGAAAATCGCGCAACCGAACTGCGTCGCGAAGCATCGCTGCATGTAGTTCTGCAAGCTCGCGATCGGGTCCTCTCGCCAACTGCCGTAATATGTCCTCCCACGACAAGCTATCGGGTGGACAATATCCGATCACACCCAAAGGCTGACACAAATCCAACGGAGTCAAGGAGCCGATTCGGGTCATCAGCGTGCCCAGATGCCTGATATTCTCGGCAGCGGTCTTCCATTCTTGATCGGATCGAAACTCAAGAACCGTGGGCCGATCCCTTTCCTCCAGGCGGACGCCGATGCCCTCATCGATCCAGCGCCGCCAAAAATAGCGGAGCTCGCCCTGCGTGTTGTCATCCTCGATCAGTGGCTCCAGTTTTTTAAGTCTCTTGCTGAGCTTCTCAACCACACTATCTACGGGGACACGTCCCGGCAATTGACTCGGCGTCTTTAACAAATACATTAGATCTTCAATCTGCGCCTTAAAATCAATGCGCGTCTCCTCCACTCGCACATTTGTTGAATCGAGAAGGTCACTTGCGGTGAACGATCGGGCACCCCGTTCCCAATGCCGAGCGGCGCCATAGAGAACCTGATTCAAGGGCTCCAAAAGGTCCGGATGCTCCCGAAGCAGTTCCCAGGTGTTTGGCGCGTCCACCACGGCCTCCACACAAAGTTGAAAGAACACTTGATATTGAAAAGACAACACTTCGGTCAGAGGCGGCGAACCTAGATATACAGTCCCGTCTGGATTTTGCAGCGCGGAAATACAATCGTGCAGTCGAGAGAGTTGCCCCTTCGCACGGAAAAGATATAAGTGCTTGATAAATTCCAGAGACACGCTGTCCTGATCGTTTTCGGTTGTATCCCATTTGTTAGACACGTTAATACCCACAGTTCAAGCGAAAAGGCTGGCAGAGTAGTGAAGCCGTATGAAACCGGACCGCGCGACGAGCATTACGACAAGAGGGCTGACTATGGGGTATTGGTCACGAGCGACGCAGCCCGAGCGTCGACTCGGCGCAGCAATCACGCGCAGCCCAGCCCAAATCCTTGCCAAAAACGCTAACGCATCCGGGCGTGGGAAACCGCCCATACCAAACGAGTTGCGCGAATTGACCGAAAAACAGCTCCGCAAACGCGAAGTTGGTAAGCGCTCAGTGCGCTCGATTTTAGTGAGACCATGCGAATCTCCCTCTCTGCTCATACGTCCACCTTCTCCAGTTTTCACTCATCTGGCTGGGCTGATTAGCTTCCTTCTCCAATCTCGGCGAGTGCCGCTCACGGGCTACTCGCCTGGCTTCTCCTTTATCTTCCCCACCCCCTTTCCCACCGAAGCACGGGCGCAACTTGTGCTTAGCGCTTGGAGTCAGTCAGATTCCTGCATCCGTATCTACAATGAGTCGTTCCTCAAGATATTGAAGCAGTTCTTTCCGACGATGGCTGACGAGGATTCGATCTGTGAAGAATGAGGCAAGGTCCCCGTCTCGGCCGCTGTGAATATCCTCGTAAAAACGCCGGGGTGCCAGGAAGCAAATAAACGCTTGGTCAGCCGCAAAATACTTGAGATCTCTAGCAAGTGCAGCGATACGACCGCGGAGATCGCTGCCCTTTACCGTTGACCCAGCGCCAACACCGTCGATCCGATCCAGTTCATCGACAATGATCACGGGAAACAGTCCGGCCGCCTCAACACGACGCAGTACGATGGGCAGTGCCCGCTCAAGCGAAGCGAAACTGTCGTCGCTCATCATCTTCCCTGCCTCGTGCGCCGCACTCATGACGTTCGATAACAGCGTGGTGACAAACCCTGCGACGAACGCAAGAAGTAGCCCGGCTGGGATGTCACCTACCTCCTTTAAATAGGCTACAAACACGACCGCTCCGACAACAAACCCAATTAGAGGGTTAAGGGCCCTTCCCCCGCCGTGTAGCATGAACTTGAAAAATGCTCGCATCCAAGTCGTCGTGTCCTCATCCACCTTGCTGCCGATTCTTGCGTAAGGATGCGTACTCTCCTCCAGGTCTACCGCGCCGTCCTCTGCAATAGACCTTGCGCTGTGTTGCCGCGACCGCTCGTTATCGCGATGAGCATTGATCTCTCGGCACATGCGAAGTGAGGTATCGAATGCTACCAGCTCGCGGTGTACTTGGTCCGCGGGCACTTGGCTCCCCCCCGCCAAGCCGGGAAGGATGGGGTCCAACCGGTAAGACGGCAAGGAGAAGTCAGCCCACATCTCCCGCAGACGCTCGCTTTTCGGGCCGCAGTCAAGCTCCATTCGGAACTGCGCCGCTCGTTCTTGAAGGTCAACATTGTCGCCGGCTTTGCCCCGGAACATCTCGCCATACTCCTCGCAGAGGGCAACATGAATTGCTTCGGCGAACATGCGAAAAGCCGCCCGCGACGCCGGTGCGCCGGTACGATTGTCGCCTAAGAGAGAAGGCCCATGTATCCGAACAGGCAGGGGGCGAGGAAAATGAAGAGACCTTATCGGATCATAGCTGGCAAGGTGGGGGCGGCGCCAGCGTAGCCGTTCAATAGCCTTGAGGACCATTGATGTGCGACCAGCGCCCCGATCGCCACCGAGCAATACAGAACATCCCGCGGTTCTTCCGTCGACATAGCCCTTCAAAAGTGATTCGAAACATAAAAAACAGCGGTTATACCGTCGACATAGCCCATCAAAAGTGATACTAAACGGACCAGGCTGAGAGAGGTAACAGTCCCGTTCTTGATTCCCACCCAGGGAGCGTTTGGGTTTAGGTACGACCCGATGGTCAGCGGATCACAAACCGGCTTAACGCGAATAGCGCGCGGAAAGGGCGCTGGAGGCGGGAGAGACATGCTTCATTGACCTCTATAGCTACTGTTTCCGCCCCGCCGCCTCAGACGAACAAGGCGGGCAGGGCTTGATGGTTGACGTGGGGTTGTTGTCGGCTTGGTTTCTCGGAATGATCAGCTTTCGCCTATGGCGAGCTACCTCATCGTCTTTCTGGCCGCCTTCCTTCACGCGGGGTTGGACTGACGCCGGTGTCTCGGAACTTGATTTCTCCGCGTTCGAATCCAGCTTTGGGGTCTGACTTGGGGCAACGACTGCGGCATGAGTGCAGGGAGTCGGAACAACGATTGCCGGCACCGGGCATTTTGGCTCTTTGTCACCCGGCTTCTCTGCATCTTTCTTACCCAACGTCGACAAGCTATACCCACCAACAATGGCGAACATACCCCCAAAGATCAACGTCGCCATCAACAGCCCCAAGGAACGCGAAATGCGCCAGCCTCCCAAAGCTCCGCCGAAGCCTCCCCAGTGCCCCTGAAATTCAATCGGTTCCTTGGCGCGAACTAAGGCCAAAAATGAAATGAGCGTCACGAGTCCGAGCGTCACCAG
>JBGAIN010000275.1:0-7319 GCA_044225505.1 Limisphaerales bacterium
GTTCCACACGACTTCCAATTCGCATTCAAGGTCACCGATGAAATCACAGTCAAACGCTTTCCGAAGTTGCCGCGGTTCGGAGCGCGCGCCGGAACGGAGAACCCGAATTTTCTCAATGCCGAACTCTTTAGCAAGGCGTTTTTGCAAGTGGCCGAGCCCTTTCGGAGCAACATAGGTCTGCTTATTTTTGAGTTCTCGAGATTTTCGCCCCAGGACTTCGCGAGAGGGCGCGAGTTCATGGATCGCCTCGATGCCTTCTTTGCATCCTTGGCATCAGACTGGCGTTACGCCGTTGAGATTCGCAACCGAGGGTTTTTGCATCCTGACTATTTTGCGATGCTGGCAAGCCATAAGGTCGCCCATTGCTACAACAGTTGGACAGACATGCCTTCCGTCAGCGATCAGATGAGTTTGCCAGGCAGTCAAACGAACCACTCCTTTTCGGCGGCTCGCTTTCTCCTCAAGCCGGGGCGAACCTACCAAACCGCCGTCAATCGGTTTGGCCCGTACGACCAACTCAAAGAGGTCAATCCAGAATGCCGTTCCGCAGGAGCGGCTCTCATTCGTAGGGCGATAAAGAATCCAGGCCGCGAAGAGTCGTGGATTTACGTCAACAACCGACTAGAGGGCAATGCCCTGGCGTCGATCGCAGCCATGATTCGTCATTGGAGAGGGGAAGAGACGCTTTCGGTTGAGGAAACTGGAGTATAAGACCTGGCTTATAGGCCGGTCACGTGTCCAAAGCAGCACGAAGCTGGTTGAATTCCGATGCCAGTGCGCGTACGCGTTCCTCGACAGCCGCTTGGTCGCCGCCTTTGGCGCTGGCCTCCACCGCGGCTGCGAGCGCGCGCATTCGCTCTCCGGAAACGTTGGCTGCCGCTCCCTTGATACGATGAGCTACCGCTGCAATCGTCCCGTAGTCAAAGGCAGCGGCCGAACCTGTTAAAGACTGGATGGCTCCGGGCATGTCGTTCAGGAATGCTTTGGCAACGCTCCGCATTAGAGATTCGTCCCCCAAAACTCTCGCCAGAAATGCGGACCGGTCGTGCACCGGAATGGAGTCAGCAACTAATGCGTTGGATGGTCGCTCAACCGTTGGCACGGGACCAGGAGCGGTCAGTGTTGCATTCTCTGGGAGCCACTTTTTCAAAGCTGCAAACAACGCCCCTGGCTCAATCGGCTTCGTCAAAAAATCGTTCATCCCAGCGGCCAAACAGAGTTCTTTGTCGTGTGCAAAAGCGTGGGCCGTCATGGCGACGATCGGCACGACAAATCCTGGGGTGATATTGCGCTCGTGCTCTCGAATTCGTCGGGTGGCTTCCAGCCCATCCATGACGGGCATCTGCACGTCCATGAGGACCAGGTCGTAGGGCAACTGAATCAACGAGTCCAAGGCCTCCTGTCCGTTGTCTACGGCGTGGGCTTCCACGCCAAACAGTTTCAGGATACCCAGGGCCACTTGCTGGTTCGTGGCATTATCGTCTGCGATCAACAGGCGCGGCGGATGGGAGTCATTCAAGTCAGCTTGGCGATGTGGTTGTGGCGCCTTGGGGTCTTTTAGGTCGTCCAGTTCGCCGTTCAGGCGCGCCATGGCGTGATAAAGTTGGCGATGCCTGACCGGCTTGCGCAAGCAAGCTAGGTTCGCAATGCCCTGAAATGCTTGCTCATTTGGTATGCGGTCTAGCAAAGACAACAGCACGAGCGCGGTTTGAGCGAAGCGTGGGTCCATTCGAAACACTTGAGCGAAGGTTGTCCCGTCGCTTCCCGTCATGGCCATATCGACAATCGCCACTGTAAACGGTTGATCGTTGTTGGCAGCCGATAGAAGAGCTGCCTGCGCGGTACTCAAGTCGGGCGCTTCCTCCGGAAGCATTCCCCAAGCCGCGCACTGCGTCCGAAGAACGTCTCGATGCGTATCGTTATGTTCAACGATCAAGACTCGCATTCCGCGCAGGCCATCTTCGAGGATTGAGTCTGCGGGTAGGTTCGGCTGCAGCCGAAAGCGCGCGGTAAACCAGAACTCGGATCCAGTTCCGGGAGTCGAGTGGACACCAATCTTCCCTCCCATTTTCTCCGCGAGCTGCCGACAAATGGCGAGCCCGAGTCCGGTGCCACCGTAGCGTCGGGTGATCGAGGCGTCTACTTGGGTGAATTTTTCGAAAAGTATAGCTAGTTTGTCTGCCGAGATCCCAATTCCAGTGTCGCGAATGGAGAATCGCAAAGATACCTCCGCAGCCGAGTGAGTTTCCACGGAGACTCGGATGGCGACTTCGCCTCGGTCCGTGAACTTGAGCGCATTTCCGACTAGATTGGTCAGGACCTGGCGCAGTCGACCGGGGTCCCCTTGAAGGCGCAGCGGAACCTCCGGCGCCGGTGCGCAGATAAGTTCCAAGCCCTTCTCCGTAGCTTTCACCGCCATCAGGGTGGCCAAATCTTCCAGAACGTCTCGTAAATTAAAGTCCAGACTCTCAAGTTCCAGCCTTCCCGCTTCGATCTTTGAAAAGTCCAAAATATCATCGATCAGCCGAAGCAGTGTTCGACCACTGGCGCGGACGGTTTGGGCGTAATGTCGCTGCGCATCATCCAGGCGTGTTTCCAACAGCAAGCTGGTCATCCCAAGTATTCCGTTCATCGGAGTTCGAATCTCGTGGCTCATATTCGCCAGAAACTCACTCTTGGCCGCACTCGCCAGATTGGCTTGCACCGCAAGTTCATGGGCTAAATGAGTGGCCTCCTCCAATCGATGATTGGATGCCAAAAGGGTCTCCTCCGCCTGCCGGCGGCTCGTAATATCTCGAACCACCCCGACAGCGTTCCAGCCGTCCTCCAGTCGGATTGCGGACAGCGAGAGTTCGATAGGGAACTCCTCTCCATTTTTGCGGCAGGCTTGCAGCTCTGTCACTCGATTCACGGCACTCCCCGCCCCTGTTTGGAGAAAATCTCGCCAGGCGACCGATTGTGCTTGGTGGTAGCGACTTGGGGCAATGAGTTGGTGTAACTGCTGCCCGATCACCTGATCACGGCCAAAACCGAAAATTCGCTCTGCGGCTGGATTCCAGAACGAGACTCTCCCGCGAGAGTCCATCATGATGATGGCATCTTGTGCCGATTCTGTAATGGCCCTCAATCGAGTCTCGCTCTCGCGGAGCGCTTCTTGAGCTCGCTTTTGATCGGTGATATCGCGACTCAATCCGACGACTCCTATCAGGGTCCCGTCGGGCAACCAATAAGGTGTCTTCAGCGTATCGAGGAGCGCCTTACGTCCGTTCGGGTAGGTGATTAGTTCCTCATTATGGCGCGGCATTTTTGACGCCAACATGCGCTCATCGTTTTCGCGAAAAGCCGCCGCGACGTCCGGAGCAAACAAATCATAGTCCGTCTTGCCGATGATTCCCTCTTTCTTCCGCCCGACAAACTCCGCGAACGAGGGGTTACAACCGAGATAAACTCCTTCTACATTCTTGAAGAAGATCATATCCGGCAATGAATCAAGGAGAGAGTTGATCAAGCTGGCCTGGCGTTTGACTTCTTCCTCCGCTTCACGTCGTGCCGAGATGTCGATCATGGAAACCAAAACGCCAGCGCATTTCCCTGGTTCGTCGAGAAATGGCGCGCGAGTCACTTGAAGCCAACGGAGTTTTCCAGCGACTTGAACGAGTTCATCCCGACTCACTGTCCTCCCGGAATCCACCACCTCTTGATCCACGGACCGACCTGCAACGCCTCCGTTCGACCCGAAGATCTGCGCGTCGCTTTGTCCCAAAACCTCCGCTGCCGGCTTCTGGAGAAAAGCGCAGAACGCTTGGTTGACCAGTCCGTAAACGCCGGACAGATCTTTCAAAATCAGGAAATTGGGTATGGAATCGAGGATCGTTTGCAGGAGCCGATGCTGACGAGCGAGCGCTGCTTCCACCTGTTTTCGATGGGTAATGTCGACGAGGCATTGCAGCACCTTTTCCCCGTTTGCCACGCGTATCCGGCGGACCGAAACCAGCACGAACAACGAGGTGCCGTCGGGACGAACCAGTTCACGCTCGACATTTTCCATGAATTGATCGCGGAGACACCCGACACATTCGTCCGAGTTTGAGGGGCAAAGCGTGGAGCGACAGTCGCGTCCTATCAACGTGACCGCTGGTTGGCCAAACATCAGGGCTGCTTGTTGATTGACACTCTCAATGCGACGATCTCCGTGATCAATCACGACCACTCCCGTTGGCAAGCTCTCGAGCAACGCCCGTTGATTAGACTCGCTTTGTCGCAATTCACTCGTGCGGGAATCGATCAACCTTTCGAGCAGGGCACGCCGGGAGGTCAGCACGGCGACCAGTCCAGTGAGAATGCCGGTGATCAGCATTCCAAGAAGGCCGGCGATCCAGCCCTTCCAGAGTGGATGAGCCGAGAGGTAAGTAGGTTGGGCGTCCAGTTCTAAGAGAAACCCTTTATCGGACAAGAACAGCGGCAAGCTGACGCTCAGGTCGGAACTTGGCCTTTTCAGTGACCTCTCATGGGCCATTGACGCTATCGGCACACTCGGAACCGTGGTGCCCGCCACCTTTTGGCCTTGTCCAGGCTCTAGGATGAAGAGCGTTGCCTCCAGCCCCAGTTCTTCATTGCCATATCCCCGAAAGGTTTGTCGGAGCACCTGCTCCAGCGGCAGCACCGTCATTACAAATCCACGCAACTTGTCCTGGTCAGACACAGAGTGTACGGCGACGAGACCGCGGCCTGACTCGCTCGCACCATTCAATTCGAAAGCGTCTGTGGCCGCTGGTGATCTCGTTTGGAGTGCGTGCTCCAGAGCCGCCCGCCTTAATGGCTCGGAGTTGACGTCGAATCCTACAATCTGTCCGTTACTGGCTTGAGGTTCTGAGTAATAAACCGGGTAGTAAACAGGCCGATCGCCCGGCGGAGTTCTAGCTTGATCTGAGTCGAGTTCATAAATGGTAAAATCCGGACTGCTTTCTCGCCGTGCCTGAGCCTCAAAACTCTGCACGGAATCCTTCGGAACCGCCGGAGCCCAGATCCAGCCTTGGTCGATCGCGTGCCGGTTTATAAAAGCGGCATAGTCTCGGAATTCCTGGCTGGTTATTTCTCGGCTGCCCAGGAGAAAGTGGGCCATCGATTCCAATCCCGTATCGACCTCCCGGAACGAGCGGCTGAGCCCCTCGGCTTCGGCCAACGCCAACGCGCCGAAAGCCCTTCTTCGATCGTCGCGTTCTGTTTCGTGGACTTCGGTCGCAATGGCCAGCGTCATGGCCAGTCCCAGTAAAGCACACCAGGCCGGTTCTAGATGACGCAGGCGCCGTTGAGCTGCAATCGCAAGTCCCGATCTCCACCTTAGGACGCCGTTTCCAAGGATCACCATCGCGAGAAGTCCGCCGGTTAGTAGTAGAGGCGTCACCTGGGCCTGCCGAATCGCTCCCTGCAAGCGCGCCGCCTCTTCACTCACACCGAGAACCGCGATGACTCTGCCACTTTGAGGATCAAGCACAGGCGACCAACCGCTGACCAACGAACTCCCGTCGGTTGGATACGGTCCTCCCGTCGTAGCGTGCCGCGATTGGAAGACCTGCACCAATTCCGGCGGCGGATTTTTGAAAGGCTTGCCACACTCGGCACTGGAATCGTCTTGGCTCCCACTGCGGGGGCCATAAAGTATTTGGTCTCCTCGAGATATGAGACTGTCAATGCGTGACAACCCTTTCGCCCGTGTGTAGGTCCCTAGCTGCGAACACAACTTACGGTAGGCGGGATTGGCACCGTCCTGAGGAGAGAATGTAAGGGCCTCCAGTTGCTCCTTCTTGATCGCCCGAGCGATGGCATTCGCCTGAACCAGGAGTTCTTCCCGCCGGAGAAGATTCTCAGTCTTACCCGACCATTGAGTCGCGGCAATTCCGCCTAAGAGCAGCGAGACAATCGTTGCGGCGGTCATCGCCGATGACCAACGACGCTGGCCATTCTTTTCAGCGCGGTTTAAGGGCGTTTCGGCCTTCGAAAGCGGCTCGACTTGGCGGTTCACACGTTAATTCCCTGATCCCAGATCAATACGGCACGAACGGGTAAAACCGGCATTGCACCGCTCGTGTCCCCGAAGCCAGCAGTGGTCTGAATGCGCCCGGTATTTTGGGGTCGGTTGAACAAGTTACAGGCGGAACACCCCTCGCCGTGGTTTGGCTCTTTGGAATCCCGGGGAACACCCCTCGCCGTGGTTTGGCTCTTTGGAATCCCGGCATACTCCCGGGGCGCTTAGTTTTGGCCATCCAAATCAATGATCTCCATGTTCCCGTTCATATAAGGGGTCGTGCGGCAGTGCATCAGATTCATAATCCGGCGCGTGACCTGACCTAGCCGTTTGACTCCGTCGCGAATTGCCGTCACCAGTTCGTTGGAAGCGGTTGATTGGTCCATGAGGAGCAGATCGGCAGCGCTCAGAACCGCTTGCAGTGGCTGGTTCAGTTCGTGGCAAACCGCTGCGGCCATCTGAAGAACGCCTTGCAGGCGCTCTTGCTGCCCAACCTGGGCTTGAAGATCGACAATGCGGTGCCCCACCCGCAGTCGCGCTTGCAGTTCGCGACCATCGAACGGCTTAATAATAAAATCATCCGCTCCAGCATCTAACGCCTGCGCGACCTGTTCCGGCGCACGCATTGAGGTTAACATGATCAAATAGGGGGCAATCGGCAGTTTTCTGGCTCGAATTTGCCGACATACTTCCAGCCCATCCACTTCCGGCATCATCCAGTCGATCAGCGCTAAGCGAGGCCCTTCCGTCCCGTGAAATTTGGCCAACGCCTCAGCGCCGTTGGAAGTCCCGACGACGCGGTACCCCCATTTGGTCAATAGTCCGATCAACAGCTCGCGTGAGCCAGAATCATCCTCAGCAACCAGAATCTCTCGGTGCTGTGCCCGTTCTCCGGGCGATCCTGGCAAGAGGCGATTGCCTGGACTTTCCTGCAATGTATTCATAGCTAGGCCTATTAACCAATGTATCGGCTATAGGTCTCGCCTCTCAACCCCGGTAAACCACCACTCTGCTTCCGGAAAACCCTCAAACCGATCAAGATACCTTGATCCACTCTTCTCTCGTCCCTCCCACGTCGTCGCAACTCTTGGATCGATGCGTCAACTCTTGGTCAACCGCAATACGGCTCGACCAATTCGTGGTTCGCAGCACTCACTCCAGCCAGCGCAGTCTCGTTCTAAACAGCCTCGGGACGGGATGAGAGCCCTATGAGACCCCTATGAGAGCCATATCGCGATAGGGGTCTCATAGGGGTCTCATAGGGCTCTCATGCTGTTTTCAGCGGCAGGACAAG
>JBGAIN010000276.1:0-7255 GCA_044225505.1 Limisphaerales bacterium
AACCCAAACGCCCTTTCTCGCCGCACTCAGCCGCCCCTCCGGGGCTTGGGCCCTCTCACTGGAGCACCCGGCGCTAAAGCGACCGGGCTTCTCTCATTCTGTCCCTTCCGGGACTGAATAGAATTACCGAATGGCATTAGAATAAATTCCGCGCACCGATCATCGCTAAAGCACGACGAAACATCATTGATTCTCGTCGGACCACAGGAAGGAGGGGACACTGCTGTCCAAATCTGGATCCGCACGGCGTTGACCCTGGTGCCCACGAGGGTTTTTATCGTCAGCGGTTGCTTGAGCAGTTTGAAGAATAGTTCGATTTGCCATCTTTCTTTATAGATGGTGGTAGGGAGTGTTTCATTATGTCGAACGAATCGAAGGCATTTGGACGCGAGTGCTGTATCGAGAGTTTCAGAGGGGAGCTGCAGTTGGGGCAAAGCATGCCCTTGAATCTAAGAGTGCACTGACTGATGCAATCTGGTTACCCGTCGAGGCCGTGATCGTGGGAGACGGGACTCGGCAATAACTTCGCGATCCCAACGCCAACGGGTCGTCGTGTTTCTATCGAGTCAAAGCGGAGTAGGGACCAGCTCGGACGCAGCTCGGCTCCTTTGCTAGAGCAATTGGCGATTCTAAGAATTCCTCACTCCGAGAGCCGATTGAACCGAGGTCAAGCGATGCTTTGGGCCGAGGGAACGAAGGCCAAAGACCGCCTGATAGAAGCAGGACTTTAGCCAGCGTAACCCATTACCAGTGAACAACCTAATAGGATGTCTGTCGGGTTTTGGCGGCGGCTTGACGGGCTTTCAGGATGCTCATCCTCCAAAAGACTGGGGGCCATGATCGCGTATTCCCGGAGTCACCAGTTTTTCGGACACCGATTGCGGACTGACACTCGTTGAGTTTTCAGTGTCCGTGCTAGCGCTTTCCACCTTGACGGCGGGCATAGCCCCCTGGAGTTTGGCTCGTGCCCGGCAACTTTTTCGCGGGCGCGGGGTTTGATTGACTTGGTTTGCTATGCCACAGTTTTCGTATAAAGCGCGACGACGTTCCGGCGAGGTAGTCCTTGGGAGCGTAGAAGTTCCAGATCGGGCGGCGGCGTTGGTCCAGATCGAGCGGCTGGGATTGTTTCCCGTCGCGGTCGATGCGGCCAAAGGGTCCGGTCCCGCCAAAGCAGAACCTACCTCTGAGACGTCGACCGGAAGAACCGTCATTTTGCCGCCGGCGCTCCGGGAATTGCTCCAGCGCAAGCGCAAGCCCAAGTTGCAGGAGCTTGCTACGTTTACCCAGCAGTTGTCGAATTTGCTGCACTCGGGCATGCCTTTGACAGTGGCGCTAAACAGCATGACTCACCTGGAGTCCAAGGGCATTCCATCCGATGTCAGCAAACAGTTGAAGCAGGACGTCATGGAAGGGAAGAGCCTTTCGGACGCGATGTCCAAACAACCAGTTATCTTTTCTGATCTCTACGTCAACATGGTCCGCGCGGGGGAACAGAGCGGCGCCCTGGGGGAGGTGCTGAAACGTCTCTCGGATCATTTCGAGCGTTTTGCGGAAGTGCAACAGAAGTTCGTCTCGTCGCTCATCTATCCTGCTGTCGTGGCTTGTGTGGGACTGGCGATCATCGTCTTTTTCATGAGCTATATGCTCCCGAAGTTCATGTCGATTTTCGAGGGGATGCAAGTCCAGCTTCCCGCAGCGACCCAGTTTCTCATCGCGTTGAGCCACTTGTTTAGCCATTACTGGTGGCTGATGCTACTGGTTCTGCTGGCTGCATTCGTCCTGTTCAAACGGTATCAATCCAGCGAAATCGGCAAGCGGACGATCGATAATTGGAAGATGCGCGTTCCGGTGGTTGGACGTGTCGTAAAGCTGAATCTGTTCGGCCAGTTCGCGCGGACCCTCGCCACCTTGTTGCAGAATGGCGTGCCCGTTTTGACAGCGCTGAAGATCACCGAAGAAGTGATTCCGAATCGAATCTTGAAGGAGGCCATCGCCAAGACGCGGGAGGAAGTGACCGACGGCAAAACCATTGCTCAGCCGTTGGCGCGAAGTAAGATTTTCCCCCAACTCATGATTGACCTGCTGAAAATTGGGGAAGAAACCGGTGACGTTCCCGGGGCGCTGCAGAATTTGGCGAATACCTACGAGAATGAGTTGTCCATCGCCCTGCGAGTCATGACCAATTTGATTGAACCGCTAATGATCATTGTCATGGCTCTCGGCGTGGGTTTCCTCCTGTTTAGCGTGCTCTCCGCGATGTTCGCGATCACGTCGAATATCGCCCGTTAATGATCGATCTAAAGCCCCAAGGGATTTGCCGCAATCAAAGCTTGGCGTGCTTGCGACCGCGCCGAGCGTGGGCTTTTACATTGATCGAATTAATGATCGTCATCGGCATTGTCGCGATCATCGCGGCCGTTGGCCTTCCCGCATTTGTGCATGGAATGCGAAAAGAAGGATTGCGGAAGGCCGTCAGTGATGTTGTCGAAGGCTGCAGTCACGCCCGGGCGCAAGCGATCCTGCGCGGAGTTCCAACGGAACTGCTCATCCGGGCGGAGGACGGACAAATCAGCGTTCGGCCCTACCAGCCCAGAAGTGCGGAGGAAGCGGTCGAGGTTGGCACGGTCTCGGCGGCCCCGAGTGCAGCCGCTGCGGCCGTTTCCACTTTCAAAGCGAATCTCCCAGACGATATCGCCGTGAAGTTGCTTTATGTGAATTTTAAGGACCAGATGGAAAATCCGGAAGCGCACATTCGGTTTTTTCCAAACGGAACCTGCGATGAGTTTACCGTGATTCTTTCGTCTCTAACGGCAGAACAACAGATCAGTCTTGATGTGATCACGGCGCTGGCTGATGTGAAAGTAATCCGATGACATCGATGCGGCCTCATCAAAACGCCTTTTCGCTGCTCGAAGTGATGATTGCCATGGGCATCTTCTTTGTCGCGATCTTTGGGATCCTGGCGCTCACTTCGCAGAACATTGGAGCCGCGCGGCTCTTGCAGCGGAATGAAGCGGATATCACGACACTGGCCGCGCAACTCAGCCTTACCAACCGGCTGGAGGAAGGCGTTGAGTCAGGCGATTTTGGGGAGATGTATCCTGGCGCGGTCTGGTCGCGAGCGGTGACAGAGGTTTCCAGCAACGGCCTGTTTCGAGTCGACTTTACCCTGCACGAACCGACGCAGAACCGGAAGGCACCGTTGGCCGAACGCCATTTGACCATCCTCCTTTACCGGCCGCTCTCGTCGGGTCCCATCGGCATCGGCAATCGGAGACGATGATGCGCAACACCTCGACCGTACGTCCCAGTTCTCCTGGCTCGCAGAGGCCGCCAGGGCGATGCCGATTGCTGACCAAGCCTCGTCCTGTCGAGGCCTTTACCCTGATCGAGGTCATGGTCGCGATGGCTATCTTCACCATGGTGATGATTGCCATTTATTCGAGTTGGACGGCCATCCTGCGCGGTTCCAAAGTGGGCCTGACCGCCGCCGCAGAAGCGCAACGCACACGCGTCGCGGTCCGAGCGGTTCGAGATGCCTTAACTTCCGGCCAGCTCTACATGGAGAATTTGCGATACTACTGGTTTATGGCTGATACCAGCGCGGATTTCGCGGCGTTAAGCTTGGTCTCACGCCTGCCCGCTTCTTTCCCTGGCAGCGGGCTTTTTGGCAACCAAATCGTCCGACGGGTCTCGTTCACCGTGGAGCCCGGGCCGAACGGGCAAAAGCAATTAATCTTACGCCAAACCCCACTCCTTGAACCGCCGGACACCGCACAGACTCCATACACCACGGTGTTGGCGCCAAACGTCAACCTTTTCTCGCTCGAGTTTTGGAACACCAACACTCTCGAATGGGACCCGGAGTGGCCTTGGACCAATCAGTTGCCGAAACTTGTCCGGGTTGCGGTGAGCGTCGGGCCACCGCAGCATCGTGCGACTCCTGCCGATACGGCGGTGGAGACTGCGCTGGTGAGTTCGGTAGCGATTCCCCGGGCCCTGCAGGTCCCAGCGGTTCGCCGCGGCATTGGTGCGGTGCCTGGTGGACGCCCCCCTCAATGACAATTCGTCTCCAACCTTCCCGTGCCATCGCGATGGTGATCGTGATGTTGGTCATCGTTGTGCTTGGCATCCTCGCGGGAGGATTCGCTTTCTCCATGAAAGTAGAAACGAAACTGGCGCAGAACAGCGGCTTTGAAGGGGATTTGGAATGGTTGGGGCGTTCCGGGGTGGAGCTGGCGCGCTTTATCCTCGTCCAGGAACTGAATGTGCCCACTGAACCCTGGGATTCTCTAAATCAGAAATGGGCTGGGGGACCGATGGGGACGAACGAGGTGCTCGAGACGGTTTCTCTCGAAAACAATGAATTGGGGCTGGGAGTCTTCTCGATAAAAATCATCGATCTGGAGCGGAAGGTGAACATTAATCTGATCAATGAAGTCAGTGTCCCCATCTTGCAGCAGGCGCTCAATGCTGCGGGGGCAGACCCAGCCGATGCGGCAACGATCAGTGACTCTTTTCTAGATTGGATCGACGTTGACGAAAACCCTCACCTAAGCGGCAGTGAGAGTTCTGAGTATGTTGCACGCCCTAACCCAGGCTACGCGCCCTACGTGGCGAAGAATGGACCGATCGACGACCTTTCAGAGCTTCTGCTGATTCGTGGAGTGACGCCAGCTATCTACTTCGGGTCGGATGAGCCTGGACCTGGACCGGGAGTAGGTCCGCGTCCGCCGATGGCCTTCATGAATCTGGGAACCCCGCAAAGTTCTGGGCCAGTCGGGTTGGTGGACTTATTCACTCCGATTTCGTCCGGGATGATCAACATCAACACGGCATCCGCGCAGGTGCTGCAACTTATCCCAGGAATTGATCCAAGCCTGGCCCAGGCGATTGTCACAACTCGGGCTGGTTTAGATGGCGTGGAAGGCACCGAGGATGACGTTCCATTTCGCACAGCCGGGGAGTTGATCAATGTCCCTGGAATGCCCCCAACCGTGATTCAGCAGGCGACGGGCCTGTTTGTAACTCGAAGCATGACCTTTGAGGTGGTGGTGGACGCTCGCATCGGCCAGTACCGACGTCAGTACATCGGCGTGCTGCGAAGGAATCCCGCTAATCGCGACGTCCAATCTCTGCTCTTCCACGCTCGGTAGCACCCATGGCCAAACTTGTTTTTGTCACGGGAACCGACACGGGCTCAGGCAAAAGTGTTCTCACTGCGCTTTTGGTCGCATCGCTTCGGGCTGGCGGTCACGAAGCGCTGGCAATGAAGCCGTTCTGCTCTGGATCGTGGGACGATGTCGATTTGCTGGCGACGGCGCAGGACTACCGACTCGACCGGAACCGCATTTGCCCGTTTCACTTTAAGCAACCGTTGGCTCCGTGGGTTGCTGCCAGGCTTACAGGGCGCAAGGTGCGCTTGGCTGAAGTCATTGACTCCATCCACAATGTGGCGCACCACTGTGAGATCCTCTTGATCGAAGGGGTGGGAGGCCTGCGAGTCCCGCTCGGTGAGGGGTATTCGGTGCTCAGCCTGATAAAGACGCTAGACTGTCCCGCGATCATCGTGGCTCGAAATGAACTCGGCGCCATAAGCCACACGCTGTTGACGTTGGACGCCCTGTGCCACGGTCAGTGTCAGCCTGGCTGTGTGGTGTTAATGCAGCCGTCGAGGCGCTCCCAGGTGACACGAACGAACGTCGAGGCGATCGCGGAACTAGTGGCGCCTGTCCCTCTGCAAACGCTTCCGTATTTGGGTCAAAATCCTTGCAAGAACCAGAGACTGAAAAAAAATGCGCAAGAATTGAAAAAAACACTTGCTCGAATTTTGGAGGTGAGTATCTTCACCACCACTTCGGACGCGGTGAGGAAATAAAAAGGGTTGCAGGGGAAGGGGACAGTGATAGAGTTTCCGCCGCAAGTAAGCGAGCTACCGAGAGCAGGTGAATAAAAACCTGTTGACGCCAAAGCGGGTGTTGCTAAGGTAGGTGAAGCTCAACTGAGATGCCGGAAGGCAGCGAAACGGCACTCGGTTTTTTTGTCCCCAAAAGGGGAAAGTTTTTGAGGTGGAAACGCCTCTTAGCTCTTTGAAAATTCAAATGTGCGATAAGAAAGAGAGCCCCTCGAAGGTCATGGAAGTGGGTTAGGCAACTAGCCTATGGAAGTGGGCTTTGAGAGTTTAATCGAAGTAGAACGAAGAAGCCTGATTGAGAATCGATCAGGTGGAATTGAACTGCATCTGTTTTTTAACGGAGAGTTTGATTCTGGCTCAGAACGAACGCTGGCGGCGTGGATAAGACATGCAAGTCGAACGCTGATTAGAGGGTAGCAATATTTTCTAGTCGGAGTGGCGCAAGGGTGCGTAACACGTGGGTAATCTGCCGTGAAGCCTGGGATAACTCGCTGAAAGGCGAGCTAATACCGGATGAGACTGTTGGGAGGCATCTCCTGACATTGGAAGCTGGGGACCGAAAGGCCTGGCGCTTCACGATGAGCCCGCGGCCTATCAGCTAGTTGGTGAGGTAACGGCTCACCAAGGCTAAGACGGGTAGCTGGTCTGAGAGGACGACCAGCCACACTGGAACTGAGACACGGTCCAGACACCTACGGGTGGCAGCAGTCGAGAATTTTTCACAATGGGCGCAAGCCTGATGGAGCGACGCCGCGTGGGGGATGAAGGGTTTCGATCCGTAAACCCCTGTCATTTGCGAACAAACCTTATTCAATAACACTGAATGAGCTGATTGTAGCGGAAGAGGAAGGGACGGCTAACTCTGTGCCAGCAGCCGCGGTAATACAGAGGTCCCAAGCGTTGTTCGGATTCACTGGGCGTAAAGGGTGCGTAGGTGGCCAGGTAAGTTTGATGTGAAAGCTCGGAGCTCAACTCCGAAAAGGCATTGAATACTCTCTGGCTGGAGGGTCGGAAGGGAGACTGGAATTCTCGGTGTAGCAGTGAAATGCGTAGATATCGAGAGGAACACCAGTGGCGAAGGCGAGTCTCTGGACGACACCTGACACTGAGGCACGAAAGCCAGGGGAGCAAACAGGATTAGATACCCTGGTAGTCCTGGCTGTAAACGGTGCACGTTTGCTGTAAGAGGAATCGACCCCTCTTGTGGCGAAGCTAACGCGATAAACGTGCCGCCTGGGGAGTACGGTCGCAAGATTAAAACTCAAAGAAATTGACGGGGGCCTGCACAAGCGGTGGAGTATGTGGCTTAATTCGATGCAACGCGAAGAACCTTACCTGGCC
>JBGAIN010000277.1:0-7334 GCA_044225505.1 Limisphaerales bacterium
GTGCTTCCGGGAGAAACTCCTGTTACATTAAAAGATTCCACGGCGAAGCTGTATTCTTGTCCGGCGGTCAGTGCTCGAATTTCTAAAGACGGACCCTGATCCGAAAACACCTGGTATGTTTGATAGAGTTTACGAGGTTCGATTCCCCAAAGCACGTTGTAACCGACCGCTCCTGGAACTTCCTCCCACGAAACGAACGCATTCCTCGGATCTACATCCCGCCGAGCCTTCAACTTAAGCGGCTGTGCGGGGCGGTCGCTCAAACCGGAGCCGAACACGCGCAAGTCGCTGATCGCCAGATGAGATGATGCCACGTAGATATGCTCGTATTTGATAAACCTCGCCCGAATTGACTCAGGCAGTTCAAAGTAGGCGTTGGGTCGATCTCGCTTTTCACCGCTGAGGTCGACAAAAGAAATCCAATTCGTTCCGTCCAGTGAATGCAGCAGTCGAAACTGAGTAAAGACATCAGGCCCACTTCGGTAGATGCCCGCCTTGTAGTCGGTGTAGTTCACTTGAACGGCGCGGACGTCACAGGGGTGCTCGAGATCAATGGTCAGCCATTCGCCCGCTCGATTTTGTGACGCTAGCCAAAACGTACGGGGGTTTTCGTCTGCAACATTTGCGGCTGTGTACGGACTGAGGACGGTGGAGGCCGTGCACTGCTTCCGATAGGAAAGGAGCATCCATCCTGTAAAAAGACTTTCCGATTCAGCTAGCTTCCGCGAGGGAAGATGATGCGGAAAATCGCCGAAACGAGTCGTTGCGTGGAGAAGACCTTCAGTGTCAAAGGCGGCCGGAAACATGGCGATTCGACGCTCAAAAGGAAAATTCACTGCAATCCAAGGAGTCCCCGTATTCCAATAATTGCCGTAGTTATCTTGAAAGGTGTTGCCATGACCGGCGCCAGTGACGAACCCGCCGGGCTTATAGGAGATCGGGGTGTTGGGGGCATACGTGAAGGGACCGAATGGGGTCTTTCCTACATACGCGCCATTCGCGTAGACGTTGTATTCCGTGCCTGGCGCTCCGTACTGCAAATAGTACATACCGCGATGTTTGGTCATCCACGCGCCTTCAATGAACGGTTTGATAGGATCGCGATGATCACGGCCGAACCGTTCCCATCCGTGAATGTCAGGCCGCAAAGCGATGAGTTCTTTGGAGGTCCCCTGGTATGTCAGCTGCCGCGCGAAATCGAGCTCGATCCCGTAGAGGGGATAGAGATTGGAAGATCCAAAGTACATGAACCAACGGTCGGTGTCTTCGTCGTGGAAAATCGCAGGATCCCACGGCCCTTGCGCTCCCGGCACGAACGGCAGCATGGGGTTGAACAATTTCAGAATGCCATTTTCCGGGGTCGTTGTGGAGTAAATCGGTCGTTGTTCGAATGTCGATTGAAACAGGTAGAGCGTGTCGCCCACAGACAGAGCGGCGGGCGCGCACATATCTTCCTTCGGCCAGGTGTTCGGTTTGACGTAGTCCCAATGGAGCAGGTCTTTGGAATGCCACCAGCCGCCGGAAATGGTTACAAACAGGTAGTACTCGCCTTTGTGGTTGACGATTACGGGATCCGCTCCCGACCGAAAGGAGAGGTGATTGGTCTCTTGTTCAAAATTGTATTGGTAGTTAATGTCGATTGGATTGCAGTAGGTCGCCGCCTTGGACTGAGCCCCCAATAGCGTTGAGCCTACAGTCACCACGGCCAGCGGCAGCAATCTCCGCACGCGCGCGCGCAGGTTTAAGAACGGGTGAAGCATGCAACCAGCTTGTCCTTTCCGATACAAACCGTAAAACAAAATTGCTGCTTAGGCGTGGCAAGCCGAAAGTGTGCAGATTTGCACTCGTCTCCAAAATCCACCGGATTGAGGATGTGCCACGCAATGACTACTGACGCTTTGCTGGATTGGCGCGAACGGATCCAAATTGAATTCAAGGCGAACTTCGTATCAACCAGACCTCAGAGACTTGGCAACCCCGGCCATTACCTCCGAGACCTGGTTCTCCGGTCCAACTCAGCGTCAGAGTGCCGGACTCTGTGGCGCTGTGGGGCAGTTTGAACTCCAGCGGCCGAAAGGGCATCGGCTTAGAGAGCAACGGATGAATCTGGATCACATCGTTGGCCGTAAGGCTAATTTGTCGTTTTGGGTTGTCGCCAGCGTAGGTCACGCGAACCAGATAGGTAGCGTCTTTCTCCAACCCAGTGTAGCGCAAGCGCAAGGGAGCATCGTAAAGAGTCTCGGCGTGGTCCAGCCAGGAGACCCGACGATTTCCTTGCGGCGGAGGGTCATCATCGTCAAGCACGAGGTCCTCTTCAAAGCCCGACCTAGGTGACCGGAAACAGCCCGGATCCTGGTCCAAGCCTGGGCCCCGGACGAGATGCGCTTGGCGTGCGGAATTTCCAAGATCATCATAGAACCCGCCCGGGCCTGGGTTTTCCCAGGCGATGACTTGCTGCAGAGCCGATAGCCTTTGAGGTTCAAAGGAAACGGATCGAATTCGGCGGAATTGCTCTTTCAGCCATAGGCGGTTGTTCAGAGGAAAGTCCAATGTATCCAATGCGGCGCCTCGATCGACCGCGATTGCTCCGTATTTATGGACGCTCAGCTGCATTCCGATACTCTGAAAAAGAGCGGCTCCCAACTCCAGGATCCGATCTCGAATGTCGGGCGCAACACTCGTTTTTAACGCTCGATCGAGGATTTGCTCAGCCTCGTCCATGGCGGTCAGCGAGCCGGTGACGTCGGCTCGCCGTAACCGATCAAGGGCTTCGTTTTCTAACAAGGTTTCCGCTAGCAGCCGCCGTCGAACATAGACATCGTAATAGGACCGGAAAAGTCCTTGCTGGAACCGCCAATTCTTTAACCGTTCAGGTGTTGCAGACCTTTCAAGATCTCGGAACTGCTGCCAAGTCACCTCGACGTCGTTGTTAGCGAGCAGGGGACCTCTCCAGTTTCGTTCCAAGCCTAGCAAACCTTGCGCAAAGCCCTCCGCGCCTGAATGGCTGATGTAGCAACGGCTGTATTGCCTTAGGATATCAATCACAGCCACGTCTGGATCCCACCCCAGAGCACTCCAGACCGCCTTGTTGACGTCATCATTACAGCCTTCCGAATACGTAATAAAGCCGATGGTATCATGCTGCGTGGCTCGGAAGAGGATTGCTTCGTCCATTGGTCGCGGATTGATGCACTCTCGCGCCTCCGTCACCGCAAAGGCGACGTCCCAGTCCGGGACGGGGTACTGACATTGCCGAGTATGCGTGATGTCGGGGTAGTGTCGGATTGGAAACTGCCGCGGAACCAAGGCGCGCAGATCCGGCAGGCTTAGTCGAACTTGCGGGCCGTAAACGAGCCCAGTCAGCCATTGGGGCGGCTCTTTTTGCAGTAAGGAGAGAAACTCATCCATCCACGCACGGTTGAAGCTTTGCGGGGAAACCCACATTTCTGCGCGGGGATGATACTGATGAAGGCTTGCGATCTGGCGTTTGAGCAGTTCCAGGAGTTGGTGGGGCGGGGTGTGTCCCGGATCACCACCAGGAACAAAGACGGCGTTGAGCTTAGGCAGCTTCTCAAGGACGAGACCCCATTCTTGAAGGGCGAACTGAAGGGTTGCCTCGTCCCCATAGTCCTTGTCCATGGCGGGATACCAAACCCAGACGTCGAGGCCGTATTTCGCCGCCAAGCCTGACATCGCGATCATCATATCCAGTGGACGACGGGGAAAGTGCGCGCTATCAGAGGCATCGTCCGATCGAGGGGGAATGAGTTCGATCGCATTACATCCGAAAATGATTAAGTCGCGAATGTACTGCTCCCACTGCTCAACATCCCAGGCATCATACGAGTTCGTCTTGGGCCGGTAGCCAAGCTGGTGCCCGCGAAGTGCTGTCCTTGGCGCTGTCGAAATTGCAAAGTCGTCCCGCAGTTGCGCCACACCTCGCTCCAGGATCAACTCTCTCAGGAGGCGGCCGACTCCGAAAAGGCTCCCGCGAGGGTCATTGCCAGCAATGAAGACGAGTGGAAACGGCGTAGTTTGAACCCCGATCTGGAAACCGTCGCTGGCTTGCGAAATGGCGTTCTTAGCCAGTGGAACTCGGCTCGCAAGTCCGTCTCCGGCATGGCGGAGTGTCTCAACGGACCCCAAGACCACCACAGCGCTTGCCGAACTCGGGAGGGCGTTGGTCCGTTCCCAGCGCACATGCGCGCGTTTCTCGACTTCTTCGACGAGCATGACGGCTGCCTGCATTTCGATAGGAGTGGCTGAAGACGGCAATACGACCACAGCCTTGGTGAGATCAACCATTCCTGCGCGGCCGTGGTCCTGCCCGAGGACCAGCCCAAGACTCATCAGGCAGACGTAACGTAATGGCTGACCAAGGAATCGGGTTGAGAAAGTGATGCTAGAGTTCATTCCATCCGGTGGTGCACTCGCTAAGCTTACAAAGCCTGAGTCCGCTTGGCACGACAATCCCACCGCCAATCTGCCGGGCGGTATCGACCGCCGGCAAGTTCAACCGTTCCAAAAGTGCTGGAGATAAAGAGCGATCTGCTCATTGTCACGGGCCGGTACCACCTGCCAGTGGCCGGGAAAGAGACTTAGGTAACGCGCCTCCGCAAAGCGACGATCGATCAATAGAATCGCACCACGGTCGGTCTCGGTTCGAATGACTCTGCCGATTGCTTGCAGAACGCGATTCATTCCTGGAAACAGGTAAGCATAGTCGAATCCCGCCCCAAGTTTTTCCTCGAAATGCTCGCGCATTAAGTCTCGTTCGAAGCTTAGCTGCGGTAGTCCAACTCCCACGACAACGGCACCGATCAGCCGGTCGCCCACCAAGTCGATTCCTTCGCCGAAGATGCCTCCCATCACTACGAAACCGATTTGAGTCTCTGCTGGATTCACTTGGAATAGGTCGAGAAAGGCATCGCGGTCGCCATCGTTCATTCCCGGTTGCTGGACGCGGACTTGTAGCTCTGGGGCCAACGCCGAGAAACGCTCCTGCAGCGTCTCGAGGTACTGGTACGAAGGTAGAAATACCAGATAATTACCGCGTTTCGCCTGAACAAACGAGCGAATGTGACTGGCAACCTGATCCATCGTCATGGCGCGGCTCTGGTAGTCCGTCCGCACGCGGTCTTGCATCAACACAGCGAGATTTTGAGCAGGGAACGGGGACATGAAGCGCACCGTGGGATCTTTAACTCTGCCTCCCAGGAGATCTCGGTAGTAGGTGAGCGGCGTGAGGGTCGCGGAAAAGAGCACTGCACCTTTGACTCGATCAAATGCTCCTGCAAGTAAAGCGGCGGGGTCCATGCAAAAGAGTTTCAAGCTGCCGCCGTTTCCGAGGGAATAGATCGTCCGATACGCCCGGTCGTAACGCTCCGCGGTCAGTAGTATCGCGTGCAGGCTAAAGTAAACGTCGAGTAATGCGGGGCGGAACTCTGCGGGTTCGTTCTGAACCAACCATGCTTCCGCTTGATCGAGCGCTTTCTCGATCAGCGGGATCAGTTCCTCAGGCAGATCCAGGAAGACATGCGTTTCCGCTTCGGATGCGCGACGATGCACCTGACTTGGCGTGGCGGCCAATTCTTTCGCTCCGGGGAGGGCAGAGAGAGGCCCAGTTCGAGCGGAGGCGTTTCGAGAATACTGTTCTCCTTCTCATTAGCAGTTTCGTCGTGGGAACGACTTTCGCGACCGAGCTTTCGAATGGCCGAGAGCACTTTTTGCAGGGCTCGGCTGCACCGCGGAACGGCCGTAGCAGTCTCCCGGCGGACCGACCGGAGGTCGCTCAAAGAAATCTCCGCGGAGAACATGTCTCGGCCTCGATCCACCAGGTTATGGGCTTCGTCGATCAGGAGCATCGCATTGGAATGATTCTCATCAAAATGGCGGCGCAGGTAGACCCTGGGATCTAATGCGTAATTATAATCGCCGATCACCGCGTCCACCCACATCGATGCATCCAGCGATAGCTCAAACGGACAAACGTGATGCTCGCGTCCAATCTCCTCGAGAAGGGGCCGGGTGATGGCATCGTGACTGAGCAGTGCGCGTAGCGCCGGTTTGCGCCGGTCGAAATAGCCGCGTGCGAGCGGGCAGAGGAGCATATCGCACGGTTGACCTTGGAACTGGCAGATCTTTTCCTTCGCTGTCAGAGTCAATGTCTTTGCTTTCAATCCCGCTTTCTTGAGATCCGCAAAACCTTTCTCTGCCGATCGATTGCCAGTGGTGCGGGCTGTGAGATAGAACAATCGGTCCGTGTGCCCTTCGCCCATGGCTTTAAGTGCGGCAAATAGGATAGCGACAGTTTTTCCCAGCCCGGTAGGCGCCTCGGCAAACAGGCGATCACCCTGCCGGACAGCCCGGTAAGCCGTTACCGCCAACGACCGTTGTCCCGAGCGGTAATCCAAGAAAGGGAAAGGCAATGAAGAAATGCTGGCATCGCGCTCGCCGCGCCAACGCCAACGTTCTCGCAGCCAATCCGCGTAAATGCGCGCGGTGTTATAAAAGAAGGCGGCTAGCTCTTGAGTGCTTGCCGTCTCGACAAACGTATATTGCTCCTCGCTCAGAAGGTTCAGGTAAACCAGTTGCAGCGAGATCTTTGGCAGTGGATGGTCTTGGCTGTAGATAAACGCGTAGACTCTTAGCTGCGCCCAATGCAACGGATCGGGCTCTCCTTTCCAATGCCCCTGAACAGTCTTGATCTCCTCCAAAAGCCCTTCGGACCCGTCTTGCTGAACGCCATCAATGCGACCTTGGACCCGCAGCGTGAACACTTCGTCAACCAAGTCAAAGACGACTCGGACCTCTTTCTGATACCCTGGCGGCCTGCTCTGCTGCACCTTCTGATGGCCGCGCGTCCCAGCGAGCGCTCGATTTCGGCCGACGAATTTCTGCTCTCCACCCAGGTCGCCAGTTCGGCAAACGAACTCGACGAGCTCCCGAACAGAAACGATAACAATTGGCCTTGTCTCCGACTGCACTAAACCAGCTTCGTTGTTCTCGCGGAGAGCAGCAACTGATTTGTCATGCGGATGCCAGAGGGCGCGGCGGACGAACAATGAGCGGGAGGAGGACGCTGGCCGCCATGACGAGCGCCATCGTGGATAATGCAAACTGGTAGTTGTTTGTCCGGTCTTTCGCTTGCGCGATGAGGATTGGCCCTAACACTCCTCCTGCGGACCAGGCGCTGAGCATTAGACCATAAACTTTCCCAGCATGTTTGCTCCCGAAGTAGTCCGCCGCAAAGGCCGGCATCGTGCCGAACCCGCCCCCGTAGCACAGCGCAACGATCATAAAAAGGATGCTCAAGGAGGGAAATCCATGGACTG
>JBGAIN010000278.1:0-7140 GCA_044225505.1 Limisphaerales bacterium
AAGGACGCGTTTGGCGAGTTGCTCTCCAAGTTGATTCCTGTGACTCAAGCAGTGTTCAACAACGACGTGGTGATTGCGGTGCTGCCCGAATCCGCGACCGAGACGTACTTTACCTACGGAGCCACACCGCCGAGCAGCCTGGAGGACAACATACCGTCTCCCAATCGACTCATCGGAAACAGTCCGCCGATCTACCGTGATGGCGTGCACCCAGACGAAGTGCCTCCATCTATTTTTCCGGCCCAACCCGACGTCACCGTCAAAGTTATCGGCACTCAAGATGGTCGTCGCCCGAGTTCCGTGGTTCAAGCCAGATTCCAATTCAAGACCGCGAATCCGTCGATCTTGGGGGACAACGCCGCGTCTTTTGTTATCACGAACGTCACGGCTAACGCGGAAATGTGGTACACCGTGGATGGATCAGACCCGAGCGTCAACGGCCCCACCAGCAAACAAATCTCCATCGGCGTGAATTCATTGAAGCGCAGTGCCTCACCGATCTTGTTCAAGGTCCGCGCGTTTCGCACCGACTACAAATCCAGCGAAATCGTGAGCAAGACGTTCTTGCCCGAAGATTTTCAGGCCAACCGGATCAGCTTCGGATTTGAGAGTGGTGAAGCATCGAGTGACTTCACGGCGTCGCCCGGGCAAACGTTCTACGCACCGGTGACGCTGTCGCTGCTGCCGTCGCAAGCCATGTATACGTTGCAGTTCAATATGACGGTCACCAACTTGAATTCCAGTCCGCCGGTGACGCCGGGAGCGGTCGGGTTCGAGTCCATGCTCGAAGAGCACTTGGACAACGAGATCTATCGAACAATCCCGCCCTCTTTCTTCCTCAACGGGAAATCCGTCCCGCCCGAACTTCGATCCGATCCGCGGTTTGCGGACCTGGTCACCACCAATTCCGCGGTGAATCTACTTGCGGTGGGGTGGCTCGAACGCCGCGGCCAGACAAACCTCTACGATACCACGAAGCAGGATCTCATTACTTACTCTATCGCTCACGACACGGTTTTCTTAAGCGCGGGCCAGAAGGTCGTCGTCGGTGGATATAACTTCAAAGTGCCGGACACGGCGGTGGCCGGAAATACTTATCAGATTCAGGTCGCTCGCCCATCGGCCACAGCGGATGGAATTAGCCAAGACAATTACATCGAGGCACCCCTGGATGGAACGCTGACCGCTACTCCGACCAACCTGGTCAATAGCATCAAGATCGTGACCGTTGCGCAGCGTCGTTATATCGTGGGGGATGTCGCGCCGTTTCGCTGGTTCAACGCAGGCGACTTTGGTGAAGGTCTGCTCCTGAACAACGATGTTGTCCAGGTCTTCCAATCTGCGGTCATGCTTTTTAACCGGCCTCCCGATGACAGCGATTTCTTCGACGCGATGGACTCATCCGACGGCTCGACCAATGGCGTCTTCTTTGGATCTGATCTGGCCATCAACGACATTCGTCTCGGGGATGGCGTTCTCAATGTCGACGACATTTACGTCACATTCCGCCGCGCGTTGGATCCGACCTTGACGTGGTATGCGCGATACTGGGAAGGCGGAACTCGACAAGCCACTCCGGTCCCGAACGTGTTCCGCGCGTCCCCTAGCCAGGCTGGGGAACGGCTCACGTTGCGTTCATCGGATCTGCCCGCCGAATCCTTTATCGCCGGACCTCCCTCCGCTATCTTCCAGATTGACGATGTCCTCGTGCAACCTGGCCAAGTGGTTCAAGTGCCTGTTCGCGCCCGGATTACCGGCAGTTACCCATTGCGCGTTTTGATGCTGAACGTGGAGGCCGAAGCACTCGACGGATCTCCTGCAATCGACGGCGGTCTGGAGTTCGTCCCGGTTCCCGCTTTGGGCAATCCTACGCTAACCGCCTCGCTTTCGGCGCACAGTTTTGCTGGCGCCTGGTTGGACAGCAAGGTCGTGGGCGTTGCTGGAAACGCCATTGTCGGATATTTCCAGGTGAAGATTCCATCGACCGCGACGCCGAGTTCCGCGTATCGCCTCCACTTCGGACACGCCTCCGGTTCGCCCAACGGGCTCGGACTCTTTCCGAAAGCCGTGCAAGATGGATTGCTGACGTTGCAGGATCGCTCCGCGTCGAGCTTGTCCGACGGAATCCCAGACTCCTGGCGCCTGCGCAGTTTCGGTGCCGTGACCAGCCCAATCGCCGCCGCGAGCAC
Source organism: Limisphaerales bacterium (assembly GCA_044225505.1). Taxonomy (GTDB): domain Bacteria; phylum Verrucomicrobiota; class Verrucomicrobiia; order Limisphaerales; family SIBE01; genus JAXMHN01. The sequence goes on from JBGAIN010000278.1 coordinate 2,190, forward strand.
GGACGCCGATGGGGATGGGGTCTCTAACTTGGCCGAGTTTAAGGCGGGCACGGACCCAATGAGCGTGAACTCGCACTTCCATCTGGCGGCGAATCGCAGTTCCAGTCCGTTCACGCTGCGCTGGCCAAGCTCTCTGAACAGATCCTATGCGGTGGAGTCCGCTTCCTCCCTGTCGGGTGGCAAATGGACGACCGTGGGGCCGGTAATCCCTGGAACTGGGCAGGAAATTCAGTTCACTCCAGACGCCGCCGGAAGTTCGACCTTGTTCTTCCGCGTCCGGCTTACCGATTGACGCGAACCATCTCAGCCCTCGGAAAGACCATAAGGATCAACCCCTCGCGAGCGTCCCAGGCGCCGGGAGGGTTCATCATTTTCGTCGATTCCATTTCGCCCTCGGCTTCCTCGTTAACGGGACTTCCACAAGTTCTCAGGTAGTCAACATGCATACGTCCTCGAACCTGTTCCAGGGCTGCGGTCCCCAGGCTTTCGAGCAGATATCCAGGTCGCCATCCCCATCCACATCGCCCACCTGCAATTCGTGTCCTCCATGCGCATGTCCAGGATCACATGTTCCTCAAATCGGCCGCCCTCCCGGTTTAGCCAAACGATCCAACGCGGGTTCTCACGCCCGACCGGAAGGAGTTCTTCTTGTTCGTTGCTCACCACGTCGAGACGACCATCCCCGTTCATATCAGCCACGGCGAGGGAATGCAGCGAGCCGTACGCGAAGCTCTGCGGAAGTTCAGTTTTTGTCCATCGGCCTCCTTTGGAATCTTCATTGCGCAAGATCGCCACCTTGGAGTTCTCGATGTCTGCGTCGGCCATGACCAGCTCAGCTCGGCCATCACCGTCCATGTCCGCAATAGCGGTCCGCACGCAGATACCGTAAGGGCCTTTTCGGCCCATCGGGATATTCGGATGCGCAACTCACGCTTCACCTTTTCCATCCCGATTTTCATACCAGGTGTCGGCCCGGACAATGTCGAGGTCTCCATCTCCATCCAGATCTCCACTCCAGATGGCGTAACGTTATACTGTGGACCGACGGGATGGCGCTTCCAAGGCTGCGTTGGATCGGCGGGAATCTCGTACCAACACAGTGCATTCAGTTTCGTCCGTTGATCGCCCATCAGCACGAGGTCCGGACGACCATCACCATTCATATCCGCAGCAAGGATGTCGTGGGCACCGGCTGCTTCAAGATCGAACGGGATGCGTTCAAACGGCTCTTGGCGAGGGTTCCCCGGGTTGCGAAACCATACGCCGCTGCAGACTAAGTCGATCGAGCCGTCTCGATCGACGTCCAACGCGGTCAGTCCCACGTCGGACAGGTAATTCGTTCCGGACCGTGTGTCGTTTCCAGGACTGGTCCGGTTGATGTTCGTACCAATAAAGGCGGGCAGGGGAGACGGAGCGTCCGCCCAAGACGAAATCGAGGTCGCCGTCGCGGTCCAAGTCAGCGAGCGCCGTCAAGCCGTAATCGCCGTATCCCTGTCCATTGACCGGAAGCGTCAGGTCGACTGCATGGTGCTGGAATTTCATCTCGCCGGACAATGCTTGGGGCAGCATCAAGGTTAACGCGGTGGCGGCAAGAACAGCGGACTGGCAGAGATAGTAGGTCACCCGGATAGAATGTGCCCCTCATCAGGTAAATCGATGAAAAACACAGCACGACCCGCTGGAAAGCCGAATTGCAGGCGGCGCAGCCCAATGCTGGATTGACCTTCGGCAAAATCGGACGAGGATCCGACAAGATCGGGAGAGCTCTGGCCCAAGTCCTGATCTTAACTGCCATGAATAGGAGATTCTATGGCGCACGAAAATCGAACCGAAGTCTTGGTTGTCGGAGCCGGGCCGGTGGGCATGTTGACGGCCCTGGCGCTCTCCCACGCAGGCGTTCAAGTCCATATCATCGATCAGGAATGGCGCACGACATCCCGAACCTATGCCTGTGCCTTACATTCGCGCACTCTCAAACTCCTCGACCAATTTGGGATCGCCCGCGATGTTCTAGCGGCGGGCCGAGTCATCGATTCTGTTGGGTTTTACGAAGGTGAAAAACGACGTGGCGAGGCGAAGCTGTCCCAATTGAAAGCGGAGTTCCCGTTTCTCGTGGTGCTTCCCCAAAGCGTTTTCGAACAGCTTCTTGAAACAAAACTTAAGAAAGACGGCACCGTGGAAGTCCACTGGAACCGCCAGCTCACCGGGTTGGGAATGGAGTCGGATTCAGTGGTGGCTTCGGTCGACCATTTGGCCGTCTCGGCCAAAGGATACTCCATTCCTGAAATGGAGATTTCCGTTCAACGCACTGAAACTATCCGGGCGAATTATGTGATTGGTGCGGATGGTCCCAACTCCATCGTGGCGCGGGAGCTGAATCCTGGATTCGAAACGGTGGGCGAATCGGAGTTCTTCGCCGTTTACGAGTTCCAGTCAGATTGGGAGAACAACAAGGAGCTTCAGATTGTGCTCCACAAGGATACCACAAGTGTTCTGTGGCCGCTGGCCGGCAACCGATTTCGATGGAGTTTTCAATTGCGGCAGGAGCATCTCCAGGATTTCCCGATGAAAGAGAGGAAGTCCTTGTTGATCGGCGATCCCGAGGCGGATCGGGCCAATCGTCAGTTTATCGATCGGCTGCTGCGCGAGCGCGCGCCTTGGTTCAAGGGAACAATCCAGGAAGTGGGCTGGTCTACCGACGTCGAGTTTCAGCACCGCGTCGCGAAGTCGTTCGGCAATCTTCGGTGCTGGCTGGCAGGAGACGCAGCCCATCAAACCGGCCCCGCCGCGATGCAAAGTATGAACCTCGGTCTCCTGGAAGGTCCCCATTTGGCCGAGGCGATCATCCAAGTTCTGCGCGCCAAAGGCTCGCCAGGGTTGCTGAGAGCCTACGACGAAATGTGTCGAACGGTCTGGCGGCAAATGCTCGGACTGAATGGGGCTCCGCGCGGTCTACCTGGCGTTGACCCATGGGTGCAGCAGCGCGGCGCTCGCATTCTTGCTTGCCTGCCCGCTTCCGGCGACGACTTGCACCAACTCCTGCATCAGCTTCATTTGGAGGTGCTTTAAACGCAGGCTGGTCGCGACCATTGTTGGCCTCGCACCGAAAGCGAGGTGTCCAAGCTCATTCGGTGTTGCCAAGGCCACGGGGGCGGCGTTTGATCGTGCCATGAGGCCCGGTTCTAACGCCCCTTGTCACACTCTCGTCACTTGGTTCGTATTGCTGGCGAGCGCCGCCTCGGCCTTGGCCCAGCGTGAAGTTCCACGCCCTCCCGCGCAGCTGACCAACGCTTTTCGTTGGACGATGCGCGAACCGCTGTTCAGCGCAGTCCAGCGGCCGCCTGATCACTGCTATTCCGTCAAGGATCCCACCGTGGTTCGATTTGAAGACCGCTGGCATCTTTTCGTCACAATCCGAAGTGTCCAACGCTCTCATCAAATCGAATACATCTCGTTCTCTGACTGGTCGAACGCTGCTCAAGCGACACGGCATGTCTTAACGTTAACCAATGGATACTTTTGTGCCCCTCAGGTCTTCTTCTTTGAGCCACAAAAGAAGTGGTATCTTATCTACCAGGCTCTCGACACCTCCCGCAAAGTCCCGCTCCAACCCGCATTTTCAACCAGCACCAATCTTTCCGATCCTTCCTCCTGGAGTTCGCCAAGTTTTCTCTTTCCATCGCATCCGGAGAATGTCCCAGGTTGGATTGATTTCTGGGTCATCTGCGACGACCGCAAAGCCCACTTGTTCTTCACGTCGAATAACGGCCTCATGTGGCGCGCTGAGACCTCGCTTGCTGATTTTCCACATCATTGGACCACCCCTCAGATCGTGTTGCGGGATGATATCTTCGAGGCGAGTCATACCTACAAACTGACGGGTTCAGAACAGTTCTTGACGGTTGTGGAAAGCCTCGGCCCCAGCGGGAGGCGTTATTACAAAGCCTACCTCGCTTCCCAACTCGATGGTTCAGAACAGTTCTTGACGGTTGTGGAAAGCCTCGGCACGAGCGGGAGGCGTTATTACAAATCCTACCTCGATTCCCAACTCGATGGCCAAAGGCAACCGCTCGCCACAACGTGGGAAAAGCCTTTTGCCGGCCTCACCAATCTCTCCGTGCAGGGAGCGGCCTGGACCGATTCCGTAAGCCATGGGGAACTCATCCGTGCCGGCTTTGATCAACGGATGGAGCTAAACCCAATTCGGTTAAAGTTTCTATTTCAAGGAGTTTCGGACGCTGACCGCGCTGGGAAGAAATATGGCGAAATTCCATGGCAACTCGGCTTGCTGGAATGCGACCTCTGAGATTTGGAAGGGAGGATTATCTCGGACCGGCTGGCACCGCTGGATGCAGGCGCTTTTTTAAGTTGACAGTTACTGTATGACTGTTACCGTACAGCCATTCGCATGAACCGCGTCATTGAGGCTTTTATGTTTATCCGTCCATCTCTCGTTCCTAACTCGCGTCGTTCTTCGCTCTCCGTCCTCTCCTGGCTCTTTGCTTGCACCGTCTTATTCGCTCTCTCAGGACCTCTTCAGGCCGCGAACCTTGCCCCTAAGGTTCGCATCTCCCAACCGTCCTTTGGAACTGGCTTCTCTGCTCCGACCAAGGTCGAGATCACCGTGGAAGCAGAAGATGCGGATGGCCAGCTGACGGAAGTGGAAGTGATTACCGACCTCGGCAGTTTGGGCAAAAGGCCCCTCTCTGACCCCGCCACGGGGCCAATTCAAATCCTGCAGTGGATCTGGGAAAACCCTCCGTCAGGCGAACACAAGCTCTCGGCCCGCGCCACTGATAATGAAGGAGCGACCACCTACTCGGAGTCTGTCCTTATTACTGTCAAAGGGGATCTTCCAGCGGATGTCTCCACTCTAAAGTTTGTGAGCCCGTCGCCTGGAGAGGTATTTCCGCCCGGTGCATCCATCCATTTGGAACTTGTCGCGATCGAT
>JBGAIN010000028.1:0-58013 GCA_044225505.1 Limisphaerales bacterium
GGTTTCGGCCTACCTTGGGCTCTGACTCCCTGGTGAAGGACCCGTCGTATACCACGGCTCAACTCTCCCTGGCCCGCGAAATCATCTTCCAGAACGGATCTTTATATTTTGAAACCACGCGTCGTTGCCATGCTCAGTCAGCAGGATGTGACCGGAGATCTTATTCCCGAAGCCAGGGATCGCTCGGAACTTGCTCTCCGCAATCGCGGCCTTGAGCGGTTCGCTCCCGCATTCGTATTCCAGGACTTTCTCTCCGTTGAGCCAGTGCTCAACGTGATCACCTCGAACCAGAATCTTAGAGTGGTTGATTTCAGGAGCGAGACGGACTGGCGCGTGAGCCTTGGGCCCCAACACGTCGTAAAACGCTGCGGTCTGCTTTTTGGCACGGCTTTCAGTAGTGTCATCGAGCATCTGATATTCGTGGCCAAGCACTTTGTCTCTCGTCTCGGAAACGAAATACTTCACTCCGTTGTTTGCCTTTGCGGGCAGACGCCAGTCCCAGTCCAGCTCGAAGTCGCCAAAAGTCCGCATCGAGATGATATCACCGCCGTGCCTTCCAGCAACGCAGTGCAACCATCCCTCTTCAATGGCCCAGCCTTTCTCTGGAAAGGTGTTTGTCTTGAAGCTTCGCCATCCGGCCGAGGTGCGGCCATCAAAGAGAAGCTCCCAGCCCGATTCCTTCTCCAGGGGCGTCAGTTCATTGGCGGGAGCCGCATGAACGACGATCGTTAGGAGCATCGCCGCCGCCGTCGAGGAAAGGACCTTAAAATACTCTCGGTTCATTTGGATGATTGGAAACGGCTTAGCTTAGAACAAAGAGATTGCATCTCAAGTTTGAAAGCGGTTCGCCCGCAGTCTCAAATCTCCGTCCGCCGGAGTCTTCGCCCAACGCCCATCATCGGAAGCCGCATTCCATCATCCAAAGAGCATTTCGATAAACCGCCGCAAGAGTTCGTTCAGGAGAATATCCGACGTCTCATCCAGCTCGAAAAGTCCGCGAGTCGCTCTTTGCCATCATAGCGCCGCGGAATCCCGAAAACGTTACTTCGTGTTAACGGCTCGCGGTCAATCGGAAGAACCGGATCGCTGCACCCTCCGTCGGAACTTGCACGACAGCTGCAGTCCCTGGAGTGATGACGATCGCTTGGGTAGATTTCACCCACGGGCCGGTCGGACTGATCGATTGTTCAAGTTCTGCGACTTCTGGTATGGACCATTTTGGTTGCTCCGGACATTATGAAGCCATGGCCATCTTTCCGTCACCTGATCCCCAGGGGAATCTCATGAGTCGTCGCGAAGCGTTGAAACTGACCAGCTCAGTTCTGGCCGCAGCCACGCTTGCTCCGGCGATCGGCGCAGAAGCGCCTCGCCCCAAAAGTATCATTGTGGCGGGCGGCGGCATTGGCGGACTTTGTGTAGCGTATGAATTAATGCAGCGAGGTCACCAAGTGACCGTCTTAGAGGCATCGGGGCGGGCTGGCGGACACGTGCGCAGCATTCATGACCCTTTCCCCGACGGGTTGTATGCCGACCTCGGTGCTGAGCAATGTACAAAGCCAGGATACGAACGGTTTCGGCAGTATGCCCAAGAATTCGGACTGGAGTTACTGCCTTACCATCGCCGCGATGGCGAATCGCGATACCTCGGAGACAAGCTCTACACGGAGGAAATGCTCGCGGATCCCAATGTGCTCAAGGACCTGGGCTTCAATTCGAGGGAGGCATCCTTTCTATCAACGCATGAGTGGCACGATCTGCCCTTGCTCTTTTTCGGTCCGTATCTTGACTCGATTACGAATGAGTACCAGCCGTTCAGCTCCGGGTTAGATGAGCTGGATGATATATCGGTCTTTGACCTGCTCCAGCGCGAGAAAGCGTCCGAGGCAGCGGCCCGTTTTGTGGGCGGAAAGGAGACCTCAGCACTCTATCGCGTTTGGACCGCGGCCATCCTCAAGCACCGCAAAGTGCCGACGTATCCAAAGGAGCTTTTTCGCATCAAAGGCGGAAACCAGCGAATGACCGAAGCTTTCGCGTCTCGCTTGGGTTCTCGCATCCGACTTGGTTGCCCTGTTACGAGGATTGTCCACGGAAAGTCGGGCGTGACTGTCCATTTTCAAGAGTTTGGGGAAGACAAGACGCAAGATGCGGATTTCCTCGTCAACGCAATTCCTTTGCCCGTCCTGAAAAGGATTCCTGTTGAGCCGGATTGGCCAGAGTCCAAGCGATGGGTAATGGAAAACATCGTTTATAACATGCAGACACGTATTGTGTTTGTCGCGCGTAGCCCGTTCTGGAAGCGAGATGGGCTCAATCCCCACATGGAGTTGGGTCACCCGAACCTCTTCCACGTTTGGCAGATGGCGGACGAAATTCCCGGCGAACGTGCCATCCTCATCGGTTCCGCCTCACCGGGAACGACCGACAAACAAGCACTCGCTGCTTACCAGAGCCGCTACCCGGGCAAGGCGCGGATAGAGATCGAACACACGCTCGCGCACCAATGGTTTATGGATCGGTGGGCGCCCGTTTGTGAGCGTGAAGACTTTCGCGTCGGCCAAGTAAAGAAATTCTGGCCCTCTATCCTGGAACCTCACGGACGCATTCACTTCGTCGGGGCGTATGCAGACAACCTCAATTGGGGTATGGAAGCTGCAACTCGATCCGCGAACCGCGTCGCTCGGGCGATCAGCGACGCATAACTCGCCGCCTGGGTATTTGCGCAAGCGCTCACTTTAGAGCAACACGGTCATGCTGAGAACCTTCTTTGACCTCAGGACGAGTTCCAGTGACATAGGCTTTGGCTGCTTCGAAGGCATAGCGGATGCCATTCATGCCTTGATTGTCCCAGTATTCAGCTTCCTCGACCTGAACCGAGATCAATACGATATCAGGATCGTCCGCCCCTCGGGGAAACCAAGTCCGGTAAGACTCTTTCCAAAGTTCTCGAATGCGGCGCCGATCACTGATCAGGCGCCCTTTTCCACTAACCGACACGTATTGGCTATGGTCCTTCTGACAGACGATGAGTACCTTGCGGTCCTGTTCGATCTCGTGGACTTTGCTCGATTCTCGTCCGGTGAAGAACCACAGGTCGCAGTTCTCTTCGATCCGTGCGATGGCCATGGGCCGGGCACGCAGCCCATCCGGGTCCACATGGGTAACCAGGATGGCAGTGTCGAAGGTCTCTAAAAGGTCGTGAATTTTCTCAGTCTCGCTCTCTGCCATAGTCTCTCCTTTTCCTCCTGCAACCTGCCGTGGAATCGCCCGTTGTCAAAGGGACAGAAGCGGATCCGAGGATAAAACCGCCCGTTTTACGCCTGGGTGGATCCACGGAAAGACGTTCAGGTTCTGGCGATGGTGCGTCTAGGCATGTTCCGTAACCTCGCGGAAAGGCCCGGAGCGATGTCTCAAACATGGGAACGTCACTCACGAACCTTTAGGAGTGGCACAAACGATTTGCAGTTTTGCGATAAGCTGACCAACTACTACGCAAGTGCACACCTGAGATGGGCTTATCCATCCTGTTTTCCCCCGGGCGAAAACCTGAATTTTACAGAATCTTCCACGCGCGGTCTGTCGAAGGTGAGCTCCGGAGACGGTGTTTCCTCGTCGGCATTAAGGATGCTATCGGGTGTTAGCGAGCAATCGTGCAAATACGTACCAAGCACATGAGAATTCTAGTAGTCGACGACGAACCCATGGTCTGCGAATCCATGCGAATGATTCTGGAGATGGACGGCCATGAAATGGACGAAGCCTATAGCGGATCCGAAGCGCTCACCAAACTCGGAGACCGCACTTTCGACCTGGTCTTCACCGATTTCTTTATGCCGGGAATGCGAGGCGATCAGCTTGCGCAGGAAGTTCGGGGAAGAAGCCACGATACGACCGTGGTCATGGTCACAGGATACCCACCAAATCCAGCGCCTCGCGATGTCGCTAAGGTCATGCTGAAGCCCTTTGATCTAAAATCAATCCGGGGTGTCATCACTGAGGTCAGCGCGGCGGCGGCGGCGATCGCGGCCAAGAGTGAGTGCGGCCATGCGGCATTCTTCGGGAGCAGCCTTGCGGCATAACCGTGCGCAACGGCTTGGCGAGGCGCGGCCGCACGCCGCGTCACCTGATCTCAATTCCGCTCGTCAACGGCAGTATAATGTCGCAGCGGCGACCCGACATAGACTTGGCGGGGTCGGTAGATGCGAGACTTCGGATCATCAAGAATCTCCTTAAAATTAGCGATCCAACCTGGCATTCGTCCGATCGCAAACATGACCGGGAACATCTCGGTTGGAATTGCCAAGGCCCGCATGATAATCCCGCTGTAGAAGTCGACGTTGGGATAGAGCTTTCTCTCCACGAAATAAGAGTCCTGCAATGCTGCAGCCTCCAAACGGCGTGCGATATCGAGTAGTGGATCGGTAATGTGAAGTGATCCCAAAAGCCGGTCGCAAGCCTTCTGAATGATCCGAGCGCGGGGGTCGTAATTCTTATAGACTCGGTGGCCAAAGCCCATGAGTCGCTTGCCACTCGTCTTGTCCTTGGCCGCCTCGATGAATCGCCGACCGTCGTCACCGGAATCGTGAATCTGCTGTAGCATTTCGATAACCGCCTGATTCGCCCCTCCGTGCAGCGGCCCCCAAAGAGCGCAGACTCCGGCCGCGGCGCTTGCGAACAGATTCGCCTGGCTGGATGCCACCATACGCACCGTAGAGGTCGAACAGTTCTGTTCGTGATCCGCGTGAAGAAGCAAAATCAAATCGAGAGCTCGGACGACCTCCGGCTTCAACGGATATTCTTGATACGGCTCCGAGTACATCATGTGCAGCAGATTGGACGTGTAGTCCAAACTGCGCCGCGGATATATTATCGGTCGCCCCCGCGATTTCCGATACGAAAACGCCGCAATAGTCCGCACCTGCGAGAGCAGCCGCGCTGCATGAATATCGAATCGCTGCCGATTCGCGGGGCCCATCAGGCCCGGGTAAAAGCAGCTGCTCGCGTTGATCATCGCGGACAGGATCGCCATCGGATGCGCATGCGGCGGGAACCCCTCAAAGTGATGGCGCATGTTCTCGTGCAAATTCTGATTCTGCACGAGCCGATCTCCAAACTCGCTTAGTTGTGCGCGATTGGGCAGGTTACCGTAAATCAACAGATAAGCTGTCTCGACGAAGGTCGAGGATTCAGCCAACTCTTCGATCGGTATGCCGCGGTAACGAAGAATGCCCTTCTCGCCGTCGATGAACGTGATGGCACTGAGGCAGGAGCCGGTGTTTCCGTAGCCGTCGTCCAACGTGATACAGCCAGTTTTCTCGCGCAGTCCGGAAATATCGACCGCTTTCTCACCTTCGGTTCCCAGAATGACGGGAAGTTCGGTCGCTTTTCCGCCATACTGGAATGTTGCCACGTCACTCATAATTTACTCTAGAGAGCATGCCCGATCGAGGCAATCAAGCGCTTTGGCAAACCAACTCAATTTATGCGACGATTTCGCTAATGACATGTCCCATGTCCGTCGTCCCAGTCAATCGAGCATCCAAGCCCTGGAACTTCACCGAGAGTCGCAAATGTTCAATCCCGAGGAGGTGCAGCATTGTGGCGTGCAAATCGTGAACGTCGATCGGGTTCTCTACGGCCGAATAGCCGAGTTCATCCGTCGCGCCATAAACGAGCCCGCGCTTGATCCCACCGCCGCATAGCCAAATGGTAAAACCTGCGTTGTGATGGTCGCGACCATCTCCTCCTTGGCTCATAGGAGTCCGTCCAAACTCCCCCGCCCAGACGATCAGTGTGTCCTTGAGCATGTCCCGCTGCTTGAGATCGCGAATCAAAGCCATGCAAGCGCGATCAACCTCCTGAGCCTTGAACGTAATTCCTTCCTTCACTCCGCCATGATGGTCCCAATCTTTGTGATAGAGCTGAATGAATCGAACTCCTCGCTCGGCCAGTCGTCGCGCGAGCAGGCAATTGGAAGCGAACGAACCGTCCCCAGGTTGACAGCCATACAGGTCAAGAATGTGTTGCGGCTCTTTCTTGGTGTCCATGAGTTCGGGGACGCTCGCCTGCATTTGAAACGCCATCTCGTACTGCGCGATGCGGGTAGAGATCTCCGGATCATCAACAAGAGTGTCATATTTAGCGTTAATGCTATTGACCGCACGCACAACCGCTCGCTGTTGCTCTCGTGAGACCCCGGCAGGACTTCCTAAATACAGGACCGGATCCCCTTTACCTCGCAAATGAACGCCTTGAAAACGGCTCGGCAAGAAGCCCGAAGCCCATTGCCGGGCTGCGATGGGCTGGTTCTGTCCTCCCTTCCCGAGCGATGTTAGGACCACAAACCCTGGCAAGTCCTCCGCCTCGCAACCAAGACCGTAAACCATCCACGATCCCATACTCGGACGCCCGGCGATTTGGGAGCCCGTGTTCATAAACATGTGAGCTGGATCATGGTTGATGGCTTCGGTGGTCATCGAGCGAACCAGGCAGAGCTCGTCGACGACAGACCCGATATGCTCAAATAACTCGCACATCTCCACCCCGCCCTGCCCGAACCGCTTGAAGTTCAGTTGCGGCCCATAACAAACCAGTTTAGCCCCTTGAAGCTGCGCAATCTGTTTGCCCTTGGTAAAGGATTCGGGCATGGGTTGGCCGTGCATCGCTCCGAGCTTTGGCTTCGGATCGAAGGTCTCCAAGTGCGACGGACCACCCGCCATTGTCAGCCAGATGACCCGCTTAGCCTTGGCAGGGTGGTGCAATGGATTGACCGCTCCCGTCCACTTCGGGGCTTTGGTCGCCGCCGCAGCGCGCCACAGAGCCGGATTGGCCAATGACGCTAGCGCCAAAGTTCCAAGCCCTTGCGAGGCTCGGCCCAAAAAGGCGCGACGCGTTTGTTGTTGGTGGAGGAGTTGTTGAACCTCAGAGATAAAGTTCATCTTTAGGAGCGGGTGATAGTTTCGTGCAGATTCAGAATGACTCGAGCGACACTAATCCAAGCTGCGAATTCGGACGTCAGCAGCCCTTCAGGCGCGCGTCCTGATAACGATTCCGTCCGCGCCAGCGAGTCATTCCCTTTGAGCTCGGTCAATTGTTGGTAAAGGAGGTTAAACAACGTTTCCATCTCGTCAGAGCGCGGCGCCCGGCTGAGCGCTTGCTGGAACGCCCACGTAATTCTGGAAGTTACCTCTGACCCTCCGTTCCGCAAAATGTGTTCGGCAAAGACCCGCGCCGCTTCCACGTAAGTTGGATCGTTCAGAAGCACCAGAGCCTGCTGTGGAATATTCGACCGGCTCCGGTCTGCGGCACACTCTTCGCGGCTGGGCGCATCGAATGCCACTAAGCTCGGATGCAGAAACGAACGTTGCCACCAGGTATAAAGCCCGCGTCGGTGCTGGTCCGAGCCCGTGCTCGCTTCGTAACTCCGGACCGGGAAGTTAAGGTTCTCCCAGTAGCCGTCTGGCTGGTAAGGTTTGACGCTTGGGCCCCCTACCCTTGTGGTGAGCAATCCTGCGATCGACAGGACGTTGTCCCGCACTAATTCGGCATCCAAGCGCCACCGGCTCTGCCGACTGAACTCCCGGTTGTAGGGATCACGCGTCGCCATCTCCCGCGAGACGGTGGAAACCTGGCGGTAAGTATCGCTGTCAACCATCAACCGGACGATGTGTTTTACGTCCCATCCACTGTCCATGAATTCACAAGCGAGCCAGTCGAGCAACGGTTGGTTCGGAGGCGGCTCCCCTTGCGCGCCAAAATCGTCCAGCACCTTGGACAAGCCAGCGCCAAAAAACTGTTTCCACAGACGATTCACGACCACGCGGGCGGTCAACGGATTCTCGCGCGCCACCAGCCAATTGGCCAGGTCCAGACGGGTCAAAACTCGACCCGGTTCACGTTGCGAGGTAGACACCAGGTAAGCTGGCAAGGCGGGTTGAACGATTTCCCCACTCTCGACCATCCAATTCCCACGCGGCAGCACTCGAACGGTTCGAGGCTTCTCCAACGATGTGGAAACCAAACAATGCGGCAGGCTCGTCTCGAACTCGTCCTTGGCTTTCTGGGCGGTCTTCAGCTCTCGGCGCGTTTCCGCGAGTTCAAAGGCGACGCTGCGGTAGTGCGCCAAGAGCTTCGCCACCTGTTCTTCCGACCGTTCGCTCGCAGGCCTCAGGAGAAGCGCTCGTATCTCCGAGGGAGGTAAAGCGTTACTCGGAGCCCGCACAACTTCGGGCTTGGCAGTAGCGGAGACGCGAAACCGCCCAAGCACAGTATTATTCCCCTTCATCTGCGTCAGCACGATAGAGAGAGACTGTTCGGCGTCTATGTCTACTGGAGACGCCAGCGCCAGGTAGATCGCCTGTGGCACGCCCTCAAGGCGGTCTACCTGCCAACCCCTTTCGGCGCTCCCATCCGACACAACCGCTGCCAGCGCAGGCGACGAAGGCCGTTCAAATGTCGCCGTGGCAGACCCGAGTTCGATCCTGTTTCCTCGCTCGTCTTCGAGGTGCACTTCGCTCAGCGCGAAAGCTCCCCCTTTGGCTCGGCCTGGTCCGTGATCCGGCAGCTGATCTGACGTCATCCCTTCGATGCGCAATCCCACGATCCCACGCAGTGCTGAGTGAATTCGGACGTGATAAACATCAGTTCCGTTGGGCGGATCTTTCTCGGCAGCAATGACACCAGTGGAGTCGATTCGCAACTTAACGCCGCTCTCCGCGCTCGCGTCCAGCACCGACACCGGGCTCCAAAACTCTTCCTCCCTGGCGGCACGCTCTGCGCCCCGCGTCCACTCGTTGAAGGCTTCGGGTCGCGCCCGTTCAAAGTCCTGTCGCACCCTCACCAATTTCGCGGTGAGCGCACCGAGTTGTTCGGATTGGGCGGGCGTTGGAACTAAGATCCCATCCTCTCGCTTGCCGATGATGGGCTCACGGATATCCGCAAAAAATGCTCCAAGCGAATAGAAGTCTCGCGAGGTTATCGGGTCAAACTTGTGGTCATGACACTGCGCGCACCCGATCGTTTGTCCCAGCCAAACCGCTCCGACAGCCCGCACGCGATCGGTCAACATCCGCGCTTCGTAGTCCTTCGGTTGTGCGCCGCCCTCCTCCGTTGTAAGCAGGAGCCGGTTGAATGCCGAGGCGACCTGCTGTTCCACGCCAGCTCCCGGAAGGAGATCGCCGGCGATCTGTTCGCGGGTGAACCGATCGAATGGCTTATTCTCGTTGAACGCGCGGATCACGTAGTCTCGATATGGCCAAACATTCCGGGGGTTGTCGGAATGATATCCGATCGTGTCGGCGTAACGGACGATATCAAGCCAACCAATGGCCATGCGCTCACCGTAGGCTGGCCCCGCGAGCAAGGACTCTATCAGGTGCTCATAGGCGGTGGGGGTCGTGTCGTGTTCAAATGCTTCGACCTGATCCGGCGTGGGCGGGATTCCCCACAGGTCCAAATAGAGTCTTCGCGCTAAAGTGCGGCGATCCGCCATCGGGCTGGGTTCCATCCCGACTTGCGCCAGGCGCTGTTGCACCAGGAAATCAACGGCGTGGCGAACCCCCGGGACGGGCACCTTGCCAGGGACGGTGTATGACCAATGCCCTTCATAGCGTGCGCCGTCTTGAACCCACTGGCGGAGCAGGCGCTTTTCCGCTGACGTGAGGACTTTGTGAGACTTGGGCGGGGGCATGAGCTCGTCCTCGTTTGCCGAATCGATGCGCTGGATGAGCTCGCTCTTGGAAGGGTCTCCCGGCACAATCGCGCCCTTGGCGATCGCTTCTTCACGCACGTCCAATCGTAGCTTCCCCTTGCGTTTGCTTTGGTCCGGTCCGTGGCAGGCGAAACAGTTGTCGGACAAGACCGGGCGGATATCACGGTTGTAGCCGACCTCGAGTCGAGCGCGGGCGGGGACTTCCGCAAAGGCATTCGAGGCAATCAGTGCGAGCAGCGCCGCACAACCGAAGCGAGTTCGAAGGTCAATCATAGTCTTCGCCGATGAACCGGGACGGAAAGAGAGTAACACAGCGGTAAGCCGGAACAATCGCGAATTCCTGAAGTTTACAGGAGTCACGGGAGGCTGAATCGGCCTCCACGGGCTATGCCAGCCGCGTTGGCCATCGAGCCGCGCGCCACCTCGGCAGCGACCGTAGTCCCCAACTGCCCGGAATCGCGACACGCAGCGCGCCCAACGGCCGAGCTCAAAATTGGTCCGTTGCAGTAGACCGCTTTACGCGAATTTCTGATGTTGACACGTTTCCGGCACCCTACGAGGATTTCGGTCATGAAAGAACCCACATCTCATCTCACGAGCCGCCGCGAATTCCTGGTCAATACCGGGAAAATCGCCGCGGTTTCTGCGCTCGCAGGAGTCGCCATTCCACACGTTCATGCCGCTGGTGATGAAACCATCCAAGTGGCCTTGGTCGGCTGCGGTGGGCGAGGCACGGGCGCTGCTGAAAACGCACTTTCCGTTAAACGCGGGCCGATGAAGCTCGTGGCAATGGCTGACGTCTTTGAAAACCGTCTCAACAGCAGCTACAACGGGCTGAAGCAAAAGGCTGGTGACAAAGTCGACGTTTCGGATGACCGCAAGTTCGTCGGTTTCGATGGTTACAAGAAAGCCATGGATTGTTTGAAGCCTGGCGATATTGCCATCTTCGCAACGCCGCCGGGATTTCGTTGGGTTCATTTCACCTATGCTATCGCCAAAGGGCTCAATGTGTTCATGGAAAAGCCGGTGACGGTGGACGGCCCGAGCACACGTCGCATGATCAAACTGGCAGAAGAGGCTTCCGCCAAGAATTTGAAGGTGGGCGTTGGTCTCATGTCGCGACACAGCCGAGCGCTCCAGGAGCTGCATCATCGCATTCAAGACGGCGAGATCGGTGATATCATCTCCATGCGAGGCTACCGCATGCACGGCCCGGTCGGCTCGGCGTTTTCGACCAAGTGGCCAGGAACCCCGAGCGAGCTGCTCTGGCAGATCCAACGGTTCCATAGCTTCCTGTGGGCCAGCGGCGGCTGCTACAGCGATTTTTACATCCATATCATTGATCATCTGTGCTGGATGAAAAACGCTTGGCCCGTGCGCGCCCAAGCGGTCGGTGGGCGGCATCAGAAGGTCAACGGCGACGGCCTCCCCTACGTGGACCAGAACTTCGACACTTACTCCGTCGAATACATCTTTGAAGACGGCGCGCGCATGCTTTTTGACGGTCGTTGTATGACTGGCTGCAACGATCTTTATTCCAGTTATATCCATGGCAGCAAAGGCTCAGCCATCGCCTCGAAGAACGGGGACTGCGGTTTGCCTTCCAGCACGCATAAGGGCCAAAACCCGACCCGCGGCAACACCATTTGGACTTCGGACATTGCGAAGGATGAACGCGATCCATACACCAACGAGTGGAATGACCTGGTCAGCGCAATTCGGGATGACAAACCTTATAACGAAGCGAAGCGCGGTGCAGAAGGCAGCTTGGTCACCTCGATGGGACGCATGGCGGCGCATACCGGCCAGATGATTGAGTATGATGACATTCTCAACAGTAAGCACGAGTTCGCCCCAGACATCGATAAGCTGACGTTCGACGCCCCGGCTCCATTGATCGCTGGATCGGACGGCAAATACCCGACGCCGATGCCGGGAATCAAGCGCGACCAGGAGTATTAATCTCCCAAAGGCTTTGCTTTAATTCATCAGGGCGGGCTTAGAGCCCGCCCTTTTCCGTTTCATCCGGGAAGCGACCATAGCGCACCGGCACGGCTCCCGCCCCCTACGGCGTTCCTCCTGTCCATGGTCAGGAAGCGGAGGTCGGTCTGGACTTGTTCTCAACGCCACCCGAGATCCCTTCAAAAAGTGGATTCTTTGCGAAGGCGTATTCCTCGACGATCCGCCCATTGAGCAGATGCTCTTGAAGGATTCTTTCTAATACCGCGGGGGTGCACGAGTGGTACCAAATGCCGTCGGGATAAACCACCGCAATAGGCCCATCACAGCAAACACGGAGACAATTCACCTTCGACCGATAAATGATGCGGCACGGCTCAGCGAGCTGCAGCTCGCGTAAGCGCCGTTTCAGAAATCCCCACGATTCCAGACTTCGCTCTCGCGGACAGCACTTCGATTCCGTCGGGTCGGCGCAAAGCAGGATGTGGCGGACGTAGCGCGTTAGGTGCAACGTCTCAACCGCTTGATGAAGTTCGTCGGAGGGCATAGGTGTCCGGGCGTTACGTTGCCTTCTCTCCGTAATGGATGCTCATGATGCCTCCAAGCAAATTCGCCACCTGCACCGATCGGCACGGGAGGCCCGCCATGAGGTGTGCTACTCCTTCCTGCGCCGGATAGTGCTCCAAGGACTCCAGGATATAACTATAGGCTGCGGAATCGCGACAAAACAGCCGGCCAAAGAGCGGCACCCAATGTCGCAAGTAGGCAAAGTACGCCTTCCTGAAAGGAAGCCAAGCGGGTTTGCCAAAATCGAGGATCAAGAGACGGCCGCCCGGCCTCGCCACCCGCCACATTTCTCGCATTCCCAATTCGAGGTCGGCCAGATTGCGTAACCCGTAACTCACCGAGACGATGTCAAACAATCCGTCTTTGAATGGAAGATTGAGGGCGTCGCCTTGTACCCAGTGAACGTTTAGGAGCGGCGCCTCGGCCCGCGCCCGCGCCATCGCGAGCATCGGACCGTTAAAATCCAGTCCCACGACCGTTCGGCATTTCGCTCGAAATTGAAGAGCCAGGTCTCCCGTGCCGCAACAGAGATCCAGAACGCGATCGGAACTGCTGACGTGGGCCATTCGGATCAGCCGTCGCTTCCAATAACGATGCAACCCGAAGCTCTGCAGGTCGTTGATCAGGTCGTACCGGGCTGCGATCGTGGAGAAGAGATTCTGCACCTTGGCAGCTCTTTCCTGGCCTTTTTCGTAGTACCGATTCGCCATGTCGCTGCGGAGGTTAACATAAAGCCCTGGTTTCGCCAGACTGGTGGGGAATGCATAAGCGTTTCCAAGACCGCGAGGTTGGCCAGGATCTCGACCTCGCGCCGGCCACAGTCGCGAGCAGCACGAGCGCAGCGCCCGTCATTCGTAGATAACACGGGTTTGACCCGGGTTTAACACGGATATAACTCGGATGGTTGCCCTGTTATTTGCCTGTAAATTCCTGGTGAGCTCCCTGTAATGAACGAAGAAACGAGTGAAGAACTCCCGAACTGATCTCCGGGACACCGCTTATGGCAAGCGCTGTACCCCCTGCCGAGTTCTTCCGCGAACCGGCCGCACTGCCACGCCTTCGGCCCGGTGCCAAAGTTCCACACGCGCTGTCTCGTCCCAGGACAAGGCGACAAACGGCGTCCAAGTCCCCCGGCACCAGCCGGTCTCTTTGGCGGGGCCATCAAGATCCATTTCAACCATTTCGGAAAGGCCAAGACGAAGGAATCCAGGACTTGGCCCACAAAGTGCAGTTGCCTTGGTATTTGCGACCAGATAGGGTCATCGGATTGCAGATCGAACTTGCCCGAAGTGACTTTCGGGCAGGCCAGATTTTTTGCGCCTCGGAGATTTCCGGGGCGACTAAGAGAGCTCGTTAAGCCATGCCGGCAACTTTGACACCGAACGAAGAAGCGCAACTATCTCAAACAATTGAGATGTTTGAGGTTATCACGCAGTCCCAGCCGCTGGATTACCAGTCGCTGGAAATTCTGAAGGAAGCGTATTCCAAACTGGCGCGGCCCAAAGACGCCGTTCGAACGTCCAAGCGGATTGCCGAGGCTTACCTCTCGCTCGGGCAGCTTTCTTCCGCAATTCTCGAATATGAGAGTATTCTCCAACGCTTTCCGGACGATCCCGACGTCCAGAAAGCGCTGAGCGAAATCGAGAATAAAGCGAGCAATATTGCCGCTCCAAAGCCGACCTTCGAGCCAGAACAGAAGCCCCTCCCTGGCCGCACGTCAGGTTTGCCAAAGAAATCGGACAAGCGATCGGTCTCAGGTCCGATCGAAGATGGCAAATCGGTCATGCACAAAATCTACGTGGACGGCAAGATCATCTCGGCCGGGGATTTTGAACTCCACTGGCGCGTGCCGGATCTCCATGACACACCAAAACAGCCGGTGGAGCCTTTCATTCAGATCTTGGCCGACCGCGGGCTGGTGCTCTTGGAAACCTCGCTCAAGCTCCTGGTGGAGAAGTCGCGACTGTGTTTCCTCCCGATTGAACGGTATGAAGTCGACGTCGAACTGGCGCGGGGTTTCCCGAGCGAATTGTGTCAGCGCTGGTGCGTCTTGCCTTTTGATCGTATGAGCAAGGCGATCCTGGTGGCGACCGCCAATCCTTTCAACCAACAGGTCGCCCAGGAGATCGCCGCCTTTACCCAAAACCGCGTTCTTTGGTATATCGCCTCCCCGGTAGAACTGACCAAGGTACTGCGCCGCGTTTTCCGCTAACTTCTATGCCTCCCGTAAAGTCATTCGGAGAACGGATCGCTGACGCCCTCGTCGAAGATGGCTTGCTCACCACTAAGCAAGTCTCGGATCTCCTCGAACAGCAAAAGAAGGAAGGCACGCGCCTGTTGAAGTTGATCATGGAGAAATCCTATGTCAACGAAGTGGATATGGCGGTGTCGATGGGCCGGGTCCTCAATACGCCACCCGTTAATCTCAGCCGCATTGGAATCCCTCCCGAGGTGGCGAACTTGCTCCCCCGCGAAGTCGTCCAGAACCATAAAGTGATCCCGGTCTCTCGGCTGGACGATCGCCTGTTTCTGGCCATGGCGGACCCGTTGAACGTCTTGGCTCTGGACGACGTTCGGCGAATTACCAAGCTGGAAGTCTTCCCCATGATCGCCTCGGAGAAGGCGATCGTCGACAAGCTGGCCAATCTTGACACGAAGACGGGCAGCATGGAGGACATTATCCAAGATGCTCAACGCCAAGCTGAGCTCGAAGCAGAAGCGGACCGTCTGGAAGTTTCCAAGGAAACGGTCGATGACGTGGACTTGGACAAGCTCGCTGCCTCCACCGAAGAAGGGCCTGTCATCAAGCTCGCGAACCTGATTCTCGTCCAAGCGATCAAAGACCGCGCCAGCGATATCCATATCGAGCCGTTTGAGAAGATGGTGCGTCTCCGCTACCGAATCGACGGGGCTCTCGTTGACGCCACGCCGCCGCCGAAGAACCTGCAAGTGCCGCTCATTTCCCGCCTGAAGGTTATGAGCAATCTCAACATCGCCGAACGTCGGCTCCCTCAGGACGGCCGCATGCGCATGAAGGTCGCTGGGAAAGAAATTGATCTGCGTGTTTCGTTCCTTCCCACCGTCCATGGAGAGAAGTGCGTGCTCCGCGTTTTGGATAAGGGCAACCTCTCCACGAGCATCGAAAAATTGGGAATGGACGAGGACACTCTGGTCCGTTTCCGAGGTGCTGTCGCTGCGCCACACGGACTCATCCTGGTAACCGGTCCCACCGGCTCCGGCAAAACGACGACGCTCTACTCTGCTCTCGGCGAGCTGAACAGCCCCGACTACAATATCGTGACTGTTGAAGACCCGGTGGAATTTCAAATTCCCGGCATCAATCAGGTGCCGGTGAGCAAGGATATCGGACTGACATTCGCCAATGCTCTTCGCTCGATCCTCCGCCAAGACCCGGATATCGTGATGATCGGAGAGATTCGAGACGAAGAAACGGCCGAGATCGCTGTGGAAGCGGCGCTGACCGGCCACCAGGTGCTGAGCACGATGCATTGCAACGACGCCGCCGGTGCGATCGCCCGTTTGGACGACATGGGGATCGCCCCCTTCCTGATCTCGTCATCCGTCATCTTATCCTGCGCTCAGCGTCTAATGCGACGCGTTTGTTCTGTCTGCAAAGAACCCGTCGTCTACCCGGCGCGCATGTTTCAGGACCTTGCCATCGATGCGTCGCTTTTCGAGGGCGTCCCCCTGGTCCGCGGGCGAGGATGCGAACGCTGCAAGAACTCCGGCTATGCTGGACGTATGGCGATTATTGAAGCGATGACCATCACGGATGAGATCCGGCGCCTGGTAATCAGCCGCGCGAGCGCGATGGAGGTTGGCAAGGTTGCCGTCGAGCAAGGGATGAAAACGTTGCGCATGGTCGCTCTGGACAAAGCACGTGACGGTGCTACCACCTTGGAGCAGACCCTCGTGGTCACGTCCAGTTACTGAGATCGACGTCTCCCCGCGCTTTTTGCCATTCTCGCCGCCATGGTAGATCTCGAGACCGCCCAGCATCGGATCCTTTCTCTGATTGAGCCGTTACCTGGGAGTGCGGTGCGTAGATGTCAGCACTGCTGCCGAACAAAAGCCGGTTTCCCTCCAATTAGTCGGGCGTGTAAAAGCGGGAGAAGTCTTCACCGGAACCCTGAAACCTGGCGAATGCGTGCGCATCTTCACCGGGTCTGCCTTGCCTCAAGGTGCGGACTCGGTGGTAATGCAGGAAGATGTCCGATGGGATGATGCCGACCCCGGATCTCCGAAAATTCTGTGCTCGGTTCAACCGTGGGAAAACGTCCGATTGAAGGGAGAAGATATTCGTACCGGAGCCATGGCTGTCCCAGCGGGAGAGCGGCTCAAAGTCGGTCAACTCGCTCTCTTGGCCGCGCTCGGAGTGCGCGATGTCCTCCTCCGGCGCCGGCCCGTGGTCGGAATCCTAGCGACTGGAAACGAGCTCCGCGAGCCCTCGGAGAATCTTCGTCCTGGTGAAATCTACGAAAGTAACCGAATCATGCTCGCGGCCTTGGCTGCCCAAGCGGGTGCGAGCGCACGCCTTTATCCCCTCATTCCGGACGATTTGCCAAAAACCGTGCAGGCGTTGTCTCTGGCCCTGAACGAATGCGACCTCCTTGTGACCACCGGCGGAGTCTCGGTTGGTGAAATGGATTTCGTTAAAGCTGCCTACCAAGAGCTCGGAGGTTCTTTAGACTTTTGGCGAGTGGCCATGAAGCCGGGCAAACCCTTCGCCCTGGGGCAATCGCACGGCAAGCTCCTTTTTGGTCTTCCGGGAAACCCGGTGTCGGCGTTTGTAACCGGCATGCTGCTCCTTGTGCCCGCCTTGCTCAAATACCAGGGCGCCACGGTGCCCTTTCCTCCAAGTTTCCGAGCCGAACTCTCGACGGTCCTCTCAAATCCGAGTGACCGGCGGCATTTCGTGCGGGTGCGGTTGGCGCCTGCTGGAACGGTGGAAAGCGCCGGGGCCCAGTCTTCGCATCTCTTACACTCGCTGGCGGCCGCAGACGGGCTGGTCAATGTGCCGCCCAGGACGACACTCCCGCCCGGGGCTTGGGTCTCCGTGCTTGGATGGCTTGCCTGAGGTTAGAACTTTGGACGCGGGATTTCCAAAACACCCGGTTTCGGCTGAAAGGCCGGAGCCGAGACCGGCGTTGGTGTGGGGGTCGTAAAGCTTGCTGAAGGGGATCGATCGCGTCCCGAGGAAAAGAAGTCCGGCCTCGCGGAGATCGGCGCACTGCTTCCAAATGAAAAACTGCCGCCGAAAGACCCCTCGCTCGACTGTGGCGGCGGAACGCTTGGTCGCCGAGCGGCAATCGGGTTCATCGGAGATCGGGTTGTATCCACAGAATCGTTGATGGGATCGGCGAATCGCGTGCCTGGGGCACTACGAAAATCCCATGTCCGGCGTAAATCATTAGCCGGCGAGTTTATTTCCCGGCCTGGACCGCTTGAGAGCGGCTGCCCAAGTGACTGGTCGCCAATCGATCGAGGCAGAATCGAATTCTGTTTGAACATTCCTCCCACCTGCGAAAGCGAATCGGATGGCGAACTCCAGTTAAATAGCTGAGCAGGATTCAATTCTTGGATCACTCCCCCGTGCTCCGCTTTGTCCGGTTCATCACTCCCGAGCGGCTTGCTAGGATCAAATTCGTTGCGGGTCCCCAAGGATTCGCGATTGGAGCCATCCCGAGAACCACGGCTTCCTTTCAGCGTGGACTTGCCTTCTTTGCCCGAATCGTAAAAGCGATCGAAAGCGCTTTTAGGTTTTTTGTCGAGCGAGTTCAACTCGTACTTCCGTACCCCGAAAATCTCTTTAATGGTTTCGTCACGTTCCAGATTGTTCGGCGAATCTAGCAACCAGTTCTTCTTACGGTCCAAACTCTCTTCCAATTTCGGATTTCTGAGCAAAACTGGCTGGTTAGCCTGTGGCATCACCGTGCCTCCTCCGGATTCAGGCGATCCAATGCGTGAAGGAAGAAATCCCCCCGGCGTTCCGAGGATTTCTTTCTCCTTCGGCAGCTCAAGCTTCTCGTCCGATCCGGTAATCTTGATCTTTTCGCCAGCGAGGGCCGTAAAACCGCTCCAAAACGCGAAAGCCATGCAAAAAGCGGCCCTTGCTATCCTAGCAGGACCTCGGCGAGGCAGGCGGCGCACGTTGACGACTCTCACGGCAAGGCAAAGTAAAGCATCCCGGAATTTTGTAAACAATTTCGGCACTGATCAGTGGACTGCAAAAGTCGAAGAGTGTTCAAAGTCACTCGCAGAAAGCTTGACAAACAGACTTTGCGTGACAAAGTGTGCAGGCATGCAATCCAACTGGGCTGCTGAGCATCTCCTCGTTATCCGCACTCTCATGGAGCGCTCCGCTATCTACCGACGCGCGCTGGCTCCGATTGTGCTGTGCCTTGGGCTGTTAGGCCTTGCGGCCGCTGCGGCTGCCTGGTCACTCCGTTTCGACACCCCCAAGACGTTTGTTCGATACTGGAGTGTGGCAGGGTTAATTGGGATTTCTTCGAGCTACTTTATGGCTCGGCGCCAAGCGCTCCGGGACGCCGAACCTTTCTGGTCCGCGCCCACCAGGCGAGTGACTCAGGCCTTGCTTCCGCCTTTGTTCGTCGGATTCGTTGCCAGCACATTGGCGGCTTTCTTCACCGAGGAGAATGCCGTTACCTCTTGGTGGATTGTCCCCGTTTGGATGGTGCTCTACGGCTGTGCTGTGCACGCTGCGGGATTCTTCATGCCGAGAGGGATTAAGCTGTTCGGGTGGGGCTTTGTTCTCATCGGATGCGCCACCGCGGCGCGCCTATGGACAGTCGGAATTCAGGGACAAGAGGCGGCGTTGAATCTGCTGATGGGCGTCTCGTTTGGCGGACTGCACCTTGCCTATGGAGTTTATTTGCACTTTACAGAGAAAAGGGCCAATGGGTTGTGAACCCGGAACCGTTACTCCAACTCGACCGCGTCATCCACGAGAAAGGGCGCTTGGCCATTATGTCGCTCCTGGCCGCGACCGCACAGCTCTCGTTTACTGAGTTGCGGGACACGTTGAACCTGACGGACGGGAATCTGACGGCGCATATTCGCACGTTGCAGGAAGCTGGGTATGTGGCGGTCACGAAAACATTTCAGGGGAGTCGCTCGTTGACCACGTTCGCTTTGACCCAGGAAGGGACACGAGCATTTACGCACTACATCAACCTGCTCGAGCAGATTGTTCGACAGGCCAAGGGCGAGAGATGAGCTCTTCAGAGTCAGCACTAAGAAGAGGCTCTAAGGACCGAAGCTTTGTTCGGCAAAGCCCGTTTTCATGGCCTCCTTACGCACCCAGCGCGACCAGGAGGCTCCCACGTCTTTCTCATTGGAACATAAACTATGAAAATCATTCGAGCTGATTACTTGGGAATGTGCTTTGGTGTTCGCGACGCGATCGATCTGGCCGTCGAACGAAACCTAAAGACGCCACTCACCGTGTTTGGCGAGCTGGTGCACAATACGGCCGTCCTCGCAAACTTAAGGCGCGAAGGGATTCAGCTCCAGACGGACCCGGCTCGGGTTCCGACCCAAGACGTAATGATTACGGCGCATGGGGCTTCCACGCGCACGATCAACGAGTTGAAGGCCAGAGGGCTGCGAGTTGTCGAGGCCACTTGCCCGTTGGTACACCATGCCCACAAAGTGGTGCAGCGACTGGTTCGGGAAGGTTGCTTCCCGATTATTATTGGCAAGCAAGGGCACGCGGAGGTTCGCGGTCTTACAGAAGATTTGGCGGAGTTCGCCATTGTTCTTTGCGAAGAAGATATCGACGCTCTGAAGGAACGTCCCCGCTTTGGAATTGCTGCGCAAACGACGCAACCTGTCGAGCGTGTGCAACTGCTGGTCGAACGCATTCGGCAACGGTTTCCTGCTTCCGAGGTTCGGTTTGAGGATACCGTCTGCCAGCCGACGAAGCAGCGTCAAATCGCCGCGATTGAATTGGCTAGAAAATGTGACGTCGTGATTGTGGTTGGAGGAGCACAAAGCAACAACACGCGCGAATTAGTAGGGACATGCAGTAGATTCTGTTCCCGAGTTCACCATGTGCAGCGTGCGGAGGAGTTGCGCGACCAGTGGTTCGATGATTGCCAGGTCGTTGGTATCACGGCAGGAACGTCAACGCTCGACGCCACGATTGCAGAGGTAGAAGCTCGGGTTGCGATCCTGACAGGATCGGCCGGGTCAGGCATTCGAGCGGAGCAGCAGGCACAAGAGGCTCACTCCGTTATACGAAACGTTCCGGTTAGCGAGCCAGCCTTTGCCGGCTAGCGAACGAGTTTGAGAGGATTCACTCCGGAGATGCCCCGCTGCAGGGCTTTCTGAGATCTGCGCGCCTCAAAAAGGCTGCTGAAGCTTATACCCAACTCGTCCCAACACTCTGACTCGTGAACTTGATGTATTCTTTGAGTCGGTTGATCATGTCCACAAGGCTCACAAAGTTCGCCGGTTTTACGAGATACGAATTAGCGCCAAGTCCATAGGCCCGGTTGATGTCCGCGCTCTCCTGCGACGAAGTTAGAACCACGACTGCTAACGAGTTATATTCTACATGTTGCCGTATCCAAGCCAACACCTCGAATCCGTTCTTTCGCGGCATTTTCAAATCCAATAGCAGCAACGCAGGAATCGGATGTTTCTCCCGATCCGAGAAAGGTGGGTCGCCCCTGAGGTAGGCAATTGCCTCTTCGCCGCTCGAAACGGTTTGCAGCGGATTGTCAAATTGCGCTTGATGAAAAGCGCGCTTGATGAGGAAAACATCATTTTCGTCATCCTCTGCAATCAGAATGACGGCATTAGCGTTGTTGAGCTGCCCTTCGCCCGCAGAAAACATGACCCAAAGAACAGCACAAGCGGGTGTTGGTTGCCATCGGTGCGGCTGCTGAAACCGCAATAGTGGAATCTATCACCCGACAGCTTCAAAGTCAGTCATTTTGCACGTGCTTTTTCCGAATCTCACGCTTAGTTTACCGGCATGCTCATCTGGACTTTGGCTCTGCTCCTTTTCGCAATTGCCGGAGCTTGTGGTTATAAACTCGGCGCCGTCCGTTTTGCCATCTCTTTGATCGGACTGATTGCTGCGACGTTCTTGGCGTTGCCTCTAGGCCCCTATCTCAAGTCTGTCGTGCCATTGCTCGGGTTGAAGAATCCGATTTGGGTGGCAGTGGTTCCACCATTACTCGTCTTCCTGATCATCTACGCCGTCTTTATTGGAATCTCGTTCTTCGTTCATCGCAAGGTCGAGCTCTACTACAAGTACAAATCTGATGATCGTGAAAGAATCAGCTGGGAACGCGTCAATCACGCTTTAGGCCTTTGGGTGGGCGCTGCGATGGGAGGAGTTTGGCTATTGTTGATTGGGCTTGTCGTATACGTCGCTGGCTACTTTACCGTTCAGGTCACCACCGATGAGACCAATTCTCTGCCTGTCAAAATGCTGAGCCAAGCGCGCCAAGATCTCCACTCGACGGGTCTTGAAAAAGCAGTAGCACCCTTTGATCCGATGCCTGCCCGGTACTATGAGGCCTCCGACATTCTGGGCACGATTTACCAGAATCCGATCCTGATCAGCCGCTTAACCCAATACCCTCCATTTCTCCTCTTTGGCGAACGAACGGAGTTCCAGGAACTGGCCAATGACACCGAGTTTAATCAGATGCTCCTGAGCAAAGCGGATGCGATGACCATCGTCAAACATCCGAAACTCCAAGCGATCCTGCAAAACGCAGATATTGTCCAAGAGCTTCTGGGGCAGGATCTAAAAGACCTGCGTACTTACCTCGAAACCGGCGTGTCTCCCAAATTCGAAGAAGAAAAGATTCTCGGAAAGTGGAAGTTGGATCCGTATGCCACAATGGCTCAAGAACGGAAGCGCCATCCCGACATGTCTTCCACAGAGATGCGACGGCTGAAGACCGTAATGACAGAGATTATGTCAACGGTGACGGTGGTGGCGACCACTGACAAGAAGGTCAACCTCAAAGCCGATGGAGTTAACGACAAACTCAACGCTCTCTTTCAACCGGCGGCGCCAAAGCCGGCCGCGGACGCTCAGCCAGCTGCAGCAACTGTTTCACCTCAGGTCGCCCAACGGTATGGGCTTGGAGCACGAGGGGGGGCTCGGCCTGCGGCCCAAGCTACGGTCCCAGTGGCCGTGGCCAAACCAACAGTGATCCCTTACCAAGTTCTTTCTGCGCAAGGCGCCTGGGACCGGGAAGGCGATAAATATCAATTGAAAGTTCAAGACGAAAAAGGCAAGGGAGAAACTTTGCAGGCCTCCGCTGACGACGACCGGTTAATTGTCAATACGCCGGCGGTCATCCTCGTCTTCGCGAAGGCCGACTAAAATTCTTACCGCCCGGCGAGAGGCTTTCGCCGCTTACCGGGTCGGAAGCAAGAAACTAGTCCCTTCGACACGGAAACTCGCAGGGACGAAAGTCGCAGAATTTGGTTCCGAATAGAAGCTTAGCCGGGTCGCGGAGAGCGGCGACGACGCGGGAGCGACCGGGAAGCTGCTTTGAGTGAACCCTTCGGGAAACAATATGGGCGAAGCGGGACTTGCGGCGAGCCAAGGCCCAGCACCCGATGGCGATGCCGCCAATTCTGCTTCAAATACTTGCGATAGACGCACCCCCATCAAGAGCAAGCTTGATACGGCTACACCGTAAGCACAAACCAACGCGGGGCGAGCATCAAATCGATTGATGAACCAAGTCCACCAGGAGGGGTAGGCCGGCGCTTGTTCTGTTTCGATCCTCGCGATAACATGGTCGGAAAATGACATGAAGTAACCGGGCGGCGGTTGCTCGTACTTCTTACAGCGGAGCAGCTTGAGAAGTTGATCGGAATTGTTTTCCGGAATGTTCATGCTACTTCAAAAAGTCAGATAAATGTGCCTGTAATTGCTGTCGAGCATAAAACAGTCGAGACCTTACCGTGCCGGTGTTGCAATCCATGATCCGGCTGATTTCTTCATGCGACAGTCCTTGCACATCGTGCAAAGTGACAACTAGCCTATGTACTTCGGACAACTTCATCATGGCTGCGTTCAATTTCTCCTGTAATTCCGTGAGACTGAGATCTCTGCGCGGCGTTTTCTCGGAGATCAACGCCACTAGATCGGGATCATGCTCGGCGTTGAAGTCGAGGTCATTGAGACTCATCTGCGTGCGCTTCTTCCGCTGTTTGAGGAAATTGATGGTCTTGTTAATTGCGATTCGATAGACCCACGTGAAGAAACTCGAATCCCCTTTAAAGGATTTAAGCGCCCGAAACGCTTTGATAAAAGAGTCTTGCGCCAAGTCGTTGGCGTCTTCGTGATTTGCCGTCATATGGTAAATCGTCGCGTAAATACGTTCTTGATAGCGACGAACCAGTTCATCATAAGCCGACAGATCTCCTTGCTTCGCGCTGGCCACAAGAGCTCGCTCCTCAGCCTGTTCACCGACAGGCGCCGTTGCAGGAGCTTGTAATGGTGCGATGGCAATCACCGTGAACGCGCTGTTATGCGCTCATCCCTAGACTATCAGTTAACTTCGCCAAATACTCCGTTAAAAATATCAATGCTCCGTGGCTTGCAGATTCCGGCAGCGTTCGCACCGCCCGCCGAGCATCGGCCAAATATCCATGAATAACTGCGCACGCTTCGTTATGCGCCTCGTAGCGATCTAGCATCTCCAGAACTCGAGGCAAGTAAGCCGGGTTCCACGATTGAATATACTCGTTCAACTGGTTCTGATCCTCAAGACTGGCATTGGCCAAAGCCACCAAAACGGGAAGAGTCAGTTTTCCATTCGCGAGGTCGGTGCCGAGCGATTTCCCAACGGCTGCCTCGCTCCCAAAAAGGTCGAGACAATCATCGTAGATTTGATATGCGATTCCAAGCCGTAATCCAAACTGCCGCAGTGCTGCGCGATCCGCCGGAGAAGCGCCGCTGAGAACAGCTCCCAGTTCACAGGAAAGAGCAAATAGCTCGGCCGTTTTCATCTCCAGCACCTTCAAATACTCGGCCCGAGTAAACTCAAGATTGCGCCGCTGCTGCATTTGAAGAATTTCCCCGGCGCAGACCGTATAGGTCGCAGCAGCAACAGCCCGGCAGACCTCTGGGGTTGGGAAGCTAGCGGCCAACTTCAGGGCGTGTGCAAATAGACAATCGCCAACCAAAACCGAAACCTGATTCCCCCAATTGGCAGCTAAGGTCGGACGCCGCCGTCGGAGCGCGGCTTCGTCGACGACATCATCGTGAACAAGCGTTGCCACATGCACCATCTCAATAATGGTAGCGACAGTGATGAGTGAGTCGTTCATTTTGCCGGCAGCTCCGGCGCTGAGCGCGACGAGCAGCGGCCGCAGCTGCTTACCTTGGTTGCTCAAGGCGTATTGCGCGTATTGTGCAATCTCCGGATCAAACGCTTGGATTTGTGCCGTCAACTGTGTAGCCACTTGATT
Organism: Limisphaerales bacterium; assembly: GCA_044225505.1. Taxonomy (GTDB): domain Bacteria; phylum Verrucomicrobiota; class Verrucomicrobiia; order Limisphaerales; family SIBE01; genus JAXMHN01. The sequence continues at coordinate 24,728 of JBGAIN010000028.1, forward strand.
GAGAAATGGCTGGACGGGTTCTACGATCTCTTTCCAAAGAGATCCCGCCCGTCGCACTGGGGTAAGAGAACCGGCTGCTAAGGGAGGTTTCGTCTCTGGAGCAAGCATGGCGCTGTCAATCTAAGGTTCGGTCAAAATCAAGTCAAACCGTTATCCAGCGAGGTCGACGATTGAGTTTCACCTTGCTGAGATGCGTTCGTCACTATATCGCGAAATAAAGCATTCACCTTGCCAACGGCACGCCGCCGCATATCTGCAGCCCCTGCCAGCCATCAATCGCCTCGATCTTGTCAATAAACCCTCCGTCCGCCAGGCCAATCAGGCCGTTTCACACAATTTTTGCGCGTTGACACCTCAGAACGCCAAAACTAATCTCACTGCTCAGACTGAGAGGTGCCGATGGCGGTCCACGTCGACGGCAATTAGGTCATCGGAAGGATGTGAACATGCATTGACGGAGATTAAGCTTAAGAAAGGCGAGTCAGTTGAAAAAGCGCTTCGCCGTTTGAAAAAGCGCATTGACCGCGAAGGCACGTTGAAGGAAGTCCGGAATCACCGGCACTTCGAAAAGCCCAGTGAAAGGCGCCGACGCAAAATGAAAATGGCACGGTTTTCAGCGATGCTCAGCGCCCGCTACGCCGATTTATAGTCGTCCCTTGTTCGCAAAGCCGAGTGCTGTTCAATCTATCTGGCACACTCGGCTCAATTTTTTATGTATTCTTTGTCCAGCTGTTGGAATTCCAACCGACACACAGACGGTCGCGCCATGTTGCGCGAGATTCGGGATCTTGGGTTCGAATTCGCGGAGTTGAGCCACGGCATTCGCATCAGCCTGCTTCCCGGAATTATCGAAGCGGTTGATGCCGGTGAAATTAAGATTTCAACGCTGCATAACTTCTGCCCCTTGCCCATTGGCGTCAATCACGCTGCTCCAAACTTATTTAAATTTACGTCGTTGGATGCTCGGGAGCGCGAGAACGCGTATCGTCATTCGATCAAGACGCTGGAAACGGCCGCCCGTCTTAAGGCGCAGTTGGTCGTCTTGCACATGGGGTGTATCGATATGAAAGACTACACCGATCGCCTCTTGGATATGCTGTCGAACGGCGAAAAAGAGAGCTCGAAATATCAGAAGCTTTGCACGGAGGTTGAAGAAAAGCGCGAACAGAAGAAAGAGCGGCACATTCAGCTCGCGGGCGAAATGCTGACTCGCTTGACAGAGCAAGCACGCCGCTATGGGCTAAAGCTCGGCATTGAGAATCGCGAGGCTTTGGAGGAAATACCTTTGGAAAGCGACTTTGGATTCTTCTTTCGCGAGTTTGCAGACCCTTGTGTCTGCTACTGGCATGACACAGGTCACGCTCAGATTAAGGAGAACCTTGGCTTTATCGGCCACGCCATGCATCTGGAATCCATGGCTGAACGTTTGGCAGGCTTCCACATCCATGACGTGCAGTTTCCAGGACGCGATCACTGTCCTCCTGGATCTGGTATGATTGATTTCGCAGCCCTCAAGCCGTTTGTTCGGCCAGATCACATCAAAGTGTTCGAACTCAACCCCGGAGTTCCAGTCGAGGACCTCAAAACGGGGGTCGCTCACTTGAAGTCGATCTGGGGCGAGGCGTGAGTTGGAAGCAGACTATTTCGAAAGCTAGTTGGCGGACCATTTTGAGCGTCGGCCTGCTCGCGTGGATTCTGCACTCCATATTCTTGATCGAAGCTCGACGCGCGGCGGCTGACGACGGACTCGTCTGGCAAAACCTGTCGCGTGCTTTCCAGTGGCGGCTGGCATGGACCCGGGGCCCAGGAGAGCTTTGGCAAACGATTCACCTGGTTGATCCTCTTGCGTTTGGGGTTTCGCTCTTGTTCATGGGCATGACTATCTTCCTTGGCTTGATCCGCTGGCGCATGGTGTTGCGCGTGCAAGGCCTGGAACTGCCATTGCTCAGGATTGCAGAGATCTCTCTCGTGGCACATTTCTTCAATTCATTTCTTTTAGGTTCCACTGGCGGCGATCTGCTAAAAGCGTACTACGCGGCGCGTGAGACTCACCATAAGAAAACGGAAGCTGTGCTCACCGTTTTGGTAGATCGATTGGTGGGGCTTTTCAGTATGCTGTTGTTTGCCAGCCTGATGATGCTTCCTAACCTTGACTTGCTGGAACGACATCGTCGGCTAGCGGCGCTGGCTGGAATCGTCCTCATGATGATGGCGGGCTGCGGTGTGATCGCGGGCCTATCGTTTTGGGGCGGTGTATCAAAAACTTGGCCGCGTGCCCGTCAGTTGCTCAAGACCCTGCCGAAGAGCCACCTTGTTGAGCGGGCTCTGGCGGCGTGCCGCGAGTTTGGCCGGCAACCAGGTTTCCTGCTGCAGTCCTTAGGGATATCAATGGTTCTGAACGTATTCTGCGTCCTACAGATAATCGTCTTGAACCATGGGCTGCATCTCGAAGTGCCTGTGGTGGCATTGTTTGTGATTGTCCCGATCGTCGTCTACATTTCTGCTCTGCCAATCACTCCGAGTGGCTTGGGATTGCGGGAAAACCTCTACGTTTTAATGCTCGCTGTTCCCGAAATTAATGCCGCTCCCACGCGAGCCCTGTCGCTGTCGCTACTGGCTTACGCCGGCAGCTTGATCTGGAGTTTGATCGGCGGCTTTGTTTACCTGACCCGACGCGATCGCGATCGGTTGGCGGAAATCACAGCGCCTGACAATACCCAGGAGCAGGTCCGCGACGCGTGAGTCAACCGCTTATGTCGGCCCGTTCCACCGCTTTCCAGATCGTCCGCCGACTCCAGGCCAATGGATTTGAAAGTTACTGGGTGGGTGGCTGTGTGCGCGACATGCTGCTCGGGCGTGACCCGACGGATTTTGATATCGCCACTGCGGCAACGCCGGAGCAGGTCGAAAATCTGTTTCCCCACACCGTGCCCGTCGGCAAGCAGTTCGGCATCATTCTCGTCGTTGATGACGGAATCTCGTCTCAAGTTGCCACGTTCCGATCCGACGGTCGCTATCAAGACGGGCGCCGGCCGGATCAAGTCACTTTTTCCACGGCGCAGGCTGATGCGGGGCGGCGAGACTTTACGATCAATGGCCTTTTCTTTGATCCGATCCGTGATCAGCTTTGGGACTGGGTCGGTGGAAAGCCGGATTTGGCCGCGCGCCTCGTCCGAACGATTGGGGCAGCTGAGGAGCGTTTCGCCGAGGACCGTCTCCGGCTGCTGCGCGCCGTCCGTTTCGCGGCGCAACTTGACTTTGATGTCGCTCCGGGGACTCTTGCTGCCCTGCGGGCCAACGCCGCAAATATTTCTGGTGTTAGTGCGGAAAGAGTCCGAGATGAACTTCTGAAGCTGTTCCGGCCCCCTCACGCGGCTGCGGGATTAGATTGGTTGCGACGCTCTGAATTGCTTCTCCACGTTTTGCCGGAAATTGCTGCAACGCTCACGTGCACTCAATCGCCGGACTACCACCCGGAAGGAACGGTCTACAATCACCTGATCAAGATGCTCGGGCACCTGCCCGAGAACGCTCCCGAAACACTCCCGTGGGCCGTGCTATTGCACGATATAGCCAAGCCACAAACGGCATCCACAGACCCGGTCACGGGCAGGATCCATTTTTTCGGTCATGAGCGATTGGGGGCCGAAATGGCGGAAGCCCTTTTGCGTCGCCTGAGGTTTCCCCGTCACCAGATTGACGAGATAGTCACCTGTGTGCGGCACCATATGCAGTTCAAAGACGTGCCCCAGATGCGCAAATCGACCTTGCGTCGACTGCTCCTGCGCCCGACGTTCCCCCTGGAATTGGAACTGCACCGTCTCGACTGCTTAGGCTCTCATGGCGGGCTGGAAATTTACGAGTCCCTGCTTCGCGAGAGGGAGGACTTTTTGCGGCGGCCTGAGATTGTTCCTCCCCTGCTGACTGGCGCCGACTTGATTGGTCTCGGATTCCGTGAAGGTCCAGAGATCGGTAGAATTCTTGGTGAATTGCGCGAGAAGCAGCTGCAGGACGAGTTAACCACCCCGGACGAAGCCCGAGCCTGGGTGAATGAACAGATAAGGCGCTAACGCCAAAAAAAGAACTGCAAAACGCGCAGGCCTCACTATCTTGGCCCGGGCGCAGCGAAAGACTTTAGAGCATGGACAAGCTTCTTCTCATTGATGACGAACCTGATGTGCAGTATTCGTTCCGTCGAATACTGGATCCGGCACTGATTGAATTGACGACTGCTTCCAGTGGCGAGGAGGGGCTAAAGCTCTTACCCAAAGTGAAACCGGACCTTGTCATCATGGACGTCCGCATGGGGGGGATGAGTGGTTTAGAGACTTTACGCCAACTGCGCGAGACCGATGCCAAGGTCCCGGTGATTATGATGACGGCCTACGGCACGACCCAGACAGCGATCGAAGCCATGAAACTGGGGGCCTACGACTATCTTCTTAAACCGTTCGATGTCCCAAAGCTTCGGCAGATCATTGCGAACGCCTTGAACGCGGCTCGAGCTATGAAGCAGGTGGTGTCGTATCAGCCGCTTTTAGAGTCCGAAGACTACGATGTAGGCATTGTTGGCCGAAGCAATGCGATGCAGAACGTATTCAAACTGATCGGGCAACTTGCGACTTCGGATGCGACCGCTCTCATCACTGGCGAAAGTGGCACGGGCAAGGAGTTGGTTGCTCGAGCTATCTACCATCACAGCAAGCGCAGTGAACATCGATTCCTGGCAATCAACTGCGCCGCTATCCCGGAAAACCTGCTGGAAGCTGAGCTGTTTGGTTATGAGAAAGGAGCCTTCACCGGGGCCACGGCGCAACGCATAGGCAAGTTCGAGCAATGCAACGGTGGGACCATTTTCTTGGATGAAATCGGAGATATGAGTCTGGCGACGCAAACGAAAATACTGCGAGTCTTGCAGGATGGCACCTTCGAGCGGGTGGGAGGGAATCAGGTAGTTCGAGTCGACGTTCGCGTCATCGCTGCGACGAACAAAGCTCTAGAAAAAGCCGTAGCCGCGCGAGAGTTTCGTGAAGACCTCTTCTATCGCCTCAATGTTGTCCGGATCCAGATACCCCCCCTGCGCGAACGGAGGGAGGATATCTCGCTGCTTGTGAACTATTTTCTCAAGAAGATGTCACAAAGCCAAGGGCAAGCGCCAAAGTCCATCGCGGCAGAGGCTGTCACCGCTTTGGAAAAGCATCATTGGCCCGGAAACGTCCGCGAACTGGAGAACGCCATTCGCCATGCCCTGGTTATGGCTAAGGGTGGAACGATCCTGTTTCAGGATTTGCCTCCGGAACTGACATCGGTTGCTGGCGTGCAATCCCCAAGTCAACCTGTCGTTGAAGAACGGTCGGCAGAAGCACTTCACCCCGGCTCCCAGGAAGAACCCGATGTCGCCGCTCTCGCGCGCTCGCTGTTTCGGTGGGCAAAGCGGAACGATCAGCTCAAAATCATTCCTGCGGTGGAACGTGAACTGGTGATCAACGCCCTGGCTGAGACCAACGGAAATCAAGTTCAAGCTGCCAAGCTCCTAGGCATCACTCGCGCCACTCTTCGCAAGCGTGTGGCCAAGTTCAACATCAAACAGGAGTTGTCGGTCAGGTAAATCGCGGCGCGTAGTCCTTCTTCCTCGTTCGGGTGTCCGTTAACTCATCCCAGCGGCTTGGTAGACTTGCTGCGCTGTTTTTTGGAATCCAGAAACTGGCGCAGCGCCCCGGGATGCGCTTCAAAAAAATCTGCCAAATCCGAGAACATCTCCACCGTTTCAGCACTGAGATGATGTTCGATGCCTTCGATATCCTGCTGCTGGATTTCGGCATTAATGCCGAAAAGGGAGAAGAACCTCGACAGCGTCGCATGCCGCCGCTGAATACTGCACGCCACAGCTCGCCCTTTATCGGTGAGAATCAACCCGCGATACTTTTCGTAGTTGAGATACCCCATTTCACCAAGCTTTTGCACCATTCCGGTCACTGAGGCTTGCTTCACCTGAAGTGAAGAGGCGATATCGACAACTCGTGCATAGCCCTTCTCTTCGATCAAGGCATGAATACGCTCGAGATAGTCTTCCGCACTTTGGCTTGGCATAGCGATCGACGGCAATTAACCAAAGCCTCGCCGATGTAGCAAGTCTCGCCCACCACCGCCTTTGGTCCGCGGCGGCGGATTTGCCCATCTGTTGACGCTGGTGCGAATCGCAGCCGTCGAATCGGATCACGGTTTCCATTGCTCGACGCACCGTCGCCAACATTTCAGAATCAGCACTAGACGTGTGAATCCGATCTGCTATAACGAAAGTGTCTAATAAGGCAATGGAGATCGACATCAGAGCGAATGCTGATGCATTAAAGTCACTGGGGATTTCCGAGCCAGACTTCGACGCCGCTCTGGAAACAGCGTTGGATCTTTTGGCCGCTATCCCGCCCGCTGACCTTCCTGCGCCGGACAACATTCCAATCTGGGTGCGTGGTAGAAAACACCATCTAGGGGATTTGGCCAGGATCGAAGTAATGCTCAGCTAGGAAGTCGGGTGATATCCTCAAATCTTGCGGAATAAATTTTCGTGAGCACGGTGAGTTTTGCGCCATCTTTCTAGCGAGCGTCGGCAGAAAATGACGAAGGCGACCGTCACCCCCGTGCAGTCGCCTTCGCTTCACCCCACTATCCTCGTTCAATACGCAGATACATTGCACCCAGCTTCAAGGATCCGCTAGGCGGGCATCAGACTGATTCGCAGATCGTGGTTCCCTGGGCCTGCAATCAGGGGATTTCTGTAGCCGCGCGATTTCACTGCAAGGGCCTTCCGTGTTGATCGCAAGGAAACGAGGTTATGGCGGAAGAGAGTTTTCAATTGCCTTGTTGCCGATCCAACTCACGATGGGACTCGCCGCATTGGCGGCCGCGGTTTAAAATTCAAAAGCGTGCGAACCAGTCCTCGAGGCGGTTCTCCATTCAACCGCGCTCGGAGAGCCCGTCATTTCGACTTTAAATCTTCCAGGCTTTCCAGGATAGCCTGCTGGACGTCCGGACGAAAAAGGTTGCCCAAGTGCCCGCCACGTTCAAAGACCGTGAGCCGCTCCGATCCGAAGGTCGATTGCAGCCAAGCAAGGTCCGAGTCTGCCAGAAGGAAATCGTTTCGGTTTACAAAGACTCGAATTGCCCGATTGGCCTTCAGACCGGCTTCGTAGGTCCTCAAGTCGCCGGCCATGGCTAAGTTCATGGGTTTTTGCATATCTAAGCCATGCTGTTGATAGTAAGGGATCGCAAAGCGGTCGAAATAATCCTGATATCCGTATTGCAGGATTTCGCGATAAACCGGTTCCCGTCGCCATGGGTTCAAACTATTTCGCAATATTCCGAGATTGGACCGCTGTTGCGTACTGTAAATGACATCACGCAAAATCAGGCGGAATGCGACACCAATCAGGAACTTCGATTCCACCGCGCTGAACGGCAGCCCAGCTTGAGGTGTAATAGAGTTCCCAGTGAGTGCGGCCACCTTGTAAAATGTGTTTTCAATCTGTTGTTGTCGCGTCGGCGCAGGCCAAGCCAGGGGGGCGTCAAAGAACTGGTCCAGTTTGTCCGTCCCGTAAAGCAAGCGAACCGGCGTATTGATCGCGATAATCCGGTCAAACTGGATCATTGGCATTCCCTCTCCGGTAGCTCCTCCCGCGACGAACAAGGACTGAAATCCACCCATCGAATAACCGAGGAGCGCTCTCGCGCCGATCCTGCCCGGTGCGACATGCTCGAGTTGATGATCGATTTCTGTCAGGGCCAAGCGCATATCGGCGGCGTCGATTGGTGTGTACCCTGGCAAATCAGCGGTCGCCGCATTCTCCATAAACTCATAGTTGAACGGGCTGCTGATGCAAACGGAGGAGAAGCCGTTTTGAAAAGCGAGTTCCGCCAAAGCCAAAGCGGCGCTGGCCAAACGATGAGACCCTAGTCCTGGAACAATGTAGACAACAGGCGCCCGCTTCGGTTGCAGCCAGACGCTATACTGGAGCCTCTTCCCAGTGGTCGGAATCAATACTGACCGCACCCTGCCCCGCTCGGGAAACTCCTTATCTTTGAACGTGAAGAATACAGTTCGCAGCGTTTCCAGTGACGCTTCATCACGAGGGGCATCCATGCTGACATTCAGCACCCGGCCTTCGCGCACAAAGGTCCAGGCATAGGCCAATTCGGAATACGGATCCTTTTCGGTTCGGCTAAAACGAACATAATCCTCAACCTGATCGCTGAGGTTATTGTAGGTCACGGCGTAAGAGGCGTAACTGTAAGGCCCCAAATACGTCCAAGGCCTGCTTGCGACGAAGCGATAAGGCGACCAGTAGGTCAGTGGATTCGCTGCCGTATCGGCCGCCAGCCCCACCGTGTCACGCTCGTTACTCGGGCCGAAAAGAGGTAACATCACAAAACACTGCGGCTTCCAACCCCACTGTCCAAACGTTTGCCCGAAGTCCGCATCCGCTTTGGGAACATCAAACCGGCTCGCGACATCAAAAAATCCGCCTAATCCCAAAACCGTGTTACAGCCAAATCGGTAGGATTCGTCTCGGGCACCTGTCCATTTCGCCTGCAACAGGTTATTAATTAGCCTTCCAGGATACGTAATGTTCCGCCCGAAATTCCGGACGCCTCTCCGTAGCGGTGGCGGGACGATCACCCGGTAGACTTTAGCCGACGGCTTAATCACGCCGGTCATGACTCCTTTGTTCAACGCCCACATCGCCCTGTTGAATGGTTCCAGCGGGTCTGGAATAGGCTCTGGAAGCACAACTTCTTCGCGCGGACGGTCGTTCCCTTTCGACTCGGGTGTTGCCGGAGATTGAGCTAGGATCGGAAAAACCCCCGCCAGTGCCCATATCGTTGTCGCTGCAAAAACCCTGTCCCTAAGTCGAGATGTCACTCAGTCCCTTTCTTGAAATTTCTCTCCACATGCCTTTTCAGCGCGACTCACCCTAACGGCTAACCATGGAATTGTCTCGCCTGATTCCTGGGAAACCGAGGTGCCCACCACCACGTCAAGGCAAAATGTGAATCCTGCGAGCGAGAAAAACGATGATAAAGCCGGGCGCCCATCGGACGACATTCCGACTCACATGAAATGTCTCACATCTCGTTGACAAATTGTTGACGGAGTGTGCAACATTTTGCCCGGAATCCGATCGACCTGTCCCCCTGCCCCTCTCGCCGGCGTCGAGGGAAACACGCCGCCAGCGCGCTTGATTCTAAGTCGCGGTCTGCCAAGGCTTCGGATGGCTCGGCACGTTCCTGGAATTGACGATCTCCTGCCGCCACGTTAAGACAAGGCAAGATAAGGGCTTCAGGGCCCGTGTAGCATGCTATCACCCCTAACTCTCATTCGAAACAATCGTTGTGCCAGCGCCCGCTAAACCGCAACGCTGGTACAATGTCCTTTACGTGCAGGTTCTGATTGCCGTGTGCATCGGAATTGTTCTCGGGCACTTCAGCCCAGGAGTCGGGAAATCCTTAAAGCCATTCGGCGACGGGTTCGTCAAGCTCGTGAAGATGATCATCGCGCCGATCATCTTCTGTACCGTCGTCCATGGGATCGCCTCCATGGGCGACTTAAGAAAGCTGGGACGCATCGGTCTGAAGACCTTGGTCTATTTCGAGGTAGTTTCTACCATCGCACTCGCGCTGGGACTTGCCGTCGTTAATCTTTGGCGACCGGGCGCTGGACTCCACATCGACCCGGGCACCCTAGACCCCAAAATCGCGGCTGGTTACGTGGAGAAAAGCCATGCTCAAACGACCGTAGATTTTCGCTAACATTATTCCGAAAATCCTATTTCGATGCCTTTGCCACCGGCGACATCCCGATTTTGCCCGTTTCACCCTGACCCTGCTTTTGCCATCTCGGGCCTTAGGAGAGCGGGCAAAGCCTGTCCTGGAAGTGATTCGGTATGGGGAACGGATCTTTTTCGGGATTCTACGACTTGTCGTGAGAGCGGCTCCGTTGGCTGCCCCAGGCGCCATGAGCTTCTGCCCACTTCAGCGTTTGGATCACTCCGCCAGCTGCTGATGTTGACGGTTCGCTTTGGCTGCCACCGCAGTGCTTTTCGTCCTCGTTGTTTTGGGGCTGATCGCCCGTGCTTGCGGATTCTCAATCCTCCGCTTTTGGAATTACATAAAAGAGGAAATACTCCTCGTCCTCGGAACAAGTTCATCCGAAACTGCTCTTCCAGGTCTAATGGAGAAGATGCGGAAGTTAGGCTGCACCGAAACGACCGTCAGTTTCGTCGTTCCGACCGGGTACAGCTTTAATCTCGATGGCACAAATATTTATATCGCTATGGCGGCGATATTTCTCGCACAGGCAACAGATACTCACCTCTCATTTGGTCAACAATTGACCCTCCTGATTGTCGCCATGCTCTCGTCGAAAGGAGCGAGCGGAGTAACAGGTGCCGGATTTATTACCCTGGCAGCGACTCTCGCCGCGGTACCCTCGGTTCCCGTTCAGTCGCTGGCCCTTTTGGTCGGGATTGATCGCTTCATGAGCGAGTGCCGAGCCATCACCAACTTGATTGGGAATGGCGCTGCCTGCGTGGTGATCAGCCGTTGGGAACAGGAACTCGACAGTGCCGCTTTGAACCGAGCCCTCGGTCCGTTTGATGACACCCGGCCAGCACCGCAGGAGACACCGTTAGCTTCCTCCCGCTCGGCCGATCCACCCGCGGCCAAGCGGAATACTGTCTGAGCCTCTTTGGCCAGGGACCCTTCCACGAGGCGACCTCCCTGGTCCAGGATGAAGCCCGGCACAAACGGCACGCTGACGCTCCGTTTCTGCGCGTGCTGAGCGGGCCGCGGACACTGCTTCGGCAAGGATTATTCGGCACCCGCCCGCGAAAGCAGGGCGCGGTCTGTTATTGCCTGGGCACCTCTGGGAGTTGCCAATCTCACATTCTGGCAGGATAGTATTCCGGTTCTTCTGAAATCTGAGGGTCTGGCGGGAGACTCAGCAGAAAGTCACGAGCAGGAGGTTACGCATGTCCAAGCTAAAGCACCCAACCTGGCGTCAGTTCGCCATGTTCAACTACGGAATTCTAGCGTCCCTACTAGCGAGTTGCGCGTCCAAGCCACATCCGCCCGTAATTGTTCCTTATCGTGGGCCCCACCAGGAAACGTCCACCTGGGCAAATCAGAGCATTGGTAATTTACGCACGGACCCTCTCCGACCACGGAACCCAGCGATGGCGAGCGACGCTGACGTTCCTGGGATCTCGAGCCCGGCCGATGGATCCACTGCTGAACCCTGGACAAATTGGCCCCGCCATGGCGGGCCAACCAGCGGGAAAGCCTCGCGTTCGTCGAAGCCAGCGGAAGATGAATCAGCCGACCAGGCCGGTCCAAGCCTTTGGGATCGGCTGAAAGAACTGGTCGCCAGCAAGGGGACCTATCCTACCCCTCGCCCAGGAACACCGACAGCCGGCGTGAAAACTGGCAACGTCCCTGCAGAAGAGCGAACGAAGCGCGCCGACACTAAGCCTGGCCGAGAACGACCGGCGTCGTCCAGACTGGAGAGCCCCCCGGTCTTTCGCGCAGCGTTGCCGCGCAATACCCGTCAAATGACGAACGCCGCTCGGCCTTCGTCCGCTCCCCCCGAAGTGTCCGGGGCGCCAGTCTCTTTGAGTGCGCCGCGGTCAGAGACAACACCGGGACGTCCTGCAGAACCCGATGCTGCGGGCGCTCCGCCTTCTTTTCAAACCCACCGAGCTGGCACCTCCGTTGATAACCATACACTGACGAGTCTCGCGGACCTCGCCGCAACAACCAATCTTATCACCGCCGTTGGACGAGTCGTTCGCCTGACGGCCGTCCCGATCCATGAGGTTTTCGGAGACCAGTTCTTTTCCGTCCGCACCGCCGAAGGAACTGAACTCTTTGTCTGGACCGTAGCCTCCCTGCGGGATTTTCGCCCTGGAGACGGGGTCGACCTTCTCGGACGACTGAAAGGCGTTCCCGAAGGGGTGGATCAACTCGGCTTGGATACAAATCTCGCCGCGGCCCTCCAGGCGCAGCCGGTATATATCTTCGCACCTGAAGTCAAGAAGTCGGGAACTCCTTGAGGCGAGGAGGTCGGTTGGCGACCGGAAAGGAAAGAAGAAGTGCGGCCCTGCACGATTCCAGCGTCACTCACGTTCTCGAAGAAGAGACTAACGAACAGGCCTGACCGGGTGTCAAAACCGTGCTCACAGCGGCGGTTTGGCGTTGAACCATCAGGGCCGTAGAAATGACAGGATCGTTCGCCATTTAGCCGCGTTGTCTCCCGGCGTTTCACTAGTTGGATTTGCGCCCGTGCCTCCCCACAAGGTCGTGTCAAACGCCGCTGGCGTCCGGCAAAAGTTCGCATGCCCATCGCCCCAAAGCACATTGAGCCCCCACGGCGTCTTGCCGGTGGTATGCGCCAACGTTCCCCAGGTATAAATCAAATCCGTCACGACCGACCGCTGCGAGCTAAGCTCCGTTTGCTTCGCCGCCACTTGCACCCAGCCCAGCTTCGCCTCGTTTTCGCGCTTGGATAGTCTCTCGCTCTGAGGAAAGTAGGTGTAAGTCGTGTTGACTTGACCGTCGACGGAGTTCATGGGCCATGAAACCTTGGCACTCTCAAAGTATTTCTTCTCGAAAACCACGCGCAGGCCTTTCGGATGGCGCAAGCTTGGACAATAATAAACTTGAGGATCGCGCAAATAGTTTCCCGCGTAGAGCAGTCCTAAATTAACCGCTTTTTCGAGGGGCGGCCGTTGGTTCTGCCGGCCCGGGTCCCAAAATAGCAAATAACCCCGCCACGGATTCGAGCCTGGGATACGGTCCGGATCAAACTCGGGCGGCGGGAGCCGGTCTTGCTGGTCGTCGGCATACAGGAATAGACTGATGCTGATCTGCCGCAAGTTGTTCATGCAGCTCACCTGCTTGGCTTTCTCCTTTGCCCGCCCCAAAGTCGGCAAAAGCATTCCCGCGAGGATCGCGATAATGGCGATGACCACCAAAAGTTCGATCAGGGTAAATCCGGGCGTGGACCGATGGAACTGGGTGGAAGGATTGTTAGCCGTGTCACATCTGGCCGGGAAGCTTTTCATGACTCATCGACCATAGAACTATCTAGCGCGCCCGCAAACAAATTTCGTTGAGAGACACGTTCTCTTGGGGAAGCTGCGGCCGAATGCTCGGCGTTGGAGCGGATCAACCGGGGTGTTATCCCGGTGCAACGCCGGACCAAAGCCACTCACGAACCGGCCTTGCACCGGCATTGCAGCGGCCTTGCACCGGCCTTGGACCGAATCTTCAGGCCCGCACATCGCCTCCTTGTCTCGCCATGGCTCCGCTCAAACAGTTGCGCTCAGCCATCGAATTTCATGAAAACTCGCACCTCGCTCCGTCTACCTGCCATTTCTGCCAGCGGTTCGTCCTGGACTGCGGGTCGTCTGGGCTCGCCTATCCTCGGTTTCCTTTGCCAAGGTCCTTCGCGTCGGACGCCTCAGACAAAAACTCGTGCTCGTGCTCTCGAACAATCAAGACCGGGCAGGTCGCATACCGGACGACTTTCTCCGCAGTACTTCCCAGCAGCGCGTGCGCAATCCCGGTGCGGCCGTGGGTGGCGAGCACAATGAGGTCACTTTGGCTTGCGCGTGCCGCTTCGTTAATCTCAATGCAGGGATCCCCTGTCCGAAGCAAGGTCGTAACGGGAGTATTGACGCTCAGCGTCTGACGCAACGTCTCCAGCTTGTTCCTCGCCTCCTCGATTGACTCGATATCGACTGGCGCCATCTGCGGAATGGGCGGGTACGGCGCAATGACATAAAGAAGAATCAACTCCGACTGGAACTGACGGGCGAAACTTGCTGCGTAGGTCATCGCCTTGCGCGAACAGTCCGAAAAATCAACCGGAACGAGGATCTTTTGCAGGCGAAATTCCGGTTGGCTTTTCTCGGGATGCTGGGCCGGTGCTTCGGGCAACTGAGTTTCAGTGGGACTGAATTCGACAACCAATCCGCCCGATCGGTGAGTTTGTTTGAACTTCATAGTGACGTCCTCGGTTGAGTGTTAGGACCGATCTTGACCAAACCGCGGGCATTTCACTCCGAGCGCTTGCGGATGCCAGAATCAGCGACCTTCTGCGCAAGAATGCTCGCTGGTATGGGCTTTAACGCAAGATACTTGATTAGGCAGCTATCTGCAAACGGACTGAGTCTGGAATCGTGCTAATGCATCGACCAGAAGGAACGCTCGCTTCATCTCAGCGAGGGCGGCGTTCACGCGGCTGGGTAGGCGTGAAATGGACCATAAAACATGGACCGAAACTGGACAGGTCGGAATCGACCTTCAAAACGACGTAAAGGGGTGGATCTGCACAACGTAGATTAAGCATGAACATTGTAAGTCATTGCTATCCTGCCTATATAAGTCCTATGGCTTATGGGCATGATTCCAATCAGTATTGCCCATTATGCTTGGTACAAAAGATGTTCACACCGTTCGGATTAAGACACGGCCGGTGCGAAGGCCGATGTCGGACCGTCAACGATGCAGGACTTTCTCGTCGGCTCGGGTGACGGGGACGTTGCTTCTCAATCCGGGACGCTGCGACTCGGTCTTCGATCGAATCGCCAGTTTCCTCAGACTGCGACTCCGCTGATTTGTAGCCAGTGATGAGAAGCTCAGACATTTGGAATTGGCATGAGAGACGTAATTTTGCGGCTGGTGAACCGAAATGGCTCACGGAGCGGGGCTTTGCCGATGACAGTATTGCTTTGCAGCGCAACGCTTGGAGTCGCGGCGCCGAGTGTTGTGACGCCGTCGCCGGAGAAACCCGCTGCGGAAGTTCGAGAGTTGTCGATTGACGAGTGCCTCAATCTCGCGATGGAGAACAATCGGCGTCGACCGGCATCGAAATTCGCGGTGGCGGTGGCCGAGGCTCAGCATCGCCAAGCTTTGGCCGGGTACTGGCCGCAGTTAGGGCTTAAAGGGGCCTATCAACGGATGGACGAAGCGCCGAACTTCGTCTTCCCGGCCGGACGGATGTATGTTCCCCCACAATCCATCGGCATTCCCAGCGGGACAGCTGTCATCACCGTCCCAGCGGGCGTCCTGGGCCCGAGCGCCGTTCAGCTTCCGGTCACCACTCCAGCGCAGACCATCGACGTGCCAGGTCAGCAATTCCCCATTCCAGCGCAGGATGTTAAGCTGATGGATCCGGACTCATTGATGGGATCGTTGCAAGCGACGTGGCTGATTTACGACGGTGGAATGCGGAAGGGGTATCGCGAGCAGTCGCGAGGGCTGGTGGACATGATGAAAGAAGAAGCCAGGCGCACGGATCTGGAGATTCACGATAGTGTCCGTCGCCTGTATTTCGGTGCGGTCCTAGCACGGCTTTTGCATCAAGTGGGCGAGGACACCCTGGCCCGTATGGAGGCAACACTGAGTCTCACCGAGACGATGTATAAAGACGGTTCGGGAAAGGTGAAGAAGACGGATTTCCTGGAGAACAAAGTGATGGTGGAGTCGTTGCGGTCGATGGTGGCTCTCCTGGAGAAGAATCAGGCTATGGCCCAAGCCGCCCTCGCGAATACGATCGGCTTACCTTGGAATGCAAGCATCTTCCCGAAAGACCGTGCCCTTCCCTTTGCGCCCTACATCGACAACTTGGACAATCTGGTCAGCACCGCGTATCAGTTCAGCCCGGATTGGGCGAAAGTAGAGGCGGGGTTGCGAGCGGCAGCTGGCGCCATTCGTACGGCCAAGAGCGGACATTTCCCAAAGGTAGCGCTGACTGGCGAACTCCATCGCTGGTGGAACGATTACAGCGATTACAGCGCCGGATTAGCCTCCGACCGAAACAAGGAAGGGTGGACGGTCGGCGTAGGCGTGGAGATACCAGTCTTCAGCGGGTTTCTCACCCAGAACAAGATCGCCGAAGCCCAAGCGCAGGTTGCCAAGATCAAACAGGAACAACTACTTCTGAAAGAAGGAATTGGACTCCAGATCAAAGACGTGTTTCTCGGGTTGAATGCGGCTCAGAAGGCACACCACGCGACGCTCGAAGCGATGACGGCATCAACGGAGAATCGGGATCTTAACACCCGAGCCTATCAAAACGACTTGGTGGAGACGGAAAAGGTTATTCGAGCTCAACTGATGGAAGCGCTCATGGCCGCGCAGCATTACAAGGCCAGTTACGATCACATCGCTCTGCAATCGCAGCTGAACTTGTTGGTCGGGACCGAGCTCCTCAAAAAGCTCGAAGCCAAATGAGCTCAGAATCTATTCCTCAAGTAGCTATTGCGAGGGATCGGTGGTCTCGAGGTAGCCCCCCATCGGAAGTGCGCGTTTGGCTGCGGAAGCATGGTCGGAACTTCGCGTCGGACGCCGGCGGCCAGACGGCCGGTGAGTGGACGCCTATCATCCCGTCACGGCGGCACGCAGGACTCGATGGCTGGCTCATCTGCCTTTGCATGGCATGCCAACTGTTCAGCCATACCGCCACCGCAGCGCCGGGTAGTCCTCACGAAGCTTCGGATGCAGTGCCATTCCGTATTGGCTTTTCCAGCGCCATGTTCACGGAAGTCAATGTAAACGACGCCAAAGCCGCGATCAAAGCTTGGGGACAAACCATCGCCCGAGAACGAGGAATCCGAAACGATCCTGAACCGAGAATTCTGAAGAACGTGGCCGATTTGGTCGACGCACTGCGCGCTCGGGCTGTGGACGCAGTCAGCGTCACGACCTGTGAGTATGCAGCCGCTCGAGAAGTGGCCGAATTCGGTGAATGTTTCATTTCCAGAGTCAATGGCGAACTAGAAGACCGGTATGTCGTTTTGGTCCATCAGCAGAGCGAGATCCAGACGATTAAGGATTTGAGGGGCAGGACGTTTTCGATTCACCTCAACCCACGATTGAGTCTGGCGGTGCCGTGGCTCGACGTTCTACTGGCGGAAAAAGGCGAAGGCGCCCTGTCGGGCTTTGTTGGACAGATCACAACCCAGAGCAAACTCGCCCGAGTTGTTCTGCCAGTCTTCTTCCGCCAGATCGACGCATGCATCGTGACGCTCAGCGGATTCAAGACCATGCAAGAACTCAACCCTCAGTTGGGAAAACAACTCCGAATCCTCGCGACATCGGCTGGCTATGTCCCGGTCGTGTTCGCCTTCCGTGCCGATGTTCGGTCCGCGGCCAAGGATATCCTGGTCGCAGGCGTTCGCGACCTTCACAAAACGCCGGCCGGCAAACAAGTCCTGACGATCTTCCACAGTGATGCGATCGAGTGTCATCCCGTCTCATGTCTTGAGAGTGCTCTCGAGCTGCTTGCAGAGCACGAGCGTCTTTTTCCTGGGAAACAACTCGTTGACTCGGTGCCAGGTGAGGCCAATCGAATGGCCCTTGAGCTGAACTTGGGAGGACCGCAATGACTGTGGTCACGCAACCGAATATAGGCGCATGTCCGGCCGGAACCTCGAGCGTGCGAAACGGGCCACGCCCATACCGGTCACTTTTCGGGACGACGAATCACCATTGGCTGACGCGGTCTTGTTTGATCTTGCTCTTCGTCTACTGCGCCTGCAGTAACGCTGCGACGAACGACTTTCGCATCGGGATCTCCTATTCTAGCTTTGGGACGGTCAGTCGCAATGATGCGAGCGCTGCTCTCAAAGCGTGGGCAGTCACCGTTGCTCGCGAACGGAAACTGGGGTTGAAAATCCAGGTTGAAGTGTTCGAGCACGAAAGCGAGCTCCGCCACGAACTGGAAACCGCCGGACTGGATGCCGCGTCAATGACCGCAGAGGAGTTTATCGATTCCGGATTCGCGCCGGATTACCTGTTCGTTACGGCCAAGTCGTCAGGATTCGGAGAACGCTTCGCTGTAGTCGTCCACCGCAGTTCTGCCATCAGTGATTTGGCCGGTCTGCGAGGGCGCAAACTCGCCCGGCATCAGAGCCCGGCAACCAGCCCAGCTTTAACCTGGCTGGGCGTCCAGCTGGCCAAGGAAGGCTTTGAGCGGCCGGACCGATACTTTCGTGAAGTCGTTTCGCTGGAAAGTCCATCGAAATCCGTTCTCCAGGTCTTCTTTCATCAGTCTGACGCTTGCCTGGTGACAACCTCTGCATTAGCGGTTGCCTGCGAGCTCAATCCTCAACTGGCGCGAGATCTCAAAACCATTGCCGTTTCGCCGCTCATGATCCCTTCTGTTTTCTTCCTCAACCCGAACAACACATCATCGGCTCAAAAGGATATCGAAGCGGCACTCTTGGATGTGCATAGCACTCCCTCGGGACAACAGGTCTTGACCGTGTTCCAAGGTTCCCACATAGAGCGGCATCCTCTTGCGGACTTCGCTGCTACAAAGGAACTTCTTCGACCCAAGACCGAGCTCGACGGAAATGCGACAGCGGCAGCGGAAGGACACCCTCAAGCCTTATCACTACCTGAGGTTAGACGATGAAGTCACAAGTCGTAGCTGCCAGTGCCGTTGATGACTGCTCCGAGCGGAAGGGGCAGCTTGAGGATAGGCACGCCAGCTCTAGCGACTATCTCGGGCGCGGTCTCGTGCATGGGACGCCGACCATTCTTGGCCGTCAACGAGGCATCACGTTTCGGACCGCGCTCCTGACCTGGATTGTCACGGGCGTCACCTTGCTCATCTTTGTGATCGGGATCATCCCTCAACAAAAACGATCGTTTGAGGAGAACCTACGGTCCAAGGCAATAGGAATCGCGGTCTCGTTGCGGGACGTCGCGGCTGGCGCCACGATCACGGAAGACTACAGCAGCGTTGTCGATCATTGCGTGCAGATTCTGGATGGCGACGAGTCCATTGACTACCTCGTTATCACGCGCAGTGACGGCGATTCGCAGATCTTCCAACGTCAAAAACCCCGTTGGCGGACCGACAAGTTGGACGCCACCTGGCGGCCAGAACGCCGAGAGCGCTCCAGTGGTATTGGAACGGTCCCGCTCTTCCATCGCCGAGCTTTCCAGTTCTCGCAGCCGTTCGACTATTCCGGGATTCAGTGGGGTTGGATTCACGTCGGGCTCTCACTTAACACTTACGATCGAAGTGTTGCCAATGTTTACTGGCGAACAAGCATCCTGGCACTTTTCTGTCTTATCTTCGGCTTGGCTGCCTCTGTCATCCATGCCAAGCACTTAGTAAAACCGATTCTCTGTCTCCAAAGCGTCGTTCGACGCGTGGCCGATGGTGACCTTTCGGTCCGTGCTCAAGCCAATCGGAGCGACGAGTTGGGGACCCTTGCGCGATCGGTTAATTCCATGAGCGAAGCGCTTCTGCGCAGAGATCGAATCCTCCAAAGCGTCCGGTTTGCGGCACAAGAATTCCTGAGCACACCAGACTGGAAGCAAGTTATCCAAGAAGTCTTGGCCCGCATTGGTGTGGCAGCTGAAGTCAGCAGGCTTCGCGTCTTTCAGAACGGGCTAAGCGCCAACGAGGAGCGCATTTCTTCACTTCGATATACATGGGTCGCCCCAGGAGTCGATCCGGACGTCGGAACCACGGATGACCGACAGTTAATATTGCAGGAGGCAGATTTCGAGCCCTGGGCTCGGCGCCTCCAGCACCGCCAGTTGCTAGCAGTCAATCTGAGCGAACTGGACGCGAAGCAGCAAGCGACATTTAAGGCTTTTGGGTTCAAGTCGCTTCTTATGATTCCCATCATGGTCGAGAAAACGTGGTGGGGATTTCTCAGTTTGAGCGACTGCGGCCAAGAGCGGCAGTGGATGGACGCGGAATGTGACAGTCTGCGGGCGGTGGCCGAGATGCTCGGTGCGGCCATCGAACGGCAGCGCACGCAGGACGCGATCGTCGAGGCCAAGGAAACGTTGGAACTACGCGTCCAGCAGCGGACGCGAGAATTGCAGGAACTGGTCGCCGCCAAAGAGCGCGCGCATATGGAGTTGGCGGAAGCCCAAACTCGGCTTCTGCAGACCTCTCGCCAGGCGGGTATGGCGGAAGTCGCGACGGGCGTTTTGCACAACGTTGGCAACGTTCTGAATAGCATCAATGTCTCAGCCACCCTGGTCCGAGATCGGTTGCGCAAGTCTGAGATCACTAGCTTGTGTAAAGTCACCAAACTGATCCGGCAGAATGATGCGAACCTTGGCGCCTTCCTCACCGCTGATCCAAAGGGAAAACTCATCCCGGCGTTTCTTTCGGATTTAGGAGAAGCGTTGCAGCGAGAGCACCTGGCCATGGCTCAGGAACATGAGCAACTCTCCCGGAACATTGAGCATGTGAAGGAGATCGTCGCCACCCAGCAAAGCTACGCGCGCGTCTCCGGGCTCATGGAGCAGGTCACCGTGAGCGAATTGGTAGACGACGCAATTCGGATGAACCAGGCCGGGTTGACCCGCCACGGAATCCATATCGAACGATGCTTCACACCGGTTCCGATGGTAACCATCGACAAACACAAGCTGCTGCAAATTCTCGTCAACTTAATTCACAATGCGAAGTACGCGCTTGACGCTGGCTCCGCTCCGCATAAGCAGGTCACGATCGAAGTTGCACCCTGCCCTGACGACGGATTCAAAATCGTTGTCAGCGACAACGGAGTGGGCATCGCCCCGGAGAATTTGACTCGCATCTTTTCGCACGGTTTCACCACCCGCAAGGATGGTCACGGGTTTGGACTTCACAGCGGCGCCAACGCCGCCAAAGAAATGGGTGGATCACTGCTGGTTTCGAGCGAAGGGCTGGGCCATGGGGCGACTTTTACACTGCAGCTTCCGATTATTCAACAGAAGGCCAGACGATGAGTGTTTCTTCAGAGGTCAAAAACAATCGCATTCTCGTCGTCGACGACAACCCTTCGATTCACGACGATATCCGGAAAATCCTCTGCGGGAGCGACAGGGATGACCGGGCACTGCTCGACGCGAAAGCCCTGCTCTTTGAGGAACCTTCGGAAGAGGTGGAGGAAATGGTGTTCGAAGTCGATTCGGCGCTTCAGGGGCAGGACGGTCTGGCCAAGGTCGCGGAAGCCTCCTCCGCCGGTCGTTCCTATGCTGTTGCGTTCGTGGACGTGCGCATGCCACCGGGCTGGGATGGGGTCGAGACAGTCACTCGCATCTGGCAACAGTTTCCAGATTTGCAGGTCGTGATCATGACGGCCTACGCCGACTATTCATGGGCCGAGATGATCAAGCAGTTAGGTCGATCCGATAAGCTCGTGATTCTCAAGAAGCCCTTTGACACCATCGAAGTCCTGCAACTGGCAGATGCGCTTACCCACAAATGGATGCTCAATCAGGAAGTCAAACACCGACTCCTGAATCTCGATGTACTAGTTAACGAACGAACGGCAGAACTCCGCGATGCGAATGAGAAGCTGAAAGCGGAGATTGCAGAACGCATGCAGATTGAAAGGTCCTTGCGGCTTTCGGAAGAGCGGTTCTCGAAGGCTTTTAAAGCCAGCCCGATTCCCTTGGCGATCCAGTCTCTCTTGCAGGAAAAGTTTCTCGATATCAACGAAGGATTCCAGGAACTCACTGGTTACGCACGAGCCGATTTGATTGGAAGTTCTCCGGACGAATTACGCCTTTGGGGAGACGAGGGCGGCGGCAAGGCCATTCTTAAAATCCTGCACGAACAAATGTCCGTCCGCCACTTAGCGTGCAGTCTTCGTACCAAACAGGGTGAACTTCGTCACATCTTGATCTCGGTGGAACTGTTCGAGTTAGATGGGCAGCCATTTTTGCTCAATATCGCCCAGGACATCTCGGAGCAGATGCGTCTGGAGCAACAGCTTCGCCAAGCCCAAAAAATGGAGGCCGTTGGGCAACTGGCCGCGGGCGTCGCGCATGACTTCAATAACATATTGACTGTCGTTCAGGGATATACGGGATTGCTCTATGACCGGCAACCCCCGGGGTCACCGGATGCCAAGGCGCTTCGTACGATTGCCGGTGCCGCTGACCGCGCGACCAAATTGGTTCGCCAACTGTTGACGTTTAGCCGGAAACAGTTCATGCAGGTCCAGCCCATGCTGATTGGTGACACCCTCTCCGGCATGGCGGATATGCTGCCGCGACTCGTCGGCGAGAACATTTCCGTTCAGGTGATCGTCGCGCCGGACTTGCCTTTAATCAACGCCGATGCCGGAATGGTGGAACAGTTGATCATGAACTTGGCGGTCAACGCTCGCGACGCCATGCTATCGAGCGGCACACTGACGATTAGAGCCGACGCCGTCGACATCAGTCCAGCCGCCCTCCGAAAGAACCCGGAAGCTCGCCCAGGTCGCTTCGTCTGCATTAGCGTTGCCGACACCGGCTGCGGAATCGCGCCGGATGTCCTACCTCGAATCTTCGAACCCTTCTTTACCACCAAGGGTATCGGAAAAGGCACCGGGCTGGGCTTAGCAACGGTCTACGGTATCGTGAAACAACACAACGGTTGGATCGAGGTGGATAGCGAGGTTGGAAAGGGGTGTCGTTTTCAAGCATTTATACCGGCGGATCGACCTGTCCCGGACACACGCCAGACCTTACAACCGACCACTCTCCTCGTGGGTGGAAATGAGACCGTGTTGGTGGTGGAGGATGAGCAGGACGTCCGCGATTTTGTTGCCGAGATCCTGAAGGTCCACGGGTATACCGTTTACACCTCGGTTTCTGGCATTGAAGCATTTCAGCAGTGGGGTCATCGGTGCCGTGAACTCGACCTGCTACTCACCGATTTAGTGATGCCAGGCGGCGTTTCCGGGCGGGAGCTCGCGGAGCGACTTGTCCTTGCCAATGCAGATTTGAAGGTAATCTTTACCAGTGGGTATAGTCCCGGTATGGCCGGCAAGGATCTCGCGCTTCTCGACGGAAGCAACTTCTTACCCAAACCGCACGGTCCGTCACGATTGTTGAAGATGGTTCGAGAATGCTTAGATCGGAAACATACGCAGACGGGTAAATCAACGAAGGTTTCGTCGCCCCCGTTGGAGAGTCCAGTTGCTGTCATGTAGAGCCGCGGGGGTCATGGGCGCTCCATGGCGATGGGCTAGAGATAGCTAAGCCAAACATCGTTCCTCCGCCGTTTGAAATCGGCAAACCAACGGCACGCCGGATAAAGCAGCAAAACAATGGCGACCCAGGCCAAATAGACGAACGCGAGATTCACGCCGGCATTCGCCGGCGGCTGCAATCCGCCTTTCCCGAAAGGATTGACGAATAGCCACGCCGCTGTCCCATGACGGATTAGAGCCAGCACCACTGCCGCCAAATGGATTAACGGTATGTGCAGCAAATAGTAGAACAAAGGAACGCGGCCAAAAACGAGCAACGGGCGCAGCCACGCAGGTGTTCCTCGTTCGAGAAACGCCAAAACGATCAACGCCGGGCCAATTGTCATGAATAGGTAGTCTAACGACGGTGGGTACTTGTGAACGTCGAGGAAAGAAAGCACGGTCAGAAGCCAATTCCGCTGAACTGACCAGCGACCATTTGGCAAGTCTTGGCCTAGCTCCTGGCTCGTCGGATTCCCGTAGCCGTTCAGTCCACGCACGACCAAGAACATGACCGTCAGAGCCACTCCGGACCACCCGAGGACCCGACGCCGACGCGCTGACTCCCAGGAGAATACCGTTCCAAACCAATAGCCGCTCGCCAGCACACCGATCCATGGAATCAAGGGATATCCCACGGCGAACTGAAATTCTGGTGTGATCTGAAATGGCCGTGTTACGTGAAGCACTCCCCACAGTACCGCCCAAGGTCCGAAAACCTCGGGTCGGATTGGATCGAGGAGGTTGTGGAAGGCGATCATCCCAATGCCAACCATGCCCACGACTTGCCTAGGCAAATAGACCAACCCTGCCAACACCACCATGGCCCACCCGATCGCCCATAAGACGCCCACGCCAACGTAGCTGTAATCGAAGTTGAACTCCCATCCGACGCTGCGCACCCAGCTCAGTTCCAGAAACGCCAGCCACAGCCCGCGAGAGAACAAAAACCAAGATAACTCGCGTGTCGATCTACCGCGTAGCCCCGTCAAACAGGCGCCGATACCAGCGAGAAAGATAAAGTTGGGAGCGCAGAAATGAGTGACCCAGCGAGTCAAATAAAGGCCCAGCGTTGTCTTCTCCAAATCCAGAGGATCAAACCGAACATTGGTAAAGAAATCGCGAGTGTGATCCAGCGCCATCAACACCATGATGACGCCGCGCAACAGATCGATCGATTCAAGCCTCGGACGCGATGGAGAACGGGAGATCGTCTCACTGGCGGGCACGTTACTGCCGGTAGGCTGTGAAAGCGCGCTCATAATCCTGATCTGAGCCCACTTTTCCCGGCTTGCTAACGAGTCTCACCCGAAAAGCAAACGTCCAAACTGGGCGGGGATGAGTCAGCGTGAAATGGCTGGCGCTGTCAAGTTTTTGGGATGATTCAGGTTGCGCTCGCCGGAGCATCTCGACCGCGCCAGCCGCCAAAGTTGCCGCGGCGTCGAATCGTCGGCCGGAAAGTTCTTGGACAACGCCCGGAAGAGTAATCAGGCTCGTGAAATAATGCCTTTAGGGAAAGGTCCCGAGCACGCGCTCAAGCACCAAACGTCACGGGTCCAGGGAATTGCGCTTGCCGTCGTCTCATCCGGCTCGCTCGGCGGTAACTACCCAGAGAGCGCCATCTCAGCTCAAAAAACCAAGATCTGCCTGCGCAAATTTTTGGATGTTGGGAAATACGGAATCAGGTCAGTTGGGACGCCAAACCATGCGGCCAACGTCGCCCCATATTGGTCGGTGGACGTCGACGGGATCAGCGCTCCACGAGACCCGGAATCGTCAGGTCCACCCAACGCCATACTCGGAAACCGACCGTAGACATTTCCACCGTTTACAGCTCCGCCCATAACCAAATGGTGATTGCCCCACCCGTGATCAGTCCCCGAACCGCTCGGTTGCAAGGTGCGCCCGAAATCCGACAAAGTGAAGCTGGTCACTCGGTCGGGAATACCTAGTTCAACCGTGGCCGAGTAGAATGCTGCCATCGCTTCGGACACCTGCTTCAGCAGGTCCCAGTGCTGCCAACTCTGAGACCCGTGCGTATCAAACCCGCCGATCGAACAGAAAAAGACTTGCCGAGCCATGCCTGTAGAACTTCGCAGTTTGATTATCTTGGCGACCTGTTGCAGCTGATTCCCCAATGTTGTTCCTGGAAATGGAGTGCTTAAAGTTGCGGAAGCACCGGCCAACATCGCGCTCAGATCCATCGCATCTTTCCGGACTTTGTTAGCCGCCTGCACCAGCGCCAAGCCACTGTCAAACTCCAAAACCTGCTGTAATCCATTTCGCCGAGCATCGGCCGCACTCTGAGGCCAGATCTGCATTCCGCTCGCGTCGAGGTTGAATCCCGGCAATAAGCTAGCGGACTGGACGACATTTCCGGCGCAGAACAACGCCGGCCCCGAAGTCGAGACACTCGCCGGAAATGTCGCCGCTCCGTTCAACAGGTGAACCATGTCAACGGCTCGAGCTCCCCAGCCTGTGCCCCCGGAAGTTGACGGCACGCCACTCTGCATCTGTTGAATTTGATCGGAGTGAGAAAACAGGTTTGTCGGAACTGGAACGGCATTCGCCAGGAACTGTGCGCGATTGACCGGTTGCACGAGCATGCCGACATTCGCCATGACAGCAAGATGTCCCTGCGACCAAAGCGGATGAATGGCAGACAGGCCGGGATTCAGCCCATAAGGAGTGCCGTCCTTCGCTTCTACCGTAAGGAGTGCACCGTTGTTGTCCGGCAACGCAATCGATCCGCGGGCGGCGCGATACGCATTAAACTCAGCCTGGGTCAAAGGCACCACGGTGTTATGTCCATCATTACCGCCGGCGAGGAAGATGCAAACCAGTGCCTTATAATCTGGTGGCGCCGATTGAGCGAGAGCATTGAGGCCGCCGAGACGGGCGAGGAACGCCAACCCGCCCAGACCACGCAAAAGTTGCCGGCGAGTAATCCGATGTTGTTTCATAGGAACTTTAGTTGAGTGTGGAAGCGCCGCGTTCAATGCTGTACCGCGTATTGTCCGCTCAGGGTGGTTAGATAAAGAACGGTCTCAATGCGTGACTTAGCGTCATAGCCAGGCGTCGCGGCGTTGACAATTACCTGCTTCATCGCCGCGGGCATTCGACCGTAAAGAAAAGTCTGATTAGCAGCTTCGACCAACGCGACCATATCGTTCCCATATTTCTGGAATGGCGAGAGATCCACCGTGAAATCACCCGTTGGATAATTGAGTATCGAGTAGATAAGATTGCCTCGAAGGGTCGCTTCCGTCGGGCTATAAATCTGAAATTCCGGACCAAACAGAGAACTCTTGGGCACCCGGTACAGGGGCGAGAACCAACTGAACACGGAAGGCGGACTAAGAATAGGCTGTGCCATATAATCGAACAAGTAACTCAGCTGCTGCCCACTGCTGAACTGGCCATTGAGCGCCCTCAACACCCCCGCGACTTGAAGAATCGGTTCCTTCAGCCTGCCGCCATTGGACGTCGGCACGTCCTGGCGGGCCTCCGGATCCAGCAAAATGGCGCGGACAACCGCTTTCAGATCACCCCGCACTCCTGCTCCATTGTCGGCGAATACATCGGCGATCCGATGAATATAGCCTGGAGAGGGATTGCTCATAACGAGCGAACGAATCAGCCGAGTGGCGACAAAAGGCGCAATGTTGGGATGGCTCATAACACAGTCCAGGAGCGCATCTAAATCCTGCAAGACCGTCTGTCCACCCGGCACGGAGCAGCCCAGGAAAGACTTTGGGGAAGTGTCGTGATTCTGTTCGCGCGTTTCCATTCCGGCCTCGAAGTATTCCCAGTTGGCCGATCGCGGGGTCGCGCCTGGCGCGGTCCCGTAAGTCCATCCTGTCAATGCGAGCGCAACTTGGCCCACCGTTGCCTGCGTGTAGACTGGAATCGGACCACCGTTGCCGTCCAGTTGCTGGGAACCGTCCTGATTCAACTTCCACAGCCCGACCGTAAACAATTGCATAAACTCGCGGGCATAATTCTCGTTGGCACCGCCAGCCAACCCAGGCTTCATCGAGTTAGCCAAATCAAGGTATTTACCCATCGAAGGACTCATGGTGACGTCGCGAAGCAGATCACGATAATTCCCGAAAGCGTGCCTGCTTAACAACTTCATCCAAGGCAAGATTTCATTGGCGTAGATTAGTTTATTGCCGGAAGTGACGATGATCTGGCCGAGGGCGTAGGCAACGCGTTGGCGAAGCTGATCAGGAGCAGAAGTGTAATTGTAGAGCGTCCATTGCCGCAGTGTCCCCATCGAATTGTCGGGAGGCGTTGGTATGGCCGTCTCAGGAAGCCCGAATTGCTCGTCCAAATAAGCTGGAAGTCCCAATTGCTGCACGCGGGCTAACGTCGCCGGGGATGGTCCAAAGGAAGACTGTTCGAGAAACCGAGCTGATGACAGCGAGATTGTAGGCGGTGGAGGGGCGGTCAATGTTACACTGGCCTGCGCATAGGATGACGGGCTCGCGACCGAGGTTGCACGGATTGTCACGGCATTCGAGGCAGGCATCGTTGCTGGCGCCGTGTAAACACCGCTGGAAGTAATGGTTCCAACCGCCGAAGATCCTCCCACGATGCCGTTCACTGACCAAGTCACGCTGGGATCTGAATTCCCAGTAACGCCGGCCCCGAAGACCTGAGTCCCGCCCAACCCGACCGTTGTCGCTGTCGGCGAGATCGTCACGGTTACAGGCGGCGGGGGGAGCACAAGTGTCACCATCGCTTGCGCAAAAGCACTTGGATTCGCCACGGAAGTCGCTCGAACTGTGATGGACGCATTCGATGGCAGACTCGCAGGTGCCGCATAAACTCCCGAACTGCTGATCGTCCCAAAGGTGGAAGAACCGCCTGTCGTTCCGTTTACCGACCATGTCACCGCGGTGTTGGAACTCCCACTTACAGTCGCAGAGAACGTTCGTGTGGAATTCAACGGTACCGTAGCCGTAGCAGGTGACACGGCCATAGTGATCGGCGGCGGCGGAGGCACGAGTGTGATCGTCGCTTGCCCGAAGGCTGTCTGACTTGAAACCGACGTCGCACGAATGGTTATGGTGCTTGAGGGGGGCATCGTGCTGGGGGCCCTGTAAATACCAGTGGTGCTGATCGTCCCGACATCGGTCGCACCACCCGCTATCCCATTCACTAACCATGTGACGGCAGGGTTAGCGCTCCCGGTCACACTCGCCGTAAAGCTGAGCGTGCTGTCTAGCCGGAGCGAGGCCGATGTCGGAGACACCGTAACGACCACCGGCGCCGTCGCGACAGCCACTGCTACCGCGTTCCCCGTCACCGCTCCTGGCCCAGGCTGCTTGACCGAGAACTGAATAGTGCCCGCACTGCCAGCTACTCCGTTGATCAACAGCTTCGTCGACGAGACAAACGTTGTCGGGACGGGCATTCCATTGGCCAAGGCTTGCGAGTCTGGGGCAAAGTTGCTGCCGTTGAAGCTTACGGCATACGTGCCGACCTTCAACTTCGACGGCGAAACACTCCAAAGCCAAGGATACGGACGCGTTATCGTAAGTTTAGCAATACCGAACGACGTTGGATATTTTGTGCTCGTGGCTTTGACGAGAACTTGATTATTCATCGGCGCGCCGGACGGCGCTTTGTAAAGGCCACTCCCGTTGATTGTCCCAACCGTCAGATTACCTCCGGGAATATCATTGACGGACCATGTGATCGTATTCGGCGAAATGGGAACGTACGCCGAGAACTGCCGACTCGTCCCAACTTCAATCGATGAGTTCTCTGGGTAAACAGCGATGGCTCCGGCAATCTGCGCGCGAAGATCGACTTCTCCAAAACCGGCGCCGGCAAGCAATGCCAGCATCATCAGACCTGCCAGCGATGCAAAGCGTCCCATCGGATTCTGGCCATGACGGTTGCTGACCGGCTTCGGCTTTCCGAGTGGGGTAATCGTTCTGGATGCATCGTCAGGATCGCACCTTCGACCTTGGAGAATGGATATTGCCGTCACGGTGACTACCACTCGGCAATTGGTGTGCCACACTAAAACCAATCCTAGTAACGTTTCGAGCGGGAGGAATCTCTACGTAATTCACACAATAGTAGAACTACTCTAAGCCTGTTCGTTTTCATTTTCTCAAGGTTGCAGTCCCGCCAACGGCACGGCCTTCCACTGTCTCGTTTTGACTCTTTCGCGAGCCAACCCTGTGCACTAACCCCTCTGGGAAAAGTCCGAATCTGGGCCTTTCGGACTATTCCGCATTATTGACGTTTGAACTAGGGTTTCGCAGGACTGTGAAAGGAGAATCTATGATTACTGCAAAAGAGCGTTCCTTGACATCACTGTATGGTAGTTGTAGTACAGCTCGTCTGATGATGCCTTTTGCTCAAATGCCTAACCCTGAATCAACGAAGTCAACGTTTGCTCGCTGCCTCGTCGCCGTCCTCTTTCTCGCCGGAATCGGGCACACCTTAGCGGCTCCGTCACTGCGTGTGGAAGCATCCGGCCCGGACGCACAAGGCCGAATCATCCTGCATGCCCCCGGGAAAGAAGGCGCTGTCTATTCTCTCCAAGCGTCAACCAATCTGGCTGATTGGAACCAGATCGCCACTACCCACACTGGCCTCCTTCAATTTCCGGACCCGGCGACGCGCGAGTTCGCATCTCGCTATTACCGGATTGTTGAGCGCAATATCACGCAAGACGATGACTGGAAGAACCAGGTGCGCCTTCCCAACGATCCTTTCCTTTCGACCCCAGGAGAAGTTGTCGGTCCGGAGATGCGTTGGATTAAGTTCGCCATCTCGCTGCGAGAACCTCACCGAGTTTACTACCAGGATAGCCAGAAATACGGGTTCCACTACGACTTCGCGCATCGAAGACTGGACCCTTTTACGAAAATGACACCTGCCGAGTTTGATCTGGTTGCGCTGCATACCAACCAACAGCAGATCGTTCTCGGGGCAGTTTTGATACCCCCATTCCCAATCGATTCCGAGTATGGCATCCAGTTTGTCGGAACAGAGGCGTATGCTCCTGAAGACATTCGCAGGTATTTCGAGCTTGTTCGATCGACAGTTGTCAGTGACGTATCACTCCAGGCTTTCTATGTCCCAACCTACGAGCAAGCGCGCAGCGCAGAGGATAACCGCAATTACTTCTCCGCCCATGGTATTCAAGTTGCCTCGTCAGATCGGTGGGTTTTCGGAGACGATATCTATTCAACAGGTTGGGCACTAGGACGTCTCAAATTCTTCTCCGGCGCAGAGATTTCGAATGCATTCGCAGACGGTCGCTTAACGCCGGAAGACATCTTGCTGACTGACGGAGTGCCTGCTGAAATTCCGGTCTTGGCTGGCGTTTTATCCTTAACACCGTCGACTCCGAACTCCCACGTTGCGATCCTTAGCAAGTCGTTTGGCCTTCCATTCGCCTACATTTCTGATCCAAACGAACGAACGCGGATTCAGCAACTTGTCGGAAAGGATATCCTGCTGCGACTTGATCCCTATGTAAACACGCTGCGTGTGGTGGAGCTTGGCCCTGACCTTCCGCCGAGTTTAAGGGCGGAGATATTGTCGCTCAAAGTTCCACCGCAGTTGCAGATCGTAGCAAAGCAAAAGAGGGGCGCTTTGAGTGCTTCGACAGATCAACTTACTCCGGCTGACATTAAGTATTTTGGGGGCAAAGCGTCCAACTTCGGGTTTTTGAGGCGGAACATCCCGGAACGGTCGCCGGTTGCACTGGCTTTATCCTTCGACCTGTGGGACACGTTTCTGGATCAGATCCTGCCAAGCGGCCAAACTCTGCGCAGCGCGATCGATGATCGACTTTCGGGGCATAGTTACCCTCCCAATGTCGCTGCCTTGAAAAAAGATCTTGCCGACATTCGCGCCTTGATTACAAAAAGCGCGAGATTTGCGGAAGGCCAGAAGGCCGCCATTTTGTCCGCGTTGGACGGGTTTACAAACACCCACAACATCCGATTCCGTAGCTCTACGAACGTCGAAGACAGCGAACAGTTTACCGGTGCCGGGCTCTATGACAGCTACAGCGGCTGCAAAGCGGACGATCTGGACGGTGATGAGATGGGACCGAGCCTGTGCGATCCAACGGAGAAGGAGGAGCGTGGCGTTTTCCGCGCGCTGCAAAAGGTCTATGCCAGTTTTTACAACGACAATGCCGTGATTGAGCGATTGCGTCACCACGTCGCGGAGAGCGATGTTGGCATGGCGATTCTCGCTCACTACTCGACGCCGGATGAGACTGAATTGGCGAACGGCGTCGCCACCGTTCAAGTGGTGCGCGGCAGCGGCGATGGGAACAGTGTTAACGGGCCCTTGGTGACTCAAAAAGGAGCTGTTTCAGTCACCAACCCGGACGGAACTGCCACACCGGAGGTGGTTCAGGGTTACCATAGTCCCTTCGGTGTCGGAGGCTTTCTAAGTCAGCGGTCCGGTCTAGTTCCGCTTGGAGCTTATGTGATGCAATGGGACGCAGACTACGTCGGTCTCATGAGGCTCTTTGCCAAAGTCGCAGACGGGTATTACGCGTACTTTCCGAATAAGAAGGAGTTTACTCTCGACTTTGAGTATAAGCGGGTCTCCCCGGGAGTTCTGGACGTTAAACAAGTCCGGGAAGTGCCAGTGCTGATCTCGACGAACACACTACCCCAATTCCTGGTCCATGAAACCAACAGCTATTCGGTGTTTCAGGGTGAAGCCGGCGATGTATTCTCCAATCACCGGCTGAAATCCTTTTGGTCGTTTCAGGTTCGCAATATAAAAATCACTCCGGAGAACACACGGGAGTCTCTCTTTGCCAGCGTGCAGGCGGAGTATCGAATCGAAACGAACTTGGCAGCAATCTCGGGCCCCCTTACCGCCTTGCCCGGAGCTTACCACAGGGCGGACAAGACTTTAGTGGTTGACGGTTGGACTCCTGCGACTGGCAATGGGCAGCACATCCTGGAACTCCGTACTGAGGTCCAGCCTCAAGGATTTCCAGGACAGGCGCCGGTTCTTACCTTGCGCGATGGGCGCGTCGAACTTCACGCGTGGTACGCTACCCCTCAACCCATCCTCGCCTGGGACATCGACAGTCTTAAACAGACAAGCGTTACGAATCATTTCGTTGTCCTAGAGCCGCGCCGAACGGTTTCTTCAAGTAGCCCTCTCCAGCATCGTGTCGCAACCTCGAGCAACATCGTAGTCGAAACCAGTTTCTATTGGCCGACTCCGCCAAGCCGCGGGATTGGCGAGAAAACCGCGCCGCTTGGTGCGTGGAAAGAAACTAAAATCACCGGTCTAACCACTCAACCGGTTGTTTTGCACAGTGAATATTCTCAAACCTATCGGCCCGGACATCACAATTTCAGCGAGGAGTTCATTTTTGAGCCCGTTCTCGAGCCCGGACTTTCCGCAGAGTCTCTCGCCGAACTCCGTGCGGCGAATGTCCAATTCCTCCATGTGCTATTTAACTTCGAACGGAGTCAAATTACCGTTTTTGGGGTTGATGGGAAGTTTCGTGCGTTGCCAGTAAGCATGAGCGAAGGCAAAACATCGCCGTGATGTTGGGTCCACGGAATCCCTATGGAATCGTACCGCAGGTGCTAGAACAGGTTTTGTGCATCGCCCACCATCGCCTTACGAACTAAAGGGATGGGGGGGCCGCCGAATCCTAGGAATGTATCGTGGAACTGTTTCCAGGCTTTTTGGCCTCCCCTGGTGGCACACCAATCGTCGCGCAGCTTTCGGATCATTAATTTTCCCATGGTATAATTGAGGTAACCCGGATCAAACGTCCCACGCGCTGCTTGCTGGCGAGCAGTCGCGGCGTCCTGGAATCCAGCCTCGCGGAAGAGCCGCTCCGATTCTGCGACGGACATCGTTCCACGATGCATGCCGATGGCCGACACAAATCGGATGTTACGCAACAAGGCATTGAGGAGTTGCCCAATGTGCGCTGCTGGATCTCCGCTCCGCAACCCCAGTTCCCACATCAGCTCTTCTGTGTAATGCGCCCAACCTTCGGAGAAAGCATAACCGACGAAGACCTGGCCAAACTTTGAAGAGGCTCGGTTCGCATGCAGATACTGAAGAAAATGCCCAGGCCAAACTTCGTGCACGGACGTGAACAAGAGATCAGGTTCAGCCGGAATGTAATCAAGTTGCTCGGCACTGGACCAGGTAGGTTCAGGTGGCGCGATGTAATAGATTGACGGCAAGTCCTTTTCGAACGGACCGGGAAT
>JBGAIN010000028.1:58029-64656 GCA_044225505.1 Limisphaerales bacterium
ATGCTGAATTCCAGCGCATATAGGGCGGACTCTCATCCACGAGGGCTTGTTCTGGACCAGGGATGGTCACAACGTCCGCGGCTTCAAGAAACTTGCGAAGTTCGGTCAATTGATTCCGCGCCGAGACGACGGGTCCGCCACCCGGTTTGAGCGCCTTCAACTGCTGCAGGCATTCTTCGATCGATTTCCCCGGAGCCAACTTTTCCGCCGCCGCTTTTAATGCGGCGATGTTGCGCTCAAGGTCCCGTCGGCCGATCTTTTCAAGGTCGTCCAAGGAGATTCGAACCCGTTCCGTTTCCCAGAGCATTCGTTGAAATCGCTCAGGTCCCAGCGCGAACTCATCCGTGGCACGCTTGCTTTCAGCGTCGAACCAGCTATCGAGCTCCTTAAGGCGAAGAACGGCATTGGTGTTGGCCGTAGCCAATTCGGCGAGTAACGCGTCATCGCGCACTCCGCGGAAAACCTTTAGCACGTCTCCTTCGAAAAACGTTGCCAGACCGCCGAAGGTCGTTCGACCCATCCCAATTAGAGTTTGCGCCATGGGTGTTTGCAGATTTGCCCGGATCTGCTCCAAGGCCGCTGGCAGGTTCCGTAGATAGCGAACAAACGCCTTCGCTCGTTCTGGTAAGGGCGCGTAATCCCTCGTCAAATAGACGTTCGGATCGATTCCACCGGAATTCGAGTAGTAGGCCGGGTTCAGAAAAGGGGCACGGGCATCTTCAATCCAAAAGATTTCCCCGTCAATCGTCGCAACCAGGTAATCTCTCTCAAACTCCTCTTTCGGGCCGATCACCTTCTGCGATAGTGCTCCGGACTTGGTCGACTTCAGAAAGCGGACGTACTTCTCAAATCCCGCGCGGCTGTAATCGGGCAGCTGACCATCGAATTCATGACGGCCCGCAGTGACCGCCACATCGGGCCGGTATCGGAAGTACTCTGCGATAAACCCTTGGACAAAATCAGCCCAGGAGGAATTCGCTCGTTCCCCAGCCCCTGGGGGAGTCACCGCGGCGTCTGTCTGATTCCCTCCCTGGAAAAGTAAGTGGCCAGTCATGAGGAAAAGCAACGGGAGTTTCCGAATCATACGGCTGTGTGGCAGATATACTTCTCCAAGTCAAGAATCCAGGCAGAAGAGAACCTCTCCCAGTTCTTAGGCGTTTCCTCAACCCTCGCCTGATCATGCCCCAACCGCGGGCGACAACCTCCTGCCGCTTCCCAGCCTCCGAGTAGCGTCAACCGTTAGCGACTCGAGTAGCGTGAATTTCAGAATCAACACTCCGGCTTTTGGAATTGCCATTCGCCCCTCGGCTTCCGCGGCCGACCCAGGCAGAATTCCGTCAACGGACGACTTGGAGATCGGGTTCGGCGTGGGGCTGGTATGTGCCGCTGCCGACCAAGCGTTCGAAGATTGGCGAAGCCATGAGAGTCGTTACCACCGCCATAATGACCAGCACCGCAAATAGACCTTCCGAAATAATGCCACGCTGCAGCCCGATGTTAATAATAATGAGTTCCATTAGACCGCGAGCGTTCATCAAGGTGCCGATCCCCAGGGCTTCGCGGTTAGAAACACCGGTGGCGCGTGCGGCCAGCCAGCACGCGACTCCTTTGCCCAAGACAGCTGCGACGAGCACGGCTCCGCACATCAGCCAAAGAAACCCGGTATTCAACAAGGCAATTTTGGTATTCAACCCAGAGTAAGTGAAGAAGAGCGGAAGGAGCAGTGCCACGGTTAGCTGTTGCACACGTCCGATTAAGTCACGCGTCACAGCTCCGCGCGGCATTGCCGCTCCCATGACGAATGCCCCGAACACAGCGTGCAGACCGATCAGATCGGTAAACCAAGCCCCTAACGCCATCAAAGCAATTCCCAGGACGAGTCCGGCTTCGGATAATGTACTGTTCTTCACCAGCAATGGCTGCATCCGCTTGAGCAACGGACGTATGCAGCCGAGCGTCAGCAGGACGTAACCCGCGCCGCCAAGAATATTGATACACGCCCGGCTCCAGTTTTGGTCAAAGCTGGCCAACACCACGGCAAGCAAGCACCAAGCGGTCGCGTCGTCTAGTGCGCCAGCGCCCAGAGCCACCGTTCCCATGGTCGTGCCGGCTAGCTTTTTAAAATGAATAATCCGCGCAAGCATTGGGAAGGCAGTGATGCACATGGACGCTCCTAAAAATAGCATCGCCTCCATCATTGAGGTTTTCTTAGGAAAGAGCTCCGGGGAATGGTAAAACACCCAAGCCAAACCCACTCCCAGCACGAACGGCGCTGCCATGCCCGCAAATGAGACCGCAATGGAACTCCGCAACCGCTTGCGGACGATGTCCATCCGGAATTCCATCCCCACGACGAACATGTAAAGTGCCAAACCGAGTTGCGAGGCGGGAAATAGGTAGCTCTGAGTGTCTCGCATCTTTTGGGTGGGGTCCCAAGGGAAAAGCCACTGTTGTGCGCCAGGCCAAAACAGACCAAAAAGGGACGGCCCTAGCAAGACCCCCGCCAGCATCTCGGCAACAACTTGAGGCTGTCCGAAGCGCGCCGCTATCGCTCCGACAAGCCTACAAAAGAGCAGGATGACCGGTATCTGAAGGAAAAACTGGACAGCCAACTGGACGTTATTCATTCGAAAACGGGTTTCCCTGTGTCGATGCCCAAAGTTACCCGCCCCGACTCTATCTGCGCAAACGGTATTTTGAATGCGAATGCGATCACACTCGCCGAGGTCGAGAGAGTGGGTGTCGAGTCAAAATGTGCCTTCAGACTGCGCCCCCCTCCTCCGGCAGCGTCCTTGGGGATGCCACGTTCGAGCCGTGCCGACGCTGTCCAGCAGAATTAGCCATCCCTGCCTGGACCTCACCTCCGGCTTGCCAGGTCCGTTGTTCCCTGCTCTAATATCCGACAGCCATGTTTCCCGGTTTCGCTTCGAGCGTCGTTTTCTTTGTCCGACGCATCATCTCAAAGAGTGTTCCCTCGTCTGAACTCCGACCGCGCCACCAACGGAGATACGGGCTCTCGCTTTCCGTGGCACTGGGGCTCATCCCTCTGGCAGCCCAGGAGTTCCCACGTGGTCCAGGACAACTCGTGCGGATCGAATACGAGGTCGAAACGTTTGGCAGTAACTCCGCCGGTAAGGAGACGAACGTGCTCGGACCAAACGAACCCCTCTCCATCACGGATTCCACATTTCCCAAAGGAAAATCACTGAGAATTCAGTTCGCCGGCCAACCAGCGGTTCAGCCGATCCTCAACGGAACGATTCGGTTCAAGAATCTGCCCATCACGACTCCGGAGCGTGACCTGATTACCGGCTTTCAGCCGCCGATGCCCGTAAGCTTGCAGTTTGATGGCAGTTGGTCGAGGACTACGGATTTCGGTTACGCCGCTGCACGGATCCTGATGGGGTCGATCCAACCGAGCGCTTGCACATCGCCTCAACCGATCAAAACGGGGCCTCCCATTCCGGTTGGAAACACTCCGATCACGCTTACCAGCGAGTGCACGTTGAAATCGCTCAGTCAACTGTCGGGCAGTGATCCGCTTGAGGTGGAGGAGCAATTGAGTGGGATTGTAGACATCATCGCGGGTGACGGTGGTGCGGGCGATAATCCGATCTTCCTTGGCGTCCAGGCTAAAGTGCTGGCGAAGGCTATCTACAGGTCTCGGCTAAAGCCGAGGATCGAGCTGAATACCAATCGGTTTACGATTCGTTACACAAACGGCGATCCGGTCATCGCGCCACAAACCGTGGTCATGACTAACACAGGGGGCTTGCCGCTCGAATGGACGGCGACGGTAACGACGACGCCTACTGGCGGCGATTGGATCACCCCGAATTTGAGTTCGGGGACGCTTGATTCCAGAGCTTCACTGCCGGTGAACTTAGCGATCGATCCAACTCGACTGGCGCCGGGAGATTACACCGCCACCATTGCCTTCGGCGGCAATTCTTACAACGGCTCGAAGTCCGTAAATGTCGCGCTCAAAGTCATCGGTGTTCCCAAAATCGCCGTCCATCCGTCGCAACTGGAGTTTTACAATACCGTCGCGCTGCCGCGGCAAATCATCACCGTGACGAATTCAGGAACTGCTCCTTTGATTTTCCAAGCGGTTCCCAGCGCGGATGCTAAATGGATTACGATCCTCCCTGCGAGCGACAGTCTGAACCCTGGCAATGCGCGCGAGATTACGGTCTATGCCCTGCAAACGCCGACGGGAGGAACCCCTCTCACTGCCGGAGACTACCGGGCGACGATTGAATTCAGCCAGTATCCCGGCAGCCCGAATGCCTTTGCCCCGACGTCTGTCGATGTCACATTTCATGTGCTCGACCCTAAGGATCAGCTGACCCTTTCAGATCCCCAACCTTCCACCGACGTAGCGATTAACCTAAACACGGATTACGACAGTTTCAGTGCGAAAGTGTCCTATCAACTTAGTTCGCGAGCGGAAGCGGACTTGGCGCTCAGACTCATTGATGACCAGGGAAATCTTCAGGCGAGTTCAGATTTCATTCGAGTCAAACGCACCGACGGGCGAGTTACGGACCAAGTCATCAGACTTCAAAAATTCAAGATTACATCGGACGCCCAAGGCAAGACTCCGGCAAAACTCTTCCTTCGAGCAGTCCTTATTGATCGTGCTTTGGTCACTCCCATACTCTTCACTCCGGAACAAGATTACGTCTACACCGTGGCTCAGGTTCAACTGGTTGGCCTGGAAGTTAACCAAGTGGTGCAGGACTGGAAAGGGCAAGTCCCTCTGATCGAAGGCAAGTTGACCATCGTTCGTGCGCACCTTCTTGCCAGCGGCCCGCAGCCGCTCCAGATCCGCGACGCGAAACTACACGGCTCACGCAATGGCGTGGCCCTTCCGGACTCACCCTTAACGCCACTGAACTTTGGAGCCAAAATCACAGCTTTGCCTCAAGCGCACGCCCGCCGCGACGCCGAGGAATCCAGCGCCAATTTCCTCATCCCCTTTGAATGGGCGCGAGGAAAACTGGAACTCCGGTTTGAGGCCACCAATGTCGTCTGCCTCGAGGCTGCCGGAACGCCCAAAGATTGTACGACTCTCGTCACATTCGTCCCCAGCGGATTACTTGACATCAAGTACCTTAACGTCGCTTGGGAAGATGAGAATGGGTTTACACACGAGGCGAGTTCGTCCGAGATTGGCAGAGAATTGGATGCCATCACTGCTCGCTTTCCCATGATCGATCCCCGGCGGTTTGACATTCAACGACTGCGTCTCCCAGGATCTGGCACCCCAAATCCATTGAATGTCACTGCCGAACTCGAGACATTGCGTGCGCGCAACGGCTGCGATGCGGAATGCCATCAGATTTATCTTGGCCTTATCAAAGACCTTCCTTACGAAGACTTTCTATTAGACGAAGATGTGTCCAATAATTCCCGATCGGGGGTGACTGGCATTCCTGCTGAAACGGCCGGTGGCTTTGGTCGAAGCATCGTGGCCCATCGCTTGGCGCTTTTGTTAGGGGTTCCTCACGCCGTCCACGCTTCGCTACCCCCCGGCCCTCTCGACCAGAAAATGGGCTGGTGTGGAGAGCGCGCCCCCAAAGAAACGCTCGACTATCCTGAGTTCGCCAACCTTGGGGGCTTTGTTTACCCAACGCTCGGTCCGATGGATGCGGGAGACGAGGACCTGGTGTATGGGGTGCAGGCCTTCCAGGTTCAGTCAGGTCAAGCCGCTGGGGCCCCATCCGTAACCGCTCAGTTGCGGATTTTCAGTCCATTCAACACCTCAGACTTGATGAGCCACTGTGGATTTCAAGATGCTCGTCCAGACCGCCTGACTTGGCCCTCGAGATTTACATACTCCGCCCTTCTGAGCGCGATTCGGGCAGGCTCCGGGCTAAAATCCCTATCGTCGGCAACTCCCCAGGAAGAATGGATCATCGCTGGAAATATTCGATGGCAGAGTGATACCGCCGAACTTTATCCCGTCAGTATTGCGCGAGCTTCACTCCAGCCTCCCCCGCCAGGCGATTACACGCTGGAAATCCGCGGCGGTCCAGGAACAACTCCGACCACGATTTCGTTCCAACCGGCTGGCCTAAGCCCCTCGAACCCAACCCTGCCTGAGTCGGTGCCATTTTTCTTCACCGTCCCAGCGAATCCACTCATCCAGGAGATCCGTTTAATGCATGGAAACTCTCTGTTGATTCGCCGCGTCGCCAGTGCTCACGCGCCGTCCGTCGAGATCTCTTATCCTT
This sequence comes from Limisphaerales bacterium, assembly GCA_044225505.1. Classification (GTDB taxonomy): domain Bacteria; phylum Verrucomicrobiota; class Verrucomicrobiia; order Limisphaerales; family SIBE01; genus JAXMHN01. Next base: position 64,269 of record JBGAIN010000028.1, read on the forward strand.
CTGGTGGCGAAATTGCAGCCAGCGACCCGCTCGTCATCCGCTGGGAAGGATCGGATGCCGACGGTGATCCTCTATCCTTCGATGTCCAGTTTAGCCCAGACGGTGGAGTTACGTGGAACACGTTAGGACTCCGCGTTGTCGAAAGCAGTTTTGCGGTCGATCAAAAGTATCTGCAGAGCACGACCAAAGGGCTCGTTCGGGTCATTGCGAGCGACGGCGTTCGAACGGCATCGAGTCTCTCCCGCAGTCCCTTTATCATCCCCAATCACCGTCCCGAAATCAGTTTGATTTCGCCAAGCGCCGAGCGCCTATACACCGGAACAGAGATGATCGTCTTTGCTGCACGCGTGACAGATATCGACGGGGAAGTGCTTTCTGATGGAATGCT
>JBGAIN010000279.1:0-7484 GCA_044225505.1 Limisphaerales bacterium
TCTGTCCGATGTAAGCACGGGCGTCATACCAAACACCTGAAAACGGATCGTTTCTAGCGCAAGTGATTGCCTAGCAGGAGTTGGCTGCGGTTGACAAATTGTTTACTAACCCTCGGTCATCCCAGTCATTCCAGGTAGAACGCGGCGAAAGTAAGCCCGGTCGCTTTAGGGTCATGGGGTGGCCAGTTGAAGAAGACCCAAGCCCGCGAGGGAGCGGATATGCCTTATCCAGAACCGATACCGATGCCGATGCCGACCCCGACCGCGACGTGGAAGGGACATTAGTGTGGGTGCGGGGTCGGACCTGAGTAAGAGTCTCACCTGTTGGCGGTTGTGCATTTCGATATCGTTAACACCCGGGCTTAGCGGCTGATTTGCTCCCATCGAAGTTGGCTAGAAGAGGTAGGCCTATCCCGTGGAGATCTCCTCCTGTGCCAAGAGCCTACAGGAATTTGCCGTGGTTCGGGATCCGGTGTCGCGCTTGTTTCAGCCCCGCCGCTGGAGTGCTTTCTGGAAGATGTTCGCTCCACATCGGATAGCGAATTCATCTCCAATGCCGGAAGGGCCGCTCTGGTTTTTCCGTCGGTCAGTCCCTAATATGGGATTCTGCGGGTTAGCGTTGGTCCTCATCTCGAAGGCGAACATTCCTGAGCGACTGGGCCAAAAATAGAATCCCGCCATAGTTCAGCCGGTAACGGCGAGCGATGCTTGAGGCAGGCCAACACCACAACCGAGATGGGCAGCCCCTCGGGAAATGAGGTTTTTCGAGCACTGCGACTCTTTCGAATGAACTTTTCAAAATGGCCTGCGATCGTCGAACCATCCTGTAGGGCGTCAGGGCCAAGCGTTTCAAAACTCTGCGATTCACCTTCATCGGCCAAACCTTTAATGAGAATCTTCTTTCCCCAATCCTCCGGCGGGACCCAGCCAAGCAAGTCGATCGGCTGCGAATCTCCCAGAGGCTGCCCTTCGCTATCTCTACCCAGGACGAGCTGCTTGTAATACAACTCCACGAGCCGATCTCGTTCTTGGATCGGGAGGCTGAAGCACCATTCCAAAATGCAGAGCAACAGCATTGAGCTTTGATCGCAGAACTCAAGTGGCTTCTCTTCCGTAGCAACGGCCTCGAATACCGAGGTGAGAGAGTTTCCGCCTTCCAAAAATGGCAGGGGGGTTGCCCCGGCGCGTCGAACCATCAGGCAATTCCCCAAACCGAGAAGCCAAGCGAAGATGTCGTTTGAACGACCCAACTGCCAAAACGTTCTCCAGATGAGGAATAGCTCGATGTGGTGAAGATCGAGCAGCGGTCGGAGCGCCGCAGGATTTGCGTTGAGCAAGGCGGTCAGCCAGTTCGCTACTTTTCGCATTGCCTGTTTCAGAGCGGCCATTTCGTTCTTGTCCCCTCGCGGCAACCGTTCCCCGAAGGAAATGGCGAGGATTCCGAGACGGGCGATATGCCAAAAGGCGACCATTGCGGCAACAACGGTGTCCACGTAACCGGCGGCGTGATTCACCTCCAGACCGTCTCTTGCAGCCAACTCATTGCTGTGGCCGTCGTAATACTGCTCCAGTTCAGCCAAATAGAATCCGACCCACATTTGATGCACTGCAAGTCGGACTCCACTATTGCGGGATGCCTGATGAACGTTCCAAGCGGAGAGCATTGCCCATTCAACCAAGTCGATCCAACCGGTCTGTGCAGTAGGATTCTCGATTCCATGCTCGCGGAGAATGAGCAGAGCCACAGGCAGCAGTCGGACTGCCCGTTCGTCAGCGTTCTCCGACAGCAAGTCAGTCAAGAAGCGTCGCCAATTGGGAATCAGCTGGTTCGTCCATTCGTCTGAGCCATGTCGAAAGTCGGCGAATTGTGAGCATAAGTAGCTGAATAAGCTAAAAAACCGCTGAGGCAGCAGTGATGGGGTTAGCAGCCTCTCTCTAACTTCTTCCGTTAACGTAGTGAGATTCCATCGCTCGAATCTGAGCTGGACATTGTCGCCGACCTTTGTTCCGAGCGTTTTCGTCTGACGCTCAAACAGTTCAATGCCAGTCTGGTCTTCGTCTTTGTTGTAGACGAGGATGACTCGTACCACAGAAATGCTCTTTAGCCCGCTTGCTTCCAAGTCCGGAGCAGCTGCTCGTCTCAGATCCGCATCGAAATCATTTTGCGTCCAGGTTGAGTTTGTGAGAGGTTCGTCCTTCAACACGAAAATCGTGAGCACCTTGTCGTCACGCGATACGAACGCCGCATCAATACCGAATTCAGCTTCCGTCTTGGTCTTTGAAATCTCGTTCGCTCCACCACGGAAGAAGGGAAGGCGATGCGGAATCAGGTCCTCGGCCAATGCCAGGTTGTAGATGATCCAGTCGAATCCGAATTTTGTGCCTTTCTTCTCCGCGCGAGTCCGTTCCGCCAGACCCCGAATGTAATACGTAAGGAACGATGTTTTGAAATCGATACTCATTCAGTGGTGTTGCCAAGTTCCCGGATTCTGACGGACGCTTGATAACGCCGAAGGTTCATTCCTTCCGGATCGATGAATTCCATGCGTGGCATCTCCACGGAACTGGAGAACTGTTGCAGGCTCGACGCATCGCTCAAGCTGTCGTCATGAAACGTGCTCCATTGCTTTCCGTAGAGGAGTCGCACCTTCCTGAACAGCTTGATGAACACCGACATCTCTTCTGCACTCTTTGCGACTGTGCGCGAAAACCGCCTTGCGTGCAGCTTTGCCGCCTGCGGAGCCCCTGCCACCTCCATAGCAGCTAAACCCGATTCGCTCGCGGTCTTGAGTTGCTCAAAGTAAGCGTCGACCTCGGCAATCGCCTTCTGAAGAATCGGAAACTCGCGCAAGCGGTACAGGAATTCTTCACGGCATGCGCCGGGGTAATTCTTCAACTGAAGCACCAGTTCGTTATAGAACTCGCCTTGCATGGCGCTGTTCATGCGCTCTATTGGAGGAATCAAGACAATAAGGAAACGTGCGTTCGCCGCCGCATGAAGCGACGTGCGTTGGGATTCATAAAAGGCGAGTGCAAGCCGGCGTTCATCCAGTCGCTCAAGCACCTCCTTGGGAACTGCGGCCAAATCGAGGTCGTCGAAAAAGAAGAGGCCAAGCTTCCGACACTGAGCCGTTTCATCGAATAGAAGTTGTCCAACCGCGCCAGCGACATCTCGTCCGCGCATTTTCGACAGCAACCATTCGAACTCGCGAGCAGTCTTCAGGACCTTGAGCCAGTTAGCGGCGTTGGCGCGCGCGAACTTCACCAAAAAATCTGTGAACGCGGCGAAATCGTGCTGCAACAATTCCACTAAGAAATGCTCAACCCTCTGCCAAATACCCTTATGTTCAGGCAGGACCGGCTGCGCGGACAATATGAGCGCGGCAGCGTCACTTCTGCCTGGAGGTCTAACCTGCGCCGCGAACTCAATGACAGAGTACTTGGACGCAGGCGAAAGAGACGACGAGACGTTGGCCTGCAACCAAGCCATGCCAATGTCGAAACAGTCGGAAGAAATTACCGGGCTGAGCAGGACTCGACAAATGATCCCAAAACCCTGATCGCGCTCTTCTTTGGTGCCGGCGGAGATACGTGAGGTGAGCGCCACAAAATCGGCCTTTTCCAATTTTCCTCGCCAAGCGGTGTGAATCCACGAGCGGCTGTAAACGGCGCGTGGGCCTGGCGTCGCTGCCTGCGAAAACTCCAGCTCAGTGGGTGCCAGGACACGTTGAAGAGCAGAGTCCGTATTCAACGACCGAAGCGTCCCGAGGACGCATGCAGCGACCAAGATTTGCTCCTCATCGCGCGTCGCCGCCAAGCACCGGAGCACCTCAACGGCATTTTGCGGATGAAACTCGCAGTATGCTTCCAGTGCTTTCCAGAAACCACCGGATGCTGAATCGTTCCCGATTCTCTTTACCAATGAAGGGAACCAATCGGCTGCGAACTGGGGTCGCAATTCGCGCTCGCGGAGGAGAAAACCCAGGTAGTAAAGAGTTTGGAAGAATCCGGGACTACCGATGCGCGGCAGCGCCGCCAGTAGCGTTTCGCCGTTTTCGGCCTTTAGCTGTCCAATGGTATTGTCCAGGAGTGCGCCAGCCAGACGGTTTGACGTTTCATTCCATCCGAGACGCAAGTGCAAATCGTTGACACGCTCGAAAAACTCGGGAGCTAGCGGAACTCCGTTCGGAAACAAAGCGTGGACCAGGTCTGCAGTTCGTTTGGGATCCGCCAGCGTTGATTCGATTTCCTCCTTCAGGGCACTTGTAGATTCAGCACGATGTCGCGGTTCGTGCTCAGTCGTTTCCTTAACCAGATCAAGCAGCAGCGGGGCCGTTGTAGAAGGTGAATCCCGGGTCGGTTCGTCGCCTCGCTTTCGTTGATCTGCCAAACCGATAATCAAATCCTCACGAAGCCGTTCCAAAATTCGCAATTTCTCTCCGAACGGCAGCGCTCGGAGCTCAGCTCGTGTTTGCCGTTTGCTTTCAAAGGTCTTGCTGGTCTCGCTATTCATGAGCCGTTGAGAAACTGCTGCCTGAACCGTATCCACTTCTCGAGCATTTGATGGCGACCAAGTATTTCCTCCAGTGCTTTCTGGTCAACTGCTTCCGCATCGATGAACTGCAGAATCCTCGCTTTGTCTTTTGGCCGGCCGGTTTCGAGGGCTACTGCGACAAGATGTTCAGCGGTGAACACGAACGTGGGGACGCCTTCAACATCGACCATCCTTGCTCGTGCAATAGCTTCTTCGGCGAGCGCTCCTGTTGGTGGTAGGAACTGGACGAGCCAATCCTCGACTTTGAGCGCCTCACCAACTGCGGTGTATCCACGCGCCGTCAGGTAGTCGTAAATGGGCTTTAGTGTGATGATCGAACTTCCGGTCTCAGGGTGAATCGCGACAAACACGTCTACATCCATCGTTGGCATCGGTTCCAGATAGAAAGTTGCGCCGACCGCTCCGCCAATTGCGTATCGGCCGATGACTCCCGCTGCCTGCATCTCATTGATCACTTTGAGTGTCCGCGTAAGTTTTAGCGTTGCGCGCGGCAGCGCTGGGGCGTTAGGAGCATTTGATTCGCGTGAGGCATTCAAGTCCTCAGTGCGGATCTCGCCTATTCGCCATTCCTCGGGATTTTTCTTCGGCTTTCGTTTTCCGGCCATATCTCTTCTGTGAAGAGTAATCCCTTTGCCTGCGCTTTTAAACGCAAATACTCAATAACCACGTCGCGTCAGCAAAAATGGGTGACCATGGCTTAAACCGATCGTTGTCAGTTGGGCGAATGCATACTCCATAGCGCGGAAGCGGTTAGAAGATGTTGACCGCGTGCTCGAAGAGAGCGGCGGACTAACCGGTGCAGCGAGCCAGAGCCAGGCGGCTGCACGACGGAGAAAGGGAAGATCAGCGGCGGCTGGCTCTGGTCGCTGACCTGATCGTTACGCTGCGTGACCTCTCCGCCATGAGAATCCAACATTCGGCGATTACCAGCCCGATTTTCGAACTGGTTAGGACGGTCGAAGTCGATTTGACTTTAGACGATGAAACTTGGCCCACTCGTTTTGAGATTTTCCGCGACACAGAGCGTTCGGATTTCTACAGGTGCCGCGTTTGGCAGTTAGAACTCTTCAGAATACAGTCCAGTTTTCCGCAGGAGGGAGCTAATCCTGCACATCAACCATCTGACCATCTGCTCATGGTCGAATGGAATGGCCCGCACGTGGGCTTATATGAAGACTTTGTTGCCGAAAGCGCGGAGGCGGCATTAAGCAAGGTGATGGCTGATTTCGCAGATCCTCGAACATACCACCTGCGAACCCGCAGCGCATCCACGGAACGCATCGAGCACCGCGAACGCACCAAACCTTGAACGGACACCGGGCGCGCGGTGTCGATGATTCGGACTTTTGGACTGTTGCCAAGTCGGGGTCGAAGACACGTAGGTATTTTATGAAACTCAACGCGCCTTCCGTTCAGAGTGCGGTCGCTGTTCTGTCCGAGCTCTCGTGGCTGGGATCCTAGCCGGTGCTGGAGAGCTAACGATTGTGAACCGTGCCCATGGGATGGGGACGATGGAAATGATGGAGCAACTGCTGGCGTCGGACTTCTTGTCAGCGATTGGGAGCTAGAGTGCGAGACTGGCAAAAGACCAAGCACCTCAGCGTCTGATGAGTCCAACGAATTGAGGCAATATCAACCTGAAGCTCGAGGGATAAGGAGTAATGATTATGAAGGAACTGAAGGCTATCGCTGTAACTGCCCTGTCGCTTGGATGGATCGCGACAGCCGTTGTGAGCTGTGGTCGGAAGGATCAGACGAATCCGGACGTTTCTCAGATCTCACGGTCGGAGACGATCCATACACTCGAAACCAATCTCGGCCCCGTCGTGAAGGTTCGAGTTGCCCTGCTCAACGAGAGGCGGGCTTTTGACGCTTCACCAAAGACGAAGAGATTTGACGAAGAATTGCGGACATACGGACGTTCGTTGGAAGAGAAACTCAAAAAGCTGATGGACAATCAAGGAAGTTCGCCGGAGGACAAAGATCTTCAAATCGAGGAGTTCAAGCGCAGCGCGCAACAAGAGATGGAGAGCAAAAAGGTGAAAATGCGTGCCGAGATCCTCGCAGAGATTTCCCAAGCTGCAGCAACAGTGGCACGGAAAAACGGGTATAGCCTTGTTTTTGAGAGCAACTCGCTAAAGGAGGGAGCAAGGAAGGCTCTATTCGTTTCAGATGAAAGTGCCTTGGCGGACTCCGGCACTCAAGTCCAGGCGCTGAGATCTGAATACGCATCGCTCCCAGACCTGACCGACGAGGTATGCAAGTCACTTACCGAGGGTAACCCATGAACCGTAGGCCTTTGACAGTTGCGTAAAAAGTCGAGGCAACAAATGCGCGGCGAGGAGATCAACCTGGAATCGGGGCGGCGCGAGACGCCGCTTATCCTTGCTCTGTTTCGTTCGGTGATTGGAAAAGCGTATGTTCATCCGACTTTTCTTGACCTCGTATTGGCTTGCCAAAGCACGTTGGAGAATCTTCGTCGCGTCGCTCGCCTTTGCGGTTTTGGTTGCTACGGCGTGGACGCTTCTTGCCCGCCCGGTCTACAGTGCAAAGACGGTTATTAATGTCCCGGACTTGTGTCCCAAGTGCCACCGCGCTCACTCTCAAAATATCGACATTGTGAGGCTTCAGATATCACCCTGTGACCTCCCATCGCCGAGTAAGCAATGAAACAGGAGCTACCGAACCATTCACCGAAACGAACATCCGCCGGTTCTTCGCCGGCTGTGGTTTGCTTTCATCCTACCTTGAACAAGGATGGCTCTCACGGAGGCACCACGGCACGGAGATGAAGGAGAATGCGATCGGGACCATTGGGGGCGACGGTGCGGTCGAGTTGCACCGCGATTTAAGACCCGGTTTGCTGGAGACGGTCTATGAAGTAACCCTGGCCCGATTCCTGGAAGGATGTGGTTTAGGGATCCAGCGC
>JBGAIN010000280.1:0-7121 GCA_044225505.1 Limisphaerales bacterium
AAGCTTGCCTTTGTACTTCACCGTCACCCGCTCCGACTTCTTGCCGAGGAAAACGCCGAAACCGCTCACATACAGCTGGGCGCCGCTTTCTGTCTTCAGCAGGCTGACGACCTCGTTGTCGCGAATTAGCGCCGGTTCTGCAAACGCCAATCGCAACTGCTCCGGCTCGGGCGCCTCATAGCTCTCGGTCACCCAGTTCCACTGTCTCGGCCAAACCTGCGCCAAAGCCGCCATAGCACCTCCCGCCTCTTGCTAGAGTCCGTCTCCCTCCCCGAGCTTCCGGATCTCCAAGCCGGAATCAGGCGAGTAGAATCGATCCACAATCGCCACATTGTCCTTCCACTCCGCCCCATCGCGCATGCTCCTCAGTTGACGCCCGCTCACCGGAATAGTGAGGGCGCTTGCTCGCGCGGGTTCTTGCTTCAACAAGTACTCATACTCTTTCTGGAGTGCACGAGGAAGAACTTCGTAGCCGTCGAACATGTCCTTAAACATCTGTCGAAGATGGTCGCTCGTCCCAACAAACGGCAGACAGTTGCTCAGCACCTCGGACTCGAATCGAGTCATCGCCGTGCGTAACGTGGTCTCCCATTCTGTGCCCATCTCGCTGTCATAGATTCGGTCGATCATTCCTTGGAGGGCGAGCTCATCAAGTCCAGTTCCGTTCCAATGCTCCAACTCATCAATCGCAAAGCGAACCAGTCGCGCGTCATACACGGGTGAGCCATTGGGGATTACCCTACTGACGAATACCGGACGAAGGCCACGCTTGTTAGCACCTGCTTGACGGTTCACCCTACCGAATCTCTGAAACAGCGCTTCCAAGGGCGCGGGATCCGAAAATAGCGCGTCGAAATCGACATTGAGGCTTACCTCGACCACCTGAGTGGCGACTAACACGACTGCCTCCCTGGCAGCCTGATCCACGCCCCTCGCTTCAGCGAGTCTCTGCTCCTTTCGTGAACGATCTTGCCCATTGAAACGGCTGTGCAACAGTTCGACTGGCAGGGTGAGCCGCTCCTTAAGCTTCCGATAAACCTGTTTGGCGCGTTCCACTGTGGTGGCCACAATCAACGGTGATCCGCCGGACTTTACGAACTGGACAATGCGCTCAATACTTGACTCGCTCACCAATTCCTCATCGACTAAATGAACTTCATGGCGGCGAAAGGACTCGCGCAAGCTGTCTTCGGCCTCCACGATCTGCATGCCCTGAAACTGTTCGGCCAGCAAGCTCGATAGGCGCCTTGGAAATGTAGCCGACATGAAGAAAAACTTCGCACCGTGATCCTTGGCAAGATGACGACAAAGAGCCAGTATCCGCCCCAGCCGCCCAGCATCATAGGCATGAATTTCATCGAGCACAAAGCACGACCCAGCGGCGTCCGTCCAAATCGCCTCCTGCCCACGCAGACCAAAAGCTGCGCCGAGCCAAGGGTAAGGACTCATAACTCGAATTGGCAGGGCATGGAGCCGAGCCAAGCTTCGAGCGTTCTTGGCAATGCGTTGAGCATCTGCTTCCGCGTACCCTTTGTCCAGAGCCTGGGCGTATAGGGCTTGCAGGCTTCGAGAATGATGCAATGCCACCAACTCTCTGTTTGCGCCAAACGTTCGGTCAAGGCGCGTTTTCATGGCGTTCATGCTGGCTTGGAACGGAAGGCTGTAAAAGAGATTCGCCTCGTAGCTGCTATGACGTCGTTGGTTCTGATACCAAAGCAGCGCGGCCTCGGTCTTTCCACTCCCGGTCGGGGCAACCAACAAGCCGTGCCCCACCACTTCCGACGCGGCCCTTTGGTGGTAATACCAACTGTTTGCAGGAGGAAAAGAACTTTGGCTCATCGCTGCATTGAGGTCGCTTAGCCCCAGATAACTTAAATCTTGTGCGGCCGATGCGGAATGGTCCGCGATCATCAATGCCCCTCGCAGAAAACGCCCTTCCATGAACGAAGTATCGGCAGCCCCCAAGCTATCGACGTACTCTCGGCATTCCGTCGCTGTATCCTCTATCGACGTCCAAGCTTCACCTTCTGGCCACGGTCTCCGCGCGCCCTCCGACCAATTCTTCGGGAACGGTCCGGCCGTCAGTTCGACGGCTGGCCAAATCAGTTCCGTTAGAAGTCTCTGAGCGATTGAAAGCCAATTGCTACCCAATTCCTTCTTCGTTCCCGGTGTCGGACCGCCGCAACACTCGCCGAACGCTCTGTTCCACTCCTTGTGGTGAGTAAGAATAGCGGCGCCAATGCGCGCCCGATCGGTAACGTCAGGCACAATCCAACGGACCATTGCGACGGAGAACACCTCGTGACGCAGACCGAAACGTCTGGCGTGTCCATGCACCACAGCCTGAAACCCCGGACAGCACTTTCCGAGGTCGTGTAACGTAGCAGCCAGCAGCAAACGGCTCCAGAACCGATCGTCACCGATCAGAAGGCCGAGATCGATCGTCCTTTTTCGCAACGCCACAATTGATTTAATGACGTCGAGTGTATGGCTAGTTAGTCTCTGCCCATCTGGGTCATCGCCGGTCGGCGACTTCGCCCAAATTGATTCGTCGAGTCTAGCCGTCTCCAAATCCATGAAAGACGACACCTCGCTTGACTCCATCTCGAACTTTAGTGTCTGGATCGACGAGCCAATACTTCTGAGTCTCGTCCAGGTACTTCCAACTCGGCGCAATCGAGCCTTCGGAGCTGCCGCAGTAAAGCCGTTCACGCAACACGATGTACCGAGCAAGCTCTGCCTTCCGCTCGGGCGGAGGTGAGATGAAACGTGGCATCGTAACCGTAGTCCCCTGGGCAGTAAATGGCCGCATCGAGAAAGGTAGAAGTGTACCTTGGAGGTACGCACCGGCCTCCGCCTTCAGCTCTATCGTGTCGACACTGATCACGTCCGCGAGATCCTGCGACCGCCCCAACACCACGCAGAATGCCGGCCTGCGGAACGCATCCGCCCAATCTACACGATCAAGATAGAGAGTCAGCCTAGCCCGAAAATGAAAGTCTCGGTACTGCGGCTGAACATTGCCTTCAATGTTCTTTGGAATCTTCTCACCTTGGTCTTTGAAGCTCCCACCTTGAGCATAAACGATATGCTGATGTTCTAGGTCGCTCGATCGTGCCTCCGATTCGAAATGATATCCGAACCGGAAACTTTCTCGATTGGGAATTTCACCCAGCGCACTGGCGACATGCCCAAAGATCGTCGAGGGCGGCGGCATCTCGAATGTAGGTTGCCGAGCAATCAGCAAATGAGGGTGCCGAAACGAGGCTACCCTAGCTTCTACCACGACACGTAAGACCGCTTGGTCAGGCATACCAGTCGGCGTTTGCAGACTTGCTCAACTCTGCGGCCATCGCCTCAAATTGCTCGACCGGGTGAGCGAGAACAACCTTCACCGGACCGGAATAACTCGCTATCGCGCGCTCAAGTCTTCCTCGTTCTTCGTCGAGGAACCCCTTTTGCCATCCAATCAGAACGGGTGAGAGAAAATCCTGCTCGTACACCGACAGTATCTCCGCGAACGCGTCTATATGAAACGACGTACTTCGATCCCTGGCGGCTGTAAAGATTCGAGAAAACGGATTATTGCCGTGACGTGTAACCGCTAATACGTTCACCGCTGGCGTGATATCCGTATAGTGCAACGCTTGTTTAGCTCCGCCACTCCAAAATTTGAATGCCCGCAGGAGGGTGCTTACCCGCTCCTGTCGCTGATCCAGCGGTAATCGAAACGCCTGCTGATTACGAAGCTGCACAACTTCCAGACCAATGGCTTGAGCATGCTCACGGCGATGAGTATCCAAGTTCCGGTAACCGACCCGCTCTCCGTCAAAAAAGGTCCCTGCCGCGGACAGATCTAGCGAGAGCATCCCTGATAGATGCGCTCGGTAGAACTCATGTTCAAAAGGTACCGGATCTCCTTCATGTCGGGTCATGGTCCCAAAGTCACTCGTAATAGCAGCAGGAGCCACGGAAACGAATGTACTCACCCGAAAAGGAGAGATTCTTGTGATATCACGATCCTTCTCGAGCGGAGCCGGAGGAGTCCCCTTCGCTTCTTTCTTCGATTCCTTCTTCGAGGGAGCTCGCATATAGCCAAACAAGTCGTCGTCCCAATAGCTAATTGGCTCGGCGTCGGTATAGGCGACTTTGTTCTCACGATGCACGGGCGCGAACTTCCAATCCGAGCCGTTAGTCTGCAGCGTCATTCTTAACCAATAGCGGACCGCCTGTGCGGACACATATGCATAGACGCCTCCACCAGTCCGAATTTTCTTTACTGGAACTGTGTTATCCGTAGCCGCGCTATCCTCTGCCTTACCGTTGTTGAGCGCGGAGGCAGGGCAATCAAGCATGATCAATCCGGTCAAAAATGGCACTAGGCCACCTCACTTTCTTTCTCTGACTCGTCTTCCTCCGATTCCTCAGGCAGCACATCTGCATCCATCGCCTTTAAATCGATCAGTTTTTCTACCACCCGCAGGGAAATCAGTGAACGAACAACTCGCCAATCGCCGACTCGTAAATTGTCATCAATCGCAAAAACTTCAATGTAGTTCGCCCAGCTAATCAAAAGCTTCCCACCTTGGGCAACTCTCGATTGCTCTTTTGCCAAGATTGCATGGAGATCCTCCGGCCTTCTTGCCATCAGAATCCGTCGCAGTAGGCGCTTGTTTCCAGCTGCGATCTCGACCGCAAGCAGATCGCTGAAAGCCTTGATTCGGTCTAACCTGCTACTATTCATTCCCAGCACCTCTATCAGGAAAAGCTCTGCAATTAGCCACGCACCCTCCCTAATCTGCCCTGTTCTTATCCGGTGTGTGTCTTCACCGCGAAGAATGTCTCCGGCGGCACTATGCATTTTTCTCCGACTACCCAAAAGATGATATGAGACAAATGCGTTTGCCGCGTCGTCATTAATGCTGCCCTCTTCCGGAAACACTGCCATGAGATCCTGAAGCACGTGATTTTTCGACGTTCCGGGCTGCTGAAGTGAGCGTCTCCCCGAAGAGGAAGATTCGACCTCGGCGGTGGGCTTGCGATCCTTCTCTTTCTTTCGCTCGGATTCCCAGGACTTCGCCACAAGCCGTTGCCACGGCTGCCGGTATTCGCCACGCATAGCGTTATTAAGGAACGTGACCAGCGAGCTCGGAATGCCGAATACCCTGAGCGATGGTCCTTGCCCAGAGTTACTCATCCAAAGAGCCTCGACCGACGCATTAATGCGAGTGAACGACGGAAAGGCAGTCAGCAAAATATCTTGCAAATCGGAGAGGAGAAGCGTAGCCGGCGCTTTGGCATCAGCATACTTGGGGGAGCCCTTTTGCTTGTCATAAGCCGATAGCGCTCTCTCCAATACGTCATCGGCATTTGGCAGCTGATTGGAACGCGCCAAATTGAAGTATCGTTGGTTGTCACGCCAATAGCGCGATGCAAAACTGAGCGTGAGAGTTGGCTGGTCCGAATGAACAATCAGCAGTTTTCCCTCGCAACGCCTGCCCGCCAATGGCAAAGTCTGAAGGGCAGTCAAATATGGCCCAGCGATGGCCAGCCCGCCCTGTAAATTCGGAAAGAAGTTAAACACACCGTCGCCAGTAATCATCGGCATCTGGGATCGGTGAATTATGTGTGTTGCAAGCCCCCCGGAGAACGCACAAGCTAGACCACCAGCATCTGGGTCGCCGGCATACCGGTGAGCATAGAGCACCCGCCGAACGTACTTCTCGCGGGTCGCAGCTTTCTTTTCCGCTTGGGCTTCTTTCCCAGCAGGCTGCACGAACTCCGAGTTCATAAAAACACAACTCAGATAGCTCGAGTAGTATGCGTCGAAATAACGCCGCGTCATTTCTTCGGCCGCCTGATCGAGATCCTCTAGCGTTAGCAACGAAGGGCTCGTTCTCTGGGTAATCGCGCATAATCCCGCGATGCCTACATCGACAAGAGGGTTTCCGGTCCAGTCAAGTAACACGAATTACAATTTGCCTTAATGTATCTCAATTTCAGACGGCGTGGAATACAATTTCACGTCAAGCTAAAAAAAGATTCTCCTCAGTACAGTATCCGTGGGTGTCCCCTACATATCGGGGCAGTCGATGACTCTTGAATACAGATTTCAGTCCCCTTCATTTCGGGTATACTCTGATTGCCTCGGAGAGAGAGGGATTCGAACCCTCGGTTCGTGGTACGAGCACGAACGACCGCTTTGGAGGCAGCTGCATTAAACCACTCTGCCATCTCTCCGCAGCAACACGGCGGGGCCGCAAGGCCCCGCCTTAATTTTTGCAATGGTCAATCCCTGATGTCAAGATTTATGACTCTTGAATACAGGGGAGTTTTCATTGGAGACTTCCATCCAGCCTTTTCCCCAAACCGTCTGCCGCCCCACACCTACCCATCGTCCAGCCTCCAGCCACGCAAGAAATGCACCATACTCGCCCTCATAGTCCACCCATCCAACGAACCCGCCGATCTGGTGACGTTGCTTCGTCTTCGAGCTCTTCCTCTCCACGCTGGACCAAGAAACCGTTCCTCCGACGATGCGCAGGCGGTCGGCTGCTTGTATCAGGTCCTGATAGTCCGCAGTTGGGCGGCCGCCCTGGTACATCGTGCAAAGATTTCCAACGCGCATTGACAACCGTCGAAACAGGGTACCGAACTCAGGTCGAACTGCCACTTCGCCAGACTCTTTGAACTCGGTCGGAGAAAGAAAATGGACTCGCAGTAACCCGCTGGACGCCAGGGCACTTGCAAGCGGGATCGCAATTCCCGGTACAGCATTCCCGGCAAGCACTCCATCGGCGTAGACCACAGCCCCTTCGTTCTGGTTGCGGTCGAGCGTGGTGATTCGCGTCAGTAGAACTTTTGCCCGCCTTGGCCCCACACCTTCTGTGGCCATCTGACGAAACGCTAGGACGAAATAAGCGAACAGATCAGGCTTCCCCGAGAATAGATGCAGGTCGAAGTAGAACGCGCCCCCCGAAGGAATGGTGTCGCCCCGAAAGCCCGTTGGTCGAAACACAAACGCCCGCGGCGGATCTGCCAAACCGCTGGGGCCACCCTCCCACCTTGGCTCAAAGACCTGCGCATACGGGCATTCATGTGCCCCGGAGCATTGCGCGGGC